>JAZNEL010000053.1:0-56825 GCA_045588555.1 Acutalibacteraceae bacterium | reverse complement strand
TGCACCTTAAAATTATGATATTTTTGATGCAGAACAAGGCGAAAAGCACAGAAATCCTTTCGGATTTCGAGCATTTTCAACGCAGTTATGCGCAGAAATAGCAAATTTTAAGGCCTAATATCCTTATGAAGTGGCGCCCTTACGGGGTGCTGTTTTTGTTGACTTCAGTATTTGATAGTGCTATTTAAATTATGATAAAACCCTCTCCTTGACGGAGAGGGCATTTTACTTATTTCATCATTCTTCTGATTACTGCTTCGCAATCTGCCTCGTCCATAATCTTCGGTACGGGATAAAGAGGATTACCTTCCTTGAGGGCTCTCTTTACGATAACGGGAATATCCTTTTCCTGAATCATATCAAAGCCATCGGGAATGTTCATATTCTTATTAAGAGTCTTGATAGCCTCGATGAATGCTTCTGCCTTTTCCTTGTCTGTGCCGTTTGTCTTTACGCCTGCGATAACTGCGAGCTTTGCAAGAGGCTTGTGAGCTGACTCACCGTAGTACTCGAGTACATAGGGAAGAATAATGGCATTAGCGAGACCGTGAGGTACGTTGTAGTGACCGCCCAGATTATGTGCGATGGCGTGAACATAGCCTACATAAGCTCTGGTGAAGGCCTGACCTGCATAGAAGGAAGCCTTGAGCATTGCGTTTCTTGCCTCTACATCCTTACCATCTGCGTAAACCTTTTCGATGTTTTCGAAAATCATCTTTGTAGCCTTTTCGGCATAATCGATGGTAGATTTAACGTTACTTTTACCGATGTAAGCCTCTACAGCGTGGGTGAGAGCATCCATACCTGTAGTAGAGGTGATGTGAGGGGGAAGACCTATTGTAAGCTCGGGGTCGAGAACTGCGTACTTGGGACGGAGTCTCGGGTCATTGATAGCGTTCTTTTCGTGTGTAGCCGTGTCGGTAACTACAGCGGCAAGAGTGGTTTCCGAGCCTGTACCTGCTGTGGTGGGTACAGCGAAAAGAGGAGGAAGCTTATGTACGAGCTTAAGAACACCACGCATCTTCTTTACGGGAATCTTCGGGT
Organism: Acutalibacteraceae bacterium; assembly: GCA_045588555.1. GTDB lineage: Bacteria > Bacillota > Clostridia > Oscillospirales > Acutalibacteraceae > UBA6857. Next base: position 55,781 of record JAZNEL010000053.1, on the reverse strand, counting down.
TTGAAACTCTGGCTGCAGCTGCCTTTGCGCAGTCCATGGGAGAACCGCCGCCGAAAGCGATAACGCCTTCACAGCCGTTATCTACATAAAGCTTTCTGGCATCTTCGATGTTTTCGATGGAGGGATTAGGCTGTGTACCGTCATAAACTACATATTCTACGCCTGCCTTTTCCATTTCCTCGAAAAGAGAATTAAGAAGTCCGATACCCATAAGTCCCTTATCGGTTACGACGAGGACCTTTTTGAGACCCTTTTTCTTAATAAATTCGGGGAGACGGCGGATGGCACCGGGGCCCTCGAGCATTTCGGGCTCTTCCCAGTTAAAGGCACACATAGCCACTCTGAAGGTCTGCTGATAAACTCTGGAGAATGCTTTGTAGGCACTGTTCATAAAATCAATCCTTTCAAAATTAATATTTCAGTACCCTTTAATTTTACTATTATTTTCCTTTCTTTTCAAGTGATTAACAGAAATTTTATAAAAATAAATGGAGCTGTAAAAAAACGGAAGTTTTTTACAGCTCCTTTCAGTGGCGTGAAAAAATGCGCAGAATGAACAAACCGAGCCTAAACAAGGCTGAAAGGCTTATTTGGAGTTACCCGACGGTGTACAAAGGTACTCCTTTTGCTCATAAAATGCCTATTTTCTTTATTATCTCTTCCTTATAAGCGATAAACTCTCTGCTTAAGGGATTCCTCTCTGATTTTTCTCCGGGAAGATCGATTATTATCTCATCGGTTATTTTTCCCGGCTTACCCGTCAGCAGATAAATTCTGTCGGAAAGGAGAACTGCCTCATCGATGTCGTGGGTAACGAAAAGCACCGAGAGGCCTATTTCAGCCATTACGGATAAAAACCAGCGGTGAATTGCACTCTTTGTTATGCTGTCGAGAGCGGAAAAGGGCTCGTCTAAAAGAGCCACCCTTTCCGAAGCAAGATAGGTCCTTAAAAATGCTACCCTCTGCCTCATACCGCCTGAAAGCTGGTGAGGGTATTTGTCTGCCGTACCCTCGAGACCGAACTCCTTCAGATGGCTTTCGGCAGCCTTTCTCGCCTCTTTTTTATCTGCGCCCTTCAGTATCAGAGGCAGAGCCGCGTTATCGATAACCTTTTTATGCGGTAAAAGCAGATCCTTCTGCAGCATATAGCTGATTTTACCTGCTTTACCCGTTATGTCCTCACCGTCGAGACATACCTTGCCCTCACCGGGTGCATAAAGTCCCGAGAGGATGTTAAAAAGAGTAGTTTTGCCTGCGCCGCTGACACCTATAAGAGAAACCGTCTCACCCTGACCTAAATGCAGGGAAGCTCCGTCGATTACCTTGGTGCCCTCGAAGCTGACAGTGATATTTTCAGCCGTAAGTAAGCTCATAAAAAATCATCCTAAATAATTATTTGAAAAGCCTTTACCCGTAATGTCCCTGTCTACGAGACCCTCCTCGTAAAGCCATTCGTAAAAGCCGTTCCATCTGTCTGCGTCCATATAGCCCCATTTTTCGCTGTCGGCTATATACTGTGAAGCCATCCATTTCTGACTTTCGGTGACCAGCTCCTCACTGCCTGAAAGTGAGCCTGTGCTGTCGCCCTTTATGAGGATGGAGGCGGCCGCCTCCGGATGCTCCGCGGCATATCTGTAGCCCTTTTCCGTAGCACGCAAAAAGGCTTTGGCCTGCTCGGGATTTGACTCGAGGTATGCATTGTTTCCCACGATGACAGGCGTGTAATAATCGAAGACCTTTTCCACATCGGTCATATTGAAATAATCGAAGTCAAGGTCGGAAACCTCGCAGGCTATTCCTGCCCAGCCATAGTAAATCCATATAGCATCCGCATCTCCGTTACGCAGAGCCTCTGCTTCATTGGTAACGCTGGGAACCAGCTGAAGCTTTTCCGGGTCAGCACCGCTTTTTTCCATAAGGTGCTCCACCATCTTAAGCTCAATGGGGCTGTTCCAGGTGGAATACTTCTTATTCTCGAGACCTACGGGAGTGTCCATACCCTCGCCCTTCCTCGAAATAATACCCGAGGTGTTATGCTGTAAAACAGCCGCCACGGCAGTAATCTCCAGAGGCTCATCGAGAGCGAAAGCAGAGGCAAGAGTATCCTGGAAGGAAATGCCGAACTGTGCCTGACCCGATGCTGTCATTATTTCCGCACCGTCCTCGGGCGGCTGAACTATGGTGATTTTCAGACCCTCTTCCTCATAATAGCCGAGAGCGTCTGCCACATAAAAGCCCGTATGATTAGTGTTAGGTGTCCAATCGAGACAGAGAACTATTTCCGTAAGCTCTCCTTTCTCCTTTCCGCCGCAGGCAGTAAGAGAAAAAAGAAGCACAAAGGCAAGCAAAGCTGCAAATATTTTTTTCATTATTATCATCTCTTTCTTTATCTGTTTTTCCTTCTCTTATGAGGCATACTCGCCCATTTGAGCATAGCCACCGCACCCATAAGAAGAAGCGAAACTGCGGAGATAAGAATTATAACTGCAAACATTTTATCGAAGGCATAGGCCTTTTTCACTCTGGTCATATAAACACCGAGACCCTCGAAGCCTCCGAGCCATTCAGAAATAACCGCACCCACCACCGCATAGGAGGCAGATACCTTAAGCCCCGAGAAAAACTGCTCCAGGGCTGCGGGAAATTTGATGTGGCGGAAAATTTTAAAGTTATCCGCTCCCATACTCCTAAGCAGATTTATTTCATCGCCGGACACGCTCTTAAAGCCGTCCAGCAGAGAAACGGTAATGGGGAAAAAGGTAGTAATAACCACCAGTGTGATTTTCGGTGCCATAGAAAAGCCCATCCATAAAACCAATACGGGAGCGATGGCTATGGTAGGAATGGTCTGACTTATAACCAATATGGGATAAAGAGCCTTATAAAGGAAGCTGAATCTGTCCATCAGAACAGCAAAGACAAAGCCCAGAGCCGTGCCGAGCACAAGCCCGTAGAGAGCCTCCTGTAATGTGACGGCAGAATGCTCCGCCAGAACGGGAAGCTCACTGATGAAGGCCTTCACCACCTCTACAGGTGAGGGAAGCATATAATTCGGTATAAGCTCCCCCTCACTTACAGTCAGCCACAGAAGACCGATTACCGCCAGAGAAATGGCGGGAGCGCCCTTATTTATGATGCTTTGAAACTTTTTTGTCAATGGTAAGCACACCGCCTTCCGGTTTCCAGACAGTTTTTATGTATGCGGAAACCTCGGGAGCACCGGCATTGATTGCCACTCTGCTGCACTCGGAAATGATTTCCATAAGCTGTCCGTAATCCTCCCCTTCTACCGTAGTTTCGAAGGGTCCTACATAATAATTTAAGCCCTGCGAGGCAATATATGCAATTACCTCGTCCACAATTCTGATAAGCTCATCATCGTTTTCTGCCTTGGGTAAAATCTGGATAGCCGCACTTACAGTCATAACAATATCTCCTTGATTCTGTTTTATTTAACATAAGAATATTCAGGACTGATTTAAAAAAGCTCTCGTTTCCGCCGGCAGGAAACAAAAAATACCACCGCTTAAAACGGTGGTACTGAAAATTTATCTTTACTCTCCCTACGTCGGTATTATCCGAATCAGGTTATGGGTATAATCTCAGCCGATTTTCATCAGCACCCCCGGTAATATTCTTTTGTCACGGTGATTATAACACCGTAAAGTAATTTTTGTCAAGAGTTATTTTAAATTCGAGGGATTTGCCTCGATGGCGATTTCGATGTGATTTTCCGATGAGGCCAGAGCCTTGACGGCATTTCTGTAGTCTGTGAAATCAACTACCGAAATGTTTGTGCTGAAATTCTTTATCATTTTACCGAAGCTTTCGTCGAGCACTGCGTCTTCAGTGCTGTCAAACATTTTTTTGCCGTAGATTATCATCGCCTCTACTAATTTTTCGGGTGCTGTCTCGTATTTACCGCACAGGTAAACGAAATATTTCAGCATTATGTCCGCAGACAGCTTCTGCACGCCCTCTTCGATGATGATGGGAATGCCTCTGTGAGTATAGCTTACCTTTTCGGTAATGTTCATTTCCGTGTCGCCGAGGCTTTTCATAAAGTCGATAAAGTTCTGCTCATCGCCGATGATGTATCTTTCGATGCTTATGTCGGCCAGCTCACCCACACTCCATACGAGCTCATTGATTCCGCCGTTTTTCAGATGCTCGTTCATATCACCCAAAAAACCGTTTACATCTGTTTTTTCCGTGGGATTTACGAAGGAAACACTCACTCTTTTACCCTCGGAGTCGAGGCGCAAAAGAGCCATAAGCTCGATTTTTTCATTTCCGTCCTGTGTCAGCACCAAAAGGAAGTTTCCCTTGATTTCCTGCAAAGCCTTTTCTCCTACGGACGAGGCCGCGGTAAGGGTGTTCTCTGCGGTGGTTTCACTGCCTGAATCCTTCATCTCACTCACTACGGTCATAAGGGAAAAAATACCTATAATTAAAAGGATGAGCGAAAAGGCGGTTATGATGAATTTTTTACTCGGTGTTCTGTTAAGAAATGAAAGAGAATTTATTTTTTCGGAAAATTCCTTTATTTTATCTATAATATCATTGATTTTATCCATTTGTCCTCCGTGAGAGCATACATAATAAAAAGGAAGCATAGGACTCCCTTCGGTATGTATTCACTTTTATATATAAAAAATAAGAAGTAAGCTTTTTGAGTTACACCATTTTACCACATAACTTTCCTTAAGTCAATGAACAAAAGTTTACAAAAGAAAAACTCCGCCGAAGCGGAGAAAAATCAGAATTCTTTATTTTCGTTTCTGCCCTGGGGCTGGGGAGGGTCAGCAGACTTGTCGGGTGTGGGCAGAGTCTGATCCTTTAAACGGTATTTCTGATTATTTTTACTGTTATTACGGGCTTGGTTGTTTTTATTCTTTGCCATTTCGAATCTTCTCCTTTGATTTTATAAGGCCTTCGCCTCATAAACAGTTTAACCGAAAGGGAGAAAATTATACTGAATAGTGATAAAAGTGATCCTGAAAAAATGAAAATCCCCGTTCAGAGAACGAGGTTTTGGTGACCCGGACGGGAATCGAACCCGTGTTACCGCCGTGAAAGGGCGGTGTCTTAACCGCTTGACCACCGGGCCATATATGTAAAAGAGGAGGACACGTTATCCTGACTCTTTATTTTAAAACTGGTAGCGGCAGTGGGATTCGAACCTACGACCAATCGGGTATGAACCGAGTACTCTAGCCAACTGAGCTATACCGCCACATATACGCCGCTATTTACTCACAACGCTCAAATAATATATCACAAGTGATTTCTTTTGTCAATAGTTTTTTTGAAAAATTTTATTTTTTTGAATTTTTCTTTTTTCACCTTTTTTCGGCAAAAAAATCCCTTAAAACCGAGGCACATTCCTCCTGCATAAAACCGCCGATAATGTGAGGCTTATGGTTGAAGCCCTTCTGTGCGAAATTATCCAGAGAGCCGAAGCAGCCTGCTCTTTCATCATAGGCGCCGAAGACCACTCTGCCTATCCGCGAATTAATGATGGCACCCGCGCACATAGGGCAAGGCTCTAATGTAACATACATCACTGCCTCCGACAGCCGCCAGGAGGAAAGACTCTCGCAGGCCTCATTTATGGCACAGATTTCCGCGTGGAGCAGAGCATTTTTCTTTTCCTCTCTCTTATTATAACCCTGTCCGATTATCTTATCCCCGAGAACGATTACCGCTCCCACGGGAACATCTCCCTTTTCTCCCGCTTTCCGCGCAAGAGAAAGGGCAAGCTCCATATATTCCCTGTCTTTCATTTTTTTACCGTCCGAATTCGATATAATTTGAGGTGATGTAAACCATCAGCAGAAATGCGAGCACCATGGGTATATTGAAGAAAAAAGCACCCGCCTTTTCTCCGCCGCTTAAAACCGTATCTCCGGCAGAGAGCTTTATTTTTTTATGATTTGCGATAAAAAGAACGGACCCTATAACACCCACGAAGCCGAAGCCGTAAATAACAGCCGCCGAAAGAAGGGCTCCCGCCTCCTCGCCTGCAGCCTCCATAATGTAGGAAAGTGCGAGGGAAAGGAAGTTATTTACGCCGTGAATAAGTATACCTGTCCACAGACTGCCTGTTTTTACGGTGAAATATCCGATAGCGAAGCCTGCTATGAGAGCAAAGGGTGCCTGTACGAGATTTCCGTGCATTATGGCGAACAGCACAGCCGACGCACCTACGGCGAAAAGGTCACCGTATTTTTTCAGATTTCCCATCACATAACCGCGCAAGGAAAGCTCCTCTGCCATAGCGGCGACAACGACCACTCTGACGAAGCTCAATAAAAAGCCTGCCGAGCCCTCGGGCATGGGCACATCGGGCGAGGAAAGGGTAAAGCCGAAAAGAGACATAACAGTGATAAAAAATGAGGATACCACATTTGCTGCCATACAAAGTCCCGAGCCTGCGACCACCGCCGCCAGTAAGGAGCCTTTACTTACTCTTCTGTCGAAAATGAGAGGGTCCCGTACACCTGTTTTCCTTTTCATAAAGCGGTTAGCTGCAGCAAAGGGTACGAGCACCCCCGCAAAGGTCAGAAAAATATCTGCCCCGCACTGAAAGAAGCTGTCACCGGTGTACTTATCCCAAAGACCCGCCGCCTGTATTCCCAATGCGATAATATTCTGAATGAGTACATAAGCCAGAAGAGCGAGACCGCAGAAGGAACCTACTCTTCTGATAGCCTTGCGCTCCTCTTCCCTTCTGTAAAAATAAACGGATGCATAATAGTCATTACTGAAGTTATCCATATTTTCATCCCTTCTTTAAAAAATAGCAATTATGGGGAAGGTTTCCCTCCCCCTTCAGTTATTATTCGTCGATTATTTCTTCTCCGCTGTCTCTTAAGGCAGTTTTCTGATTCTCCTCAATACCCTCGGTGCTCGAAGGAATAAAGAGAATTTTAAAGGTCATAAGCATCAGCTTGAAATCCTCTAAAAGCGACTGATTTGCGATGTACATCAGGTCCATCTGCACCTTGTCGTAGGGCGGAGTGTTATATTTACCGTAAACCTGCGCATAGCCAGTAAGTCCTGCCTTTACCTGTAATCTTAAGGCAAATTCGGGCATATCCTTTTCATACTGGGCAGCTATCTCGGGTCTCTCGGGTCTGGGTCCGACGAAGGACATATCACCCTTGAAGATATTGAAAAGCTGGGGGAGCTCATCCAGACGAAGCTTTCTGATTATCTTGCCCACGGGAGTGATTCTGTCATCCTTCTCCCCTGCCAATCTTGCCACCCCGTCCTTTTCGGCATTCTGAATCATACTTCTGAATTTATAAATCTCAAATTCCTCGCCGTTTTTCGTCAGTCGCACCTGCTTATAGAGTACATTTCCGCCGTCATAGGCCTTAATGGCTATGGCCGTAACGAGCATAAAGGGAGAGGAAATGATGATGGCGATAAAGGACAGCACGATGTCTGCCACTCTTTTCACCAGATGGTAAAGCAGATTAGCGTCGTCGGCTCTCTTACAGCGGTAAACGGGAACATTCATAAGCTGTATCGTTCTGCCGCCGCGGATGATGGTATCGGAAATTTTAGGCTTGATATATGCTACCTTTCCTTTCGCGATACAGTACTTTACGACCTCGTTTCTGTAATCGGAGGGTACACCGCAGAGAAATACGGCATTTATATTTTCTATACTTTCAAAGAACTCATTGAGAGGTGTCTTTTCGCAGTTATAGGTACGCACCACCTCGAAGCGCTTATCCATAGTCCTGATTCCCTTAAGAGAAATGTAGGAATCCACATTACCGAAAAGCACTACAGTTTTTCGCGGCTTATGAAGCTTAAAGTAAATGTGATCCGCCAGGAAGCACCACAGCGCCGCAAAAAGAGAAAACACCGCAAACATCACTATAAAGGGAACAGGTGAAACCAGCCTGTAGCTTAAAAGTGAAAAGATAACATAACAGAAGCCCTGTAAAAAGCCTATGGCTATTATCTGGGAAAAAACCAGGTCGAGAACTGTGGAGGTTCCCACCATAAAGCCGCCGTAAACCTTTACAAAGGCCACATAGATAACTACGAAAAGTACTCCTAAAAAATAGTTACCCAAACGGTAAAAGGGAGTGGGAATGAATTTGTTATAAAATTCCAGCCAAACATAATAAAGACTTCCGCTGAAAGCAAGTGTAATTATTAATTTAAAAAAGTAAAGAATAATTTTTTCTTTGACATATCTGCTGTGATTCATAATTTTACCCTCTGTAATTTTTTGTTATCGGTAAAAATACCATTCCTTTTTGTTTCCTCTTTTTTCAATATATGGACTGTACTTAATTTTAAACTTAAAATTTCCCTGATAAAGCATTTTCTTTTCACGCATATAATATCATAAACTTTCGTTTATGTAAAGTTAAAATAGCTTTTTCTTCTGTTCTGTAGGGCAAAGACAGTTTTATTTTTGCTTTTCAGAAAAATAGCGACATTTTCCCGTATATATTTACCTTATGTGACTATATTTTTCCCTTTGCTATTGAAATTTCTTTAATTTTAGTATAAAATAACTATAAATATTTTTAAAAATAGGTTTTTTGATATATTTAATTGGAGGTTTTGTATGAATTATTCACTTACAAAGAAACAAGCAAAAGAATTAATCACGGGAAAGCTTTCCCATTATTTCGGTGTTTCTGTAGATGAAGCTACCGATGAACAGTATTATAAGGCTGTCGCTCTCATCGTAAGAGATCTTATGCACGAGGGTGTCCGTGATTTCAGAGCAGACAAGGGTAACGGAAAATCAAAGAAGATTTATTATTTAAGTATGGAATTTCTTATGGGCCGTTCACTTAAAAATAATCTTTATAATCTCAATCTTACCAAAACCTTTGAGGATGCTCTGAAGGATATGGGCATCAAGCTCGAAAAGCTTTACGAATGTGAGCCCGATGCAGGTCTCGGTAACGGCGGCCTCGGCAGACTTGCCGCCTGCTATCTCGACGGTCTTGCCACCCAGGGCTACTACGGTATGGGCTACAGCATCCTTTACGAATGCGGTATTTTCAAACAGAAGCTTATCGACGGCTGGCAGACAGAGCTTCCCGACTTCTGGCTTCCCGGTGGTGAGGTATGGCTCCGTCCGAGAGAAAAGGACACCTTCACCGTACGCTTCGGCGGCGAGATTATCGATAACTGGGATAACCACTACCACAGTGTGGAATACAGAAACACCACCGACATTCTTGCCGTTCCCTACGATATGTATGTCAGCGGTAAGGACGGCAAGGCTATCTCCATCCTTCGCCTCTGGAAAAGCAAGGCTCCCTCTCTCGATATGAAATATTTCGATCAGGGTAAATATATGCTCGCTATGGAAAACCAGGCTATGGCCGAGGTTATCAGTAAGATTCTTTATCCCTCCGACGGTCACGCCGAGGGTAAAAGCCTGCGTCTCAAGCAGCAGTACTTCCTCGTTTCCGCTTCCGTACAGGACATAGTAAGCAGACATCTGCGCCACCACAGCACGATGGAAAACTTCGCAGAATGTAACGCTATCCACATTAACGACACTCATCCCACTATGTCTATTCCCGAGCTGATGAGAATACTTCTCGACGAATGCGGCTACGGCTGGGACGACGCATGGAGCATCGTTACAAAGACCGCTGCCTACACTAACCATACGGTTATGAAGGAAGCTCTCGAATGCTGGCACGAGGATCTCGTAAGAAGCCTTCTCCCCCGTATTTACCAGATTATCAAGGAAATCGACAACAGATACCGCGCTCACATCTGGGAGACAACCCACGATGCAGGCAAGGTAGAGGAAATGGCTGTTATTTCCGGCGGTGTTATCAAAATGGCTAACCTCTGTGTAGCCACCTGCCACAGCGTAAACGGCGTTTCCGCTCTCCACAGTCAGATTCTCAAGGACACTCTCTTTAACGACTACTATAAGCTCACTCCCGATAAGTTCAAAAATGTTACAAACGGTATTGCACACAGAAGATGGCTTTGCCAGGCTAATCCCGAGCTTACCGCTTACATCACGGAGCTCATCGGTGACGGCTTCATTTATGACGGCGACGAGCTCAAAAAGCTCCGCAAGTTCAAAAACGACAAAAAGGTTCTCTCTGAAATCGAGAAAATCAAGCTCGGAAACAAAAAGTCCTTTGCAGATTATGTAAAGAAAACCACCGGCATAGAGCTCGACCCGAACTCTATCTTCGATGTACAGGTCAAGCGTCTCCACGAGTACAAGCGTCAGCACCTAAATGCTCTGCAGATTATCGCTAAATATCTCGAAATCAAGGATAATCCCGACGGAGACTATGTTCCCCACACCTACATTTTCGGCGCCAAGGCTGCTTCCGGCTACTTCGTGGCTAAAAAGATTATTTCTCTTATCTGCGCTCTTGCCGACCTTATCAATAACGACCCGGATATGAAGGGCAGACTTAAGGTGGTCTTCCTCGAAAACTATAATGTTACTATGGCCGAAAAGCTTATGCCCGCCGCTGACATCAGCGAACAGATTTCTCTGGCAGGTACAGAGGCAAGCGGTACAGGTAATATGAAGCTTATGATTAACGGTGCCATCACCCTCGGTACTCTCGACGGCGCCAATGTCGAAATCAACGAGGCTGTAGGCGATGAGAATATGTTCCTTTTCGGTATGAAGACTCCCGATGTGGTAGAGCTTCAGAGAACAGGCTACACTCCCATTAATTATTTCAATAATAACGCAGAGCTCAGAAGAGTTATCGAATTTATCCAGCAGGGCTTCGCAGGTAAGCAGTTCCCCGAAATCGGTAACACCATTATCCACCACGATCCCTATATGGTTCTCGCTGACTTCGCCGATTACAGAGCAAAGCAGAAGATGATCGACCGTGTATGGAAGGACAGAACGAAGTGGAACAGTATGTCTCTTATGAACATCGCCGGTGCAGGCCGCTTCGCCGCTGACAGAGCCATTAACGATTATGCCCGTGACATCTGGCACACAAAGCCCGTAAGATAATGTTTAAGGCTGCCATTTTCGATTTGGACGGTACTCTTCTCGACACTCTCGATGATTTGATGAATGCGGTGAATTTCGCATTGAGGGCCTTTTCCTTTCCCGAAAGGAGCAGAGATGAAATCCGCTCCTTTATCGGTAACGGAGTAGTAAAGCTTATGGAGCGCTCCGTACCCGAGGGCACCGATGCCCTGACACAGGAAAGGTGTCTCGGAGTCTTCCGTGAGTATTATCTCGGGCATATGTCCGATAACACCGCACCCTACGAAGGAATTATTTCTCTGCTGAAAAGACTTAAAGCAGAAGGTATCTCCACGGCTGTGGTCTCGAATAAGCTGCACAGTGCGGTTACGGGACTGTGCGAGGATTATTTCCCCTCTCTTATCGAAGCTCCTCTCGGTGTGGCGGAGGAAAAGGAAAGAAAGCCCTCTCCCTTAAATGTTTTCAGGGCGATGGAGCTTCTTTCTTCCGATAAAGAAAATACCATATATATCGGTGACAGTAATGTAGATGTGGAAACGGCACATAACGCTTCCCTTAAATGCATCGGTGTCACCTGGGGCTTCCGGGATAAGGAGAATCTGCTCGCACATAACTGTGATTACATCGCAGACAGTACCGATGAAGTGCTGAAATTAATACTTGAATAAGGGACTGTTGCAGTAAGCGCAGACCAAAAAGTAAAACAAAAAACAGATGTGTTTAAGTTACTACTGACTTTTAAAACACATCTGTTTTAATTATTATATGGAATAATATGATGTTGTATATAATAAATATTTGCTTTTTAGTCTGCGCTTAAGCGACAGCCCCATTCTTATTTAATAATGTCTGTTCCCATATAAGGAATAAGTGCCTCGGGAACGGTAACGCTGCCGTCTGCATTCTGATAATTTTCGAGAATAGCGGCGGTGGTTCTGCCTACAGCCACACCCGAACCGTTAAGAGTGTGAACGAGCTGCGCCTTATCCTTGGGTCCGTTCTTATATCTGACGGAGGCTCTTCTGGCCTGGAAATCCTCGAAGTTAGAGCAGGAGCTGATTTCCACATATCTGCCGTAGGAGGGCATCCAAACCTCAATATCGTAGGTTTTAGCCGATGAGAAGCCGATGTCGCCTGTGGAAAGAGCAACCACACGATAGGGAAGACCTAAAAGCTGAAGCACTCTCTCTGCATCGTTTGTGAGCTTTTCGAGCTCTGCATAGCTGTCCTCGGGCTTTGTGAACTTAACGAGCTCTACCTTATTGAACTGATGCTGTCTGATGAGACCTCTGGTATCTCTGCCGGCCGAGCCTGCCTCTGCTCTGAAGCAGGCAGAATATGCACAGTAGGAGATGGGAAGCTGACTGCCGTCGATGATTTCATCGCGGTGCATATTGGTTACGGGAACCTCTGCAGTGGGAATGAGGAAGTAGTCATTTGTGAGCTTGAAGGCATCCTCCTCAAATTTGGGAAGCTGACCTGTGCCTGTCATAGAAGCACGGTTAACCATAAAGGGAGGGAATACCTCGGTATAGCCGTTTTCAGTATGAGTATTAAGGAAGAAAGAGACGATGGAGCGCTCTAATCTTGCGCCGAGACCCTTATAAAAATGGAAGCGTGTGCCTGTAACCTTGGCGGCAGTTTCGGGGTCAAGCAGACCTAAATCGGCGCCGATGTCCCAGTGTGCCTTGGGCCCGAAGTCGAAATTTCGGGGCTCACCCCAGCGGCGGATTTCCACATTTTCGCTGTCATCCTTACCTACGGGAGTAGCATCGGAGGGAACATTGGGAAATTCGTACATCATAGTCTTCTGCTTTGCGGCAAGCTCATTTCTTTCAGCGTCAAGTACCTTTACCTCTTCCTTGATGGCATTCATTCTGGCCATAATCTCGCCGATGTCACCGCCCTGCTTTTTTATGGCGGGAATCTGCTTGCTGGCGGCATTCTGCTCTGCCTTGAGCGCGTCAGCCTTCTGTGTAATCTCTCTTACTCTCTTATCAATGTCGAGGATTTCGTCTACAAGGGCATCCATATCCTTGTTTCTTGTCTTCATTGCATCCTTGACCTTCTGGGGATTTTCTCTGATGAGCTTAATATCTAACATTTTTATTTCCTTCTTTCAAATATCTCTTTTTATTATTCACCTGCAAGACCTTTTAAAATCTTTTTCAGGTCGTCTTTTCCGAAAAATTCGATTTCGATTGTGCCCTTATCACCCTTGGCAAGATTAATATTTGCCTTTCTGCCGAGAGCCTCACGGATAGAAAGCTCACATTCGTCATAATAAGGGTCTCTCTTTTTAGGGGCCTTCTCCTTTTTCTCCTTCTTTTCCGAGAGAAGATTTTTAACAGCTCTCTCCGTCTCACGGACTGAAAGATCCTTTTCTTCGATTTCTTTGCAGAGAAGAAGCATCGTTTTTTCGTCCTTAAGGGGCAAAAGAGCCCTCGCATGACCCGAGGAGAGCTTACCCTCCTTAAGAAGCGTAATAACCTTTGCGGGCAAGGAAAGAAGTCTCAGGGCATTTGCCACGGCAGGTCTCGATTTACCTACTCTCTCCGCCGCCTGCTCCTGTGTAAGGGAGTAGGTGTCCATCAGAAGCTTAAAGCCTTCTGCCTCCTCTACGGGGTTAAGATCCTCTCTCTGTAAATTTTCGATAAGTGCCAGCTCCATAGCCTCGCTGTCAGTCATTTCTCTGATAACGACGGGAACCTGTGTGAGCCCCGCCATACGGGAGGCACGCCATCTTCTTTCACCGGCGATAAGCTGATAGCCTCCGTCGGAAATAGGTCTTACCAGAAGGGGCTGAATAACGCCGTGCATTGCTATGCTTTCGGAAAGCTCGGAGAGAGCCTCCTCGTCGAAATGCTTTCTCGGCTGATCTCTGTTCGGTTCGATCTCGTTAAGGCTGAGCTGTGTTACGGAGCCCGACTGATTTTCCGTGGAATTATCGAGGAAAAGTGCATCAAGTCCTTTGCCCAGACCGCTTTTTTTCTTCGGTGCCATAGCTTACCTCCTTATGTTCTTTTATTATTCTTTTTTAGAAATTCTTTTGTAAATTCATCGTAGGCAAGACTACCCTTTGACGATTTGTCGTAATAGTATACGGGCTGACCGAAGGAGGGAGCCTCGGAAAGTCGTACATTACGGGGAATGACCGTAGCGTAAACCTTCTGCGGAAAGAACCTTTTCACCTCTCCTACTACCTGCTGGGTAAGATTAAGTCTGCCGTCATACATAGTAAGGAGAACACCCTCCAGCTCGATGAGCGGATTATAAAGTCTTTTTACCTGTCTGATGGTATTCATAAGCTGTGAAAGTCCCTCCAGAGCGTAATATTCGCACTGAATCGGAACGATTACGCTGTCCACGGCACAGAGAATGTTTACCGTGAGAAGTCCCAGTGAGGGGGGACAGTCGATGATAATGAAATCATACTTTTCCTTTATGGGAGCGAGAGCATTTTTTATTCTTGACTCTCTTTTTTCGATGTCGACGAGCTCTAATTCCGCACCCGCCAGATTCATATTTGAAGGCAAAACATCGAGGTTTGCGTAGTCTGTTTTTTTGATTATGTCCTCGGCCTTTACGCCGCTTACTATCATATCGTAGGTAGATTCGCTGACTTCTCTTTTATTAATACCGAGGCCGCTGGTGGCATTTCCCTGCGGGTCAGCATCCACTAAAAGGGTTTTATAGCCGTAATGACCGATAGCCGCGGCCAGATTTATTGCCGAGGTAGTCTTACCGACTCCGCCCTTCTGATTAACAATCGCTATGGCTTTACCCATTTTACTTCCCTTTCTTTTGAAAAATTGCTTTAGAATAGTATTATATCACAAGAAATTCTTTTTTTAAAGACCTGGAGGGCATTTTTTTAAATTTCTATGTTTCACGTGAAACATTACGACAAAGACACCCGCCGGGCTGTGCCGTAGCGGGTGTCTTTGCAAAGTGGGGTGTGAAAGAGAAAGATATGATGAGATCTGATTAATACGGGACAGCGATTATGCCGAGGGAATCTTTCTTTCGGGCAGTCTGTACATTTTATTTTTCGGTATGTCGATTACATATCTGTAGCAGTCCCCCGTGTCCTCTCTTTTAATGTCTGCCTTAATACCCGCTCTGTTCATAGTATCCACAGCGTTGTTTATGGTATTAAGAAAGATTTTCACATCGCTGAACATTATTTTTGTCTGTCTTTTAGGCTTGTCCTTTTTCGAAAGGAGTTCATTTATATAATTCTCTGTCTGGCTTACATTCAGCTTTTTTTCGATTATAACCTCGAGACAGGGCATAACCTCCTCTTTGTCAAGCCTTAACAAAGCACGGGCGTGTCTTTCCGAAAGTCCCTTTTCCAAAAGTAGCTCCCTGGCTCTTTCCGGTAAAGTCAGAAGCCGCAGCTTATTTGACACGGTAGACGGTGCCTTTCCGAGTCTCCGCGCCGCGTCCTCCTGGGAAATTTCGAAATCCTTCATCAGCTTTTCGATGGCTACCGCCTCTTCGAAGTAATTAAGATTCTGTCTCTGAAGATTTTCTATCAGGGAAAAGATAGCGGATTTGAGAGTATTTACCTCCACTACTATGCACGGAACGGATACGAGTCCGGCAAGTCTCGAAGCGCGGAGTCTTCTCTCCCCTGCCACCAGCTCATAGCCCTTGTCTATCTGCCTCACGGTCAACGGCTGTAAAATACCGTTCATTCGGATGCTTATTGCCAAATTCACCAGCTCCTCCTGGTTAAAGGCCTTTCTCGGTTGGTTCGGATTCGGGTAAATCATTTCGTTAGGTATCAGTAAAACCTGACCTGCCGTTCTCGGCTTTTCACTTATCAGCATAAAAATAACCTCCCTATGCCAAGATAATACCACGGCACAGAAAGGTTGTCCAGCAAAACCGTTCTTTAAAAAGCACGGTTATTCTACATTATATTCTGTTATTTTAAGGGGAATTTCGCGATTTTTGCCGAAGGGCGGGGGTATTTAGCAGGAGTTGACGAAATCTTTTTGATTAAAATAATGGTTCTTTCACCGCTGTCCGCTAATTCGAAGGTCTTTTTTTCCTTGATTTCTCCGCCCAAAACCTTGATTGCAGTCCTTGCTTCGGCTATTTCCTCATCAGCCTTCGCGCTTTTCATAGAAATAAAGGTACCGCCCTGTCTTACGAAAGGCAGACAGTATTCGGATAAATCCCTTAAATTAGACACTGCTCTCGCTGTAGAAAAGTCAAACTGCTCTCTGAAGGCCTTATTCTGACCTGCTTCCTCTGCCCTGATGTGGATTACATCAGCGGAAAGCTCTGTTTTTTCGAGAATATCTCTTATTACATTGAGCTTTTTATTCGTACTGTCGATGAGAGTAAGTTTAAGGTCCGGTCGGGCAATAAGCATAGCCACACCGGGAAAGCCTGCACCCGTACCGACATCGATCACACTTGCGCCCTGCGGAATATCTGCGGCAGAAAAGACTGTGAGCGAATCCACGAAATGCTTCATAACTATCTCATCCGGCTGTGTAATCGCCGTAAGATTGATTTTTTCGTTCCATTCCACTAAAAGACGGGCATAAATATCGAAGCGTACGAGCGCTCTTTCATCTAACATCACGCCGTATTCAGCGGCTTTATTTTTCAGTAAATCCAAAGAAATAAATGTATCAGCCATTATAATCTCCTGTTTTAATAAACTTTACCCTTTTATGTTTCACGTGAAACATCATTTGTTTTTAGAAAGATAAATAAGCAGAACGGATATATCCGCGGGACTGACACCGCTTATTCTCGATGCCTGACCCAGGTTAGCCGGCTTTATCTTATTCAGCTTTTCCTGTGCTTCCATACGGAGGCCGACTACCTTGGTATAATCGAGGCTTTCGTCGAGCTTCCGCACCTCGAGACGGCGCATCTCCTCTACCTGTGCCTTCTGTCTTTTTATGTATCCCTCGTATTTTATGCTGATTTCCACCTGCTCGAAAACCTCACGGGGAAGGTCGGGTCTTTCCTTATCAAAGGGCTTAAGACATTCGTAGTCAAGCTGTGGACGCTTTATGAGCTCTATCATTCTGCAGCCTGTGGTGAGAGGTGATGTTTCACGTGAAACAAGCACCTTATTAAGCTCCTCCGAGGGCGGCACGGATACGAGAGAAATCCTTTCTCTTTCCTCCTCGATGAGACGGAGCTTTTCCGTAAGTCTTGCCATTTTTTCCTCACTGACCAGACCTACCTTATATCCGTACTCCGTGAGACGGATGTCCGCATTATCCTGGCGGAGTAAAAGCCTGTACTCTGAACGGGAGGTCATCATTCGGTAGGGGTCGGAGCAGCCCTTGGTTACGAGATCATCGATAAGAGTTCCGATATAGGATGAGGCTCTGTCCAGAATAAGAGGCTCTTTACCCTTTACCTTCTGTACTGCGTTTATGCCCGCAATAAGTCCCTGTGCGGCGGCTTCCTCGTATCCGCTCGAGCCGTTGAACTGTCCGGCACCGTAAAGACCGTCGAAGTCCTTAAATTCGAGACTCGCCTTAAGAGAGGTGGGGTCTACACAGTCGTATTCGATAGCATAAGCCGTTCTCATTACCTGCACATTTTCGAGTCCGGGGATGGTTCGCAGAAATTTAAGCTGTACATCCTCGGGAAGTGACGAGGACATACCCTGCAGGTACATCTCCTCCGTATTCTCTCCGCAGGGCTCAATGAAAAGCTGATGGCGCTTTTTTTCAGCGAAGCGGACTATCTTATCCTCGATGGAGGGACAGTATCTCGGGCCTACACCGTCTATTTTTCCCGAATAAAGGGGTGAACGATGAATATTATCTAAAATAACCTGCTTGGTTTCCTCGTTAGTATATGTTATGTAACAGGGAAGCTTATTTTCGGGAGTGTACTCTCCGTCGAAAGAAAAGGGGACTACCACATCGTCACCGTACTGAATTTCGAGATCAGAGAAATCCACGCTTCTTCTGTTTACACGGGAGGGTGTTCCCGTTTTAAAGCGTCGGGTTTTAACACCTAATTTATTCAGAGAGACAGCCAGCTCCGTGGAAGCGAACATACCGTCGGGGCCTCCGTCATAAGCCACATCCCCTACATAAATTCTGCCGCCGAGGAAGGTACCCGTAGCTAAAATAACACATTCGGCATCGTAAAGTGCCTCCAGCTTCGTTTTAACACGCCACTTACCCTCTGACTTTTCGAGAGAAACTATCTCTGCCTGGACGAGCTCGAGATTTTCCTGCTTCTCCATTATGTGCTTCATATATTCGCTGTAGCGTCTGCGGTCTATCTGTGCACGAAGGGAGTGAACGGCGGGGCCCTTGCCTAAATTAAGTATACGGCTCTGGAGAGTATTGGCATCTGCGGCCTTTCCCATCTCACCGCCGAGAGCATCTATCTCACGGACCAGATGTCCCTTCGATGTTCCGCCGATGGAGGGGTTACAGGGCATATTTCCCACCCAGTCCATATTAATGGTAAAAACACCGACCTTCGTTCCGAGACGAGCGGCGGCAAGACCCGCTTCAATTCCTGCGTGTCCCGCACCGATAACTATTATGTCGTATTCCTTTGCAAAATATTCCATCGAAATCTCTTCCCTTTGCTTTCTCTTATTCGTAAAAGTTTTCCACAGCTGACGCTTATTATGTGGAAAAATATCCTAGTTTTTCTTGTGGTTTCTGTTGAATAGAAATGTCTTAAACGATGCATTCTCCATTTTAAAAATTTCTATCCAACAGAATCAGAAATGTGATAATTATTCACTTTTTATAGGGTTTATTTTTCTATATTGTAATTATAATACCAAATTTAACAAATCTTCCGTGTCTGAAGCTATAAAGGTCGCATTATGCTCCTCAAGCTCCTCCTTACTGCCGTAGCCCCACAGCACACCGCAGGAATCAACCTCTGCGCCTGCCGCACCGTCGATGTCATAACATCGGTCACCGACCATCAGAACCTTTTTCTTATCCGCGGCGCCTAATTTTTTCATCGCCTCGAGAACGAGACCTGTTTTCGAGCTGTGGTTACTGTCGTCTACCTTAACTCCTACGATAGCATCGAACTTTTCCGTTATCCCTAAAAAATTCGCTACATCGTAAATGAGGCTTTCCGGCTTCGAGGAAGCGATACCGAGTTTTACACCCTTTTCGCGAAGTGAATCCAGACCTTCGGAAATACCCTTATAAAGAGCACATTCGTAAATACCCTTTGCTCTGTAGCGCTCACGGTATTTTTTAATGTACAGCCCTACCTCTTCCTCACTCACACCGTAATAGGCAGTATAGCTGTAATAAACAGGGGGACCGATAAATTTTTTCAAATCCTCCGTTTCGGGAACCTCTCTGCCCATTTCCTTAAAGGAGTATTGCAGACTTTTAAGTATACCCTCCCCCGTATCGACTACCGTGCCGTCGAAATCGAAAATTACATAATCGTACTTTCTCATAGAAAACTGAGCCGATTTATTTTAAAACAAACCGGCTTTCCTTTCAGTATTTAATTATTCGGCTGTGATGCTCTTTCTTTCCTCTGCCTTAAGCATAAATTTATCCGATTTGATGCTGAAGCGCTCGTGAGTACCCTTGCCGACAAGACCTGCATTATCGTAGGCCTCCACATCGAAGGTAACCCTTCTCCCGTCACAGGAGGTAACCGTAGCCACAGCCTTTACCTCGGCACCTACAGCCGTAGCGGCCAGATGCTGAATGTTAAGAGCCGTACCCACAGTGGTAATGCCGTCCTCCGTGTATTTTTCGCACAGCTCACTTGCCGCCTGCTCCATAAGAGCCACCATAGCGGGTGTAGCGAAAACAGCCAGTGAGACGCTGCCCATTTCGGCAGCGGTTATTTCAGAGGTAACGGTTTTTCTTACCTCGTGCTTTGTTCCTGCTTCTATATTCATTCTTACAGCTCCTTATGAAAATCTTTTGACAAATGAGAAAACCTTCACTCTGTCATCGGGAAGCTCGATATTAGTATCTCCGTAAATCGCACTCTGTACTCTCTGTGCCGCCAGAGGGAAGTCCATAAATACTACGGAATTAGAGCCTACATAGCCTGTAGTAAACACATCGCTGTCGCTTAAGGTAAACTGCTCTATATCATAGGTAACCCAGCCGTTAGTTATAGCCTGTGTACCGTAGGATAAAATCTGCATTTTGGTCATATCGGTTTTAATATACTTGAAAAGCATATCGAGAGCGTCGTTAAGCTGTGAAAGAGAGGCATTAGTAGCACTCTTTATAAATGAGGTAATAACCTGTCTCTGTCTTCTCGTTCTGCTGACATCGCTGTCAGAGTCACTCTTTCTGATTCTGGCGAAAACGAGAGCCTCTGCGCCGTTAAGCTTTACTGCGGGACCGCTTTCGATGGTATGCTTTGTGGTGCGGTTAATATAATTTGCCTCGTACTCCTGTACCTCTACGGTGATACCGCCCAAAGCATTGATAATGTCCACGAAGGAAGAAAAGTCAACTGCTACATAATGGTCGATGTCGATTTTAAAGTTTCTTTCGATGGTGTCAATAAGTGCCACGGGGCCGCCGTAGAAATAAGAGGAATTAAGCTTCGCATATCTGTCCTCACCGCCGATGTTCATATAAGTCCAACTGTCGCGGAAAAATGAGGTCATATTGATTTTCTTCGTTTTCTTGTTAAGAGAAACGAGAATCAGGGAATCGGAGCGTCCGCCGTTTTCCAGAGCGTCGCGGGAATCAAGACCTACCAAAAGGACATTCAAAACATTTTTACTCGAATAAAGGGTACCGCCGTTATTTGCCCACTGGTAGAGATAATCGTTCAGCGAGCCTGCGCTGTCGATGGAGGTCATAATCTCTATTTCCTCCTCGTCATAAATAGGCTGTGTGGTCTGTACCTTTTCGGGACTGTCACCGGTGTCCATAAGCTCCAGCTTGTCATTGATAAAAGCCATACCTACGGCAAAAATCACCATAATAACAGTCAGCATAAAATAAAAGTTCTTTGCTCTTCTTCTTTTATTTTTCCAAAGAAATGCAGCAATCGGATTGGATTTTTTTTCTTTATTCTTCTTTTCCATTGTCTCACTTCTTTCTTTTTAGGATGGCGGAGTGTTATCCGAGTCCCGTTTTCCGGGTGGTTTTCCGCCAAAGCTTCATTAAAATATTCGCAAATCCTATCGTAACCGTAAAAGGGGAGTTTTCTCCCCTTTTAATTATTCTTCTGTCTGCTGTTCGGCAGTCTCTGCTTCTGCAGATGCTTCTTCAGCTTCCTTTTCCTCTACCTCACGTACTGCGATGGCTGAAACCACCTTTTCATTTTCGGAAAGTCTCATTACTCGTACACCCTTTGAGGTACGGGAAACAGTATTTATCTGGGAAGCGGCCATTCGGATAATAATACCGTCGGAGGAAATAAGGATAACATCGTCACCCTCGTAAACATTAGCCACTGCAGCTACCCTACCGTACTTCTCGATGTGATAGTTAAGGACACCCTTACCTGCACGGGACTGAATACGGTATTCGTCAAACTCACTCAATCTGCCGAGACCTGATTCGGCGATGGTGAGAATTTTCATCGAGTTATCCTGGTTTTCGCCGATAATACACATACCGACTACCTCGTCCTCCTCCTTAAGCTCGATGGCCTTAACACCGCGGGCAGTTCTGCCTATGGGACGGCAATCATTTTCATTAAAGCGGATGGACATACCGTTTCTCGTAGCGATGAGAACATCATCATTACCGTCAGTAAGTCTTACCCATGCGAGCTCGTCATCCTCGTCAAGATTAATGGCAATAATGCCGTTTTTACGGATATTCCTGTACTGCTCGAGATCGGTTCTCTTAATGATACCCTTTCGGGTAACCATACACAGATATTTTATTTCTTCTCCGCCGAAATCGGGCACTCTTATCATCGAGCTGACCTTTTCGTCGCCCTCGAGAGGAAGAAGGTTTACTATGTTCATACCCTTGCTCTGCTTACTGCCCTCGGGAATTTCGTAGCCCTTAAGACGGTAGGTTTTACCGTAGGTGGTAAAGAACATAATATAATCGTGGCTCGAGCAGGTAAACATCGTCTCTGCGATGTCCTCCTCTCTTCGGGTCATACCCTTAACGCCTCTGCCGCCTCTGTTCTGGATAGAGTAGGATTCTACGGGCTGACGCTTGATATAACCGAGAGTGGTAAGAGTATAAACACACTGCTCCTCGGGGATGAGAGATTCGATGTCAACCTCACCGCTGACTGTGGTGATTTCCGTTCTTCTTTCGTCGCTGAAGCGGTCTCTGATAGCCATAGATTCGCTCTTTACGAGACCGAGAACCTTGCTTTCGTCGGCAAGAATTTCCATAAACTCTGCGATTTTGATTTTAAGAGCGGCGAGCTCATCCTCTATCTTTGTTCTTTCGAGACCTGTCAGCTGACCGAGTCTCATCTTAACGATGGCATCTGCCTGGATTTCGGTAAGACCGAAGCGCTCGATGAGAGCCAGCTTACCCGAAGCCTGGTCCTTCGAGGCACGGAGAATTTTAATAACCTCGTCGATGAAATCAAGAGCGATCATAAGACCGTCGAGAATATGTTTTCTTTCCTCTGCCTTACGAAGGTCATATCTTGTTCTTCTTACGATAACCTCCTCCTGATGCTTGATGTAATGGTCAAGTATCTGCTTAAGAGTAAGGATTTTAGGCTCACCGTCTACGAGAGCGAGGAGAATAATACCGTAAGAAATCTGAAGCTGTGTAAATGAATAAAGCTGATTAAGAACAACCTGGGGATTTGCGTCTCTTTTAAGGTCAACCACGAGGCGCATACCCTCTCTGTTTGAATAGTCGTTTATGTCAGAAATGCCCTCGATTTTCTTATCCTTTACCAGGTCAGCCATAGACTCAATAAGTCTTCTTTTGTTAACCTGATAGGGAAGCTCGGTAACTACTATCTGGAATCTGCCGTTTTTGGTTTCTGCGATTTCAGCGCGGGCTCTTACGATGATTTTACCGCGGCCTGTACCGTAGGCAGCTCTGATACCGCTTCTGCCCATAACAATGCCTGCTGTGGGGAAGTCGGGTCCCTTAATAAACTGCATCAGGTCATCGAGCTCCGCATCGGGGTTATCGATGTAATAGCACATACCGTCGATGATCTCACCGAGATTATGAGGAGGAATGTTAGTAGCCATACCTACAGCGATACCTGTAGAGCCGTTTACGAGAATGTTCGGGAAACGGGAGGGTAAAACAGTGGGCTCCTTAAGACGGTCGTCATAGTTCGGAGCGAAATCAACTGTTTCCTTATCTATATCCGTGAGCATTTCCATAGAAAGCTTACTCATTTTACTTTCGGTATAACGGTAAGCGGCAGGGGGGTCACCGTCGATGGAGCCGAAGTTACCGTGACCGTCCACGAGAATGTAACGGGTCGAGAATTTCTGTGCCAGTCTTACCATAGCATCATAAACGGATGCGTCACCGTGAGGATGGTAGGAGCCGAGCACGGAGCCGACGGTATCGGCACACTTACGGTAAGCCTTTTCGGGATAAAGACCGTTTTCGTGCATAGTGTAAAGAATACGGCGGTGAACAGGCTTAAGTCCGTCTCTTACATCGGGAAGTGCTCTGGAGGTAATAACCGACATCGAATAGTCAAGGAAGGATTTTCTCATTTCCTTATTAAGGTCAACATCGATTATCGTCTGATTTTCATAATTCAAATTTTCCATAATATCACCATTTTTTTGTTATTTTGGTTATATGTCCACTTTTACTAATTTATTTTTAAACAGATTTTCGATAAGGTTATTTATCATCCGGCTGTTTTCGTCATTTAAAACTCTTTTCGGAATAATTACCGTGTCATTTTCACCGAAGGAAAAGGCAAAGGAGCTTAAGCTGTCTATAACACCGGTAACACCGGTGAAGGCGTAATGCTTTTCAAAGCTGCCTCTGAATCTTTCGGTGCTGCCGAAAACACAGACGATGTGGTCCCCGTAAAAATCCACTGTAACGGGCCGCTGTGCAAGCAGTGATTCACTGTTTTTTCTTATCTGTGAAAATACGATTAAAGAAGCTATTATTTTCGGAATTATTATAAGGGATAAAAAAGCATAGTATATAAGCTCATACTGACTTATAAAAAATCCGAAGCAAATGAAGCCGCATAAAATGAAAAGCTTGGGAAGCATCTGTTTTTTGTCATTTCCGAAAAGGATGCTTAAAAGGATGGCTTTTTTATTCACATCCTTTTTTTCGGGGTTAAAGCTTACTGAAAAAAATTTCATATTCCTTTGCCCCCTATCGCATTTTCGAAAATATATCTGTCCTTCATTTTTTCCTTAAGAATGAGAATGAATTTTTCCTTTTCACCCTTAATTATGCCGCTTTTCGAAATACAAACCGGAAGATTACCCCTTTCGATGATGATGTTAACAGAATTTACTCCTTCAATAACCATTTCTATTTCGTCATAAAAATAGTTTGATTTACTGTAGGCTGTAGCAAATTCAATATCATTTTCTCTCAACAGGGCCTGCTTAAGATTATCAGTCGAATTTTTTACAAATATATTTTTTACATTCTTTTTTAAACCTGACTTTAAAATAAAGTAAAGAGAAATAATTTCCATTACCGTTACAAAGACCGTGGTCGCGGAATACAAATCCTTATCTGTACGGAAATAAAAGATAATACAGTTTACGGCAATAACGGAAAGAGATAAAATTACTAAAGCTGCGGCAAAATACTTTTTACTTATAAAGTCTGATTTTTTATGCCATATTTCCGCACCCTCGTTAAAAGCAGCAGCTGTATCCTTGTAAACAATACCGTAAGGTGTCATTTTATCAAATCCTTAAATATCAAGATTCTGAACATACTTTGCGTTCTTTTCGATGAACTCGCGTCGGGGCTCAACCTTGTCACCCATAAGAATGGAGAAGGTCTCGTCGGCGATGATGGCGTCCTCCAAAGTAACACGGAGCATAATTCTGTTTTCGGGATTCATAGTGGTTTCCCAAAGCTGCTCGGGGTCCATTTCACCCAGACCCTTATAGCGCTGAATATCCGCACCGGGCATTTCCTTCATCTTTTCGTCTCTTTCCTCATCGGAATAAGCATATTCGTGCTTTTTACCCTTTGAGAGCTTATAAAGAGGAGGCTGTGCGATGTAAACGAAGCCGCCGTCAATAAGAGGCCTCATATATCTGAAGAAGAAGGTGAGAAGCAGAGTTCTGATGTGAGCACCGTCGACATCGGCATCGGCCATAATAACGACCTTATGATAACGGAGCTTTTCTACATCGAAATCCTCATTGAAGCCTGCACCGAGAGCAGTTACTACGGGGAGAAGCTTTTCGTTTGTAATAACCTTATCAGGTCTGCTCTTTTCTACATTGAGCATTTTACCCCAGAGAGGAAGAATAGCCTGAATGGTTCTGTCTCTGCCTTCTTTGGCAGAGCCGCCCGCAGAGTCACCCTCTACGATGTAAATTTCAGTCTTTGTGGGGTCCTTTTCGGTACAGTCAGCGAGCTTACCGGGAAGAGAATTACTTTCGAGAGGAGATTTTCTTCTGGCGGCCTCTCTGGCTCTTCTGGCGGCCTCTCTGGCTCGGGAGGCATCCAATGATTTAGAAATGATAGCCTTGGCCACAGAGGGATTTTCCTCGAAGAAATCGGAAAGCTTCGTGTAAACGGTGTTACTTACCAGCTTAGTCATTTCTGTATTACCGAGCTTACCTTTGGTCTGTCCCTCAAACTGTGCTTCCGTAAGCTTTACGGAAATAACGGCTACGAGACCCTCGCGGCAGTCCTCACCTGCGAGCTTTGTGTCCGCATCCTTTATATAGCCGTACTTTTTACCGTATTCATTGAATACCTTGGTAAGAGCTGTCTTAAAGCCTGTTTCGTGGGTACCGCCGTCTACGGTGTTAACATTATTAGCGTAGGAGAAAATTCTTTCCTTGTAGCCGTCATTATACATCAGAGCTACCTCGGCACTTTTATCTCCGTCTACAGAGGAGAAATGAATAACCTTTTCGTGAATGGGAGTCAGACCGTAGGTTTCACCGATATGCTCTACGAATGAGCCGAGACCGCCCTCATAGCAGAAATAATCCTCGATAATATTTTCTTCGTCTCTTTTATCTGTAAGAGTAATAGCCAGACCTGCATTAAGGAAGGCAGACTCACGCAGATGATTTTTAAGAATATCGTAGTCATATTCCGTAGTTTCCTGGAAAATGAGAGCATCGGGCTTAAATTTAATGAAGGTACCCGTCAAATCTGTGTCACCGATAACCGTAAGGTCAGTGGCGATGTTACCTCTCTCAAATCTCTGATGATGGATATGGCCGTTCTGTGAAACCTCGACCTCCATCCATTCCGAAAGGGCATTAACTACTGACGAGCCGACACCGTGGAGACCGCCGGAAACCTTATAGCCGCTTCCGCCGAATTTACCGCCGGCATGGAGAACGGTGAGAACGACGGTAACTGCGGGAAGTCCCTGCTGCTCATTGATACCTACGGGAATGCCTCGTCCGTTATCTCTGACGGTGATAATATCACCGGGTAAAATTTCTACCTCGATGTGTGTACAGTAGCCTGCGAGAGCCTCGTCGATGGAGTTATCTACGATTTCATAAACGAGGTGATGGAGACCTCTCGGTCCCGTGGAGCCGATGTACATACCGGGACGCTTTCTTACAGCCTCCAGACCCTCGAGAACCTGAATGGCGTCAGCAGTATATTCCTCGGTAACAACAGTATCCATTGTTTCGATTATTTCTTCTTTTACATCTGTTATTTCCTGATTTTCAGCAGTAGCCTTGATTTCATCCATGGCTATTACCTCCGTTTCATTTTTTTACAAATTTAATCTATATAAATCGGCTGATACCGCATTTTTTTAATATTTCATATCCTGTGTTCTTTTAAAAAGAGTACCTGTGGAAATCTGTGAAAGGTAAACCTTATTTTTTTCTTCCTCTGTGGAGCAGACTATAAAGGATTTCGGCAGTTCCATAGAAACGACATTTACATTACCGTTTTTTTCAGCTGAAGAAAGATAATCTCTGGTTTTCTTTGAAACAGTAGTGTTATCCAGATCGAAAATTCCTACTATTTCATCGTGTGTAATGACCGTATTCTGTCCTAAATGAAGATACATAAAATTACCTCTTATCTTTTTTTACAGATGCCGTCCTTCATTTCCAGCTTAAGACCGTATTTCAGATTTTTTACGGCAGTAGGGTCACAGCAGGTAATGAAAACCTGCCAGTCCTTTATGTGGTTAAGGATATAATTCTGTCTGCCTGTGTCCAGCTCACTCATAACATCATCTAAAAGTGCTACGGGCTGAACATCGGAAAAGTTTTTAATAACTGCCGCTTCTCCTAATTTAAGAGAAAGAGCCGCAGATCTCTGCTGACCCTGTGAGCCGTAGGTACGGGCAGGAAGACTGTCGATTTTTATGGACAAATCATCTCTGTGAGGTCCTACGGAGGTAAAGCCCGTAACGAGGTCGATTTTCCGTGACTGGTAAAGCTGATTTTTCATATTTTCGTATAATTCCTGCTTTGTGTCGCCGACGACAACAGTCTGCTGATTATAGAAAATCTCGAGCTTTTCCTTGCCTGATGAAAGACCGCTGTAAATTTCGTCGGTATAATAGGACAGCTTATTAATATAGCCTAATCTCTGTCTGATGATCTCCGAAGCAAAGAAGGCTATTCTGTCCTCCCATATATCCAGAGTGTCGTAAAGCTCGCTGTGGAGCTGAATATCCTTTAAAAGAACATTTCGCTGTGCTATAGCCTTATTATACTGTGAAAGAGTTACTGCATATTTCGGCTTAAGCTGACTGATGGCAATATCCAGAAATCTTCTTCTTTCGTAGGGTCCTTCCTTAACGAGAGAAAGATGAACGGGTGAAAAGATAACAGCTAAAAATTCACCCATTATCTGATTAGAGCTTTTCATTTTCACTCCGTTAAGAATGAACTTTCTCCCCTCGCCAATTTCCAGATAAGCGTTCTGCTCTCTGTCACGGGCGAAGAAATCCATAGAAAGATTAGCGGTTTTATTGCCGAACCTTATCAGCTCGCTGTCCTTTGAGCTACGGAAGGAGCGACAGCCGGTAAAAAGCCAGATGCTTTCCAAAAGATTTGTTTTTCCCTGAGCATTTTCACCGTAAATGATATTTACTCCGTCACAGGGGTCGATGTTTGTTCTTTCGATATTTCTGAAGTTTTTTACTTCGAGATGCTTTACATTCATTGTCTGTCACCGGATTATCTGACTATTTTATAAATTATCTTTTCAAATTCAAAGGTATCGCCGTCAGAAAGCTTTTTTCCCCTCGAGGTGCAGATTTCACCATTTACCTTAACCAGACTGTCCTGAATAATCATCTTTGCCTGGCCGCCTGTCGAAATAGCGTTTGAAAGCTTCAATGCGGCATCAAGTCTGATATTTTCAGTGGTTATTTTTACTTCTTTTATTTCTCTTTTTGCTAATTTTACTTTGACTTTCATAATATCAACTCTTAATTTTTAGATTCTTACGGGAAGAATAAGGAAGAAGAATTTCTCACCCTCCAAGGGCTTGATAATAATCGGCTGATTAGCGCTTCCCATTTCGATTCTTATTTCTTCCTCGTCGCATACCTTAAGTGCATCGAGAACAAATCTGTTATTAAAGCCGATTTCGATGGTATTTCCTTCGATTTCAGCGGCTATTTTATCCGATGCGGTACCGATGGCAGTTACGGAGGAAAATCTCATTATACCGTTTTCTACACTGCAGCGTACGGGACTCGATTTATCGGTAATGATAAGGGAGGTTCTTTCGATACATTCGATAAGGCTTCTGGTATTTACCTTAATCTGTGTGGAGGAGGTAAGAGGAATAGCGGCCTTATAGTTAATGAAGTTACCCTCTAAAAGTCTCGAAATAATTTCGCAGTTTTCGTATTTAAAGATAATATGTCTTTCGCCTACGAGAATTTCTATTTCTGCCTCGTCATCACCGCCGAGCTTTGAAATCTCATTGAGTGTTTTGGCAGGCACTACAAATTCGAGCTTACTGTCATCAAAGGTATAGTTGATATTTTCTCTTCTGATGGCGAGTCTGGCTCCGTCGACGGCTACGAGAACGAGAAGTCCGTCTCCTATTTCGAATTTTACACCTGTATGTACAGGATTTCTTTCACCGGTGGATACGGAAAAGATAGTCTTTCTAATCATATCCTTAAGAGTGGCAAGATTAAGAGAAATGGGAGAAAATTTGGTAAGAGTGGGAAGCTCGGGATATTCGTCGGCAGAGGTACCGATGAGAGAATACTCTGCTTCACCGCTTTTAATTTTACAGATGTTTCTGTCGTCACAGTCTACGGATACTGTATCTGCGGGAACCATTCTTAAAATATCGCAAAGATTCTTTGCGGCTAAAACGATTCTGCCTTCACCGATAACATCTGCATCGATTTTGATTTTAGAGCCTACCTCCAGGTCGTAGCCTGTGAGAGTAACCGTACCGCCCTGTGCTTCGATGAGAATACCCTCGAGAGAGGGAATGGTTGATTTGTTTGATACTGTTCGCTGAACATTCAGACAAGCTTTTGAAAATTCAGCACTGTCACATATAATTTTCATAAGGACACTCCTTTTCCGGAAAATCTTAAAAATAGAATAATGAGAATAGTAGTATTAGTAGTGTATGAGGATAATGTGGAAAAAAGCGGTAAATTGAGATTTCAAGCACCTTCGGAGGCTTTTTTTACTGTTAAATGATTTGTTGAAATTTTCAGGTTATTAACATCACACTTTTATTAAGTGTTAAAAAGGTGAAAAGCAGGATGTTAAATGTGTAAAAATAAGTGGAAAACTTCAGCTTTCGTTTATGTTTTTGATAATGTCATCTATCGTAGCCTTTAAGGAAACATCCTTTTCGATTTTGTTTTTGATTTCCTTAAGTGCATAGATTATGGATGAATGGTGCTTATTGCCGAATTCGGTACCGATGGCCTTAAGGGAAAGACTCGTTACCTGCTCTACTACATAAATGGCTACCTGTCTTGCCTGGGAGATGTTAGCGCTTCGTTTATCCGAGCGGATGTCAGCGGGACTGACATCAAAGGTACGCGCTACCTCGTTTATGATTTTATCCACCGTAACAGGTGTGGGCTGGTCATCATTTATGAGATCGCTTATGGCTCTTTTAGCTACGGCGATGGAGGGTCTTACTCCCTCTACATCCTGAAATGCCTTTATTTTTTTAACTGCACCCTCAAGCTGACGGATGTTTCTTTTTATGTTTTCACCGATAAACTGTATTACCTCATCGTTAAGGTCGAGGCCGAGGGCTTCGGCTTTATTTTTTACGATGGCCATTCTCGTTTCCAGTGTGGGAGGCTGTACATCGGCGATAAGACCCATTTCGAATCTCGTGCGCAATCTTTCCTCGAGAGTCATCATTTCCTTTGGCGGACGGTCAGAGGTAAGAACTATCTGACTGCCGGCATTATTGAGTGCATTGAAGGTATGGAAAAACTCCTCCTGAATGGTTTCACCGCGAGCGATAAAGTGAATGTCGTCGACTAAAAGCACATCGCAGTTTCTGTATTTTTCGTGAAAGTCATAGGTGTTATGGTTTCCTATGTAATAAATAAGCTCATTTGTAAAATGCTCACCGCTGGTGTAAATGATATTTGCAGTAGGATTATTAGCCTTGATTTCATTCATTATGGCTAAAAGCAGATGAGTTTTACCCAGACCCGAATGTCCGTAAATGAAAAGAGGATTATAGGCTTTACCGGGATTGCTTGCTACATTGATTGCGGCGGCATGGGCAAAGCGGTTTGAGGGACCGGTTATGAAATTAGAAAAGGTGTAATCGTATTCGTTTATGTCCGATTTATTAGAGTTTTCGATGTCGGGATTTTTCGCGTGTTCATTGGGAACGATGTATTCGATAGTAATGGGGAAGCCTAAAACAGCCTCAAAGGCGGAATTAATGATTTCGGAAAATTTGTCCACGATAATTCTCTTTTTAAATTCGGTAATGGAAAGATAAACCGTGTCGTTCTGAAATTTAACGAAGCTTAAGGGACTTAACCAGACATTGTAGGCTACCTCCGTAACGGAGAGCTTAAGCTGTTCCTTTACCAATTCCCATATTTCGTCAAAGGAATTCATAATTTTACCTCCTCGATTTTTTAAAATAAAAGACTTGAATGAAAGCTGCTAATATATTAATATATAAATATATAAATTAAATAAGAGATACAATTATACATAATACAACACCTTATAGTTTACCATATAAATCTTTTTCTTTCAAGTCTTTTATCAAAAAATATTGATTTAAAAGGGGTAAAAAGGTATAATTGCTTCAGTAGAGGTGAAACACATTGAAGTTAAAAGAAAAGGAAAATGGCATAATTTTGGAAAATATAGAGTGCTTTAATGTCGAGCTCTCTCTTTTCTGCGGTCAGGCCTTCCGCTGGGAAAGAAAGGAAGACGGTTCTTTTACGGGTACGGTAAGAGGAAAAGTGCTGAATATTTCACAGAACGACGGTCAGATTTTTCTGAACGGTGCCACAAAAGAGGATTTTGAAAATATATGGCTCGGTTATTTTGATCTGGAAAGAGATTATGAGAATATATGTGCCGGCTTCGAAAAAGACCCTCATCTGAAAAAAGCAAAGGATGAATATTACGGAATAAGAGTTCTTAATCAGGAGCCCTGGGAAGCGCTGTGTTCGTTTATAATTTCGCAGAATAACAATATACCGAGAATATCGGGAATAATAAAAAGGCTATGCGAGAATTTCGGTGAAAAATTAGATGAAGATAATTATTCCTTTCCTTCCTATGAAAGCTTAAAGGATGTAACTGCAGAAGACCTTTCTGTTCTGCGTGCAGGCTTCAGAGCGAAGTATATAGCAGATGCGGTAAAGAAATTAAACTGTGAAGAAATTTCACTGGAAGAAATAAAAAAAATGCCCATCGAGCAGGCAAGACAGGAGCTTATGAGGATTAAGGGAGTCGGGGCGAAGGTAGCTGAATGTACGCTTCTTTACGGCTTCGGCAGAAAGGAAGCCTTTCCCGTAGATGTATGGGTAAAAAGGATTATGGCAGAGCTTTATCCCGACGGTCTGCCCGAATGTACAAAGAATGTGGAGGGTATCGCACAGCAGTATCTTTTTCACTGGAGAAGAAATTTAAAGGATGATTAAAATGACGAAAAAAGAAAGAATGAAATTATGTGTGCAGGCTCTGGAAAAGGAATATCCTGACAGCCTCTGCTCACTTAATGCGGAAAATCCCCTTCAGCTTATTATAGCCACGAGGCTTTCGGCACAGTGTACCGATGAAAGAGTAAATAAGGTTACGCCTGCACTGTTTGAAAGGTATCCTGAATTAGAGGATTACTGTAATGCGGAGGTGGAGGATATAGAAAAGCTGATTCATTCCTGCGGATTTTTTAAAACAAAGGCAAAGGACATAAAGGAAATGTGCATTAAAATCCGTGATGAATTTGGCGGCAAGGTGCCTGACAGCATCGAAAAGCTGACCTCACTTCCCGGTGTGGGAAGAAAGACGGCAAATCTCATAATGGGTGATGTTTACGGTCAGCCTGCCGTAGTAGCGGATACACATTTAATCAGAATAACTAATCTTTTAGGCTTCGTAAGCACGAAGGATCCGAAAAAGGTGGAGCTTGAGCTTAAGAAAATAATAGAGCCGGAAAAGAGTAATGATTTCTGCCACAGATGTGTTCTTCACGGCAGAGCAGTATGTGTGGCCAGAAGACCTAAATGCGATGCATGCTGTATGAAGGATTACTGTAAAAATGCGAAAAAACAGAAGAAATAACCTGTGATTATTTTTCACTCAAAATAAAAGTAGCTGTAAAAACAAAGCTTTTGCATTATTTTATGCTTTTTAATGTTTTAAAGGGCTTCTACGGATTTTTTTATCCGTAGAAGCCCTATTTATTATTTTAGTTTATACGGTCTGTACCTTTTTAATTTACATCAGGAAGCCCTGTCCGTTATTGATCATAAGGAACATAGGAGCAAAAACGAGAGCCACGATGGTCATAAGCTTGATAAGGATATTGATTGAGGGGCCTGCAGTATCCTTGAACGGGTCACCTACGGTGTCTCCTACGACGGAGGCCTTGTGAGCCTCACTACCCTTACCGCCGCTGGCACCGCTTTCGATGTATTTTTTCGCATTATCCCAGGCACCGCCCGAATTTGACATAAAGATAGCCAGAAGAACACCTGTAACGAGAGAGCCTGCCAGAAGTCCTCCGAGAGCACTTACGCCTAAAATACAGCCTACTACGAGGGGTGAAAGCACGGCAAGAACACCGGGAACGATCATTTCCTTAAGAGCGGCGGTGGTGGAAATGGCTACACATGAATTATAATCAGGCTTGCTTTTTCCTTCCAGGATGCCGGGAATAGCCTTAAACTGACGGCGTACCTCTGCTATCATTTCATAAGCAGCCTTACTTACGGAATCCATAGTAAAGGCGGAGAATACAAAGGGAAGAACACCGCCGATAAGAAGACCGATAACTACCTGATAATTAAGAAGGTCGATACCGATTTCCTCGAGCTTTACAGCTTCGGCATAGGAGAAGAAAAGTGCGAGAGCAGTAAGTGCGGCAGAGCCGATGGCAAAGCCCTTACCGATAGCCGCTGTGGTATTACCTACAGAGTCAAGCTTATCGGTGATTTCTCTGACGGATTCGTCCAGATTTGACATCTGTGCTATACCGCCCGCATTATCGGCGATAGGTCCGTAGGCATCGACGGCTACGGTAATACCTGTGGTGGAAAGCATACCTACCGCGGCGAGAGCTACACCGTAGATACCTGTACCGCTGCTGTCGCTTTTACAGCAGAAATAGGAAACGAAAATACCTACGCAGATGAGAAGAATGGGCAGGGCGGTGGATTTGAGACCGACGGCAATACCGGAAATTATATTTGTAGCAGAGCCTGTCTGTGACTGCTCCGCGATTTTTCTTACGGCACGGAATTTGTCGGAGGTATACATTTCGGTAAGAGTACCGATAAGGGTACCTACAGCGATACCGGCGATTATAGCGAATGCATAGTTAAGAGAAGCAAACATCAGCTGGCTGAGCACCAGTGCGGCTATAACTACTACAACAGAAGCAACATAGGTGGCTGCCTTGAGTGATTTGTGGGGGTCACTCTTGTTTCCTCTGACGAAGAAGGTGGAAACGATGGAGGCAAGAATACCTATAGCGGCTATGTAAAGAGGATAAAGAGGGCCGACCGAAGGATTTTCAGCATTGGCGAAAGCGGCAATACCGAGAGAAATAGCAGAGATAACAGCACCTGCATAGCTTTCGAAAAGGTCAGCACCCATACCTGCTACATCACCTACATTATCGCCTACATTATCGGCAATAACAGCGGGGTTTCTCGGGTCATCCTCGGGAATACCTGCTTCAACCTTACCTACAAGGTCAGCACCTACATCGGCCGCCTTTGTGTAGATGCCTCCGCCTACTCTTGCGAAAAGAGCGATGGAGGATGCACCGAGACTGAAGCCGAAAAGAATATCTGTGTTTTTGGTAATAGCGTATATAGATGAAATACCTAAAAGACCGAGACCTACTACACACATACCCATAACGGCACCGCCGGAAAAGGCTACGGAGAGAGCCTCCTTCATGCCGCCCTTCGAAGCCGCCTGTGCAGTACGGACATTAGCCTTTGTGGCCACATTCATTCCGAAATAGCCTGCCACGATAGAGAAAACAGCACCGATGATGAAGCTTGTGGCTGTAGGCCAGGAAATAAAGCAGCCAATAGCAACAAAAAGGGAAAGAACGAAGAAAACAAGAATTTTATATTCCGAGAAAAGAAATGCCTTCGCACCGCCGTGAATAGCGGCAGAGATTTCCTGCATTCTTTCGTTACCGGGATCCTTTTTGCCTATGCGCAGAGCCAGAAAAAAGGCAAATAAAAGCGCAAGACCGCCGACCAAAGGTGTAAAATAAAGTATTTTTTCCATAATATTTCTCCTTTCGGATTATTAATAGGTAACGATATATATTCTATCGCACTATGTTATAAAGAATATAATATACTAATTTGATAATTCTGTCAACATTTCATACTAAATTTATTTAAAATTCAGCTGAAAATTGTATGAAATTCACTAATAACCACAATATATATTGCACTAAAGAAAAATCACAACTAAAGCAAAGAGCTTTCGGTAAGGCTACCGGGGAGCCAAGTGACCGCAGGCGGTCAACCGCGGCACCCCGCCGGGCGCCGCGGGTCCCTGTATACAGGGCTTGGCTCCCCGGAAATTTGCAGTCTGCAGATATTAAAGATGCAGAGGAAAATGTCTGAAAAAATAAAGCTTTATATGTAACACCATATTTTTCCTCTATAAAAACTAAAACAGATGTGTTTAAGTTACTTCTGACTTTAAAACACATCTGTTTTTACTTTGCTTTTAGGTCTGCGCTTTATGCGACAGCCCGGTGATTAATATTTTCTCGAAAGAAGCTTTTCTGCCTCTTCGCGTGAAATTTTACCTACATTATGATCTGCCATAATCTGTACATCCTTATCGTTAAGCTTGTAGAAATTCCATATAACGAGAGCGATTACAAGACCGATAATGGGGATGACATTATAGGTGAACCATAAGCCTTCAATGGCCTCGGGAGTTTGCTGTGCGCGGGCATTGATGGCCTCCAAAGCCTCAAAGCTGTCCACGCCATCGAAGGTTTTGAAGCCGAATAAGCCGAGAAGAGCGAGACCGAGAGAGCCCGAAATAGCTGCGGCAAGCTTAACGGCAAAGGTCTGGATGGCGAAGGTGATACCCTTTGCCTCGGTACCTGTGGTGTACTGACCGTATTCGGCACAGTCGGGAGTAAAGGTAAAGGCAAGAACACCGATGATACCCAGAGGAATGGAACGGAGCATAAAGGCTACGGTAAAGAGGATAAAGCTGTTCTGTGTGGGAATGATTGCAAAGGAAAGAACAATAGCCGCAACCGTAGAAAGTTTGAAAAGCTTTGTTTTGTCCATCTTTCTGATGATTTTCGGTACGAGAAGTGCCATAAAGAGCTGGGGAAGAGCAGCTACGGTACCTGTGATAAGAGATGCGAGAGTGTTATTGAAGATATAGTAGGCTGTGATAAGGTGCAGAGCAGTATAAGTCTGTGCTCCGGAATAGAAAATGTAGCCTATATAATAGATAAGCAGATATTTATTGCTGATGATGTATTTAAGCATTCTTCTGACAGTGAATTGTTCTTCATCGATGCTTTTGTTTCTCTCCTCGCATTTGAAGCATACGGGGAACATAGTAGCGGCGGCAACGACAGCTACAATAATGGAAATCCAGCCGTAGCTCAGTCCGATAAATTCACTGATAAGAACGGTTACGAGAACTGTGGTCAGAGCAGAGCCTACGCCGCCGGTGATGCCCTTAAGGGAAAGGATAGTGTTTCTTTCCTCGATGTTGCTTGTCATTGAGGTAATGATGCCGAAGGCAGGCACATCACAGAGAGTGTATGCCGTATCCCAGAGAATATAAGCGATAGCGAACCAGGCAAGCTTAAAGGCCTCCGAGGTAGTTTCCGTGTTAGGAACAATGAAAACCAGGATAGTGGAAATGGGAGTAAGCACGCAGGCTATTTTCAGCCAGGGGATGAATTTTTTACCGCTTTTGAAGCTGATCTTGTCAAAAATAACACCGAAAAGTGCATCGTTGACAGCATCCCATACCTTTACCGCCAGCATAACTGCAGCGGATTTTGCCGGATTGACACCTAAAAGAAGAAGGAAGGTTGTCAGATAGGCAGCTATCATATTGTAAATCATATTCTGTCCGAAGAAATAAAAATAGTAGCTTTTTCTTTCAGTCGGATTTGTTTGCCATAAGGGGTTCTGCATTTTTTTTGTTTTCATACCGTTGTCTCCTTTATTTTTTTACCGTAAGATTATTGTAGCATTACGGAAATAATAAGTCAATAGAAAAGATATATAAGAAATATTTGCAAGAAAGTATTGCACTATCTTCAAAAATATAATATAATCTATTCTGTAAAATTGTGAAAATCGAAAGGAGATTTTTATTATGGATAAAGTCAAAGAGTTTTTAAACAATATTCCCGGTGAATGGAAAACAGGCATTTCGATTGCTCTTGCCATAATTTTAGTTTTCTCAATGGGTAATATTGCCGGCTCTCTTACGAACATCAATGCTACTCCCGTAGAGGAAGCAGGCGCCGCAGTCGATAATACTGTAGCTACAGATGCCCCCACCGAGGCTCCCACGGCAGCTCCTACAGCGGCACCGACTACACAGGCTCCTACAGTGGCTCCCACCACCCAGGCTCCCGTAGCTGATTCCCAGACCCAGGACACATCAGCCTCCGCTCCTG
The DNA here is from genome assembly GCA_045588555.1 of Acutalibacteraceae bacterium. Taxonomy (GTDB): domain Bacteria; phylum Bacillota; class Clostridia; order Oscillospirales; family Acutalibacteraceae; genus UBA6857. Next base: position 18,365 of record JAZNEL010000053.1, on the reverse strand, counting down.
CGGCAGAAGCCCCCTCGACAGGTGCTCCCTCCACCACGGAGGAAATAGTAGCTCTTTTCAATGAAAGTGCAAACAAGGTTAAGACCACCGCAAAAAAGGCTACCAGAAATTATCAGGATATGAGAATCAATAAGCTCGAAGTACCTTCCGCTCTTCAGTCTATCGCTGACGGCGCTATTGAAAAGTTTGTTAAGCCGAATATGACTCCTGAGGTATATGAAGGAGCTGTTGTAGCTGAAAAATATCCTGTAAGCGGTACAGATTTTGCAAGTAAGCTCAAGCCGGAATATCTCGAAACCATTACCTGTACAGATAACGGAACAGAGTATGTTATCGACATTAAAATGAAGGATCAGTTGAATCCTGTCTACCGTGCTGGAGAAGGTGTAGGCTCTATTTTCTGGACTATGGATCCTAACAGCATTTCAAACAATATGCCTGTAGGAAAGGTAGAAAAAAGCGATTTTTCATATTATAACTGTACTGCTACTGCAAAAATTGACAAGGCAACAGGTAATATGACATATTCGAAATTTATTTACAACTTCGATATGGATATAAGCATAAAAATGGGCCTTTCTCTTAATGCAAAAGCGTCTCTTACTGTTGATGAAGAATATGTGATGGAATATTGATTTACATAAAAAATCCCGCCGCAAGCTTGCGGCGGTATTTTTTTGGACCGATTATTTTATTTCAGTGCTGTCAGATGAGAATGACAGATACCGTAAAGGCTAATCCGAGAATGAAGCTGATGCAGTATTTTTCCACGAAGGCACCGATGAAAAGGAATGCGGCGGCGGGAGCATAAAGAATTTTCTGAAGAATGTTTCCGTGCCTGTAAATCTTTTCCATCATATTATATGCATCCTCAATAAGCGGATAGGAGTTTACCATAAGTGAAAATGCAAACCAGTAAGCGACTGCATTTATTATAGTAAGCACCGTATCGTCGAACCGGAGATACAGAGTGAACATAATCGGAACAAGACAGAGGAAAAAAGCACCGATGAAATTCATAAAGGCAGGTACGAAGCAGAGAGCGAAGGCGCCCTGCGCCTTCGGCATAAGCTCGTGCTCCACATGGCTTATCATTTCGTCATTTCTTAAGTAACGGTTATCCTCCACGGGAACCTTACAGATGCGGCAGACTATCTGCTCCCACATACATCTTATCAGAGCACCGGGAAAGGTGAGGTATTTGGTAATAATGTAAAGCTTTGTCATCAGATGTCGCCTCCCTTATCCTGGATGATTTCTTCGACAGTAATTTTTCCGTTTTTGTACTGTGTGACGAGATCACTGATTTCATATCCGTAGTTACCCAGCACAGCCTTCATTTCCTCGTAAATATCGTCGTTACCGTTATAAAGACCTACGAGAGCGTAGAGGTTACAGTTCTGCACCGTATAGTTTCCGGCACTGAACAGAGCCTCCATTTCTTCGAGGGCAAGAGTACCCTCACCCTTGATAAGATAAGCGATGGCCAGAGGATGCTTGTAGGAATAGTCCGTAGCTCCGAGAGCATTTTTTGCTTCCTCGCATACCTCTATAATTTTGTCGGCATCGGGTGTTTCCCCGTAGCGGTAAAGATTAGCCTTTGAAATGTAAGCGGTGTTATCTTCCTTATTGAGTCCGAGAAGCTTTTCGAAGCTGTAGTTCACTGCTTCCTCATCACCGAGCTTTGCAGCGATTGCACAGTAATTTGAGAGATAAACCCATTCCTGCCCGGCACCGATGGAGTCGATGTATTTAAGCTGCTCGAGCTGTTCCTCCATAGACTTTTCGGCGATGCTCATGAGAACGAATTTATAATATTCGATGAATACCTCATTATATTTTTCTACAGTTTCGCTTTTGCCTTCCTCTAAAGGCTTCGCTGCCTTAAGTGCCTCGAGCTCCGAAACTACCTCATCGTAATCGAAATCCTTGCCCGAAAAGGCATCTTCCGTAACCTGTGTAACTGCCTCGTAGGTTTCCGTAAGAACGGTGGACTCCTCTATTACCGCGGCATACTTTTTATTCCAGGGCATTTTCAGCTCGTCTTCCGTGTAGTAGGTATTGATAAGCTGTGCGCTGTTTGTCTGATAGCCTAATTTATTGTAGCCTTCGATGATTTCGTTAAAGGCTCTCTTTGAAATTCCTTCGGCAGTTCTGCCGGAACTGAAATAGGAATAGTAGCTCTGCAGAGCACTCATCACATATCCCGATTTGTAGCCGGCGGAAGCATCGAGAACCGTAATGGCATCAGACATATAGGGATAGGATACATACACACTTACACATAAAAGGATGACAGAAATGAGAAAAGCAAAAATACCGCTTTTACGCAGAGGGTATTTTTTCATCGCATTACGGCAATCCTCACAGTAGGGATAATCCTCACCGAGCTCCTTGAAGCGGATTTTCTCCTCACAGCATAAACAAAGGTCCTCGGGAGAGATTTCCTCGTCCTCCTCGTCTTCTTCGGATTCACCGTGATTTTCCAGCTCCTGGATAAGCATTCCGTCTTCTTCGTCAGCTGCCTTGTCGAGCTCCTGCTGGAACATATCTCTGATGCTTTCGAGCTCCTCCATAAGCTCCTGCTCCTCATCGTTTTCCTCTGCGGGAAGATTATCCTCCGTTATTTCTTCGGCATAATCCTTTTCTTCTTCCTCGGAGAGCAAGCCGTCTTTTTTAAGTTCGTCCAAAATAAACGCCTCCTTTGGGGTTAATGAAGTTATTTTATCACTGTTTAATTTAAAATGCAACTAATTATGCTACATTTACTTTAGTTTTGCTTTAATTCTGATAAAGTGCGTAATACACTATCTTGTGTTTACTGAATCGGATAACCACAACGGTACAGGACTAAAGACTGAAAACACCCGTAAAATCGAAGAAAAAAGGACAAAATCATTGACAAAAGGGCGTTATTTGATATATAATGATTTTCTGCAAGTTATGTCTTGCAGTCTTATGACTTAAAAATGCATTAAAATCAGAAAGCGTCGGACACCATATTGCTTCACTTCTATACTCCTTGCAATATGTCCCGTTTTATAAAATTATCAAAGGAGGTTTAATGCAATGAAAAGAACTTATCAACCCAAAAAGCGCCACAGAAAAATGGAACACGGCTTCCGCAAAAGAATGGCAACAAAGAACGGCCGTAAGGTTCTTGCCCGTCGTCGTGCAAAGGGCAGAAAGCAGCTCACATACTAATTGAGCTTTGATTTTGCCGTTTAACGGCAAACAGTAAACAAACACACTCGTTCAAAATAGTGTTAGGGTTTGATTTTTTTGCAAAAGTACCTTACTTTAAAAGAGAATACAGACTTTAACCGCGTTTATTACCGCGGTAAGTCCTCGGCTAAACCTGCACTGGTTGTTTATGCACTAAAAAACCGTGTGGGTATTTGTCGTGTCGGTATAACTACGAGCAAAAAAACCGGTAACGCTGTTGAACGGAATCGCTCCCGCAGAATTATCAGAGCGGCATATCAGTCGGTATTCAGGGATTATGAGATTTCGGGAAGCTACGACTTCGTTTTCGTTTCCCGCAGTAAAACCAAATACCTTAAATCCACTAAAGTGGAAAAAAGTATGGTCGAATGTATGAAAGAGCTCGGTGTTATAAAGTGAAAAAGATTTTTTTAGCTTTAATCAGATTTTACCGCCGCCACATTTCTCCCCATCTGCCCCCTATGTGCAGATATTATCCGACCTGCTCCTGCTATGCCATAGAAGCTATCGAGACACACGGTGCATTAAAGGGCGGCCTGCTCGCTCTGTGGAGACTTCTCCGCTGTAATCCTTTTTCTACGGGCGGCTATGACCCCGTCCCGCCGAAAAAAGAGAATCACCGTCTGAAATGACTGCTCCCTCTTTTATTTTTTAAGGAGTAATTTTCGGAGGTATTTAAGAATGAATTTCTTATACGGCATTTTTGGATATCTTTTTAGAATTCTTTACGGCTTTGTTGCTAATTACGGTATCGCACTCGTAATTTTCACCGTCTTTTTCCGTGTTATTCTTCTGCCCTCGAACATCAAACAGCAGAAGTCCTCGGCTAAAATGATGCGTCTTCAGCCTAAGCTTAAAAGAATCAGAGAAAAGTATCAGGACTACAATCCCCAGGAAAGACAGCAGAAAATCCAGATGGAAACCAGCGAGCTTTACCAGAAGGAGGGTTATTCCTCCATGGGCGCCAGCTGCTTACCCCTGCTTCTGCAGTTTCCCATTCTTATCGGTCTTTACGGTATAATTCAGAAGCCTCTTACCTATGTTCTTAACCTCTCCGCAGAGGTTATCACCTCTTTAACCGAGGCCGCTACAGCACTCGGTCTCCAGGAGGCAGCAGGTAAAAGAGGTGCTTTCTATCTCGAGCCTATCGTTATCACGAATATCGAAAAGATACTCGAGGCAAAGCCTGAATTCCTTACGACCTTCGCTAACGAAATTGAGGCAATCCGTAATTTTGATTTCCGCATTTTCGGTATCGACCTTGGTCTGATTCCCAATGATGTTTATAAAAGCATGGGTCTGAACAAGGAAACGATTTTTATTCTCGCAATTCCCGTTCTTTCGGGTATCGCATCATTACTCACAAGCTTACTTTCACAGATAAGACAGAAGAAAACCAATCCCGATATGCAGAATCAGCAGATGATGGGCTGTATGATGCTTATGATGCCTATCTGGTCAGTATATCTCTGCTGGAACTTCCCCGTAGGTATGGGTATGTACTGGATTCTTTCTTCACTCATCGCCTTCTTCCAGACTCTTATCATCGGTCACTTCTATTCACCGAGAAAGGTTCTCGCAAAGGCTATGGTTGAGGAAACCGTAAACCGCAGAGCTTATGAGAAAATGAAGCTTACTGCTAAAGAAAAGGCAGACATCGAAGATTAATCAAAAACTTATATTATTTTACACGAAACGGTGGTGAAAACAGATAATGAAATTTGAAGCTATCGCAACAGGTGCAACTCTCGACGAAGCCAGAGAAAACGCCGTAAAGGAGCTTAATGCTCCCGCAGGCGCAGATGTTCACACAGAAATCGTGGCTTATCCCCAAAAAAAGATTTTAGGTCTTTTCGGCGGTTCACCTGCTAAAGCAAAGGCATTTTACGAGGTTCCCGACGAGCCTGTCAAAACAGAAAAGAAGGCTGCTCCCAAGGCAGAAAAGAAGCCTGCTCCCCAGAAGGCAGCCCCCGCTAAAAAGCAGGAGGCTCCCGCAGAGGAGAAAAAGGCCGTCGAGGCTGTTAAAACAGCTGTAAATACAGATGAAAGCGAAAGCCTTAAGGCCGCTGCCGCTTACCTTAAAGAGGTTCTTTCAGGTATGGGCGTAGGTGAGGTTAACATCGAGGCTTTCCGTACACAGGAAAATGAGGTTATTTTCGAGCTTGACTGCGGTGATGATTACGGCATCGTAATCGGCAGAAGAGGCGAAACCCTCGATTCTATCCAGTATCTCACCCGACTTGTCGCGAACAAGACAAAGAAGGACGGAGAATACTCCAGAATCTCCATCAATGTAGGTAATTATCGCGAAAAGAGAAACAATGCACTCCGTGAGCTCGCAAGGAAAAATTCCGAAAAGGTGCTTAAATACGGTAGAAATGTTACCTTTGAGCCCATGAATCCTTACGAAAGAAGAATCATTCACACTGCAGTTCAGGAAATCGAAGGTGTTTCCTCTCACTCTGTAGGCTCCGATGCCAGCAGAAGAGTTGTTATCACTCTTGCCGAGGGCGTAAAGCCCACTCACCCCTCAAAGGGAGGCTACGGCAGAGGACGCGGAGGAAGAGGCGGCTATAACCGCGGCGGCAGAGGCAGAAGTAATTCCGCTTCCGTAGAAGCTCCCTCCAGAGCACCCAGAACAGATGCAGGTGCAGAAAAGGTTTCCCTTTACGGAAAAATCAACTGATATTACGGGGCTGTCGCATTAAGCGCAGACCAAAAAGCAAAACGAAAAACAGATGTGTTTAAGCTACTACTGACTTTTAAAACACATCTGTTTTAATTATTATATGGAATAATATGATGTTGCATATAAAATATTCGCTTTTTCAGATGTTTTTCGTCCGCTCGAAATAATCACGCGCCTTCTGCATCTTACTGTAACAACCCCGTTTTTTTGTTTTTTTAAAAGTTTTTTCTGAAAACTGTTGACACTTACCTTGGGTAATAATATATGATAAGGGTACAAAGAAGAAAAAAGGAGACGGGTTTATGAAAATTAAAGAGGTTTCGGAGAAAACTGACCTTACCGAAAGAGCCATAAGGCTTTACATCGAAAACAGACTGATAGCTCCTTCAGTAAATGAATCCTATTCGGGAAGACGGAATGTGGATTTTTCTCGTGAGGATGTGGAAAACCTCAAAAAAATTTCTGTTTTAAGAAAGGCAGAGTTTTCCATAAGTGAAATTAAGCTTCTGCAGTCTGACCCCGAAAAATCAAAAGAAATTCTTAAGGTCTTTATAGAAAGAACGGAAAAAAGGATAGAAGCGGACACTAAAACGGTAACCTGTCTTATTCCTCTTCTTTCCGAGGAGAAGCTCTCCGTAGAACAGATAGTGGAATGTCTCGACAGTCCGGTTATGACAGAGAAAGCTCTCCCCACCGAGGACAGTGAATTTTCACCCTTGCAGAAATTTATAAGAAAGCTCTTCCTTATAGTGGGAGCAGTCGGACTTCTGTTTAATCTTGCCTGCTGTGTGCCGATTTTTTGGGTGGAAATAAGAGATATAAGAGTCTACCTTTTTCCGCAGTATGATCTGACAGGAATATTTTATCTTGGCATTGTGTTATCGCCGGTGCTTCTTTCCGCGCTGATTATTTTCCTTAACAGAAAAAATATCGTCACCTCAAAGAAAAGGCAAAGAATAAGAGGAGCTTTTTCGGTTCTGATGATTTGTGTCTGTGTCGGGTGCTCCTTTATGTCATACGCTTTGGCTTTTTTGGCAGGCACCTCCTTCGCCGAAAGCTTTGTGATTTCGCGGACCGCCGACACGGAAAACTATATGTCCTTCGATGACAGCGGTGCTTGGAAAACACTGCCGGAATTTTTACCCGGGGAGCTTCCGGAAGTGAAGGGAATAAAATACGAATATTTCTATAAGCAGTACGGTGAAAATCCCGAGCCGCCCGTACGGAGATTTTCCTCGAGCTTCCTTTAGATGAAGAAGCCTTCCGCGAAGCCGTAGAAAAATACCGTACCTTCCGTCCGTCAGACAGTGCAGGTGAGCCGGAGGAGGAAAGAAAGGGTGAATGGACAGTCATTTACTACCGTCAGGATGATGAAAAGGCACCTACCTGCTACACACCCGTTTTCGCCTTTAACGAAAAGGAAAAGAAGGTAAGATTTATCTGCGAATATAATGCGGGAATAAGCTTTCGCGGCTCTGCAAGCAGAGAAGCGATGATAAGAGATTACAAATGGTAAAAGGTGCAGTCCGTATAAATAAAGACAAAATAGGGTTTCTGTGGATTTAAAAATCCGTAGAAACCCTTTAAAACATTAAAAACAAAAAAAGAAATGCTAAAGCTGTGTTTTGCAGTTTACGCTGTTAACAAACCCGCCCTCGGAGCATACTTGATTTATCAAAGATAATTTTTAAGCTCCTCGATAAGATGCTCCTCTTCCTTGATGATTTTTTTGGCCAAGGCCTGTGATTTTTCGTCAGCTTCCTTGTATTCGTTCACATAAGAGCACAGCTGCTTTATGCCCATATTACACCCGTCGAGCATAAGATCGGCTATTGTCTTATCCTCGTTATGCTCGAGCATTTTAATGTTTGTCTTCATCCAGGACATAGCCTTTGCCATAAGCGGAGGGTCCTTGGTTTCGGCACCGATTTCCGTTATATACTCGCCGATTTCCGCCTGCAGGCTCTGATGAGTTTTAAGGCTTCTGGTAAGAATGGAAAGAAGGTCGGGATTTTTAACCTTGTCGAGCATCTCGGTGATGGAGTTAACGGCTGTTTTGGCACCGGAATCGCACTCTCTTAAAAGCTTTACTGTATCTGTCTGCATAAAAATATCCCCTTTACTGCTTTTTTATATATTGTGCGGCAAAGAGGATTAATTTATTCACTTTTTAATGAAAATACACAGCCACAGTAATTCTGTCTGTAGAGCTTGTGCTCTCTCGAAAGCTCTATGGAGCGCTTGTAGCCGTTTTTCTTTTTGAAATCCGAGGGCAGATGCCTTATGCCCAGCTCCTTTTCTATGTCCTGTCCGATTTTGTTTATCTTCTCTGCGTTTTTAAGAGGACTTATGGTAAGAGTGGTAGTGAAATAATCGAAGCCCATTTCCTTTCCCTTAAGAGCGGTTTCGTAAAGGCGCTGTCTGTAGCAGATGAAGCATCTCTCCCCTGCCTCTCTTTCCTTTTCATAGCCTCTGACGGCAGAATAAAACTCTGCGGGCTCATTTCTGCCCTCGATGAAAGCTACGGGATGCTTAAAGGTCATTTCGCTTATGAGCCGTTTAACCTCGTTTACCCTCTGTGTGTATTCCTCGGCGGGATGGATGTTCGGGTTATAATAAAAGACCGTTATTTTAAAATACTGTGACAGATATTCCAGACAGTAGCTGCTGCAGGGCGCACAGCACACGTGAAGCATAAGAGTGGGCACGGTGCCCGACTTTTCATTTTCTGCTATTATTTTTTCCAGTTCCTTCTGATAATTAGTCATAACTACACCTCACTTTAAACAATAGCATTTTTTGTAATTAAATTCAAGGCATAAAAGTCAATAATCTTACAAAACTAAAAATGTAAATATTTTTTAGAGTGAGGTAAAATTATGATAAAAGGAGTTAACCGACAGGTAGTAGAAGTGAGCGAAACAGACTGCGATTATTTTGAGAGGATTCTCTTTTTCGTAAAGCCCGAATATGCGAGCATCAGCGAGGGCAAGATAAGAGAAAGGGCGGGCATTATCGCCGGCAGAACGGACAAGGCACCACCCACGAAAATCAAGGGTGACAGGACTACTGCCGTGCTGAAAATTGTTCTTTCCGTTCTCGGCGGAATAGTGGCGGGATTAATTATTTCACGGTTAATATAAAAAGGTAATTATCAGTAAACGGTAGGGGCGGATAATATCCGCCTGCTTTTTTCATTATGGTTTCCGTGGGGGATGGTGTCCTCGACATCTCAAAAACCCCTCCGTCACGCAGAGCGTGCCACCTCCCCTGAAATCAGGGGAGGCTTTTTTATTTATTATTTATTATTTAAAATTGCTAAATCGTAGGGGCGACCATTGGTCGTCTGCTTTTTTTATTCAGAAACAATCATTTTTTATCCCGAGTTTTAGTCATATAAAATTTACAGTGTTAAAACTTTCAGCGACTACAGCTTCGCAGAGTTACTTTTGTTTCGACAAAAGTAACCAAAATCATTCTTCGGCTACTATGAATATACGACTAGTCGGATGATAATTTTGTTTTTTTCGGAATAAGGCTTAATAATGAATTTATGCCACTTCCTCATTCTGCCGTTGTGTTTTTTCTTTACAAACTGCACTACCGAAAAAATACAGATTATCACCGCTGAAAGATTACCGTCTCTCCGTTTTCCGTCGGGCTTTCCCGTGGCTCCCTTTTATGTCCGCACCGAGATGCGTACTCCCTCTTTACGGGGCAACCTACTGAAATGCTTTTTCTGACCTGTGGAGGAAAGCGTGATAAAGGAATAAGCTCCGTGCTTTTGGTTGTATGTACGACCTAAAAATTTAATGCAGAAGCTTACCTGTAAAGCCTTTCGGAAAAGCAGACAGAGCGGGAAGCGACTGTCGGAGCAAAGGTACCTCGGGAGACGAAGCGTCAGGTGACGAAGTCGCCTGCAGACCAGACGAAATATCTGTGCGATGAGGGAGCAAAGGCAGCGATTTCACTGCACAGCATAAAATAAAAAGCACTCTGTACCCTCACTCTGTCGGTAAGGCAAGGCGTAGAACTCTAGAAAGCGGTAACGGAAAAGGTAAAGTTCAGCAAAGAGTGAAATAAGGGCACACGGTAAAGGTCATATTAAGCCTTTATACCGTTTTCGGGTTCGGCTTGTTTCCGACAAGGGCGCTTTGTTTACTTTGCCGACCCGGGCAAAGTAAAAGCCCGAGCGGCTTGAGCGTAAAAACCTTAATGCTTGCAAACTGAAAAAGACGACCATTGGTCGCCCCTACGATTTACGGGCAAGGGTGCGGAGAATTGCGGACTGTACTGCAGATTGAAAGGCAGAAAAAATCACCCGCCTTAAAGCGGGTGACTGTTATGTTATTGTTTAATAAAGCTGCAGCTCTGACAGTTACCCGAGGTGCACTTTCCCCCCTCGGGACAGCCGATGCACTTTTTACCTTTTTTCTTTTCTCTGTAAACATAAGCACCTGCCGCAAGAACAATAAGCACGACCAAAGCGATTATTATAATATTTTCCATAGCTACTTCCTTTTCGGCAGATTATTTCACTGCCTGCTTTTTCTTTGCCTTAAGAGCCTGTTCAGCCTTCACCTTTTTGGAGGCATTTACGGAAAGGGCGATTAAAATTCCACCGAAGACGATAACAGCGATAAGTCCGGGGAAGAAGCCCGCACCGAGAGAGCCTGTGGTGATAAGAGTACCTACCTGATAAACGAGATAGCCAACGGTGAAGCCCGTGCCGAGCTGGAAGCCGATAGCACCCCAGAGCCATTTCGCACTTTTCATCTCGCTGTTCATAGCACCCATAGCCGCGAAGCAGGGAGGAGTGAAAAGATTAAACATAAGATAAGCCAGAGCGGCTACCTTGGTTATAGCCATAACTCCTGCCGCCTCGGCACCTGCACCCTCGATAAGAGCGAGCTCCTCTGTGTCGATAAGATTTTCCAGACCGATGAAGCAAACAGCCAGAGTACCTACCACATTTTCCTTGGCGATGAAGCCTGTTATGGCGGCGGCGGCAAGCTGCCAGGAAAGAACTCCCGCCACGGGAACAAGCACATAAGCAAAGGGGCCTGCAATCGAAGCGAGGATAGAAGCGTCTGCAGTTTCAGCCTCCTGCAAATTCCAGGTAAAGGACTGCATAATCTGTACTGCAGTATTACACAGCAGAATAATCGTAGCCGCCTTTACTATGTATGCCCAGCCTCGGCTGCACATTGATTTAAAGGCTCTCTTAAAGGAGGGCATTTTATATTCGGGAAGCTCAATAATGAAGAAGGATTTTTTCTTTGAATTGCCCGTGATTTTATTTATGATAAGGGCGGCGAAGAAGATAATCACAATGCCCACGAAATACATTATGGGGCCTACCCATGTGGCATCCTCAAAGAAGGCACCTGCAAAAAGAGTGATGACGGGAAGCTTCGCGCCGCAGGGCATAAAGGGAGCGAGCATGGCAGTAGCTCTTCTCTCGCGGTCATTACGGATGGTTCGGCAGGCCATAACACCGGGGATAGCACAGCCTGTACCGATAACGAAGGGGATAACGGATTTGCCCGAAAGTCCTACCTTTTTGAAAATCGGGTCCAAAATAACGGAAACTCTGGCCATATAACCGCAGTCCTCGAGTAATGCGATGAGGAAATACATAACCATAACCAGAGGAAGGAAGCCCACGACAGCGATAACACCGCCGATTACACCGTCAATGAGAAGGGCATAAAGGAAGGGGCTTGCGTTTTCGAGGAAGCCGCCTACCCAGGCCTGAAAGCCTTCAAGGAGAGTGACAAGACCGGGAATAACCGTGCCGTTTTTAAGCTCATAGCCCTCTGCAATCCACACACCGGGGCCTGCCTGTGAAATCCAGAATACGGCGAACATAATTACGGCGAAAATGGGGATACCGAGCCATCTGCTCGTAAGAACTGCATCTATTTTATCCTGATAATTTCTTACATTGGTAAAAATTTTTCTTTTCTGGGTGGCAGAGACGATTTCATTGACGAAAGCGAAGCGTTTTTTATCTGCCTCGGAAACAGCTTTTTTGTCTGTCATATCCACGCTTCCCTGCCTGTAGGGGGCGGACTGGTCTTTACCCACCTGACCGATGGCGGCCTTCATCACTGCGGAAAGACCGTCTGATGAGGTGGAAACCGTCTCGATAACGGGACAGCCTAAAAGCTGTGAAAGTACTTTTATGTTGATTTTCGTTTCCTTTTTTCTGTTTATGTCGGTTTTATTGAGAGCCACTACCATAGGGATTCCGAGCTCTAAAAGCTGGGTGGTAAAGAAAAGGCTTCTGCTTAAGTTGGTGGCATCGACGATGTTTATGATAACATCGGGATTTTCGTTTTTAACATAGTCACGGGTTACGCTTTCCTCGGAGGTGAAGGGTGACATTGAGTAAGCACCGGGAAGGTCGACGGCTATAATGCTATCCTTGCCGTCACAATAAATCTTTTTGACAGCGTGTTCCTTTTTTTCGACGGTAACACCTGCCCAGTTACCCACCTTTTCGTTACTGCCCGTAAGAGCATTATACATGGTGGTTTTACCGCTGTTCGGATTGCCTGTAAGTGCAATTCTCATAAATAATTCCTCTGCTTTCTTTTATTTAAGACACTTCGAGTTATACAAGACTAACTCGATTTTTTAAATTATCGGCAGAAATTAATCTGCCGTAGTTTTATATCGCAATAGCTTCAGCCAGCTGACGGTCAATATTATATCTTCCGTCCTTTATGGAAACCACACAGCCACCTTTAAGATGAGATATTACGGTGATAGGCTCCCCGCTGTAGCAGCCGAGGGAAAAAAGGAACGCATCAAGCTCCTCATCGTCCGTAACGATGTCCCTGATTATGTATTCTTTTCCTTCCTGTGCCTGTGATAAATTCATAAAATAATACCTCGCTGAATGTGATTAGGTTAAACTAACTGACGGAGCAAAAATAAAATTAGTTATAACTAACTGCATAAATAATATCACTGTTAAAGAGGTTTGTCAAGAGAAAATGGAAAAATTTTCATTGTTTTTTTATTTCAGGTAAGGGGCGTGAAAAAATGCGCAGAATGAGCAAGACTTGAAAATTCTTTATGTTTTAAAGGGCCTCTCCGGATTTTTAAATCCGAAGAAGCCCTCTGTCTGTTTTACTTTTTTACAGCCCTTTTCAGTTAGGGAATTATACCTTCTTCACCTTGTTGAGCTTTGCGTTGATTTCGAGAAGCTCTTCCTTAGTGAACTTCACTTCCATAGCACCGATGAGGTTAGCGATTCTTAAAATAGAGAATGCACCTGCCATCTGTAAAAGCTCCTTTGAGGGCTTCATACCGCCGGGAAGACCTCCACCGCCCTTTTTCTTGCTGCTGCCGTCGTCCTTCTTTGTAGCCTTGAACTTTTTAAGAAGAAGAAGAACAAAAGAAACGGTGATGAGTTTACCCTTAAAGGATTTGCAGATTTCGGAGAATTTATCGTTAATGTTATAGTATCCCTCGGGAGTGGTGATGTCAAACCAGTTAAGGATGGCACCCTTTTCCTTAAAGATGTATTCCTGATTAAGCTCCTCGACCTTTCTGATTCTGCTTTCATCCTTACAGTCGCCTGCTACTGCAGTGAGAACGGTTTCGCCTGTATTGGGTACATCGAAGCGGAAGAAATGGTCGTCGGCTGTCTTTTTGCCGAGAGATTCGCCGTTAGCGAAAAGCTCTACCTCGGGAAGATTCGAGTAAACGGTGATTTTGGTTACGGCCTCTACGCGGTCGATGTATCTTTTACCGCAGATGTGAACGAAGGGCTCGTCGGAAAGCCATGCCTTATAAGCATAGAAGGAATCCTTCTTATACCTTCTGTCCATAGTCATCAGACCCTTATGGTTCTGACCGTTTTCACCGCCCTCCTGACGGGCATCTGCACCGAAGTCAAACATATTCCATACGTGGGTCGACCAGATATATTTACGGGTGAAGAGCTGCTTGATAAGCTCCTCGTGGTAATAAGCCTGGTATTCCTCGGTGTAGTCGCCCTGTGTGGGATTTGAGGTGTGCCAGTTGAGAGCCTCACAGCCGTATTCACTGCAGCCGATGGGAATGGTGGGATGGTTCTTATGGAATTTGTCGAACCAGGGACCGTTCATCGAGGTCTCACCGCCGTACCAGCCGAAGTAATGGTTATAGGAAATAACATCGGGGATTTTAACATATTCGCTGTTCGGGTCACACATCGAAAGACAGGCGATGGTGGTAAGTCTTGTCTTGTCCATTTTGTGTGCCATATCGTTAAGAATCTTATGGTTTTCGATAAGATCGGGGTCGGCGGCACCGTGCATGGTTATTTCGTTTGAAAGACCCCATACCACGATGGAGGCATGGTTATAATTCTGGGTGATGAGTTCCTTCATCTGGCTGATCGTGTTTTCTCTGCCTGTAGCCATATGCTGTGAAATGTAGGGAATTTCTGCCCATACGACCATACCTCTTTCGTCACAAAGGTCATAAAAATACTGATCGTGCTGATAATGGGCAAGACGGATGGTATTTGCGCCTACCTCACAGATAAGGTCCATATCCTCCTTATGATGCTCGGGAAGCAGAGCGTTACCGATGCCCAGACGGTCCTGATGGCGGGAAACACCGTGGAGAGGATATTCCTTGCCGTTAAGGAAGAAGCCCTTTTCGGGATCGATTTTAAAGGTGCGGCAGCCGAAGCGTGCGGAAACGGTGTCGAGCACTGTGTCACCCTCTAAAAGCTCTGCCTTTGCGGTGTAAAGGTAAGGATCCTTTCTGCCGTTCCAGAGATGAACATTTTTGATTTCGAAATCCTCATCGTCGTCATCGGTGGTCTTTGATGCGATTTCAGCACCCTCTGCATCGAGGATGGTATAGCGTATTTTCTGTGTATCCTTTTTATCGGTAAGGTATACCTCTACCTCGATTTCTGCATTCTCACCCTTGATTTCAGGTGTGATTTTGATGCCGGGTGTGCCGTAATAGTCCAGGTCGAAATGTGATTCGGGTACACAGATGAGGTTTACATCACGGTAAATACCGCCGTAGAAGGTAAAGTCAGCCATCTGGGGATAAACTCTGTCGTTAGGTGAGTTATCCACATCGATTTCGATGAGAGTTTCGTCGGTCATTTCGTCTGTGAGATTTACTCTCCAGGTGGAATAACCGCCGTGGTGCTCGGCTAATTTTTTACCACCGACATAAACCGTAGCAGAGGAGTTAGCGCCTCTGATTTCCAGATAGTAGCGGTCAGCCTCGGGAAGCTCACTTTTTCTGACGGTTTTGGCATAGCGGCAGGTGCCTCTGTAATAGTCGGCGCCGCCGTCCTGTCCGTCGACAGCGTTCCAGGAATGGGGAAGATTTACGGTTTCGCTTACGCCCTCTTTGGTAAATGTCCATGAGCTGTTCAGATTAAGAATTTCACGCATAATTTCTTACTCCTTGTTTTCTTTCTTTTTCATTATTAACTGTACTCCGGAAAAATAAACGGGTACAGAATTATTTATTTGCTACGAAGCGGATAAAGCGCTCAAAGGCCTCCATACCCTTTTCGTCTCTTTTATAAACACCTGCGTGCTCGAGGCATTTAACGAATACCTTGCCTACCTCTTTTTTCACGATAGTATCGATATTTTCTTCTGTAAGCTCATAATTATCTTTAAAGGAGCTTACCCATTCGGCATGCTTGGCTACTGTCTCGTCAGAGGAAAGGTCCTTTCCCTCGAGGATAAATTCCTCTACCTTGGCCAGCTCGGCCTTAAGACGGGAGGGAAGCACGGCCAGACCCATAACCTCGATGAGACCGATATTTTCCTTTTTGATGTTATGTAATTCCTTATGCGGATGGTAGACACCGTCGGGATGCTCGTCGGTGGTGATGTTATTACGAAGAACGAGATCGAGCTCGAATCTGTCGCCTCTTTTTCTGGCGATGGGTGTGATGGTGTTATGGAGAGTGCCGTCGGTTTCTGCGAAAATGAAGGCCTCCTCGTCGGTATATTCTCTCCAGGCGTCGAGAATTTTAGCCGAAAGAGAAACGATTTTTTCCGTGTCCTCACCGCTTACTCTGATGACGGACATAGGCCATTTTACGATACCTACGCTTAAATCCTCGTAGCCGCAGAGGCTGAAGGCTTTTTCTACGGGAGCCTTTGCCATAGCAAATTCGTAGTTACCGCCCTGGAAATGCTCGTGGGAGAGGATAGAGCCGCCTACGATGGGAAGGTCAGCATTTGAGCCTACGAAGTAATGGGGGAAGAGCTTAACGAAGTCGAAAAGCTTTCTGAAGGCACCCTCGTCGATTTTCATCGGTGTATGCTCGCTGTTAAAAACGATGCAGTGCTCGTTATAGTAAACATAGGGAGAATACTGGAAGCCCCACTGCTTGCCGTCGATTTCGATGGGAATAATTCTGTGATTCTGTCTGGCGGGATGGTTAAGTCTGCCGGCATAGCCCTCGTTTTCCACGCAGAGGAGACATTTGGGATAAGAGCTCTGCTTGGCGTTTTTGGCCGCGGCGATGTCCTTCGGATCCTTTTCGGGCTTTGAGAGATTTACGGTGATGTCGATTTCACCGTAGTCGCTTTCGGTTTTCCACTTAAGATCCTTACATACTCTGTAGCGTCTGATGTAGTCTGTGTCTCTGCTGAGCTTATAGTAATAATCGGTAGCCATTTCGGGAGACACGGCATAAAGAGCATCGAAATGAGAGATAACCTCACTGGGTCTGGGAACGAGTGCACTCATAACCCGGGTATCGAAAAGGTCTCTGTTAGTCAGAGTATCCTCGATGATGCCATTTTCGCAGGCGTAATCGAGAATATCCTTAAGTATATCCTCTAAATTATCCCATTCGCAGTCTGCGACTTCCTCATATTCGTCCAGACCGAGAATTTCGAGGATACGGTTAGTAGTATAGATTTTATCTTCCTGTTCGATAAGACCGCAGTCAAGACCGTACTGTACCAGCTTCGTAATGCTTTCACATATCATAAGTAACATCTCCTGTCATATTTCTTCACCTTACATAATACACCAAAACACTTTCAAAAATCAATACAAAGATGAAAAAGCAGGGACATTTTTTGCTTAAAGGAATAAAATAATAATGAAAAAATTTAAGGAGGCTTTTTATGTCCCGCGTAATCAGTTCATTTATGGGAGCTAATTCCCCTATCGGCTTCTGCTCCTTTTTCGAGGAAATTTACAATCCCTATAAAAATCATCATCCCTACATCATAAAAGGCGGTCCCGGAACGGGAAAATCCACTCTGATGAAAAAGGTAGCCCGCAGGGCTGAAGAAATGGGATACGAAACGGAGCTTATATACTGCTCCTCGGACCCGCACAGTCTCGACGGAATCATCGTCAGGGACATCGGCATTTCCGTTATCGACGGCACTTCACCCCACACTCTTGAGCCGAAGTTCCCCGGTGCGGTGGAAAATATAATAAACACGGGTGATTTCTGGGACAAGAAAAAGCTGGCACAGAAAAGTGAGCTCATCCGCTCTCTCACCCTGGAAAACTCTATGCATCACTTCCGCTCGGCAAAATATCTTTCGGCGGCAGGCGCCATAAATGACGAAAATATCCGTCTGGCCTCGTCCTTTATTAAGGAAGAAAAGGTAAACAGCTTTGCTGTCCGCTTCGTTTCGAGGGAAATGCCTGTGAAAAGAAAAAAGGCTCCGGGAAAAAGAACACGCAGATTCATAAGCGGCATAACTCCCGAGGGAGTGGTTTTCCTCGATGAAACAGTCAGAGCGCAGGCGGTAAGAGTAATCGGCATAAAGGATAATTATTCCGCCGTTTCTCCTCTCATCTGTCAGAGAATAGGCGACCTTGCCATCAGAAACGGATACGATGTGATTTTCTGTCAGTGCCCGATGAGACCGAGAGGCGACTGTGAGCACATCATTATTCCCGAGGTAGGTCTTGCCCTGCTGACGGTGAAAAAGGAGCATAATATCTCACTTCAGTGCGACAGGCTTATTCACTGCAAAAGGTTTATGCGTGAGGAGGCGGAGAGCTACAGTCAGAGGCTCCGTCGGGGTAAAAAATTATGCTCCCACCTTATCGGTGAGAGCGTAAATTCGCTGAAAAAGGCCAAGGAAATCCACGACAGCCTCGAAAAGGAATACATCGAGGTTATGGACTTTCAGGCTCTGAACGATTACACGGAGATTATAACCGAGGAGATGTTCAGCATCTTTTAGTTTAGGGTGGCGAGTATAAGCCGACACTCCATAAGGAAGTATTTCTTTAAAATGTGAAATAATCTCACAATAACGCGTTAGAAACCACCGATATGCGTCAGCATTATCGGTGATTTTTGCCTTTTCTTGCAAGACTATTTCGCATTTTAAAGTGCTTCGCAGTTTCGTAAGAACTGAAAATTTCTTGTATTGAAGCCACAAAATGAAGCAAGGCTGCCGCCTTGCGAGGCTTTTGGCAAAAA
>JAZNEL010000052.1:0-5909 GCA_045588555.1 Acutalibacteraceae bacterium | reverse complement strand
ACTTCATTCGTTTATGTCCGCTTCTCGGACAATGAAGTTGACAGCAAGCTGTCAAACGAAGTACTCGCTTCGCTCGTAACGAAGTTATGTCCTGCGGACATAAATGAAAAATCGACAAGTCGAAACTTGTCGATTTTTTGTGTTTACAGCTTAAAATAGCAACAAATTTCTTTTAAGGCTCCAGAACTATATCCCATTCCGCTTTAAGCCAAAGCATCATTTCATCATAATCCACTTCAAAGATTTCACACAATTTCTTTGCTTGCTCTTGGGTATAATTAACCCATTCAACATGTAATAGAGTATCTATATTTTCCGCATCAATTTTAATCATATCTGGAAAATTTTCTATTATCTTTTTGAGCCCGTATAAGCTTCGTTCGGTTTCATAATTAGTCTCGTAATTATCGGGTGTAATATAATTTCCCTCTGTCAAGCAGAAACTTTTATCTTTTAAATTAATAACTGCTTCAGTCCAATATGTAATATGTCTACCGCCAATACTGTGATTTGTTCTTAACTCTATAAAATCAATATCACTTTTGTTATATCCATTAACAACCTGATTTTGTCTGTTATACTCAAGAATACTACCGTCATTATAAAACTCAATCCTTGAATACCTGTCGGTAAACAGCACCGATAATAAAATAATAAAAAATGATATCAGAACAATCTTTAAAAATCGAGCAAGTTTAGAAGAAATTCGTTTTTCGTTATTATATCGGTACAGTATTCTTCTGTTGCTAATAAATTCATAAAAATTAGGAGCAACATACATAAATAAAGTAAATGCCAATAGATAATACAAGCTGAACATATTAAAATGAATAGCAAACATATTATCTTTTATGTGTTCAATAGTCCAAGCATCCTCGTAAACAACCAAAACAAACATTGAAATCAAAACAACAATGCATCCGTCAACTATTTTTTGCAAAATGAGATTTTTTGTTTGATTTTCCGTAGTTTTAATTCTGCTCATATTAACACCTCGGATTTATTCTATAACAACAAACTGAAAAAGTCAATCCGTTTGCCTGTAAGGCAATTTCGTTTTGCCGAAGGCACACACTTCTTCACTATTACCTCTTACTTATTACTTCCCAAAAATCGACACGAAGGTTAGTGAAGAGTGAATAGTGAAGAAGTAATAAGTAAAAATCGACGAACTTCTGTCGAAATTCGTCGATTTTTGGCTGCGGAACTAGGATTCGAACCCAGACAAACAGAGTCAGAGTCTGCTGTGCTACCCTTACACAATTCCGCAACGAACAAGTGATATTATACACATCTGTACAGGAAATGTCAAGTGTTTTTCCGAAGTTTTTTATTTTTTTTGAGACTGTGTTTTTATTTCTTTATTATCATTAGTTCCTATGCTTATTTAACAAAACATAATAGTTAAATTTGTTATGTTTGTACAATTTTATTCTTGTCTTTTTTTAGGGGAAATGATAAAATATCCGAGGTAAAAATGATATACCGTAATATAACAATAAAACATCGGAGGTCTCAATTATGAGTTTCTTAGGCGGAGTTATCTCCATCAGTAACATCTCTACCCTGCTTTTAGTCGTGTTCGCTGTTCTCTTCGGCGGTTATGCTCTCGGCAGAATCACCGTAAAGGGCGTTTCTCTCGGTGACGCAGGCGTATTCATCGTGGCTCTTATCCTCGGTGCTCTTGCTTTCAGCGTAAACTCTGACGGACAGTTAGTATTCGCTCTTTCCTCAAAGCCCTACGATTTCAGCGCAGGCCTTTCACTTGTCGAATCTCTCGGTCTCGTCCTTTTCGTAACATCCGTAGGCTTCATCGCAGGACCCAAATTCTTCGGCAATTTCAAAAGAAACTTCAAATCCTATGTTCTTTTAGGCCTCATTATCATCCTCGCAGGCGGTCTCTCTGCAGCAGGCTGTATCGCTATGGGTGAGGTAGTAGGCTACGGCGGTTCTATCACCGATCAGGACGGCTTCGTAGCTATGATCGTCGGTCTTCTCTCCGGCTCTCTTACCTCTACTCCTGCCTTCTCTGCCGCCAAAGCTACCGTAGCAGAGGAATACCAGGCTCTCGTTTCCGTAGGTCACGGTATCGCTTACATCTTCGGCGTTATCGGAGTAGTTCTTTTCGTTCAGATTATCCCCAAGCTTACAAAGGCAAATATGGACGAGGAGCGCGCTAAACTCGTAGTCAAGGCTGAATCTGAAAAGAAAGCCTATACAGGTAAGCTTTTCCACATCGACCATATGGGTATCGCCGCCTTCTCTCTTGCCGCTATTATCGGCTCACTTCTCGGTCAGATTAAGATTCCTCTGTCCTCCGCAGGTCTTGACGGCACCTGCTTCTCTCTCACCACTACAGGCGGATGCCTTTTATCGAGTCTGGTGCTCGGACACTTCGGCCGTATCGGTAAAATAAGCATTATGCCCGAGCAGAGCACTCTCAAGCTTTTCCGTGAGCTGGGTCTCGTTCTCTTCCTCGTCGGCGCAGGTATCCCCGGCGGTGCCGAATTTGTAGAAAACTTCGATGCTATGTACTTCGTTTACGGTATCGTAATGACACTTCTTCCCCTCATCATCGGCTACCTTTTCGCCAAGTATGTCCTTAAATTAAGCCTTCTCAATAACCTCGGCTCAATCACCGGCGGTATGACCTCCACTCCCGCTCTCGGTACCCTCATCGGTACAGCAGGCACCGAGGATGTGGCAGCCGCTTATGCTTCCACCTATCCCATCGCACTTATCGCAGTAGTGCTTGTGTCACAGTTCCTTATAATTCTTTTCTGATTAGGGCAAGATAGAATTTTACACCGCAGATTCAGTCTGCGGTGTTTTTTTGTCATATTGTCTGAGGGGAGCGTTGGTCTATTACCCACATTTTGACTATGGCGAGCATTTCTCTCATATAGTTCATCGGCACCGTGTACCATATTATATCTGTTCCCAGATGTGACGCTTCAAGGAAGCCTTCGTTCTTTGCATACCAGGAGGAACGGTAAACGTGATAACCGTTAGTGACGAAAACCACAGATGAGGTTGACATACCCTTTTCCTGCATTATAGCATAGGAGTTTCTGAAATTCGTAATGGTGGAGGTTGATTTGTCCTCCATAATTATCCGCTCCTCGGGCACACCCTTTTCTGTCAGATAGCGCTTCATAGCGAGAGCTTCCGGTATATCCTCCTGCGGACCCTGACCGCCCGAGACGATAATTACAGCATCGGGGTTTTTCGTGTGGTATTCGTAGGCCTTATCGAGGCGCTTGGCCAGTCCTACGCTTACTTTTTCGCCCCGTATACCGCAGCCGAGGACGATGACCGTTTCTTCCTCATAATCTGCCGTGTCGTTGCCGCCGTAAGCTCCGATAAAGATACCGAAGGAAATCAGCACAGTAAGTCCGATGCCTAAAAGCACATCGATAATCAGCCTGTTTTTAATTCTGTCAAAAAATACTCCGTAAAGGGTCAGCACGGCACCGAGACCGTACACGGGCAGAAGACCGATGTTAAAGTTAGCGATAACCGACATCAGAAGTCCGTTGCCTAAAAGAAGCACACCGCAGACAGTGGCGGCGGCTTTTACAGCTTTTTTCACAAGCATCACCTCTGCCTTCAGTTTAGCATAAGAAAAGACCGCAAGGCAACAGCTCCACGGTCGATTTAAGGAAAACTTAAGAATTAAGGCAATTTATATCCTGCGGCAAGATAAATCCTGTACCAGTCCTCTTTAGAGAGAGTCACATCGGAGGCCTCGGATATTGCCTTGATACGGCCGGGATTGGTAGAGCCGACGATGGGCTGCATTTTTTCGGGAAGGCGGAGAAGCCATGCGATGGCCACACCCGTGTCGGTAATGCCGTATTTTTCAGCTACCTCGTCGATTACCTTGTGTAAATCCTTATACCTTTTATTTTTCAGGAAGCTTCCCTCGATGAAGCCGAACTGCAGAGGCGACCAGGGCTGAACGGTGATGCCGTTAAGTCTGCAGTAATCGCGGAGATAGCCGTCGTAATTCACGCCGTCGGAATTGGGAAGGTTTACATTGGCACCGCTCGCAATCATAGCGGCATTTGTAACGGATAACTGCATCTGATTAAAGAGTAAGGGCTGTTTTACGCTTTTTTTAAGAAGCTCAATCTGCATAGGACTGTGATTTGAAACACCGAAATACTTTACCTTGCCCGAACTTTTCAGCTCGTCGAAGGCTTCGGCTACCTCATCGGGCTCCATAAGCAAATCGGGTCGGTGTAAAAGAAGTGTGTCCACTCTCTCGAGACCGAGTCTTTTCAGTGAGCCGTCCACAGCGGAAAGGATGTGCTCTTTGGAAAAATCGTACATTTTACCGGGGACAATGGAGCATTTGGTCTGAATGTAAATTTTTTCCCTTAAGACAGGATTTCTTTTAAGTGCCGCACCGAACACCTCCTCGCATTTGCCTCTGCCGTAAATGTCGGCGTGGTCGAAGTAATTGAAGCCAAGCTCTACGGCATTGTTGAGGTAGAAATCCATCTCCCTGTCGCTTTTTTCGCCGATTCTCATACAGCCCAGAGCGACCTGTGAGATTTTTTCTTCCGGGGTAAAGGGGGTAATGTATTTCATAGTAAAGCTCCTTTTCTGTTCGATTAATACAATTATACCATTCTGCAGTGAGGTGTGCAACTCATTTGTTGCTTTTTCAGAAAAATTAATCAAAGGCTGTGTTTTTTATGGCGGTGTACTTTGTTGGAGAAAATTTTTCTATGTGAAGCCATAGCGGCTTGGAAGAGAGAAGATAAATTTGATGTCTTTGCTTTTCCTCCCACAAATTATCTTCACCCCAACCCAAAATTCAGTTTACATTAAAGCATAACTGTGGTAGAATAGCATAAAGGAAGTGAGAAAATGAACAGAGTAAAAATCACTGTTATGCGAAAGGCAAGGTATGATGACCTGATAGAGAAATACGAAAATCCCATAGAGCATGCCTGTGACATAGAGGAGGGACAGACCTTTATCTGCGAGGGCTGGAAAAAGCCTGACGGCTTTTGTGACAGTGCCTGGGAAACGCTGTCTCCCTTCGTTATGACGCTCGCTCACGGCGGCGAGGACTTTTATGAGGGATGGATGAAAGATAAAAGGTCCGCTATGCTTTCCTGTAATGACGGCTTCCGTCCCGTAAGCTTTTATCTGGAAGTAATAGAATAAAGGAGAAATGGTATGCTTAAATTTATTTGTTATCCTAAATGCACTACCTGTCAGAGGGCGAAAAAATGGCTCGATGAAAAAGGGGCAGAATATGAAATGAGAGATATTAAAGCGGAAAATCCGACCGTGGAGGAGTTAGAGGAATGGTATGCCTTAAGCGGTCTGCCTCTTAAAAAGTTCTTTAACACAAGCGGACTTTTATATAAATCCATGGCACTTAAGGAAAAGCTCCCGGCTATGAGCGAAAAGGAAATGCTTTCTCTTCTAGCTACCGACGGTATGCTCGTGAAAAGACCGCTTCTCGTGGGCAAGACTTTCGTGTTGACGGGATTCAGAGAGAAGGAATGGGAAGAGAAAATCTGACCCTTCTGAATCGGCGGGGCAGCAGAGCTTTTCGCAATAAGATTATAAACAAAAAAATAAAAACCACAGCATTTGCTGTGGTTTATCTGTTGTGTCGGCATCGCCTTATCTTCCCGGGCCGCTTCCAGCCAAGTATTGTCAGCACTGATGAGCTTAACTACCGTGTTCGGGATGGGAACGGGTGGACCCTCATCGCTAAAAACACCGACTGACGATCGCTTTTACATACGCATTCGTTCAATCAACAGGAAATATTATACACATATTAAATCCGTTTGTCAATAGTTTTCGCAAAAATAAAAAATAAAAAACCACAGCATTTGCTGTGGTTTATCTGTTGTGTCGGCATCGCCTTATCTTCCCGG
>JAZNEL010000051.1:0-41586 GCA_045588555.1 Acutalibacteraceae bacterium | reverse complement strand
CGAGCCTACAAGCTCTCCGCTTACGGTGTAGGTATGTCCGTCAAAGTCGAAAACGATGTCCTTTCCTGCGGGAACTACGACTCCGTCACCCTCGGCATCGGCCTTAAGAGTGATTACGGTCTCGCCCTCGGCGGCATCCACTGCCTCCTGCAGGCTTTCGTAAAGCTCCTCACCCGCAGCGGCTATATATACGGGCTCCTCACCCTGTACCGCAAAAACGGGAGTACAGCTCACGGTGAACACCGTCAGCACTGCCATCATAAGGGCAGTGAGCCTTTTAAAAATCAATGCTTTACTGTTTTCCATTTCCATTTTCTCCTTTTATAAATTTATCCTACGGAGACTTTCCGCGTTTTTAAAGTGAACGCCGATAATGCCGAACTCGCCGAGCCCCTCCACATTCGGCAGACTGTCATCGACCATATAAATCTCCTCGTAATCCTTGCCGAAGGAGGAGACACAGTGAAGATAAATTTTCGGGTCTGGCTTTGCCATTTTCAGAGCCGAGGAAACAAACATCCTGTCGAAAAGTCCCGTGATGCCCTTTTCCTCGAAAAGTCCCTCCACGAAGCCGAGAGGCGCATTAGACAGAAGCGCCACATCCGCTCCCTCGCGGATTCTTTTGATTTCCTCCACCATATAGGGACGCAGATGAATCAGTCCGTTCCATTCGGTAAGGATGTCCTCCTTTTTCATTCCGAGCTCTGCCGACATACGGTCGAAAAGCTCCTCACGGGTTATTTCGCCGAGATCGGCGGGAATGAAGTATTTATCCTTCAGCGCCTTCGCTGTTTCTTCGTCGAAATGCCTTCTGAAAAAGACAGGTGCGATTTCATCGAAGATAACACCGAAGCAGTCGAAAATTACCAGCTTATTTTTCATTGACCTTCTCCTTTTTATAGTATCTGTCCGTTCTTTTGAGATAGTCGGTGACCATTCCCGTCCAGTCGGTCTGGATAAAGTCGAAGCCTCTGTCTGCCAGCCAGCCCCATCCGTAGTCCTCGCTCACCGTCAGCGCGCTGTCGTCGCTGTGACCGCCCGCGAGCTGCTTACGGTAATCGTAAATGATAGCGTTAACCCACAGCAGCTTACCGTCCGAGTGCATTTTTTCCGTAAACTCCTCCGATGCCAGATAGGAGCTGTCGTCCTTAAAAAGAACCTCGGCTCCGATGTAGTTAAGCCTTCTTTTCATCAGCTCTTCGTGACAGCCGTGCTTCTCGCTTACGATGGGAATAAAGGGCAGGTCAGGTGCAAGCTGCTCCAGAAGGTCGAAAACCTTTTTCGAGGGCTTGCTTTTTACGAGGCACTGCTCTGTCATTCCGTGTCTTTTTACGGCAGAGTAAATCTTTTCGGGTGCTGACCAGAATTTGTCGATATTTATGTAGCATCTGTCCTTAAAGGTCTCGAGAAACTCGTCGAAGTCGGGAACGGTAAACTGCGTTTTCGTGCAGTCATAATTCACATAGTGCTGTTTTTTTATCACATTCAGGGGTAAAAAACGGAACACGGGAGGTAAAAGAAAATGAGCCGGCTCCATCATCGGATGAAAAAGATAAAGCTTTCCGTCACCGCTTACGCTCACATCCGCCTCTATCATATCCGCGCCCTGCTTTAGGGCGATTTCGTAGGAGGCGAGAGTGTTACAGGGAATATTACCTCCGCAGGCACCTCTGTGTGCTACGACGATGATGTTTTCCTTGGCTTTTTCGGTAATGGGCTTCATTTTCGCTACCTCTTTACTTATTATATATAATTATACATTATAAGTATAAAGCAAACTTTCCTTTTAGTCAAGAAAAAAAGGTGTTGACAGAGAGTTTTTTTTATGTTATTTTAATCCGTAGAGGTGCAAAGTACCTCTCAGTAAAAAAAGTTAATAAAAACGTTACAGGTGTCGGGCAGTAAGAGCTAATCTTGCTGTCAGGTGAAAAGGGAAGCAGGGTGAAAATCCCTCACGAACTCGTCGCTGTAAGGAAGGAGTCCTTTTCCACTATGTCATTGTCTCCGCGTCGGCAGAATTATCCGCTGACTTATGAGATGAGAAGACGGAAAAGGGTGATGAAAGCCGAAGTCAGAAGACCTGCCCGTAACGATATTGTGGAGCCGCGAGACACCGGCTTAACGCAAGGACATTTTAATGGGGTGGCAGAGCTGTCACCCAAGGATAACTGTGTGCCTTTGCGACCTTTTCGGGTCGTTTTTTGTTTCCTGGAAATGTTTGCTCACAATCTTTTTATTGACAGGCAAAAAAAAGAAAGGAAATGAAAGTAATGAAAAAGAAACACATTATCGCGCTCCTTCTGGCGGTAGTTCTGGCGGCAGGTATGTTCTTCGCATGGTCTGCCTTCAGCGAAAAGCCCGCAGAGGGAGTAAAGGAAATCACCATCGAGGTAGTGGACAACGAGGAGAAATCCACCGTTTATGAGGTAGAAACCGACGCGGAATATCTCATCGGCGCCATGGAGGCGGCCGAGGGTCTCACCTTCGACGGCTCCGAGGGACAGTACGGCTTCACCGTCAGCGAAGTAAACGGTATTACGGCTGACTTCACCGTCGACTCCTCCTACTGGGCATTTTATGTAAACGGTGAATACTGTAACTACGGTGTATCCGAGCAGCCCGTAAACGACGGTGATGCATTTAAAATCGTCTACAGCACCTACTGATTATGAAAAAGGTCTCCGTTTTCGATGTGGCTCTCGTGGGAATAACGGTAGCGGTCATAGAGGTGTGCAAGGTAGCGATGATGGAGCTGCCTAACATCGAGCTGACCACCTTCTGGCTGCTGATGTTTTCGAAGCATTTCGGTAGCAAGGTATACTTCGTCGTGCCCGTTTTCACTCTCATCGAGGGTGCTGTCTTCGGCTTCGGCGACTGGTGGGTTATGTACCTTTACGCCTGGCCTCTGCTCGTCATCGCGGCCCGTTTTTTCCGAAAAAGCGACGAGGCTCTCACCTGGGCGATTATCTCGGGCGTTTTCGGTCTTCTGTTCGGTCTTCTCTGTGCCGTAAGCAAAATCCTCTTTTTAGGCAGTGTCGAGGCCGCCTTTGCCTGGTGGATAGCGGGTATTCCCTGGGATTTCGTCCACGGTGCGGCGAATTTCGTGCTGATGCTCCTTCTTTACAGGCCTATGAGCAAAGCTATGACAGCAGTCAAGGGAATGTACCGACAGGTATGAATTAAATAAAAAAGGCACAAAATCGGAGCTGTAAAAAACTTCTGCTTTTTACAGCTCCTCTTTATTTTTTTATTTTACTTTTTTCGAAACTTTCTTATTGACTTTTATATCCGTTAAATGCTATTATTATTCTGAACAATTATGACCGAGGAGGACATAGATAATGAAAGCTTATAAATTCTGGTTCTGCACAGGCTCGCAGGACCTTTACGGAGACGAATGCCTCAGAAATGTGGCAGAGCACTCAAAGATTATCGTAGACGAGCTCAATAAAAGCGGCATTCTCCCCTACGAGGTAATCTGGAAGCCCACTCTTATCACAAACGAGCTCATCAGAAAAACCTTTAACGAGGCTAATGTGGACGAAGACTGCGCAGGTGTTATCACCTGGATGCACACCTTCTCTCCCGCCAAAAGCTGGATTTTAGGCCATCAGGAGTACAGAAAGCCCCTCCTGCATTTACATACACAGTTCAATGAGGAAATCCCCTACGACACCATCGATATGGACTTTATGAACGAAAACCAGTCCGCTCACGGTGACAGAGAATACGCTCACATTCTCTCCCGTATGGGCATCGAAAGAGAAACGGTGGTCGGCCACTGGTCCCTTAAGGCTGTCAAGGAAAGAATCGCCGCCTGGATGAGAACTGCAGTAGGCATCGCCGAAAGCAGTCACATCCGCGTGATGAGAGTAGCCGATAATATGAGAAATGTGGCAGTTACCGAGGGTGACAAGGTAGAGGCACAGCTTAAATTCGGTTGGGAAATCGACGCTTATCCCGTAAACGAAATCGCAGAAAGCGTGGACGCTGTTTCCCTCTCCGATGTAAAGGCACTCACTGACGAATACTACGAAAAATACGACATTATCCTCGAGGGCAGAGATCCTGCGGAATTTCGCAGACATGTGGAAGCACAGGCACAGATCGAGCTCGGCTTTGAGCGCTTCCTTAAGGAAAAGAACTATCAGGCCATCGTAACCCACTTCGGAGATTTAGGCGCTCTGAAGCAGCTTCCCGGTCTCGCCATCCAGAGACTGATGGAAAAGGGCTACGGCTTCGGTGCCGAGGGTGACTGGAAGGTCGCCGCGATGGTACGACTTATGAAAATTATGACCGAGGGCATGGAAAATGCCAAGGGCACCTCTATGCTCGAGGACTACACCTATAACCTCGTTCCCGGTAAGGAGGGTATCCTTCAGGCTCATATGCTCGAAATCTGTCCCTCCATCGCCGACGGTAAAATCGGCATCAAATGTAAGCCCCTTTCCATGGGCGAAAGAGAAGACCCTGCCAGACTTGTCTTCACCTCAAAGGAGGGCGAGGGTATCGCCTGCTCGCTGGTCGACCTCGGAAACCGCTTCCGTCTCATCATCAATGAGGTTGACTGCATAAAGACAGAAAAGGAAATGCCTTCTCTTCCCACCGCCACTAACTTCTGGGTACCCAGACCCGACTTCTACACAGGCGTAGAGGCCTGGCTTATGGCAGGCGGCGCACACCACACAGCCTTCAGCTACGACCTGACCTCGAAGCAGATGTGCGACTGGGCGGATGCTATGGGCATCGAGGCCGTGGTTATCGGAAAGAACACCGACATCGCTGATTTCAAAAAAGAGCTCCGTCTCGGCAGCGTTTACTACAGATGAGGTAAAAAATGGATAAAAAATTAATGATTACCGAAGGAAAAACCGCTCTCGGCATCGAGCTGGGCTCCACGAGAGTAAAGGCCGTCCTCATCGGCGAGGATGCGCTTCCCCTGGCCTCGGGCAGTCACGAATGGGAAAACAAATTAGAAAACGGCTACTGGACCTACTCTCTGGACGATGTCCACACGGCTCTTCTCTCCTGCTTCGCGAAGCTTAAGGCAGATGTAAAGGAAAAATACGGCTGTGCTCTCACCACCGTAGGCGCTATGGGTATTTCAGCTATGATGCACGGCTATCTTGCCTTCGACAAAGAGGGCAGACTGCTCACTCCCTTCCGTACCTGGAGAAACACCACCACGGGTGAGGCCTCCGCTCTGCTGACAGAGGCTCTCGGCTTCAATATTCCCCAGAGATGGACTGCCTCACATATTTATCAGGCTATCCTGAACGGTGAGGACCACGTACCCGAAATCGCTTATGTAACCACCCTCGCAGGCTATGTTCACTATATGCTCACGGGCGTGAATGCCGTAGGCGTCGGTGAGGCCTCGGGTATTTTCCCCATCGACAGCACCGTAAATGACTACGACGGAAAAATGCTGGAGAAATTTGACAGTCTGACCGCTGAAAAGGGCTTTACGAAAAAGCTCCGCGACATTCTCCCGAGGGTACTCACCGCCGGCGAAAAGGCAGGCTGTCTGACACAGGCAGGTGCTTTTCTGCTGGATGAAAGCGGAGAATTTAAGGCAGGCGTGCCCTTCGCACCCGCCGAGGGTGATGCGGGCACGGGTATGACCGCCACCAATTCCATTAAGGAAAGAACAGGTAACATCTCTGCCGGCACATCTGTTTTCGCTATGCTCGTTCTCGAAAAGAATTTGAGCAGAGTTTATCCCGAAATCGATATGGTTACCACACCTGCAGGTAAGCCCGTGGCTATGGTACACTGTAATAACTGCACCAGCGACATAAACGCCTGGGGAGGTCTCCTTCACGAGTTCGCTCTCGCACTCGGCGCGGACATTCCGAAGGGAAGGATTTTCGATATGATGTACGAAAAATCCCTCGAGGGTGCTCCCGACTGCGGCGGTCTTGTCTCTTATAACTACTACTCGGGCGAGCCCGTAACGGGTCTCGACGAGGGCAGACCGCTCTTTATGCGCACCCCCGACAGTAAGCTGACTCTCGGTAATTTCTTCCGTACACAGCTTTATTCGGCTATGGCCTCTCTTAAAATAGGTCTGGACCTTCTGTTTAAAAACGAAAGCGTCCGTACAGACAGGCTTTACGGCCACGGCGGCTACTACATCTACCCCGGTGTAGGCCAGAAATACACGGCCTCGGCTCTGGGCACTCCCGTTTCGGTGATGAAAACTGCCGGTGAGGGCGGCCCCTACGGTATGGCTTTGCTGGCACTTTATTCACTTAAGGACACCTCGGAGGTAAGTCTTGCCGACTTCCTCGAAAAGGAGGTCTTCGCCTCGGCCGAATGCATCACTGCAGAGCCTGACAGCGAAACAGCAGAGGGCTTCGCGGCCTTCCTCGAAAATTATGTTAAAGGTCTTGACTGCGAGAAAAAGGCAGTCGAGTGTATTTAAAAAAAACAAGCAAAGGAGACTAAATAAAATGAAAAAGGTTATTTCCATTCTTCTTTCGGTGCTTATGCTTTTCTCCCTTCTCTCCGTCGGTGCTTCTGCCGCTGAAGCTGACGGACTTAAGGCTACAGTGGTAACCGACATCCACTATAACCTCACCTACGGCAACTATAAGGGCACGAGCTACACCGAAATCGACTACTCCCATGTACCGAGCAACGGACAGCTGTGGATCGAATCTCTCATCATCACGGACACCTTCTTTTCAGAGGCGGCAGATAACGACAGCGATGTCCTTCTCATCGCAGGCGACCTGACTGACCACGGTACAAAGGAGGAACACGCCGCCTTCTCGAAATACCTCTCTGACTTCGAGGCATCCTCGGGAAAAAGAGTTTATGTAGTTCCCGGTAACCACGACTACTACGGCAAGGCTACACCCGAGGAATTTGCTTCCTACTATGCCGACTTCGGCTACAGCGAGGCCATCGCAAAGGACTCCGCCTCCGCCTCCTATGTAGTTGACCTTGACAGTGAATACAGACTTCTGGCAGTGGACAGCTGTCTGCCCGGTGACGGCGTAAGCGGCATCGATGAGGCCAGAAAGGGCTGGATCGAGGAGCAGGCAAAGAAAGCAAAGGCTGACGGTAAAAAGCTCATTTCTATGATGCATCACAATATGCTCAACCACTTCATTTTCGGCGATATGCTTCATCCGGGCGGCTTCGTGGACAGCGAAATCGGTCTTCCCGAGCTTTACGCACAGTACAATATAAAATACAATTTCACCGGTCACACGCACGCTCACGACATCAAATCCTACACCGGCTCAAACGGCTCCACCATTTACGACATTCTTACCTCCTCTCTTAACCTTTATCCCCTTCCCTACCGCGTAATCACCTTCGGTAAGAGTGTAAAAATCACCACAGAGTACATCGAAGAAATCGATATGACGAGCAAACAGGGCATCATCTCCGATAACTGCTACGCATTAGCCACAGAGGATTTTCAGGCCTACGCTCTCGAATGTGCCGAATACGGTCTCGATGCAGTCATCGACTCCTACATAACTCCCGCCAGAGTCAAAGCCCTTCTCAAGCTCGACGCTGAAAAGGATGCAGAGCTCTGTGCCGTTCTCGATAAGCTTCTCCCCCGCTTCGCAGAGCTTCTGGAAATGCCTATGTACAAAAAGGATGCACAGGGCGGCGACAGCCTCGAGACTTATGCAGAAAAAATCAATTACGAATTTCCCGAAACAGAGTTAAAAACCTTTAAGGAGCTGGGCTCTTTCATCTACCAGCAGTATGTAGAGGGTGACGAAAACTTCGGTCTCTTAAGTGCCGAATATGTTCTTCTCACCGCCTCTCTCACAGCTATTCTTAACCAGCTTCTCGCCGAGGTAACCGCCGAGGATTACTCAAATCTCCTCAATTATCTCGTAAAATACTTCAATCTCAAATCCATAAACACCGTCAATGCCTATGCAGGTGACGCTATTTCGAGAATAAAGGGCATCGATATGTTCGTTTCTGCTCTCGGCAGTACCCTTTTCCTTCACTTCACCACCGACGACAGTCCCTCTGACATTAACACCGTTCTTCCCGGCTATGCCGAGCCTGTAGTGGCAGAGGAAAACCTCACTCTCTGGGACAAAATCGTTAATTTCTTCCTCGAGTGCTTCGATTATCTCCTTCGCATTTTCGGTTTGGGCAAATAAAAGAACCGCTTAATGGGGCTGTAAAAAAGTACAGACCGCATAAGCCAAGATAAAAACAGGGGGCTGTTGCACTAAGCGCAGACCAAAAAGCAAAACAAAAACAGATGTGTTTAAGTTGCTTCCGACTTATAAAACACATCTGTTTTAATTGTTATATGGAATAATATGGTGTTGCATCTGATAAATATTTGCTTTTTTAGATGTTTTTTCGCCCTCTCGAAGTATAATCATACATCTTCGGGGCGAAGAAAACGCCTTCTGCATCTTACTGCAGCAGCCCCCTTTTAAACATTCTGTGTATTTTTACAGCTCCTCTTTCTGTTTTCCGCCCATCCCTTCGAAAGGCTCTTTTTATTAAAAACGAGTTGACAAAAGAAGTAAATCATACTATCATTATCGTGTATAGATATTTTTCAAAGGAGGGCGGTTATGCATTTCATCACGGCAGCCTCACGGCTTATTCTTCCCGCCATAACTCTTATCATAACAGTCAGATGTATTCTCTCCCTGTGGCTCGGCCATCCGAAGGAAAAAACCTACGGCTACATCATCGATATGATCAAGGGCGAAAGGTACGCTCTTAATATGTGGGAGACCTCCATCGGCAGAGGTGCCAGCTGTGACATCACTCTGACATACGACAATGTGGCCCGTACCCACGCTGTTTTCACCCGCAGAATTGACGGCTGGTACATTCATAACATAAATTATGTAAAATGGAAAAAATTAGCAGAACTAGAGGGTAAAATTTCCCGTTCCTCCCGTAAAAACACCTCGAGCATAATCAAGGTAAACGGTGTGAAGGTCGAGGATAAGGCTACCGTTTCCGACGGTGACATAATCACTCTCGGTAATGTCCGCTTGAGATTCGAGGTAGCCGATGACCCCGTACAGAAGGTGGGAAAAAGGAAGAAAAAGTCCAAAGCCTCTTCCACTCCTCCTACACAGGAAATGCCCCTTTACGACATCGACCGTCAGAGACCGGACATGCAGGAAAGCGGCTCCTACACCGTAGAGACACCGTCCGGCCACAGCTCTGCCCGCAAATCCTCACAGCCTAAAATCATCAATAAGGATACGGGTGAGGCCTTTATTCTCTGCGGTAACGAGGTAACTGTCGGCCGCGGAAGATGTGACATCAGACTTTCCTCGCGCCACGCGGCGAAAAAGCACGCCCTGCTCATTCTTTACGAGGACGGCTGGGCGATTTCCGACTGCTCGGGCAAAAAAGGCACCCTTCTTAACGGTAAGCCTGTCACCTCGCCCCAGCTTCTTTTCAGCGGCGATGTAATCGCCATCGGTGATGAAAGACTCTTTTACGAAGGAGGCAGACGATGAACCGAAAAAACAGAACCGAAAACGGCATAACCGCCTCCCCGGCTGCAGGCAGAGACAGAATACGCCGTAAATTCAGATATGTGGACCGAGCCTTCATCCTTACGATGCTTACGGTCTTTCAGCTCGTATCCTTTATCCCCGTGGTTTTCAGCGACGGCAAGGTATACTTTAAAATAATTTTACAGCTTCTCTTCTATATTTCCTTCGAGTGGTTTTATGTGGGAGTGATGAGGATATTCGTGAAAAAGGTAAATTTTGAGCTGGAATTTATCGCCTTTTTCCTCAGCGGCATCGGACTGTGTCTGACCGCCAGCGTAAATAAGGACAGTATGCTCAAACAGCTCATAACCGTTATGGCAGGCATACTCGTCTACGACATACTGCTGTGGTATCTGCAGGACATAAAGAGAGTTATGTTCATCCGTACTCCTCTGGCGGTTTTTGCCCTTCTCTTCCTCGGTGCCTCCTTCGTTTACATCCGTCTTTTCGTCGGACAGATAAACGGTGCCTATAACTGGCTTTCCTTCGGCGGCTTTTCCCTGCAGCCCTCGGAATTTGTGAAAATAGCCTTCGTTTTCGTCGGTGCCGCCTCACTGGATAAGCTCCTTTCGTCGAAAAACATCTATCTGTTCATCATTTTCGCTATGGGCTGTATCGGTGTGCTTTTCCTTATGAAGGATTTCGGTACCGCACTTATCTTCTTTTTCACCTTCATCGTCATTTCCTTTATGCGCTCGGGTGATCTGCGTACTCTCGTTTTCATCTGCGCCATCGCACTTTTAGGCGCACTGCTGATTATCTATTTCCGTCCCCATGTAGCGGCACGCTTCGCCTCCTACCGCCATGTCTGGGAGGACATCTACGGCAGAGGCTACCAGCAGACGAGAGTGCTCATTTACTCCGTCAGCGGCGGTCTTTTCGGTGTGGGTGTCGGTAACGGCTGTCTGCGTAATGTCTATGCCAGCACTACTGACCTGGTTTTCGGTCTGATATGTGAGGAGATGGGAATTTTCATCGGTGTGGTAATCGTGGTGGCCTTCGCCTCCATAGCTATTTATGCTATGATTTCCTCGAGAAGTGCCCCCTCCACCTTTTACTCTATCTCGGCCTGCTCTGCGGCGGCGATGATACTTTTTCAAACCTGTCTGAACATTTTCGGCATCACGGACCTTCTGCCGCTGACGGGTGTCACTCTGCCCTTTATCAGTCAGGGCGGCTCGAGTATGATTTGTACCTGGGCTCTTTTCGCCTTCATAAAGGCGGCAGATGTAAGAGCCTATCCGAAAATTTACAAAACCAATTAAGGAGGCGATATTTTGCGTACTATAACCAGAAGAACCTATATTGTAGTATTCCTTGTACTCGCCTTTTTCGCAGGTCTCGGGATTATGCTTTACTCCTTTTACACTAACGGAGGCACCTGGGCGGCAAACAGAGCCAACAGCCACATTTATTCCGCAGGAGAGCTCACGGTAGCGGGCACCATCTACGACCGCGACGGAGAAACTCTGGTCTCGACGAATAAGAACGAAAGAGTTTACCACGAGGATAAAAATACCCGCCTGGGCACTCTCCACGTTATCGGCGACTCACAGGGCTTCATCTCCACCGGCATCCAGACCCTTTACCGTGCCGAGCTCATCGGCTACAGCTTCGTCGACGGCATTTATAAAACCGTCAGCTCCGACGAGGGCTGTGACATAAAGCTTACCGTGGACGCTGACATTTCCGCCGCCGCCTATAAGGCCATGAACGGAAACAAGGGTACAGTCCTCGTTTATAACTATAAGACGGGCGAGGTTGTCTGTATGGTTTCGGCTCCCACCTACGATGTTTACGATAAGCCCACCGACATTGACACAAACACGAGCGGAAAATATGACGGCATTTACATTAACCGCGCGCTGACGGGCGTATTCACTCCCGGCTCCACCTTTAAGGTAGTCACTGCCATCTGCGCCATAGAAAACATCCCCGACATTTACGAGCGCACCTTCACCTGTAAGGGAAAATACACCACGGGTAAGGGCAAGGGTGACGGCGATGTTATCTGTAACGGCACTCACGGCAAATTAAACTTCGAGCGTGCTCTGAATGTTTCCTGTAACAGCGTCTTTGCCCGGCTGGCCATCGAGCTCGGCAAAGATAAAATGACACAGACCGTCAGAGCCCTCGGCTTCGGAAAAAGCATCTCTTTAGGCAAGGTAAGCACCGTAAAAAGCACCTTCAGCCTTTCGGGCAGTACAAATCTCGACATCGGCTGGGCAGGCATCGGTCAGTATACCACTCTCGTAAATCCCTGTCAGATGCTTATGCTTATGGGCGCCATAGCAAACGCAGGACAGGCGATAACTCCTTATCTTGTCTCGAGTCCTTCCGACCTGCTTTCCTCTGTCGTCTCCCCCGTCTCCTCTAACATCACCTTAAGCGCGGAAACGGCGAAAAAGGTAAAAAAGCTCCTTCGCAGTAATGTGAAAAACTACTACGGCGACAGCAAGTTCCCCGGCCTGGAGATGTGCGGTAAAACAGGCTCTGCCGAGGTTTCGAACGGCAGAAGCCACGCCTGGTTTACAGGCTTTTCCGTCAGAGACGATCTGCCCTATGCCATAGTGGTCTGTCTGGAAAACGGCGGTCTCGGCTACACCCACGCCATCCCTGTGGCTAACAAGGTTATGCAGGCTGTGGCGGCTGAAGTGAAATAATAAAGTGACCCTACTGATTGCATATTTTTGAGTGGCGGATACTTTCATCCGTAAAAACACAAAGCCATTGTAACAGCTGAATTGCTTTTACAATGGCCTTTATTATATTGACTGCTTAATTTTTATCGGTTTTTCACAAAAAAATGCCCTTTCCGCCGCAGTTTTTCTACACCAAATAATTCATATCTGCTTGCTATGAATTAAAAAGAGTGATATACTACTTGCAAGGTAGGAATTACCTTAAAGCCTTCACGGAAAGGAGTGCTGAAATGAAAATTTCCACCAAAGGCAGATACGGTCTGCGAG
The DNA here is from genome assembly GCA_045588555.1 of Acutalibacteraceae bacterium. Lineage (GTDB taxonomy): Bacteria > Bacillota > Clostridia > Oscillospirales > Acutalibacteraceae > UBA6857. The sequence continues at coordinate 29,096 of JAZNEL010000051.1, read as the reverse complement.
TAATGACGGACATAGCTGTCAATACTGAAAAGGGCGGTCCCGTCTCGCTTAAGGACATAGCCGAAAGAGAGCACCTGTCGGAAAAATATCTCGAGCAGATAGTCGGCGCTCTGGTCAGAGAGGGTCTTCTCAAATCCGTAAGAGGAGCGAAGGGCGGTTATCATCTCACGGCAGAGCCCGAGGAAATCACCGTCGAGCAGATACTGAAAGCCACCGAAGGCAGTCTTGCCCCCGTGGCCTGTGCCGAGGATAACGGCAGATGCGAAAACTACTGCGACTGCGTAACCTCCTTTATATGGACCGAGATTTACAAGGCGACCATTTCCGTCGTCAGCTCGATAACCCTTAAGGATTTGGCAGAAAGAAGTATTACATTGGAAAAAACAGAAATGGAGTGTTTGAAATGAGATATGTTTATGCGGATAATGCGGCTACTACCCCCGTTTCTCCGAAGGTAGTGGAGGCCGTTCTCCCTTATATGACTGAATTTTACGGTAACCCCTCCAGCCTTTATCAGACAGGTCAGAAGGCATTTAAGGCCGTCGACAGAGCAAGACAGCAGGTGGCCGACGCTCTCGGCGCAGAGAAGGATGAAATCTTTTTTACCTCCGGCGGCTCCGAGGCAGATAACTGGGCCATCAAGGGTGCAGCTGCACTCGGTGCTAAAAAAGGAAAAAAGCATCTGATTACCACTAAAATAGAGCACCATGCCGTTCTCCACACTATGGCCGCTCTCGAAAAGCAGGGCTTCACGGTTACCTATCTGGATGTTTACGATAACGGTATCGTCAGAGTAGAGGATGTGGAAAAGGCCATCACCGACGAAACCTGTCTGGTGACCGTTATGTATGCAAATAACGAAATCGGCACTCTGCAGCCCATCGCCGAAATCGGTAAGCTGTGTAAGGAAAAGGGCGTTCTTTTCCACACCGATGCCGTACAGGCCGTAGGCCATGTGGCCATCGATGTAAAGGAGCAGAACATCGATATGCTCTCCCTTTCCGGTCATAAGTTTCATGCAGTCAAGGGTGTGGGTGCACTTTACTGCAGAAAGGGCATCCGTCTTCCTAACCTCATCGAGGGCGGCGGACAGGAAAAGGGCAGAAGAGCGGGCACGGAAAATGTTCCCGGCATCGTAGGTCTCGGTGTGGCTATCACCGATATGTGTGCCCACATAGAAGAAAACGCGAAAAAGGTTTCTGCTCTGCGTGACAGACTTTTCGAGGGTGCAGGTAAAATCTCTCACTCGAGAATAAACGGTGACAGAGAAAAGAGACTTCCCGGTAACTTCAGTATGTGCTTTGAGGGCATCGAGGGTGAAAGCCTGCTTCTGATGCTCGATATGCAGGGTGTGTGTGCCTCCAGCGGCAGTGCCTGTACCTCCGGCTCACTCGACCCGAGCCATGTGCTTTTAGCCATCGGGCTTAAGCACGAGGTAGCTCACGGCTCACTCCGACTTTCCTTAAGCGAAAGCAACACCGAGGAGGATGTGGATTACATTCTCGAGGTGCTTCCTCCCATCGTGGACAGACTCCGTCAGATGTCACCTCTTTGGGAGCATATATTAGAAAACGAAAAGGAGACTGACTAAAATGGAATACAGTGCAAAGGTAATGGAGCATTTCACTAATCCCCATAATGTAGGCGAAATTCCCGACGCAAACGGCATCGGTGAAATCGGCAACGCAAAATGCGGCGACATAATGAAAATGTATCTTAAAATCGAAAACGATGTGGTAGTAGATGTAAAGTTTAAAACCTACGGCTGTGCATCTGCCATCGCTACCAGCTCTATCGCTACGGATATGATCAAGGGTCAGCCCATCAGCGAGGTGCTCAAGCTCACTAACAGTGCAGTAGTAGAGGCTCTCGACGGACTTCCCGCAGTAAAGATTCACTGCAGTGTTCTCGCAGAGCAGGCAGTCAAGGCTGCTTTAGCCGACTATTATAAAAGACAGGGCATCGATCCCGAGCCCATCGTAGGTAAAATAGAAGACCACGACCACGATGCCTGCCATATTTAAAGGCTTAAATAACTAAAAAGGAGCTGTAAAAAAACGGAAGTTTTTTTACAGCTCCTTTTCAGGGGCGTGAAAAAATGCGCAGAATGAACAAACCGAGCCAAAATAAGGCTGAAAGGCTTATTTTGGGTTACCCGACGGCGTACACAGGTACTCCGAGGGCGAGGTTTGCTTATAGCATAAACCGCAAAAGCAAAGCTTCTGCAATTATTTTATGCTTTTTAATTTTAAAGGGCTTCTACGGATTTTTTTCCGTAGAAGCCCTGTTTTTATCTTGGTTTATGCGGTCTGCACTTTTTTACAGCCCCTTTTTTATTATCCTGCTGCTCCGAAAATTCTGCTTATAAGCTCTCTGAACCATACAGCAAAAGCCTCGAAGAAGGACAGATGTGCGCTCGGATTAGTTGCCTCGCTGTTACCGCTGTCTGCGGCGGGAGCACCGTCGTAGTCACTGCTGAAGGATGAAAGCCAGCTTATCATACCCTCGGGATAGGTAAGAGTTACCCTTTCGCCCGTGCCGTCCACGGTTTTCATAAAGGGATAGTCACCGTTTTTATCGGAGAACATATCGTTGTTTACGGCTATCCACGAAAAGTGGGCACTCGCGATGGCGATGCCGTCAGGTCGGGCCGTGACAGACTGGGAAGATAAACGGCACAGCTCGGGCACATTACTGTGTGAAAGGATGTTCCTCCAGGTGGGAAGCACCATACGGTGATAGCCTACCAGAGGGTCGAGCTTTCCCGAGGTAAGCCAGACAGGCATATCCTTAAGTTTTGCCGCGGCGGCCTCATCGGGCACCCAGGCAGGACAGACAGGAAAGGCGGCGGCGAAGAAATCGGGATAAGCCACAGCCATTTTAAGCGTCATCTTTCCGCCCATAGAGTAGCCGCCTACATAAATTCTGCTCACATCGATGTTATCTCTGTTTCGTGCGATAAAGTCGTCGAGAGCGGCACGAAGCGGATAAATGAGGCAGTCATCCCAGTAAAGCTCCTTTTCCTCGAGAGAGCGGGGAGCGATGATGAAGGCTCCGCCTGCCGAACTGAAGCGGCTCTGAAATTCTGCACTTGACCATAAGGCCGCCTGCTGTGCGGTTACCTGCTTACCCTCATATTCACCGTCACCCATACCGTGAAGCCATACCGCGAGAGGATATTTTGTGCTGTCATTTTCCTTTACGGGTGAGAAATAGCGGTAGTCGATGGCATAGCCGTCAGTCTCGGGTCCTTTGCCGGCTTCGAACTGCTCACAGAGTGCATCGAGACCTGCTTCGAGAGGCAGAGGCACCTTCGCATAGGAAGCGAGAGAGCAGACGCCTGCGAGCATAAGAAGCGAAAGCATCAGCGATAAAAATTTTTTCGTTTTCATTTCATTTCCTCCTTTTAATGGTTTACAGCATAATTCTAACACGGATTTAAAAAGAAAACAATACGGTGAGAAATTATAAATTATTAAACCGTGCTTTCCTGCTGTACGGGTCAAGAGAAGCCGCGTAAAAAGAAATAAGAGGCTTTAAAAAACTCACGTTTTTTAAAGCCTCTTGATTATCAGTCGCTGATTGCCTTAAGCCAGTCAAGGATGTCGGCGTAAACCTTTTCTCTTTCATCCTCGTTAAGAATTTCGTGTCTCATACCGGGATAGAGAATTACCTTCGGCTCGATGCCTGCCTCCTCGAGCTTATCGCAGACTGCGATTACACCCTTGCCGTTAAGGCCGATGGGGTCTTTCGCGCCAGAGATGATGAGAACGGGAAGGTCGAGGGGAAGACAGGAGGCCCAGTCGGCACTGCTGCAGGTATTTGCCAAAGAAAGGATGTCTCTGACTCCGCCGAGCTTCATATCATTTCCGCAAAGAGGGTCGTTTATGTACGCCATTACATTTTCTCTGTTACAGCTGAGCCAATCCTTCGGGGTTTCGGCACCGCTGATGCCGATGGTGCTTACCTTATCGAGCATAGCTGCGGGCACCTTCGCTCTTGCACCTAATTTTCTGCACAGAAGCTTAACGGGCTCCTCGAGGACAGCCATAGCCTGCGGAATGTCACCTGTGCCGCAAATTACGAGACCCGAAAGCTCATTTCCGAAGGCAGAGGCATAAACTCTGGCACAGAAGGAGCCCATGCTGTGGCCGAAAAGATAGTAGGGAAGCTCCGGGTATCTCTTATGCATAATGGAATAAAGAATATGCATATCATCGATCATACGGTTATCGCCGTCCTCCTCTGCGAAAAAGCCGAAGTCCTCAAAGGAGTCTACGCTTTTACCGTGGCCGAGATGGTCGTTACCGCACACTACATATCCCTCTTCGGCTAAAAAGCGGGCGAACTCGTCGTAGCGGTCTATATGCTCGCTGACACCGTGAGCTATCTGAAAAACGCCCTTATACTTCGTGTCCTCCTTCTGCCAGATGCAGGTGCGGATTTTATTGATTCCCGTGGAAGAAAGGAAATAGGCTTCTTTTTTTATAATTGACATAACGCTTACCTCACTTTAATTTTCTTTAACACTATTATAGTATATAAAGCAAAAATAATCAACCGACTTATTTAATTTTAAAGTTAATATTATATTGTTTACAATAGTTTCAAAATGGTGTATAATGTTATTTGAAATAAAATTTTACGAGGAAAAAAGATGTTCGGTTATGTCAGGGTGAACAAGCCCGAAATGAAGGTAAAGGAATATGAAATCTACCGCGGTATTTACTGCTCCCTGTGTAAGAGTATGCGTAAAAGCTTCGGTGTGCTTTCCTCTCTTACCTTAAGCTATGACCTGACCTTTTTCGCTCTCTGCCGATTATCCTTCGCAGGCAGAGTCCCCTCCTTCCGAGGCGGAAGATGCCCCTATAATCCCTCCAAAAAATGTAATTACTGTCAGAACGGCGAGGAAGAGCTTCGGTACGCCGCGGCGGTTTCGATGATGATGTTTTACTTTAAGGTAAAAGATAACATCGCTGACGGCTCCTTTTTCAGACGGCTGCTGATGTATCTCATCCTGCCCTATGCCGCTATTAAGTATAAAAAGGCGAAAAGACTTTACCGTGAAGCAGCTCTCATTATCGAGGATGCTATGCTCGGGCAGGCACTCACGGAAAAAAGCGGTACCGATTCTCCCGACAGGGCGGCTCACTGCTCTGCCGATGCTTTGGGCAGACTGCTGAACGCAGGCTTCGACGACGAAGGAATTTACCGCTTCGGCTACGGCACGGGAAAATTCGTCTACCTGTGCGACGCCCTCGACGACATCGAAAAGGACATAAAGAGTAAAAGCTATAATGTCTATGCGAAAAAGTACAGTCTTGACTGCGCACCCGACGAAAAGGTCAGAGAGGAAATAAAAATGAGCCTTAATATGTGTCTTGCCATGGTGTGCGAGGCATACGAAAGCACAGAAAATAAGAGCCTTTCTCCCATTATGGAAAACATAATTTATGAGGGAACGGAAAACACTATGAATGACATTCTGAAAGGAAAAGTGAAAAAATGAGAGACCCCTATGAAGTGCTGGGAGTACCCAGAAGCGCCACGCAGGAGCAGGTAAAGGCGGCCTACAGGGAGCTGGCGAAGAAATACCATCCCGACCGCTTTATCGACAGTCCGCTGGCCGAAAACGCGAACAAAAAAATGCAGGAAATCAACGAGGCCTACGATGCCATCATCTCGGGAAACAGAAGCGATTCCTCCTATTCCGGACCCGGCTACGGCGGACAGTACAGCTATAACTCCTATCAGCAGGTGAAGGAGCTGATGCAGAGAAACAGACTGCAGGAGGCCGAGGAGCTTCTCGAAAGAATGGACAGAAGCTTCCGCGATGCACAGTGGTATTATCTGAAGGGACAGATTAACTATAAGCGCGGTTGGACGGACCAGGCCTTCACCTATTTTTCTATGGCTTATAAAATGGACCCCTCAAATGCCGAATATCGCCACGCCTATGAAAATATGAATCAGCAGAGAAGCGGAGGCTTCCGCACCGCCCGGAGCAGAAACAGCCACCGCTCGGGTGATAACTGTGACGGCTGTGACATCTGTCAGGGTCTTATCTGTGCTGACTGCTGCTGTGAATGTATGGGCGGCGACCTTATTCCCTGCTGCTGAGGTGAAAAGGATGAGTCAGAGCGGAAAAACCGCCATGGGCGGTATGATAACTGCACTTTCTGTCGTAGTGCTTATGCCTACGGCACTCGAGGTCTTCGTTTATGCTCTTCCCGCCTTTGCGGGGATGCTGGTGATGTTCAGCGTAATCGAGCTCGACAAAAAATGGGCCTTCGGCATTTATGCGGCTGTGAGCATTCTTTCTCTGATGCTCGTGCCGAATAAAGAGGCGGCCGTTCTTTATGCGGCATTTTTCGGGTATTATCCCATTCTTAAGGCAATACTGGAAAGCAGACTGCCGCGAGTACCCGAATACATTCTTAAATTCGCTGTTTTCAATGTCTCGATGATAGCCTCTTACGCGGTGCTCGTAAAGGTGCTCGGTATGCCCTTTAATGAGCTTATGGGACTGGAGGAGGGTGAGACGGGCTTTTTAGCTGAATATATGCTTCCCGTGATGCTCGTTCTCGGTAACATCACCTTCGCCCTTTTCGATTTGGCCCTTACCAGACTGATAACGGTCTATCTCCGTGTGTGGCAAAAGAGATTCAGAAAGCTTTTTCCTTTCAAATGAAATAAATACACGGGACTGCCGCATTGAGCGCAGACCAAAGAATAAAACAAAAAACAGATGTGTTTAAGTTACCTCTGACTTTTAAAGCACATCTGTTTTAATTGTTATGTGGAATAATATGGTGCCATATATAATTAATATTTTTTAGATGTTTTTAATGCTGTAAAGGGCTTCTACGGATTTTTAAATCCGTAGAAGCCCTTTGCTTATCTTGGTTTATGCAGTCTGCTTTTTTTATTATTCTGTTCTTAAGGCCTCTACGGGGTCCTTATTAGCCGCCATTCTCGACGGTACGAGACCTGCAATAAAGGTCAGTAAGACACTGATGAATATGAGTGCCACCGCCGCTGCGAAGGGAAGTGAGGCCGCCGCCTCGGTTCCTGTAAAGTGGCGAAGCAGAATGTTTATGGGAATCTCCAGCAGCAGAGTGGTGATAATACCCAGAATACCCGCCGAAAGACCGATGGTGAAGGTTTCGGCATTGAACACACCGGAAACGTCCTTCTTCGAGGCACCGATAGCACGGAGTATACCGATTTCCTTCGTTCTTTCGAGAACGGAGATGTAGGTGATAATACCTATCATTATGGAGGAAACCACCAGAGAAATGCCGACGAATACTACCAGAACATAGGTTACTATGTCGATAATCATAGTTACCGAGGAGAGCAGTGCGCCGACGGCATCCGTAGGCTGAATGGAATATTCAGGATGATTATCTGCGGTAACCTGCTCGTTATAATATTCAAACATCTCCTTAAGCTTATCCTTCGCCTCGAAGCTTTTCGGGTAGAAGTAGATAGCCTTCGGTGCTTCCGCCGACTGGTAGCCTAAAAGCGTCATCGTGTTATCGTAAGAGCGCTTCGAGCTTACCGTGTCGATGTAGGCCTGCTTGAGAGCGATAACCTGCTCGTCGGTGAGGAAGCCCTCCACTAATTTTTTCTGCAGCTCACTCATGGAGCCGAAGCCGATGGTAGAGGAAAGATTTATGTTTGTGATGTCGATTTTATTAATATCTATTCCGTCCACTAAACTCATAAAGGGTCCGAGGTCGAGATATTTGATGTCGATGTCGTTAAGGTCGATGTCAGCCAGATCGAAATCGTTTACGGAAAGCTTCACGAAATCGAGGCCTGTGAGCACATCCTTATCGGGAGAGGCGAGCTGCTCCTGCACTACCTGTGAATTAAGGGTCTGCTGAAGCGCATAATTCATAAGACCGGAGGTATAACCGATACCGCCCGTGCCGACAGCGATGAGATTATCGTCCTGGGGGCGGATGACGCCGACGATGCTGATGTCAAGGCCCTGCTCATCGATGACCTTTTTCTTAAAGGCCGCATTACTGCTTTTATCCTCCCAGAGGCCTGTCTTTTCGTTTTTAACCATATACTGACAGTTAAGCACGAGCTTATATTTGATGTTACAGATTTCCTCGTAGGTGTATTTTTCCTCCAGCTCGTGGTCAAGATTACTTCCCGAGCCGAGAGAGCCCATAACCTCTTCCATAAACTTGCTCTGGTCCTTAAGACCGAGACCGTGGAGAACAAATTCGTTAACCTCATTATTTATGTCCAGAATCACGAGAACCTCGTTTTTATTTTCGGGCAGACGGCCGTAAACAAGATTATAGTTTTCGAGGATTTCCTCACCCTCACCGATGAGTTCATCCCAGATGGTAAGGCTCGTACCGGTGAAGCTTTCGAACATATCGGTGGTTTCGGAGCTGCCGCTGATTTCATCGATAACCGTATTGGGGCTTACCTGGATGTAATCGGCAGTATCCACTCTGTAAACATTCAGCGGTGTGTCGTAAATGTACTGAATGTCGTTACACAGCTCGTCAAATTCCTTCTGATTGTCGCCGATGTACTTTTTGAAGGTACGCAGATTATTGGATGTAGCCTTGTTTACGAAGGTGTTTACTATCTCGGCTACCATACCGTTCACATAAACATTTTCTCTGTCGTGGTCGAGATTATTCAGATTAGCCATACCCGTCATCGAATTCATAACCGCCTCGATGTCCACGGACTCATTTTCCACGGAGAGAGGGAAGGCCATCAGAGTGTCCGTCTGCACATTATCGACGAAATTCTGAATACCGGTGGAAAGAGCGATAACCAGAGCGATACCGATGATACCGATGGAGCCGGCGAAGGCTGTGAGGAAGGTTCTGCCCTTTTTTGTAGCCAGATTACGAAGGCTGAGGCCGAAGGCGGTCTTAAAGCTCATAGAGGGCTTTTTACCCTTTTTCTTTTCCTCCTCTGTCTTTTTCTTTTCGTTGAAGTAATCCTCCTGCTCGGGCTCGAAGGGATTTGTGTCACCGATTACCCTACCGTCCATAAAGCGGATGATACGGTTAGAATACTTCTCTGCAAGCTCGGGATTATGAGTAACCATAATGATGAGCTTATCCTTCGAAATCTCCTTAAGTATTTCCATAACCTGTACGCTGGTCTCACTGTCCAGAGCACCTGTGGGCTCGTCAGCTAAAAGGATGTCCGGGTTATTGATAAGAGCACGGGCGATGGCGACTCTCTGCATCTGACCGCCCGACATCTGATTCGGTCTTTTATGAATGTGTTCCTTAAGTCCTACCTGCTCGAGAGCGTCGATGGCTCTTTCCCTTCTCTCTTTTTTGGAAACACCGGAGAGAGTAAGAGCGAGCTCTACATTGGCCAGAACGCTCTGATGGGGAATAAGATTATAGCTCTGAAAAACGAAGCCGATGGAGTGGTTTCTGTAGGTATCCCAGTCCCCGTCCTTAAAGGTTTTCGTCGATTTTCCGTTAATGATAAGGTCGCCGCTGGTGTAGCGGTCGAGACCGCCGATGATGTTGAGAAGAGTTGTCTTGCCGCAGCCGGAGGGACCGAGAATGGAAACGAACTCGTTTTCTCTGAAGTTTATGTCGATTTTGCGCAGTGCTTTGACGGCAGTGTCACCTGTCTGGTAATCCTTTACTATGTCTTTTAATATAAGCACAGCTTACACCTCCTGTGAATATTCTTCGTCTTCCTTCATTCTTTTGAGTCGGAGCTTATTTCTGACGATTACCCCTACGGGTATGAGCATCAGACAAAAGATAATGACGAGAACGAAGGAATAATTTCTTTTAGGCTTGTAAATGATGGTGGGCATATAATCCTCCTCAAAGGTGTCCGAGGATGTGACTCTTTCACGGAAGAAAAGCTTATAAAGCCACTCGGTGCATTCGTCTACAGACATCGCGTTTATGTCATCGACCACACCCTGAACGAAGGAATCCACGATACCCTCGGTGCCCTCGGGAAGCTGAAGCTCCGAGCCGCCCATAACATCCGTGCCCGTCTCCATCAGCGTGTCGATAAGAGAGGCGTTTGCCGGGTCCTTTACCGTCTGTGCCATAAGCCGCAGAAGACTGACACACAGGGCAGGCATATCCGACTGAATGTAGGTGACCGTAGCGTACTGTCCCGCCACCGTTCTTTTACTCTGCTTTTCCACGGCGGTGCCGAGGGAGGCGAAGTAGGCGATGTCCACAGCGGGGAGGGTGATGCCCAGGTCCAGAGAAGCGATGAGCTCTGTGGCCAGAGCACTGACATCCGTCTGACTGATAACCGAAAGGTCGATGGCATTTTCCATACCGAGCTGTGAAAGTATACCCTTAAAGGGATAAATGATGTTTTCGATACAGAGCTTTATTCCTCCGCTCTGAAGGAAATAAAGAAGATTAGGTAAAATCTCGAGAACCGTGTAAACGGGTCTGTCGATTATTCTGTCCAGCAGAGTAACGATAGGGTCGAGCAGAGCCTCGATGCCCTTTCCTCTGTTATAAAGAGCCTTAAATTCCTCGTGGGTTTTCACGGTGGAGGACTCGCAGCCCAGAGCCTCGTAAACAGGAATGACAGCTGTGTTATAGCCGTTTGAGCCGTAAAGCTCCACTGCATCGAAAAGCACGAGCTTATCCTCTGCCAGAAGCATACCGAGTATATCCTCGAAGGGTGAAAGCGCAGAAACCATCACGGAAACAAACTGCTTTTTATTTCCTGCCTTGATTCCCAGGTCAAGTCCGTTTTCGCCGACATCGCTCCATTTGTCGTAGGTCTGAAGCCTGTCTGCCGCCTGTGAGAAGCCCTTGGCACGGAGCACCGACGCGATGCCCCTCGGAGTCACATCCACACCCAGCATAGCGGTCACCGCTGAAAGCTCCTGCGCCTCCAGTGCACCGAAAAGTACTTTGAACAGGAGAGAGAGGGTCTTTGAGGAGTAAAGCTCCTTTTTAATGAGTGCGCTTAAGGATTTTTCCTCGCCCATTTCAGCCACGAACTGATCCAGAAGCTCATCCACTCCGTCTGCCACGCGCTGATACTTTTCAGCCGTGAGATTAGGTGTGTAGGCTACCTGTCCCGGTGTAAACTGCGGAAATACCCACTGACTGTCATTAATCAGAGCGCCCGTCTGATTAAGCAGGGAAACCATAAGAGAAATAAGCTCGTCGGTTTCTTTGGAAAAAACGCCCGAAAGCAGCTGCAGTGTCTGTTCGTCGGCATCGGGTAACAGCTCGCCCACAGAGGACTGATTAAGCTTAAGAGTGTCGATAAGCCAGCGTAAAATGAGAATAAAGGTGTCCGCCTTATTTGCCGTCACCGTGCCGTCCTCGTTAACCGTGCCGAGAGAGGCGATGAGAGGAAGGTCTACGGGTGCCATGGGGATGCCCGTTTTCGAGAGCATCTCGTTTATGTTAAGAGTGAAATCCTGCGTAAAGCTCTCCGTGTCCGTGATAAAGGAGGAGAAGGATTCGATGGGAATGAGAGTAGCGATGTTAAGCACCTGCAGTCTTAAGGGTGCCATAAGAGTCGAAACGGCACTGTCGAAGCCTCCGTTTGTGAAATACCAGGCGATGGAGGGAAGAACGGAGGATAGAGTGTCGCAGGGAGCTGCGAGAGCCTTCTCCGCGAAGGTGACCAGGTCGTATACTATATTATAAAGCATCGAGCCCTTGTCTTCCTTTGCCTGTGCGTAAAAGTCCTGTGCATTCAGATATTCGCTGCAGCCCAGAGCCTGAAGGGTAGGAATGATGGCTGTTTCGTAGCCGTTCGAGCCCTTGATTCCCACGAGAAGATTAAGAGAATAGGAGCCCGAGCATAAGAGGGCGTAAAGCACCTCCTCGAAGGGAGAAAGCATAGCCGACACAGCGGCGCTGAAGCCGTTTTTATCGGTGACATTCCATCCCGCTCCCTCCAGATTTACCTCTGCCCAGGAGGAGTAGGAGGAAAGCCTGTCCGCTACCTCACCGTAGCCTGCGAGCTTTTTGGCCAGACCGCTGACGGAGGTATCCACTCCCACAGAGGTGAGGGTGTCCCCTGCCTCGGCCTCCAGAGCCTTATAAATCTCCGTAAGCAGAGCGGAAAGAGTCTCATCGGAATAAACCTCCTTAAGGACTGTTTCCTTAAGCGTGGTGTTCTGCGACTTCATAAAGCCTTCGATGGCCTTATCTGCTTTATAAATAGTGGAAACGGCCAGCTCCGCGGTCACATTTTCGGGATAGTTAATCACTGCAAAGCAGGGTATAACCGAAAGGCTGACGAAAATAAGAGCAAGAAAAAGGGAAAGAGCTCCCTTGATTTTTTTAGTTTTCATTTTCTTTACCCCCCTTTTCTTCGTTTTCCATTATATCAAAAAGCTTTTTCATTAATCTTAAAAATTCCAGAGAATCCTTTTCTCCTAATTTTTCGATAATATCCAGGGAATTTCTGATGGCGGCTTCCTTAATCTTTTTACTGTTCTCTGTTCCCTTTTCAGTTATTTCGATTATGGAGCATCGTTTATCCAGCTCATCCTGCTGTCTGACCAGATAGCCCTTCGCCTGGAGAGATTTGATGATAGCTGAAAGTCTCGCGGGAGTGAAGTCCGTATATTCCGCCAGCTTCGACGGAGTGCTCATTCCGCCCGTCTCGTCGAGTACCACGAGAAACAGGTCTTCGCCCTTGAGTAAAAATTTTCTTTTGGAAAGAACATTACGCTTTTCCATATTACTGAGTGTTTCCAGTATTTCCCGTGCCAGCATAGCAGTACTCACAAAAAAGCCCCCTTTACCCCATTATTTAACACTGTTAAATAATATATCACAGTCACCGCTTTTATTCAATAGAAAAATTACATTTTAATAATAATCTATAATTTGTTAAAAAAATCCTCTCAAAAATTTATTACTTCGGTAATTTTTACCACAAGACCTGCTCTGTAATTATAAAAGCGAACCCTAAAGGAAGTTTAAAACTGCGGCGGAGGGTAATTATTCTCCTTCGTTTAATCTTGACAAAAGGGCGGCATATACATATAATAAACTATGTTAGCAAACTAACAGTTCGCACACTAACAAAAAGGAGGCTGCTATGGAAAAACGGAAAATCGGCTTCGAGCTCCACCGCTCCTCACGGATAGTGAAAAGATATATGGACAAGGATGCGTCGAAAAGCTATGTGGAAAAGATAACGGGTACTCACGGCAGGGTAATCGGCTGGCTGTACCATAACCGCCACCGCGACATCTTTCAGCGGGATTTCGAAAAGGAATTTGACATCCGCCGCTCCACCGCCAGTAAAATCCTCTCTCTGATGGAAAGCAACGAGCTTATCACGAGAGAAAGTGTCCCCGGCGACGGAAGACTGAAAAAAATCACTCTGACCGAAAAGTCCCTTCAGGTGCAGAGTGTAGTGGAAAATGCCTTCACGAAAATGGAAGAAAAAATCAAAGAGGGCATCACCGAGGAGGAGCTGGAGGTATTCTTCCGCGTCCTCGACAAGGTAAACAAAAATATGGAAAGGAATGACAGCGAAAATGATTAAACGGCTCTCAAAGTGCATAAGGGAATATAAGGCTCTTACTCTGCTTACCCCCCTCTTTATGTCCCTCGAGGTTACTATGGAGGTTTTCATCCCTATGCTTATGGGTAAGCTCATCGATAACGGTATTTATAAAACCGACACGAATTATGTGGTAAAAACGGGACTTTTACTGCTCGTGCTCTGCTCATTCAGCCTCTTTGCAGGTATAGCGGGCGGTGTCACAGCGGCGAAGGCCTCCTCGGGCTTTGCGAAAAATTTACGCCACGATATGTTTCATAACATTCAGGGCTTTTCCTTCGCAAACATCGACAAATTCTCCACCTCGGGTCTGGTAACGAGGCTTACCACCGATGTCACGAATTTACAGAACTCCTTTCAGATGATTATAAGAATAGCCGTGCGCTCACCTGCTATGCTCCTTTTCTCTCTCGGTATGGCTCTTTCGATTAATCAGAAGGTTTCTCTCGTGTTCGTGGCTATCATCCCCTTTTTAGCCCTCGCTCTCGGCTTCATCGTTTCGAAGGCACATCCGAATTTTAAAAAGCTTTTCAAAACCTACGACAAGCTTAACAGCGTCGTAAACGAAAATCTCCACGGCATCCGTGTCGTAAAGTCCTTCGTCAGAGAGGACGAGGAGGAAAAAAAGTTCGGCGCAGTTTCCGATAAAATCTATTCCTTCAGTAAAAAAGCAGAGGGCATCATCGCCTTTAACGCTCCCGTTATGCAGTTCAGCTCTTATCTCTGTATGATACTGATAGCCTGGTTCGGTGCAAACATCATCATCAAATCAAACGCTGTCGATATGACCACGGGCGAGCTTTTCTCTCTTATCAACTACACTATGCAGATTCTGATGAATCTGATGTCCCTTTCGATGATTTTCGTTATGCTCACTATGTCCCGCGCCTCCGGAGAAAGAGTATGTGAGGTTCTCGAGGAAAGGAGCGACCTCCACAGCCCCGAAAACGCTGTTTTTGAGGTTGCCGACGGCAGCATCGAATTTATCGATGCGGGCTTCAGCTACTCCTCGGATAAGGATAAGCTCTGCCTTAAAAATATAAATCTTAAAATCGAGAGCGGCGAGACCGTGGGCATCATCGGCTCCACCGGCTCCTCTAAAACCACCTTCGTTCAGCTCATTCCCCGTCTCTATGATGTTACGACAGGTACCGTCAGAGTCGGCGGCAGAGATGTCAGAGAATACGATCTGGACACCGTCAGAAACGCAGTAGCTATGGTGCTTCAGAAAAATGTTCTTTTCTCGGGCACCATAAAGGATAATCTCCGCTGGGGCAACGAAAACGCCACCGACGAGGAAATGCTCGAGGCCTGCAGATTAGCGCAGGCTGACCCCTTCATCAGCGAAATGGAGGAGGGCTACGACACCTACATCGAGCAGGGCGGCACCAATGTCTCGGGCGGACAGAAGCAGAGAATATGCATCGCACGCTCTCTGCTCAAAAAGCCGAAAATACTCATCCTCGATGACTCCACCAGTGCCGTAGACACGAAAACCGACGCCCTCATCAGACAGGCCTTTAAGGAATACATACCCGAAACCACTAAAATCATCATCGCACAGAGAATCTCCTCCATCGAGGGCGCAGATAAAATCATCGTCCTGGACGATGGTGAGGTAGCCGCCTTCGGCTCTCACGAGGAGCTGCTCGAAAGCAGTGAAATTTACCGTGAGGTTTACCTCTCACAGACGAAAGGAGGAGAAGAAAATGAGTAATCCCCGTCCCGCACCCGGCAAAATGCCTCCCCCTCCCGTGGGCCGTCACGGCGGTACACCCGTAAGAATGAAGGGTGAAAAGCTCGACTTTAAAATCATAAAAAGGATTTTTTCCTACCTTGGCGCCAAACAGAAAATACTGATGGCCACGGTAGTGCTCTGCATCTTCCTTTCCAGCATCGCCACCATCTTTTCCTCCCGCTTCGTGGGCTCGGTTATCGATGACCACATCACTCCGATGCTCGAAAGCGGCTCCGCGGATTTCGGCCCCTTCATCGCCACTCTTTTCAAAATGGCGGGTATTTTCCTCGTGGGCATCTGTGCCACCTTCGCCCAGAACAGAATTATGGTAGTGGTGTCACAGTCGGTGCTCAAAAAAATCCGTGACGAGATGTTCTCCCATATGCAGACTCTCCCCATAAAGTATTTCGACACGAACAGCCATGGTGACATTATGAGCCGCTACACAAACGATATTGACACCCTCCGTCAGATGATTTCGATGACCATTCCCCAGGTCATATCCTCCGTCGTTACCATCATCTCCACCTTTATTGCTATGACCGCAGAGAGTATCCCCCTGCTTTTAGTAGTTCTGGTCTGCATTTTCTGTATGATTACCGTAACGGGCAAGGTAGCAGGCAACAGCGGTAAATTCTTTATCAAGCAGCAGCAATCCATCGGTGATGTAAACGGCTACATCGAGGAAATGATTACGGGACAGAAGGTTATCAAGGTTTTCTGTCACGAGGACAAGGCAAAGGAAGACTTCGACATAAAAAACGAGGAGCTTTTCGCAAATGCCTATTCAGCTAATAAATTCGTAAATATGCTCGGCCCCATCAATAATAATCTCGGTCATCTCCAGTACGTGGTTTTAGCCATCACGGGCTGCTTCCTGGCGGTTATGACGGCACAGGGCTTCTTCCCCGAAAAGGGCTTTATGAGCATTTTCTCTCTGACAGCAGGCTCCGTAGCCACCTTCCTCGGCTACTCGAAATCCTTTACTATGCCCGTAAACCAGGTTTCACAGCAGCTTAACTCCGTGGTTATGGCTATGGCGGGTGCCAAAAGAATTTTCGAGGTCATCGACACCCCGAGCGAGCAGGACGAGGGCTATGTAACTCTCGTTAACGCCAAGGAGGTAAACGGTGAGCTGACCGAAACTCCCGAGCATACAGGTATTTGGGCCTGGAAGCATCCCCACGGCGACGGCACCGTAACCTATCAGAAATTAGAGGGCGAGGTCCGTATGTTTGATGTGGATTTCGGCTATGTTCCCGAAAAGACCGTGCTTAAAAACATCACTCTTTATGCCGAGCCCGGTCAGAAGGTAGCCTTCGTAGGGGCTACCGGTGCGGGCAAGACCACCATCACCAACCTCATAAACCGCTTTTACGACATCGCCGACGGTAAAATCCGCTACGACGGCATAAACATAAATAAAATCAGAAAGAGCGACCTTCGCCGCTCTCTCGGTATCGTTTTACAGGACACTAATCTTTTCACGGGCACCGTAAAGGAAAACATACGCTACGGTAATCTCGATGCTACCGACGAGGAAATCATCGAGGCGGCGAAGAAGGCAAACGCTCACTCCTTCATCTCCCGTCTGCCCATGGGCTACGACACTATGCTCACGGGTAACGGCGCCAATCTTTCACAGGGTCAGCGTCAGCTCATTTCCATCGCCCGCGCCGCAGTAGCCGACCCGCCCGTAATGATTCTCGACGAGGCTACCTCCTCCATCGACACGCGCACCGAGGCTCTTGTCCAGAAGGGTATGGACGCTCTGATGCACGGCAGAACCGTCTTCGTTATCGCCCACCGTCTCTCCACCGTCAGAAACAGTGATGTTATTATGGTGCTGGAAAAGGGTGAGATAATCGAACGCGGCACCCACGAGGATCTGATAGCGAAAAAAGGAAAATACTATCAGCTTTACACAGGCGCCTTTGAGCTGGAGTAAGGGTCAGAGTCCGTATTTTCAGTGAAATAAAAAAGCTTCCCCACAGAGATTTTCTATGTCTCTGTGGGGCTTTTGCTTAATCGGAAAAAGAAAAAAGCCCGCACATTCGGCGCGGGACAGCTATGATTTTCCGTAAGGATCAGTCTTCCTTACCGACGAGCCAGTTGAGTGACACTCCGAGTACATCGGCGATGGCAACGAGCTCATAGTCACATACACCTCTTATCTGACCTTCAAGCTTCGAAAGGCCTGAAGCGGTAAGCTCAACTCCTCTGATCTGAAGCTGGGTAAGGAGGTCTACCTGCTTAATGCCGAGCTCCTTTCTCTTCGCTTCGATTCTCGCTCCGACGATATTTTTTTCGCCGAGAGCCTGTTTTCTGATTCTCATTCAATTCACACCTTATTCTTATAATTATTAAAATCTCTTAAAACTCCATTAATATGATAACACAGTGTAAATTTTATGTCAAGGTTGGTTATATCTGATATTAATACAAATATAATGTCAAATAGTAATTATATTAGGTATATTTGATATATTTTTTCAAAAAACTCTTTTAATCCGTTTTTTTTATGGTATAATGCTATAAATAACTTAATCACAGGAGATGTTAAAATGAGTAATACCCTCGAATCGAGAAACCTTACGATGCTTATGGACTTCTACGAGCTTACCATGGCAAACGGTTATTTCACAAACGGTATGAAGGATAAGATAGTTTACTTCGATATGTTTTTCCGTAAGGTGCCCGATAACGGCGGCTTTGCCATTATGGCGGGTCTTCGTCAGCTTACGGATTATCTTAAAAACCTTAAGTTCACGCAGAAGGACATCGAGCTTTTCATCAGAAAGGGCTTCAATGAGGATTTCATCGAATATCTTAAAAATTTCAAATTCACCTGTGATGTGTGGGCTATTCCCGAGGGCACACCCATTTTCCCCGGTGAGCCCATCGTAAAGGTAAGAGGCCCCGTCATCGAGGCACAGCTCATCGAAACTATGCTTCTGCTGACCATAAACCACCAGAGCCTCATCGCCACGAAGGCAAACCGCCTCAAAAGAGCCGCGGGTGACCGCCTTATTATGGAGTTCGGCTCACGCCGCGCCCAGGGCTACGACGGCGCCGTCTACGGCGCCAGAGCCGCATACATCGGCGGCTGTGATGCCACGGCCTGCGCCATCGACGAGAGAGACTACGGCGTTCCTGCCGTGGGAACTATGGCTCATTCCTGGATTCAGCTTTTCGGTGACGAGCTGGAGGCCTTCTGCGCCTATGCCCGTCAGTATCCCGATAACTGCACCCTCCTCGTAGACACCTATAATGTACTCAAATCGGGCATACCGAATGCCATCGAGGCCTTCAGGAGAGAGGTGCTTCCCCGCGGCTTCAGACCGAAGGGCATACGGATAGACAGCGGTGACATCACCTATCTTTCCCGTAAGGCGAGAAAGATGCTCGACGAGGCAGGCTTCCCCGACTGTAAAATCGTGGCAAGCAACTCTTTAGACGAAATAATCATCCGCGATATGCTCATTCAGGGCGCACAGATAGACTCCTTCGGCGTAGGCGAAAGACTCATTACCGCCGCGTCTAATCCCGTTTTCGGAGGCGTTTATAAAATCGTGGCCGTGGAGGAGGACGGAGTTCCCGTTCCCCGCATCAAATTAAGCGAAAATGTACAGAAAATCACCACTCCCTGCGCTAAAGAGGTTTACCGCCTTTTTGACAAGGAAACATCAAAGGCCATCGCCGATGTAATTACCTTACAGGGTGAAGCCATCGACGAAAGCAAGCCCTACGAGCTTTTCGACCAGAACTACACCTGGAAAAGAAAGACCGTCAGAAACTTCATCGCCAAGCCTCTTCTCGTAAAGATTTTCGACAAGGGTCAATTCTGCTACAATAATCCCGACATAAAGGACATCAAGGAGTACTGCAACGAGCAGGTAGACACCCTCTGGGATGAGGTGAAGCGCTTCGAGAATCCCCACACCTACTATGTGGACCTTTCCCAAAGGCTCTGGGAGGAAAAGAAAAATCTTCTCGATGAATACGCAAAGAAGGGCAACGGCTAAAGGTGAGAACTCTCGAATATATAATACCCGAGGAGTTTGACGGTAAGACGGTGGAAAGCTTTCTGCGGGGACATAAAAGGATGTCTCTGGCTCTTTTCCGCTCCCAGAAAAGAGTTCCGGACGGCATTACCCTTAACGGCATCCACACCCGCTCCGTGGATAAAATACACAGCGGCGACATTCTCCGGGTAAACATTCCCGATGACGAAAAAATCTCCATGCCCAGCGACTACCCTCTCGACATCATTTACGAGGACGAGGATATTCTGGTAATAAACAAGCCCGCAGAGCTGCCTATGCACGAAAGCCATAACCATCAGGGTGACACTCTTGCCAACGCGGTAGCAGGCTATCTTGCAAAAAAAGGGAAGCCCGCAGTTTTCCGTGCCGTGGGCAGATTAGACAAGGGCACCTCCGGCGCCGTGCTGTGTGCGCTGAACACCTTCGCCGCCTCGAAGCTTTCCGGAAGGGTGGAGAAGGAATATCTGGCAGTGCCCACGGGTAAATACGGGGAAAGAGGCACCGTGGACAAGCCGATTTACCGACCCGACCCCATAAAGACCTACCGCACCGCCGACGACAGAGGCGACCGTGCCGTAACTCACTATTTCCCGCTCGAATGGGGCGAGGCTTACTCTCTGCTGCTCATCCGTCTCGAAACGGGCAGAACCCACCAGATAAGAGTGCATTTCGCTTATCTCGGCACTCCGCTCTACGGCGACACTATGTACGGAAGGGCGGACAGCAGAATCGGCAGGCAGGCGCTTCACTGCAGAAGCCTCACCTTTACTCACCCCGTGACCGAGGAGAAAATGACCTTTGAGGCTGAAATGCCCGAGGATATGAAAGGGCTGCTGGCCGACTTAAGAGCAGAATAAGCATTAACCGCTGTGCAGAATCGAAGGCTCTGCAGGGCGGTTGTTTTTTAAATTTTACGCTGCGGTAAAGGCGGGGAGCCAAGCCCCCGGCGTGCGCAGGGGGGCGCGGCGCCTTCGGCGCCGCACCGGGACCGCCCGCGGTCCCTTGGCTCCCCGCGGCCCGTACGGTTAATTCACCGTAAAAATCAAATAAATCCCCTTATCCTATTGAAACTTCCCTCTCTTTTTGCTAAAATTAAGGTGATATAATTTGTTTTACAGAGGATGTGATAATATGAAAGCCATTACAGGCGGTAAAATTATTCTGAAGGACAGAATCGCTGAAGGCTGTGCTCTTCTTTTCACTGACAAAATCGAGGGAGTTGTTCCCGAAGCTCTCGTTCCTGCCGACGCGGAAATAATCGATGCTGAAGGCGGCTATGTCGCACCCGGTCTCATCGATTTACATATCCACGGCTATCTGGGAAAGGATGTATGCGACGGTGAGGAGGAAAGCATCCGCACCATCTCAAAGGGCTTGCTTGCAAACGGTGTTACGGGTTATCTTCCCACCACTATGACCGAGGATATGTCTGTCATCCGTAAGGCTCTGGAGGTCTGCCGTGCTCTTAAGGAGGAAAGCCGCGACTGGGACGGAAGTACCATTTTAGGCTGTCACGCCGAGGGTCCCTTCATCAGCGAAAGCAAAAAGGGAGCACAGGATGCGAAATATATTCTGAAGCCCGATGCCGCCTTCGTTAAGGAATATCAGGACATCATAAAAACCATCACTCTTGCCCCCGAGGAGGATACGGAGAATTTCTCCGCCATCCGTGAAATATCCCGTGATACGGATGTGGTCATCTCTATGGGTCACACATCTGCCGACTACGAAAGAGCCATGGCAGGCGTAAACGCAGGCGTAAAGCACGCTACCCATCTTTTTAACGCTATGACTCCTCTCCAGCACCGTGCTCCCGGTGTGGTCGGGGCCGCACTTAACAGCGATGTGAGTGCCGAGGTTATCGTGGACACCTTCCATGTGGATGCCTCTCTTTATAATATGCTCTGGAAATTAAAGGGCAGAAAGCTCTGCTTCATCACCGACTGTCTCCCCGCCGGCGGTCTCCCCGAGGGAGAATACACTCTCGGCGGACAGAAGATTATTTATAAGGGTATCGTCTGCCGTCTCGAGGACGGAACGGTAGCAGGCAGTGTCCTTCACCTTAACAGAGGTGTATGGAACGCTTACACTAATTCGGACATTCCCCTTTACGAATGTGTAAACTGTGCCTCTCTTAATCCTGCGACTGTCATCGGTATGGATAAAACCAAAGGCTCACTCGAAACAGGCAAGGATGCAGACATCATAATCACGGACAGTAATTTCGAAATAAAGAAAACCCTTATAGGC
Organism: Acutalibacteraceae bacterium; assembly: GCA_045588555.1. Lineage (GTDB taxonomy): Bacteria > Bacillota > Clostridia > Oscillospirales > Acutalibacteraceae > UBA6857. Next base: position 7,523 of record JAZNEL010000051.1, on the reverse strand, counting down.
GGCAAGATTAAATATGAGCTTTAAGGCAGAATAAATAAAAATCCATTGTGTCCCGATAAGGGTTACAATGGATTTTTCTTCGTAAGGGCTGTATATCTGCCCCGCTTCGTCCTTTTCAGATTTTATATTTCTTTTTATAATACACGGAAAATGCCGCGAAAAGCATCAGGTTATGCCCTATCATACACGCCCAGGCGCTGACAAGACCCATCGACAGCAGATTAATGCAAATGAAGGTACCGACTATTCTTATGCCCCACATTCCCGCTATATTGATAAGAAAGGGAGTTTTCGTGTTTCCGACGCCCTGAAGCATACCCTCGATGATGAGGGAGACTCCGTAAAAGGGCTCGGACAGGGCGACCATCCGAAGAACCACCGCACACAGCGAAATAACCTCGGGGCTGTCAGAGAAAAGACCCGACATTCCTTCGGCGAAAACGAACAGCAGTCCGCCCGAAATTATCATCAGGGACACCTCGACGAGGATGAGAAGACGGCTTATATCCTTCGCCTTTTCTCTGTCCTTGGCTCCGTGAGCGTTACCGATGAGAGTGGCGGCGGCCGCCTGCATACCGTAGCCGGGGATGTAAAAGGCAGATTCGACGGTGTTTGCCACCGTGTGTGCCGCCGTGGAAATTTCGCCCAGAGAATTAATCATCGATGCGAAGGCCACATAGCCGAAGGAGGTACCGAAGCGCTGAAGCATATTCGGAAGCGCCACCTTAAGACAGGGCGCCAGAATTTTTCTGTCCGGCCGCAGATACTCCCGCTTCGGAGCTACAGTCTTATGCTTAAACAGAGCCAGGGTAATGAGTATACCGCCTGCCGTAAAGGCAACGGCGCTGGCCGCGGCGGCACCGATGACACCCATATCCGCTCCGTAAAGTATTATCTCCCTTCCGAAAAGCGAAGCCGTACGCGTAGGAAAGATGAGCAGGAAATTCAGAGCCACATTGATGATATTGACCGCAAAGCCTACTGCCATCGGTGTTTTCGAGTCACCCGCACCGCGGAGAACCGCACCGAAGATGATGGTAGCCGCACGGAAAAGCATCGGAGTGTAAAGGATAAAGAAATACTGTGAGGAAAGCTCACGGATGCCCTCATCTACCTGCATCAGTGCAGGAACGAAGGGACTCACCGAAAGGGTTACGGCCGTGAAAAGCAGACCCGAAACGAGCACGGCTAAAACTGACTGGCTGGACGCTCTTACGGCAAGATTTTTCTTTCCGGCGCCGAGTGACCGGGAGATGAAGGCGATAAACCCTACCCCGAGAGCGGAAACGGAGGAGCCGACGAGCCAGTTCACCGTAGTGGTGGAGCCGACGGCCGCCGTAGCATCTGTGCCCAGAGAGCCGACCATAGCCGTGTCGATGTACTGGACAGCCGTCTGCATAAGCTGCTCGAGCATAGTCGGCCAGGCCAAAGTGAGAATAAGAGGAAGCATACGGAAATTAAGCCTTCGTGCCATCTGCTTCACCTGCCTTTCGTAGTGACTTACTGTATAATTATATTTATTTTCCGTAAAAATGCAATACAATACTTAAGTGCAACTGTCAGTTGCTGATTTTTAAAGCAAGGTTGATAGACAGCAGAGAAAACAGATGATATAATCAATACGCATTCCGTATGGGCGACCATCGGTCGTCCGCAAGGTTATTCATAGCTTTACGGCGAGGCAGAGCTAAACCCTTCTGCCCCCTCCCCCACCTCCCCTTCCGGGGGAGGTTTTTCTCTTGCTTCTCTGCAAAAATATTTTAAAGGGCTTCTACGGATTTTCCCATAGAAGCCCTCTTTTTTATCTTGGTTTATGCGGTCTGCACTTTTTTACAGTCCCTGCACATATATCATTCCTGCGGCAGTCTTACCGTAAACTCCGTGCCCTCGCCCGGGCGGCTTTCCACGCTGATTTCACCGCCGGTAATGTCCATAATCCTTTTAACCAGAGCCAGGCCGAGACCGTTACCCTTGGTAGCCCGTGAGGAGTCTCCCTGGTAAAACTTTTCGAAAATTTTACCCATTACCTCCTCGCTCATTCCGCAGCCCGTATCGCTGATTTTTACCACAGCCGAGGCGGTCTCTCTTTTCAGACTCACTCTGACCGTGTCACCCTTATCGCAGAATTTCACTGCATTTGAAATCAGATTAGACCATACCAGAGAGAGAAGCTCACCGTCGGCATTTACGGTAACATCCTCGGTAATGTCCGTTTCGATGTTAAGGCTTTTTCTTTCCCATTCAGCCTCGAAGCCGAGCATACATTCGCAGAGCTGCTCACTCAGATCATATCTTTTCTTTTCGGGAAAAATCTGCTGATTCTCCAGCTTATTCAGACGGAGGATGCTCGTTATCAGCTCCGACAGGTTAGCCGAGGAATTAGCGATTATCTGAGCATATTCCCGCCTTTCTTCCTCACTGATTTCGGGATTCTGAATGATGGTGGCATAAGAATTTATGACAGCGATGGGAGTTTTCAGCTCGTGAGAAACATTTGAAATAAAGTCGTTTTTCAGCGTTTCCGTGGTGGAAAGCTCCTCTGCCATTTTATTGAAATCACGGGCAAGAATATCAAATTCATTTACCGTGCCGAGCGGGCGGTAAAGCTTCACTCTTGCCGAAAAATCGCCCTCGGTAATCTTATGGGTAGCATCGAGAAGCCTGGTTATGGGGATTTTAACCGTAAACCATTTGAAAATATTATAAACGATGGTAACCAGAAGACTGATAAACAAAAGATTATTCAAGGTCTGCCACGCTCTTTTTTTAACTTCTTCATTCAGTTCCATTATATCGAAAACCATATAAAGGCCGTTATTGAAAAACAGAGCGAAGCAAACGGTTATTATGAATCCGAATACCGCGAAGGCGAAAATGAAGTGATGGATAGAGAAAAGAGAAAAGTTTATTTTTTTATCCGGATTTTTTTTGCGTTTAAAACCGTAGTCTGACTTCATTTCAGTATCACCTTATATCCCAGGCCGTGTACCGTTACGATTTCGAAATCCGTACAGTCGGAAAATTTATCTCTTATCTTCGCCATATAGACATCGACGGTTCTCGGACCCGAGGAGGTGTCCGACTCCCAGAACTCATCCATAAGCTGTGAGCGGGTAAAGGTTTTGTTAGGATAAGAGAGAAGCTTGTAGAGAATATTGAACTCTCGGGCTGTCATGGCTATTTCCCTTCCCTTTAGTCTTGTGCTTCTTTCGTCCATATTCATCGTGAGACTGCCTACGGTGATTATCCTGCTCGAATTAATCCTCGCACGGCGCAGAAGCGCCTCCACCCGGAGAATGAGCTCATCCAGATTAATAGGCTTTACCATATAATCGTCGATACCCATACCGTAGCCCCTCTGCTTGGAATAAAGGTCGTCTCTGGCGCTGATGAAAAGAATGGGAATTTCGCTGTTTGCCGAGCGCACGGTACGGGTAAACTCATAGCCGTCGATACCCGGAAGCATAATATCGGTGATAATCAGGTCGAAAATGCTTCCCTCCATACACTCATAGGCGTGGGGGACATCATAACAGCCTGTAGAATTATAGCCCTTTCGGTTAAGGTAAGAGCAGACGGCGCGGTTAAGATTTCTGTCGTCTTCTACTACGAGTATTCTGAACATTCTTATTCCTCCCGAAACTTATTCAGCGTATTATAACACAATTTTGTTAAAATTTTGTTTAATCGACGGACTTTTTTATTTTATCGGAAGAATAATTTTATTTTAGACGCTAAAAATATAAAAGAAAAACCCAAAAGAAAGCAGGAACCTTATGTCAATTTCGAAAAACGAATACGGAAATCTTGCCCGGAAATACTCACCGCCCTCACCTTTAGGCAAGGACTGTCTTTTCGCCTTCCTGGTCGGAGGTACCGTCTGCACTTTTGCCGAGGCGCTCAATCTCTGGTTTTCCGCCTATACGGATGAAAAGACAAGCCGCTCTCTCGCTATGATTACGATTATCGCCCTGACGGCAATTCTCACAGGTCTGGGCGTTTTCGATAACATCGCAAAGCACGCGGGTGCGGGAACGATGGTGCCCATCACCGGCTTCGCAAATTCCATCGTCTCCCCTGCTATGGAGTTCCGCACCGAGGGAACCGTAACAGGCACGGCCGCCCAGATGTTTTCCATCGCCGGACCCGTAATAGTTTTCGGCTGCTCGAGCGCCTCACTTTACGGTCTGATTATCTATCTTTTTAAGCTTTACTGAAAAGGAGGCGTTTCATTTGGCTACACGAACAGGCAGAACCATCATAACAGAAAAAAAGCCCCTCTTCCTCGCCTCGGCCGCCGTAACGGGCAAGAAAGAGGGTGAGGGCCCTCTCGGCGGAGAATTTGACCGCGTCTTCGAGGACACCACATTAGGTCAGGACTGCTGGGAAAAGGCAGAGAGCTTTCTGATGAAAAATGCGGTAATGACCGCCCTGGAAAAAGCAGGCAAGGGAATGGAGGAAATCGACGGTATTTTCGCCGGTGACCTTCTTAACCAGTGCACGGGCTCGGCCTTCGCTCTGCGGGAATTCCGCATACCCTTCACGGGCCTCTACGGAGCCTGCTCCACTATGGCTCTGGGTCTCATCTCCGCCTCTCTTGCCATCGAAAGCGGAGGGATGAGCACCTGCATCGCCGCCACGAGCTCCCATTTCTGCTCGGCAGAAAAGCAGTTCCGCTTTCCCCTCGAATACGGCGGCCAGAGAGCACCCACAGCCCAATGGACCGTAACGGGCTCGGGTGCGGCCGTGCTGTCCGCCGCCGGCGACTCCTCCCTACCCTACATCGATAAGCTCCACATCGGCACCATCGAGGATCTGGGAATAACCGACGCGGCAAATATGGGTGCGGCAATGGCACCTGTAGATGTTAAAATAGAACCATAAATTAAGCGAAAAGCAACACAAAATCTTACACAAATTCCGACATGAAAGGTGGTGAAAACTCCCTATTTTACTGGGGTTACGGGTGTTTTAGGGTTAGCAAATTTACCATAAGCAAAATTTGAAAAAATCGCTCGTTTACAATTTATTTACAATTAGTTTTTGAAGCAAAAATCAGCACTATTATTACAATTAAGAAAAATGAAAGGATGAATCAAATGAAAATTACATACCGCGAAGTAAACGGCTACCTTAATTAAGGATATTCAAGAAAACAACCATATACCGCTGTTTGCAATATTACTATTAAACAAAAATAACGGAGGAAAAGCTTATGGAACTCAAAAAGCACTATACAAACGAACAGACGGGTATCAATTATACCCTTCACGGAGATTTTTATTTGCCGGACATTAAACCCGCCGAAGAAAATATCACTCTCGGCAAATGGGGTATGATACACAAGAGTTATCTTGAAAAGCATAAAAAAGCTCTGTTTAACTCGCTTCTTATAAAAGGTAAACTATATCAGCACTGTGCCAACGTAGAAAAGCAAGCAATAGATATGTTTGATACTCTTGTTGAGCAAATGAAAAAGACAGAAGGTGTAACAGAACAACTGAAAGAACAAGACCAGCTTGAGTGGGTACAAAAGATGGGTAACATTCAGCAAAGGGCAAATGAAGTTGTATGTAACGAGCTGATATACAGTTAAATTGAATTTAATTTAGCAAAGCACGGCTTACGTAAAATGTAGGTCGTGCTTTGCTTTTAGCACTAAAAATACCTTTTATTCGTTAATTTTCTTGTATAATGCATTTGGTCATTCTGAAAATTTCTATCAAATACAAAGCAAAAATCGAAAAAATCATACAATATGTTGTGCCTGATAATGGTTGTTTTTAATATCTATAGTATGACTTTTCTGCTTTACCGCTAATGATTTTTGAATAGTAAAAAACATCATCTCAGTTTAATAGACACTGCTTGCTTTTATGTCTTGTTTTTTAATAAAGTATTGATGTTTAGAAACTTTTGTGATAAACTAACATTGCGACGTAAAATTGAATATTAACATATTTCTGGGGAATTACTTGGTAAAAGTGTATTCCTTTGTTCTTGATACTCTCAGAAATGTAGATATTCAATAATTTTGCGTCGCGGCAAAAAGGAATGCGTTTTTCGGTGCGTTCCGTTTGCCGGGACGCGCTTTTTCATTATCTCCGCTGAATGTGGGGGTTATTTGTGTTATTCGCGTTACGGCTTACGGAAAGTATGTTTTGCTTTCCACTGTCGTGACGCTTTTTTATTGGAAGGAGGAATGTTGTGTTGCATGTCGCATATTAAATTTAATCAGAAGATAACTATGAAAAAATTATTCAAAGGAGTTGGGCAAATGAAAAAAATATTATCAATTACTCTTGCAATCTTAATGATTGTAACAAGCGTACCTTTTGCTTTTGCAGCAGACCACTCTCACGGCGACGCACTTTTTAAAAGAGCTGTAAACGATGAAGAAACTGCCTTCTGCACTGTTTATAAAGACGGATGTGCAGTTGTTGAAGGTGAGGGTTATGCTGATTTTTATCGCCATTATATGTGGCCGGTGTATGAAGGTGTAGATTCTTTCAGTATAGGAACCGTTTATATCGGTGCAGGGATTTCAGAAATAGTTAATTTTGATATAAATGCAGATATCATTATTGATGAAAACAATCCTTATCTTTCCGTTGGTGAGGATGGCTCAATTTATAACAAAGAAAAAACCGAGCTTATTCTGTTCAACGGCAACAGTAACTGTTATATAGTTGCAGCATCCGTTAAAACTCTCAAGTCAGGTTGTTTTTCCGGTTGGTATATTTCAGACCTTACAATACCTGATACTGTTGAAACGATTGAACCCTATGCTTTTGACAATTGCAGTGTAGGTTACCTTGAACTGCCTTCTACTCTTAAGGTTATTGAGGAGGGTGCTTTTTGGGGTATATCATGTGAAAGTATTGTAATTCCTTCAACCGTTGAAAAAATTGAAGATTATGCATTCGATTTCGGTTATTACGGCTTTTGGAATGAAGGTAATACGGTTATGTTCATTATGAATCCCGAATGTGAAATCGGTGATATCGGAAGAGGCATTAAGCTTATAGGCTACAGCGGCTCAACAGCAGAAGCCTATGCAGATGAAAACGGCCTTGCTTTTGATTACATTGACAAGGATCATAAGCATATTTTCCTTCCCAGGGTTACAAAGGAAAGCACCTGTACCGAGGACGGACTTCTTACATATGACTGCCCCTGCGGTAATGCACAGCCTTATGAGAAGATTGACGAAACCTACGGTCATTATATGGACTATGACTCTCCTGCTGCAGACGGTAATGTATATTGCTACTACTGCGGCGCTAAAGCTGACTGCAACTGTATCTGTCACAGGGCTGAAAAATATGATGCTTCGTATTTTGAGGTTTTCATTTATAAAATTTATGTATTCTTCTGGAAAATGTTCAGAATAAACGAAGAATGTGCCTGCGGCAACAATTCTCATTATTATTAATAACCATTATTAAGGAAAGGAGGATACAACAATGAAAAAATATAAAGCATTATTATCATCAGTTCTTGCGATCATTTTACTTTGCTCC
>JAZNEL010000050.1:0-80312 GCA_045588555.1 Acutalibacteraceae bacterium | reverse complement strand
TCCAATCTCTGACACTGTGTATACTAACAGTCGTACGGCTGTTAACTGGTTCAGAGGCTCCCGCTGCCGGTGGCAGATGAAGGGAGCCTCTGAACAGGAAAAAACAAGGAGCGATATGAGCGCTCCAAGCGAAATAGCGCGACAATGTTTTTGACCGACAATCTCTTGATGTTATTGAGCTCTTGGGGGCGACGTTTGCTAAAACTTGCTAGCCGTGGCAGAAAAAGTAACCGCAAGTCGTGGGTGCCACAGGTTCTGTATCCCCCTTGACATTAAAGATATTTTCAGTATAATAGGTTAAAATAATCAAACGGAGGAAACAGTATGTTCTTTATTACTATTCGACGCAGACGAAGATAGCTTGTATCTTTTAAGGGTACAGGCTTAAAATGTTATGTCCTGAAAGAGTAATAAAGAAAAGTTTACCTTTTACATTACTGTTAATGGCATATAGCTGTTAACAGTATTTTTTATGTATTTTCGGAGGTGTTTTAATATGGAAAATTTTAAATACAAGACATTGTTCAAAGCAATTTCGGAGCAGACAGACTTACCCGATGATGCAGTAATTGCGGATTTAGGCTGTAAGGATGCGACATTTCTTCTGGCTTTTCAGAAAGCATTTCCTGACAAAATCAAGTCATCTATAGGCGTAGATATAACTGATAAATGGTTTAAGGATGTTAAATACGGAAAGCCGATTAAGTTAAAGGTTATGAATTGCTCGAAGAAGCTCAAATTTAAAGATAATACATTTGATTTTATCTTTACAAAGGATATGTTTGAATGTGTTTCTGACAAAAATTTTTTGGTTAGTGAGATTTACAGAGTTTTAATGCCGGGCGGAGTGGTAATATCCGTAAACTGCGATTGGGATAGTGTTACTTATAACGGTGAAAACAAGGGGCTGATTTCAAAAGCGATTCACGCTTACGCTGTGACAAAGCAGCCCTGGATGGATGATCTTGACAGTTGGATCGGCAGAAGGATGTACGGCTTTTTTAACAAGAGTAATCTCTTTGAAAGCTCGGTGAGTGTTCATAATATTGTAGAAACTGAATATTCAGAAGGTACATTCGGTTACGATTTAAGTATGGATATGGCATGGCTTTATAAAGAGAATACAGGAGCTTTGAATGAAAAAGAGTACAATGAGTTTATTAAGGATTTACAGGCAACTCATAATGAAGGAGAGTATATTTTTACAAAGCCTTATTATATTTACAAAGGGGTGAAAAAAATCAGAGATTAAATTATATAAAAACAACCGAAAGTCTGTTGACTTGCGGTTGTTTGTTTTATCAGAATAACTGTATATTCTTAAAGATGTGTACCACACCACGCATAAAATCCTTAAAGCTCATTTCGTCAGCCCTTGCAATTTTTATAAGTGAGAAAAGCTTTGTAGGCCAACCTGTTGTATCAATGTCGTAAAGAATGCGTGCTTCGTAAAGCTCGTCAATATCAGTATATACATCCGAATACTCAAGGCAGTAGGTTTCGAAGCTTTCGGGAGCATTTTCATCGATAACGAAAACTCTGGAGCCTACATTTATATCGTTATAGGAGTGGAATCCGATGGTGGGAGTGTTGATAATCTTAATGCCCTTGTAGTTGATTTCGAAGGTGTTTTCGTGGTCGTGACCGCTCACCGTGGCCAGAATATCTCCCGTCTCGAGCATGGCATCGAACTGTCCGTTATTATAGTAGGGCGGGCAGGGATATTCGTGAAGCTGACCTACGGCATCATCGGGCAGAGTGTAAAATCTTGTCTTGTCATTAAGAGCGTTTTTACCTCTGATGACACAGCCGAACCATAAAAGCTTGGTTTCCTTTAATGCGTCCCAGATTTCGGGAACGATAATGTGCTGGAAGTTGATGGAGGGAACTACCTTGCCGCCATTTTCTTCCTTCAGTTTTTCGGCAGTTTCCTTATACCACTCTATCTGCTCCTTATATACGCAGGCATAGCCGCCGTAATCGTTTTCCGTGTTATAGGTGCCCGAGTCCGTGAACCAGAGATTAAAGCCGTAGCCGCTGCCGTCGTTTTTCATAATGGGAAGATTATAGGTACCCACTCTGTCCTTTATGCAGAAGCCCTTTTCGCCTACATAGCAGTCGTAGCTCTCATAAACCTCCAGCTGCTCCTCCTTGGTAAGCTTGGTTTCCTCGTCGTCGTGATTTCCGAAAACTGCGGCAACGGGGACTTCTCTTGCCTCGAAAATGTCCATAAATTCTCGGATGGCCTTTTCCGCATCCTCTTTTTCGTGAACATCATAGCCCGAAATGTTATCACCCGTAAGAACGATAAGGTCGGGATTTACCTTGTCTACTGTCTTTTCGATGTAGTCTTTGGTAAGAGAATTAATGGGGTAGCCGTCCTGAATGTCGCTTAAATTAAGGATGGTGAACTTTCCGTTTTCGTTAAACTGCAAGATTTTTTCATCTCCCTTCTTTTCAGCGAAGGCTGAAAATGTAAAGCAGCTGATAAGCATAACAGCGCACAGGATAAAAGATGTGATTTTCTTCATTTTAATTCCTCCTTTTTTAACATTATAAAATATATGTCCGGATTTTTCAAGTCGACACTTAATCATTTTTTTCGTTTTTTTGTGCCGTTACAACGATTACTATATACCTCGGAAGTGTCAGTCAAGACAAAAAATCAATTTTAACAAACTTACAACGGCTCTTTTTCTTGAATAATTATTAACCTTGTGCTACAATAGTTTCGGGAATATGAAAAAACAGAGGTAATGATAATGCATAATGTAGTTCTCGTAGCCGCCGCATTACTTCCTGCGGTGTTTTTATGTATATATGTTTTCCGCAAGGACAGAGCTGAAAAGGAGCCCTGGTGGCTTCTCGGTCTGCTTCTGCTTTCGGGTGTGCTCGTCAGCTTTCCCGTGGCTACTGTCAGCGAGTGGCTCCGTAAGCTGGCTACGGATATTTTTCTGCCCTTTACCACTGTCGTTGACGGGAGTAATTATCTCGACGGATGGCTTTTCGATCTGTATACTGTCGTGGATAAGTTTATCGCAGTTGCTATGGTCGAGGAAGGCTTTAAGTGGCTCGTGCTGTTAGCCTTTACGAAAAAGAATAAGAATTATAACAGCCTTTTCGACGGGATAATTTATTCTGTTTTTATTTCGCTCGGCTTCGCAGGCTTTGAAAATCTGCTTTACACCTTTAAATTCGGTATGGAAACAGCCCTGCTTCGAACTGTAACCGCTGTACCCATTCACCTTTTCTGCGGAGTGAGTATGGGATATTATCTGACCTGGTACTACATAAAGCGTTCAGCCGGGATTAATGAAAAAAGACTTATCGAGCTCGGTGCCATCGAGAAAAATACGAAGCATCTGCCCGCCGGACGCTTCTTCGTTATGAGCGTCGTTATGCCCTCTCTGGCTCACGGCTTTTATAATTTCAGCTACAGCATAAATAAAGCGTGGTCCACGGCTGTATTCTGTATCTTTCTGGCCTTTCTCTACGGCTTCTGTATGGGCAGAGTCAGACGGATGTCAAACGGAGATATGCTTAACCGCAAGGCTGTGCTCCTGATTCTCTACGAAAAGCACACCGCAGTTCAGAATGCAGTGAAGACTATCCTTGATATGAGACGGGAAGCGGGAGCGGAGGATCACGATGTACAGTTTGAGGAAATATGCGCTCTGTTATCGTCTAAAAAGGCTGACAGCAGTGATGTAATGTCCGATTAGTGCTGTATAAAAAGTTCAGCAGAGATAACCAAGAAAACGAATTTATGATTACTGCGGTCGTAGATTCGTTCTTTTTTTGTTTTTCAGTGTGAGGTTTTCTATGACTGATTTGTTTAATTAATGAAGGACTCGAGTCTTTAAAAGGAAGGGAGGGCTTTAATGGATAAGGGTGCACAGGCTTATGAACGCTTTCTTCTCGGAGATAAAAACGCCATCGCAGAGATAATAGAGGAATACCGTGCAGGCCTCGAGCTTTATCTTTATTCCGTGACGGGTGACATAAATCTTGCCGAAGAAATCACGCAGGAAACCTTCGTAAAGCTCTTCACTAAAAGGCCCCGTTTCAGAAAAAACGCAAGCTTTAAGACCTGGCTTTATACCATAGGTAAAAATTCGGCTCTGAATTACCTGAAAAGGAGCAGCAGAAGCATCAGTTTTGACAGAGAGGATATGCCCGAAATGGAGAGCGATGTGGAGACATTAGAGGAAATCTGTCTCGCCGATGAAAGAAAAAAGGCAGTTCACAGGGCTCTCGGAAAGCTGAAAAAGGAGTACCGCGAGGTGCTGTGGCTGACCTATTTCGAGGGTATGAGCAATAAGGAAAGTGCCTGCGTTATGAATAAAAGGGAGCATAACATTCACACTATGCTCACCAGGGCAAGACAGGCACTTAAAAAGCAGTTAGAGGAGGACGGTTTTGATTATGAAATCTGACAGAGAAATGATAGCCTCGGTTATGCACGAGGTGGACGAATACGAAAGGAGAAATAAAATGTTTAAGAAAAAGACAGCTATGAGCATCGCGGCAGTTATATGTATTCTGGTATGTCTGGGTACGGCAGTAGGTGCGGCTACGGGATACTTTACCTTCGGCGGAATAAAGACTCCCGTGGATATAAGAGAAAACATCCTTAATGCGGGAAGTGCAGAGGGTGTCGAGGAGTTCGACAGAGAATACGAAAAATCAAAGGATCCCTTTTCTGTTACGGCCCGTGAGTCGGGCGCAGGAGCACACATCATTCTGGATTATGAGGACAGCATAGAATATACCGATGCGGTCGATGAGGATGAGGGCTACCGCTTCGAGCTTAAAAGCGTAACCAAGGCAAGGCAGAAGAAAAATGTAATGGTAGACGGTAGGCTCTCTGACGGCTCTGCTGCCTACGAATGGCAGATCAGCGACGGCTACTATGCGCTCGTGGACATTTCGAGATGCGACGGAGAAAAGCTGACAGATGAGGATGAGGGCAAGCTTCAGTTTTATTGGTGCTATCTTCTCGAGGGCTTTGACCCGTGGACTACCAACCTTCATTTCAGAGGAGACACGGTACACGTTTACAGCGATGATTACACAGTGCACTACGCTATAGAAATAACTGAAATGATGCCCTTTGCTGAAAGTGATTTCGCTTTTGTGGCCTTCGGTATGGAATTTGACGGAGACAGAGGGCCTATCGACCCGAGCATAGACACCGTATATGCTGACCCCGAGGGAAAAATAGAGCTTGTTAACGAGGATGAGTATTTCGGTGCACTTTTAAGATTTTCTGTCCCCGATAAATTCGCCTCCGAGGATGAGCGTTACGCTGAAAAATACTTCGAAGCGACTCCGTCACAGCTCGAAAAATGGTTTGACGGTTATCAGAATCCCACATGGGAATAAAACAGCATAGCTTAATGCTTTCGGAGCGGATGCGGTAAGCATCCGCTCCTTTTCGGTCTGTGAGGCTTTTTTTATGTTTCTCTTGAATTTCCCTTTCTTTTATGCTAAAGTATTTTTATAATATGAAGAAGGGAAAAACACTATGAAAAATGAAATGAAAATTAAAATAGAGTGGAAAACCTGTCTGCGTGTGGCTATAAGCGTATTTCTGATTTTTCTGTGCATTCACTACTGGAGCTCTACCGCATCGATAATCAAAACCTTTATAGGTGCCGTTCTGCCTCTTTCGGTCGGTGCGGTTATCGCTTATCCTTTAAGCATACTGATGAATTTTTACGGCAGACACATCTTTAAAAATGCAAAGAGCAAAAATCTTTTGCGCTGTAAAAACGGCATCTGTCTGACTCTCACTCTGCTGACTCTGGTGGCTATCATCACCTTCGTTATCGCTATGGTGGTTCCCCAGCTCGTCAACTGCGTAAAGCTTCTTATCGATAAGGTGCCCGGCGCCATAAAGATAGTCACCGACTATGCTTCGCAGCTTGAATTTATTCCCGACGATATTTTCGAGATGATTTACTCCATCGACTGGAAATCTAAAATCGGTGAGATTATTTCTACCGTTACCACCGGTCTCGGCAGTGCAGCGAATGTGGTTATTTCTACGGTTTCATCCGTCGTTTCGGGTGTCACGAGTACCGTTTTAGCTGTTATCTTCGCCGTTTATCTTCTTTTAAGCAAGGAAAAGCTTGTAGGTCAGGTGGACAGAGTGGCGAGGCATTATGTGAAAAAATCCATTTACGATAAGGTAAGATATGTCCTTTCCGTAGCTGACGATGCCTTTAAAAAGTTCATCGTAGGTCAGTGCACCGAGGCTCTCATTCTCGGCGGTCTCTGTACGGTCGGTATGCTTGTGCTCCGTCTTCCCTACGCGGTGATGATGGGTGCGGTTACGGCTTTTACGGCTCTCATTCCCGTAGTGGGTGCTCTCATCGGCGGTGCCATCGGCGCAGTGCTGATTTTCGTCGAATCACCGGTCAAGGCGCTTATCTTTATTATCTTTATCGTAGTTTTACAGCAGTTAGAGGGCGATCTTATTTATCCGAAGGTGGTCGGCACATCCATCGGTCTTCCCGGTGTATGGGTGTTTACGGCAGTTACCGTCGGTGCAGGCGTGTTCGGTATTTTAGGTATGCTTGTCAGTGTGCCTATCGCCGCCACAGCCTACAGACTTTTAAGAAATGAGCTCAGCGGTAACGGAATCGCCTCTGCGGGCAAGACCGTGACTAAAGAGGTATTTGAGCCGCATAAGACAGAATAAAAAGAAAGAGACCGTTTGCGAAAAGTGGCAGCGGTCTCTTATTTTATGAAAAATTCTCGCCGTGTGAGAAAAGCATTCTAAAAATAAGTTATTGTATTTATCCTGTTCAGGGTTTATTATATAGCTGACCGGTCGACAGAATAAAGAGGTGATAAAAATGACGATTTATTTAGGTGAAAACATAAAGCGATTAAGACACGAAAAGGGGATAACCCAGGAAAATCTGGCGGATTTTCTTTCTGTTTCATTTCAGAGTGTCAGCCGATGGGAGAGAGGGGAAGGCTATCCCGACATTACGCTTCTGCCTGTTATTGCGGATTTTTTCAGCGTCAGCATTGATGAGCTTATGGGAGTAAATAAAGCCCGTGATGAGGCAGATTTACTGAAATTGCTCGAGGAATATGACTCACTTCGTTGGGATGCGGAGCGAAAGTGGAAAGCTCTCGATATGCTTATGGAAAAATATCCCACGGATTACCGTGTACAGGTCAGATATATGGGCAAGTACATCTTTTACTGCTGGGAGGAGATAGAAAAGCACAGTCCGAAAATAACGGCTATGTATGAAAACATTCAGCGCGGCTGTACGGATGATGCCATCCGTATGGAAGCCAAACAGTATTACATAGGCTATCTCGAGAGAATGTCCTGTATCGAAAACAGCGGCATAACCTTCGACGATGCCGACAGAATAATTCAGACCCTTCCTTCCGTAAGATATGCAAAAGAGCTGAATTGCTTCAGCTATCAATATCATACCAAATCCGATGAAAAGGTTCACGAGACCCTGGAAATTCTGATTCACGCTCTTTTTGATGTGATGTCAGGCTGGTATTTGCAGTCCGAGAGATTTTCTCTCGATTATCAGCTGGAAATACAGGAAAATATTATAAAGGCTCTTGATTTTATTTACAGTGACGGGAATTACGGTATTATGTGGAAGGCGATGATTTCATCCTGCCACGGAGTTAACGCTGTTTTTTATTACCGTAAAGGCGATTCCCATAATGCTTTGAGAAGTCTGAAAAAAGCGGCAGAGCTTGCGGTCAGGTTTGACTCTGCGGAAAGAAAAACTCTTATGAAATCTCCCTTGTTTGACGGGCATATTTTTGACAAGGATGCCAAAGACAGAGATTTCGTAGCCGTAGAGCATATCAGAAATAATATGCTTAAGGATTACGGATTTTCCGACGAATTTAAAGCAACACCCGAATTTAAAGAAATAATTTCAATGCTTGAATAAACAAAAACTCGGTAGCAAAAAACTACCGAGTAATTTTTATGTAAGATTTACCATTTGTTCTCTACATATTCGCAGAAGGCATACATATCCTTGATTTCGAGCTTTGTGCCGTCATCAAGTGTTACATCACCGTTCCACAGACCGTGTACCTGATGGGTGTGCATTCTGGCGATGCCGAGGTTCATATCGCTGTGGTTATCGTAGAAGGGCTTCATTGTAAGATTGAAGCGGCCGTCCTCGGAGATGAACTTCCATTCGTCCATAAATTTGTCGGGCTTCGGGAAGGTTTCCACATCGACTGCGCCGAATTTGTGTGCCTTGCCGTCGAAGAAGAGTGCGGTTTCGGTAGCGTTGCTTTCGTCACCGATAGCCCAGGTGATTTCAAAGCCGAAGAGGTGCTTTTCACCCTTTTCGTCGGTAAGATAGGTAGAACCGTTACCCCAGTACCATACCATCTTATGAGGTGTGTTTACGCGACCCCAGTCGAGGCAGAGGAAGGTATCCTCCTTTTTGAATTCATAAACCTCGTCACCGTATTTGTAAAAGCCTTCACAGGGCATACAGTTCTGCTTGGTGGTCATAAAGTATTTTTTGCTGTCGCCCTCGAAGGGAAGAACGGTGGTGATGTTTTCGAGGCCGGGTATAATGTCTGCCTCGAATTTACATTCTACTGTTTTGCCTTTTACGGGCATTCTGAACCAGAGCGTTCTGCTGTCCTCACGGGTGTCGAAGTCAAATTCAGCCTTACCGATTTTGTAGCCGAAGCGGTTAGGAACGTCACCCTTCTTCGGAGGAACATAGTCGTTTTTATGTCCGAGGAAAAGCTGTGTGGCGTCTACGATAAGCTCACCCTTTTCCAGGTCGATAAGCTTGGCTGAAATGAAGCCGCCGATGGAAATGTTTGCGAAATTAATCTGCACCATCAGCTTTCCGTCAGAAAGCTGATAGAAATCCCATTCCTTTTTGCTCATGGGATTACCGGGCTTTACGAAGTCGCGGTTGTAGTCGAAAACATTGTGTCTTGCCCAACCGGCAGCGAGTAAATCACCGTCGGGAGAGAGAAGCGGTGTTTCCTCTGTGTATTCCTTCTGCTTTGATTTTTCCTTCCAGTTTATGTAGCTCTGGTAGGTTTTTGGTATGTTACTCATATTTTCACTCCTTTTAGTATTATGACTACATTTTAACAGATTTCACATAAGGTTTGCAAGGTGTTTCGGTTATTTTTTCACGGCTTTTCGGTATTTCGTGACCTTTTGGTTAAAATTATCATCGCTGCAGCTGAAATAAACGAAAGCAGAGAAATTACCGCTCCGACCTTTATTCCCGGTACGGTATATTTCAGAATAATTTCGTGCTCTCCCTTTTCTATGGGACAGGAAAGGAAATAGCCTGCCGCCTTTGCGGTCTCCTGCTTTTCTCCGTCGATGAAAATTTCCCAGCCCTCGTCATAGGGAATCGAGGTGAAGAAAACACCGTCTCTGTCGCTTTTAAGCGTACCCTCGATGTAGTCCGTATCGAAGAGGGTTATGTCCATCTGATTTTTCGAAAGAAGAGAGAAGCCCTCACTGAAGGAGGTGAAATTTTTACCGCACAGGCAGTCCCATAAAAGTTGCTGTCCGAGCTCCGGCTTTTTAATTTCCGAGGGCTCGAAAACATAAATCGATTCCGAGCAGACGAAGCCGAGAGAAAGCGCCTTTTCATTTTCGGTTACGGTGCCTCCATGCTCACCTGACATAATGTATTTTACGGAGAAAACAGCATTCAGAATTTCCGATTGCTTATAGCGTACGCTGACATTTTTAGCGTATTTATCCATTCCTGTCTGCTGAAAGAAATCGTAGGCAGCTCCCGACATAGTCGAGGAATAGTAGCTGATGCCCTTATAATTATACTGCTGCGGATAGTTGTTCTTTTTCACATCCGTCCATTCCATACGGGCGAAGGTGTCTCCGTCATCCAGAGCGGTGAAGGTCTCCATAACGGATTCGTATTTTTGCAGAGAATTAACTCTCGAGGTCCATACATCACGGGAAAACTGAACGGAATAATTAAGCACGGCACCGACGGAAATAAGACCGATGACGGCATAGACATATCTGATTTTCAGTCTGCTTACGGAAAGGTATTCTCCCGCCAGGGTGAGCATAAGAAAGATGGCCAGAAAGCTTTGGCGGGCGGGAAGCTGATTAGGATAATGAAAGCCGTGCCAGATAAATTCGCCCAGGTTTACGCTCATAGAGAGAAACATAAGGCTTACGAAAATAAAGGCGGCCGCTCTGCGTCTGCGGGTGAAGCTTTTCGAAAAAAGGAAGAAAAAGAAAAGCAGAAAAACCGTCACCGTGCAGTACAGATTAGGCAGATCATATTCCAGGGAGGTTTCCTGAAAGGGCAGAAGGCGCAGAAGAAATTCCTTCAGAGAATAGTTAAGCTCCAGAGTGCCGCCGAAGCCTAAATCACTTGCCTTGGTAAGAGAAAGAGCCTTATAGACGGGAATAATAACCACCGCACTCATTCCGCCTGCCAGAAGCGAGGAGACTCCGAATTTTACGGCATGGGAGACTCCGTTTTTCCACAGAAGCTTTTCTCTGAACATAAGAAAGAAAAACCACAGCACGGCGAAAATGCATACCATAAAGGAAATGTAGAAGCAGGAGGTGATGGAGAGAAACAGAGCACAGATGTAAAGAAGGGGACTTTTGCCGTTTTTTATGTTCTGTATGCCGAGGATAACGAGAGGTAAAAGCACCACCACATCCGTCCACATAATCTGATTCATAAAGGCGGTCATATAACCGTTTAAGGCCCAGGCAAGAGAAAGGGCGGGAAAGAGAACGGTCTTTCTTTTATATGAAATGTCCTTATGTGTCTTTTCCAGATAAAGACAGAAGAAAAGTCCCGCCAGAGAAATGCGGAAAAGAATCGACAGGTCGATGTAGCTCACCTGTGCGGAGTGGGGGAGAAAATAAAGAGGAAGCCACAGAGGGCTGTTTGTGTAGTAGCCGCTCTGCGCCCACAGGTTAAAGCCCAAAGCTCCGTTAAAGGAGTAAAAGGGCTCTGCGTTTTTCACTGCCTCGCTCATAGTCATAAGCATGGGATAATACTGCGAGTAGCCGTCCATAGAGCATAGGGTACGGTCGCCGAAGGGGGCGATGTCGCACACGGCGAAGCAGATAAGAGTAACCACAGCGGGCAGAGCAAAGGACAGTGCCAAAGTAAGAGGCACTGTTTTGTCTTTTTTCGCTGTGGCTTTTAATGGATTCATTGTGTTTTCTCCGTAGCTTCAGGTGTTTCATCGGGCTTCGGTACCGATGAGAGATAGTCGTTGCACTTGCTTGTTCCGCTTTTTACCAGCTCCATCGTTCTTTCGTAGGAGCCTTTGGCGAGAGAAAGTCCCGTACTGCTTTTATTGAGACCGAGTCCGTCAGCTTTACTGTCGAGGCTTTTCGACAGAGGAACCACATTATAGGTGCCCGAATAAAGATGCACCCATGTGGGGACGGACTTTACCTTTTCCACCAGAACGGTGCCGTCGCTGTATTTGGAAACAGTAACCTTGAAAATGAGGCCGTCCTCGGTGTGTCCTGTCTTAAGACCCATAAGGTTTCTTCTCTGATTTGACACCATATTTCCTACGGAATAGACACAGACTGTCTTATGGGTGCCGTCTGCAGAGGTGATGAGGTCTACAGGCTGTACCACATGGGGATGACCGCCGATAATCACATCCACACCCATTTCGCAAAGCTTCTGTGCTATTTCCTTCTGGTGTGAGTCGGGAGCGAGCTGGTATTCGTTACCCCAATGAAGATAAACTACTGTTACATCGGCGCCCTCGCTTTTCATGCCCGTGAGGTCGGCGCCGATTTCCTCGTAGAATTTGCTGATATTGGTATAGTCAAAGGAATTAATGAGCTTCGCAGTCTCCTTGCCTACGAGAATACCGTTCAGCGCCTTGCCGTTCGCATTTTCCGTTTCGTAGGTATAGCAGGCTATGCCGAGCTTTATGCCCTTAATGTCCTTGACCAGATATTTCTTATCCGTTTCCGCCTGTCTGGTGCCTACGCTGTCGAAGCCGCCTTCCTTTACCTTGGCAAGAGTTCTCTTTACACCGTGGGCACCGGTGTCATAGGTGTGGTTATTTGCGGTCAGCAAACAGTCAACACCTGCTTTTTTGAGAGAGGAGAGAATGGAATCGGGAGAATTGAAGCAGGGGAAGCCTGAATATTTTCTGCCGTCCTCTGTGCCTGCGAGGGTAGTTTCGAGGTTTGCCACGAAGTAGTCACAGTCCTTAATCTGTGAGGAGACATAGGTGAAAAGCTTATCGAAATTATAGGTGCCGTCGCTCTGCTTTGAGCTGTTCAGAATGGGTATGTGCAAAAGCACATCGCCTGCCGAGCCGAGAGTGACGGTGCTTACCTTATAGGGTCCCTGCGGGACTGCCTCGGTAGTGGTTACGGTGGTGGGAACGGGCGAGGTGCCCTCGATTTTTCCCGTGGAGAGGATGAGCACGAAGGCTATCGAGCATACCGTAACAGCGCATAACACAGCCAAAAATACGGTAGGCAGAGCTTTCGGGTTTTTATTTTTTCGTTTATCTGAAGGCATTATGATTCTCCTTTTTTATTACAGTAATAAAAATTATACCACGCTGTCCCGCCAAAAACAATAGACAAAGCTGAAAAGTAATTCTATTGTAACAAAATAATTAACAAAAAATATCGCCTTGGTTCGTTTTATTTTACATATATGTAAAAATTAATTTACTTTAATTTTTTTGTTGACATTATTGTTTAAATAATGTTAAACTTACATTTGTGTTATAAGGTGGAAATGTGCGCTTTCTGAAAGGAGGGTGTGCTTTTACGGGATTTTTTTCTCTTTTATAATCCGTAAACTGCCGACGAAAAAATTAGCACGGAGGAGGCTCGTAAGCAAAGAGAGGGCGGACTGTACCGCAAATAATAATGATGCTACAATTATCTTGATATATATAAATTTATAATTCGGAAGGAATTTAAAATGAAATTACCTGAAATAAGCTTTACTCCCGTAAGTCATCCGTATCCCGAAACCACTATGTTCGGTGTTATCGAAAATTCGGCGAAAAGAGTTCCGCAGGCTCCCGCTCTGGACTTTATGGGAAAAATCACTACATACGAACAGCTGGTTAAAAATATCGAGGAAGCCGCCGGAGCCTTCTTAAGCTACGGCATAAAAAAGGACGATGTGGTTACCGTATGTATGCCGAACACTCCCCAGGCTGTCGTTTGTCTTTACGCTCTTAACAGAATCGGTGCCATCGCAAATATGGTACATCCTCTGTCTTCACAGAAAAACATCACCTTCTATCTTGATTACTCCGAAAGCAAAATGATTCTCACCCTCGACCAGTTTTATGAGAAGGTGCTCAAGGCTGTGGGCGAGGCTGAAAGAGATGTGGTTATTCTCACGGCAAGAATACACAATGAGCTTCCCTTGATTAAAAGTATAGCCTATAAATATCTTAAAAATAAGGAAAACAATAAATTCCCCACCCGTGAAAAGGACCTCGTATGGGCCGATTTCGTTAAGACGGGTAAGGGAGTGACTCTCCCTCCGGTGGAATTTGACAGAGAAAAGACGGCTGTCATCCTTTACAGCGGCGGTACCAGCGGTACACCGAAGGGTATTCAGCTTTCTGACTTTAATTTCAATGCACTCGGTATGCAGGTGGCAGAAATATCGGGCTGTAATCTCGATTACGGCTGTAAGTTCCTGTCTGTTATGCCTGTTTTCCACGGCTTCGGTCTCGGCATCGGTATTCACACCGTTCTGGAAAACGGCGCTCTTTCCATTCTCATTCCCCAGTTTACAAAGGAAAGCTATGCAAAGGCAGTGCTTAAAAATAAGCCGAATTTCATCGCAGGCGTGCCCACACTTTACGAGGCGCTGCTTAAGGTCGATGTTTTCGATGGCGCAGACCTCTCCTTCCTCATCGGCGTGTTCAGCGGCGGTGATGCCTTAAGCCCCGAGCTTAAAAAGAGAGCAGACACCTTCTTTAAGGAGCATAATGCAAACCTTCAGATAAGAGAGGGCTACGGCCTGACAGAGTGTGTTACCGCCTCCTGCGTAACTCCCGTCGACCGCTCAAAGGTGGGCAGCATCGGTGTGCCCTTACGCGATATGCAGTACCGCATAGTAGAGCCCGGCACCTTCAATGAGCTTCCCACAGGCGAAATGGGTGAAATTATTCTCACCGGTCCCACTCTTATGCTCGGCTATATGAAGGCCGAGGAGGAAAACGCAAAGACTCTGCGCAAGGACGAAAACGGCACTACCTGGCTCTTTACGGGCGATATGGGCTCCATGGACGAGGAGGGCTTCGTTTACTTCAAGCAGAGAATGAAGAGACTCATCGTTACCAGCGGATATAATGTTTATCCCTCCCACATCGAAAACATTCTCGATAAGCACGAGGCAGTAGACTGCTCCTGCGTTATCGGTGTTAAGGACCCTTATAAAATGCAGAGAGTAAGAGCCTACATCGCTCTCAAGGCAGGCTTCGAGGCGACGGAAGAAACCAAAGCAAGCATTCTCTCTTACTGCAAGGAATATCTCGATGTATTCGAAAGACCGAAGGAAATCATCTTTAAGGATGAGCTTCCGAAAACT
The DNA here is from genome assembly GCA_045588555.1 of Acutalibacteraceae bacterium. Lineage (GTDB taxonomy): Bacteria > Bacillota > Clostridia > Oscillospirales > Acutalibacteraceae > UBA6857. Next base: position 65,712 of record JAZNEL010000050.1, on the reverse strand, counting down.
CTCGTCGGTAAGGTAGCATACCATACCCTCGAGGAGGAGGCTGCAGCAGAGGAGGCTATGGCAAAATGAGCAAAAAGGTAACCAAAATAGGAAGCGGCTATTATTTTAACTGCTTCGCGATGAAGACCATTATCGCACTGCTTAAGGATAAGGTTATAAAGGATAATAATGTTCATCTGGAATATTATAAGCCAAAGCACAAATCCTTTCTGGTAATCGGTAACCACACGGAGGCCGCAGACCCCGGTTATATGATGGCGGCGCTGAATAAATACATCAGATTTATCGCCAGCGACCATACACTGCGTATGAGTCTCGGCTGGGCATTCAAGCTTTTCGGCGGTGTTATCGTAAAATACAGAGATAAGCCCTCTGAATATCTGATGAATGACATCAAGGCAAATCTTCAGGCGGGGATCCCCGTAGGTCTTTTCGCCGAGGGTGCTATGTCTCTTAACGGACAGACAGGCTATTTCTCACCCAATACAGGTAAGCTCGTAAAGGAGTCCGGCTGTGCTCTCATCACCTACAAATATGTAGGCGGCTATCTGAGAAGTCCCCGCTGGGCCAATAAGGCAAGAAAGGGCCCCATCATCGGCCATTTCGTAGGTGAATATTCACCCGAAGAGCTTTCAAGGATGACCGTAGAGGAAATCAATGAGCTTATCCGCCGAGACATCCGTGTAAATGTTTATGAGGAGCAAAAGAAAAATCCTCTTTCCTATGAGGGCGAAAACCTCGCCGAATGTGTGGAAAGAATCCTTTATATGTGTCCCGTATGCGGACAGGTAGGAACTCTTCACAGTAAGGGTGACGATCTTAAATGTGACTGCGGTGCAGTTTACACGATGAAGGCTGACGGATTTTTCCACGGCGACGATGTGGTTTACGATAATGTTTACGATTGGGATATGTGGCAGAGAGGTCAGTGGAAGGAAAGACTTCTTTCAGCGGAAGACGGTGAGCTTATTTTCTCCGAGGGCGGTCAGATAGTCCGTCTGGTAAAGGTGGATGAGGATGAGGTTCTCTCCGAAAACGCTACCCTTTCACTTTATAAGGACAGATTTGAAATAGCTATGGAAAATAAGACCATAGTAATGCCCGTAAACAAGGTGAAGCAGTCCTCTCTGGCATCAAAGGAAACTCTTTTCCTCGTCGATGACGAAATGTTCCTCGACATCAGAAGCCATACTCCCAGAGCCTCGACTAAATATGTCGCCGCATGGAGATACCTTAACGGTAAGGAATATTATTAAGCTTAAAGGTCGGGAAAAACTTTTTCTTTTCCCGACCCTTTTATGTTGACTTTACAGGCAAAGAATGATAAAATGAATTGGTCTGAAAAAGAATACGCCTCCTTAGTTAAATGGATATAATAAACCCCTCCTAAGGGTTAGTTGTGGGTTCGATTCCCGCAGGGGGTGCCAGAAAAAGACGAAGCAGTTGCTTCGTCTTTTTCTATCCAAGCCGACAGGCTTGGATTTTCTCATTTGTGTCCGCAGGACACAAATGAACGATGTGGTGCTTCGTGCAAAAGGATATTTGTAATTTTATTCTACAGGTTAAAAACCGAAAGCCGTGATTATCGTAACAGCACAATTAATGAACAGTATTTTTATCAACCTTTAAGTTTTTATTAAACTATTGACAAGCTCTTGCTTTCAGCGCGGTGATGTGCTAAAACAGGATTAAAGGAGTGATAAATATGAAACTTAAAAGGCTTACAGCTGTCTGTATTTCCGTTATTATGCTTTTGAGCGCGGCTTCTCTCTGTGCCTTCGGCAGCTGGGCAGAGCTTAAGGAAGAAAAGTCTTCCTTTGAAAAGGGAGTGGGCCCCGAAATCGACGGCTACGCCATCGACTATCGCTATTTTTCACCCGTAAAGGATAATGACAGCACGAAATATCCGGTGGTTATCTGGCTTCACGGTATGGGAAACGGCTGGCAGGAGGGAGATCAGCTGACGGTCTCTGACATCTCCGTCTGGGCAAGAGCGGATTACCAGAGCCGCTTTAAGGAGAGCGGAGGCGCTTTCATCATTACTCCCCGCTCTCACGAGGAAAAAGGAGTTTTCTGGGGTGATTCCCATATCCGCCCGTTACGCGGCTTGATAGATGATTTCATCGCAAAACATAAGGATAATGTGGACCTTACGAGAATTTACATAGGCGGTTATTCGATGGGCGGAAAAATGACGCTTAAAATGGCCGTTGCCTATCCGGAGCTGTTCGCCGCTGTTTTTCCCATCTGCCCTAAATGGATTCCGGACACAGCCTCTGCGAAAAAAATAGCAGACATACCTGTCTGGCTCACCAGCAGTGTCACAGACCCTCTGGTAAATTATTTTTCGGAGATAATGCCCACCTGGGAAAACATAATTTCAGAAAGTAATGTGGCCGAGTTGTGCCGCTTTTCCACTCTTACCAAGGCTGTTTTTCCCGACGGAAGCACTGCCTTTACCCTTCACGATTCCTGGTTTTCCGTAAATTACGATATGTTCTCCTCGGAGAACGGTGATTATCCCGGTATGAGCACAGTGAACGGAAAAGGAGACGAGGTAAAGCTGACCTATCCCGACGGAATGATTTCCTGGCTGTCCGGCTTCAGAAGCGATTATGACGGCTCGCCTGCTACAGACGGAGGCAATTCAGAGGCCTATAAGGCTAACGGTGTGTGGAATATTTTTATGACCGTAATTAATTTTTTCAGAAATCTTATCAGATATTTTTTCAAATAAAAATAAATAGGAAGTTAACAAGACAAGCAAAGGGCTTCTGCGGATTTATATCCGCAGAAGCCCTTTAAGCATCGGGAATCAAATGCATTGCAAAAAAAAGTGGGGCTGTGCTTACTGCAACAGCCCCTTGTTGTTATTTGGTAAGTGTGAATACTACGGACACGGGATTACATCTTTCGTCGTATTCGAGGCCGGTAGCCTCCTTTGATGAGCCGTAAAGAGAATCGTTAACCGTAACGGTCATATAGAAGGTCTGACCGTCCTCGAGAGAGGCGGCATATTCGCTCACGATGTCCGTGCCGTCCGAAGCTGTGGGAAGCACGAGAACATCCTCGCCGTTAGGACCTTCGAGCTCTGCGAAGCTGTAGGAAAGACCGGTGTAGGTCGCTGCATTTTCCGGCTCGGTGGTTTCTATGTTCCAGCCTGTGCAGAAGCTGACGGTAGTGCCGTTCATGGCGGAGCCTGCTTTATCGATACGCACGAGAGGAATATCTCTGTATTTAAAGCCGCGCGAATCTATGTAAAAGAGTACTCTTTCGTTACCCTCTGTGGCGTCGAGATTTTCGTCCTCGTAATAGCTGCTGTTAAGAGTCAGGTCGTAAACGCCGGGCTCTGTAAGACTGGGAACGAAGTTAACTACAGTGTCTAAAATACCGAAGAATTTACTGATGAGTCTTTTAAGAGCCTCCATAGTAGTCTTTATAATGCGGGCTACTCTCACGGAGCCGTCATCCTTTTCTACCCATACAGCATAAAGGTGAACCACACCGTCTACATAGATTTTATCACCTGCATAGTAGGGATTACCCTTGCTGTCCTCCCAGCGAACAAATTTGTGGTCGATGGAGAGAGGGGTGTCGCTGGTGATGGTGTAAATTCCGGGGTTTTCGAAGCTGACGGAGGGAGAAGGCTTGTAAACGATGCTTACACCGGAAAAGGTGTCCATATCGTAGATAACGCCGTAGCCGATGGTGGTGTCTTCCTCAAATTCTACACCGAAAAGCTTTTCAAAAAATCCGCTTGCCAGCTCGCCTACTACACCGCCGCCTGTCGCGGCAGAGGCTGCAGGAGCGAAGCAGGAGAAAATACAGAGAACCGAAAGAATAATCGCTAATAGTTTTTTCATAATTTTTACCTCCTTTTTATAGGTACAGAGTTATTATATAACATCGACTTGCAGTTTTAATTACAAAAAAGAAAAATAAATGATTTTGTTACGGTTAAGTCCCTATGTAAACAAAATAGTAATAAATTAGCAATAAATAATATTTACTTTTACATAAAAAAACAGTATTATATATAATAGAATGATATGCACCAAAACACAGATAAGAAAAGGAAAAAACGATGGAAGTGCTTCTGAATCCCATGACAAAAGAGGATATACCCTTTATCGCGGCTCTGGAAAGGGAATGCTTTTCGTCTCCGTGGACGGAAAACGGTCTGCGTGAGGAGCTGGAGAATGAGAATGCTGTATTTTTCACCGCGAAGAAAAACGGCAGGTTAGTGGGCTATATGGGAATGCACTGTGTTCTCGATGAATGCTACATAGCCAATGTGGCTGTCAGTATCGGAGAAAGAAGACAGGGCATCGGCAGACTTCTGCTCGGCTATGCCGAAGAAAAAGCGAGGGAAAGAGACTGCTCCTTCATAAGCCTCGAGGTAAGGAAAAGCAACGGGGGAGCCATCGCTCTTTACTGTGCGGAGGGCTACGAAAAAATCGGCGAGAGAAAGAACTTTTATTCATCACCGACGGAAAACGCACTGATAATGACAAAGTATTTAAGATAGGGTGACGGAAAATGAAAATTTTAGCAATAGAATCCTCTTGTGACGAAACTGCCGCAAGTGTCGTGGAAAACGGCAGAGAGGTGCTCTCGAATGTGGTGGCTTCACAGGTGGAGGAGCATAAAATCTACGGCGGAGTGGTGCCCGAGATAGCATCACGCAGACACGCCGAGGCCATCTCCTCGGTGACAAAAAAGGCACTCGAGGATGCAGGCTGTGAGCTTTCTGACATTGATGCCGTAGCGGTGACCTACGCCCCCGGCCTCATCGGTGCTCTTTTAGTGGGAGTCAACTACGCGAAGAGTCTTTCCTATTCGAGGGGGATACCTCTCGTGCCCGTCCACCATCTGCGATCGCACATCGCCGCCAACTACATAACTCATAAGGAGCTGAAGCCGCCGTTTTTCTGCCTGGTCGTAAGCGGCGGAAATACTCTGATGGCAGAGGTGAAGGATTACACGGATTTTAATGTCATCGGCAGAACAAGAGATGACGCGGCGGGCGAGGCTCTCGATAAGGCGGCCCGTACTATGGGTATACCATATCCAGGCGGCTTAAATCTGGACCGTATCGCGAGGGACGGAGAAAGCACGGCCTTTAAGTTTCCCGCTCCTAAAGTGGAAAATGCACCCTACGATTTCAGCTTTTCGGGGCTTAAAACCTCGGTTATAAACATCATCCACAATGCAAAGCAGAAGGGTGAGGAAATCAGCGAAAAAGATCTGGGAGCCTCATTTATGAAAAGCGTAAGCTCCTGTCTGTGTAAAAACACGGAAAAGGCAATGAAGGACTTCGGACATAAAACTCTCGTTCTGGCAGGCGGTGTTTCGGCAAATTCCGTCTTAAGAGCAGATATCACGGCTATGTGTAAAAGAAACGGCTGGAATCTTTATCTTCCCGAGCTTTCTCTGTGCGGAGATAATGCGGCTATGGTCGGTGCACAGGGCTACTATGAATATTTGAGCGGTAACATCGCTACGGCAGAGCTTAATGCTTATGCGGGTATGGAAATAGATAAAATAAAGAAATAAGAGCCGTAGCATTAGGGAATATAACAGGTAAAGGAAGTGAAGAAATGAAAAAAGTAAAGAGTCTTATGCTTACTCTGCTTGCGGTTATGCTTTTGAGTATTTGTATGTCATTTGACACTCAGGCGGCTATGCCCGATAAGCAGGTTAAAAGCAGACTTTACGCTTATTCCGATTCCTATGTGAAGACGGAAAACGGAGTAGCTTATCTCGAGTTTGACAAATGGGATGCATCCGAGGAAAAAATGTACGAGGTTATAAGCGGTATAGCACAGTCTCTGATGGGTGAGGCTGTGGAGGACTACTGCCAGGTATATCTGAAATTTTTCTTTTCACACGAGCCCTACGGCAGTGATTTTAACACATTTTTCGAAAAGCTGACCGTAGTCAAGAAAAAATTCGGCAATTTCTTTACGGAGTGGAGCCGCTATAATAAAATGACGATGAGCGTCACCTCCTACAGTGGCGGCGAGTATTTCAGCGCAAACTTTAAGCTTTATCTGAACGGAAGTGAGCCGGACGAGTACGGAAAGGAATACGACGAAAAGCTTCTTTCACTGGTAAAGCAGGCAAACGAGCAGTGCAGCAGCGACAGAGAAAAGGTACAGTTTTTCCTCGAATGGCTGGATGAAAATGCCACCTATCTCATTCTCACGGGATACACTAATGATCCGAGGTATGCTCTTAATGTGGGCTACACGGTGTGCGGCGGCTTTGCCAATGCCTTTAAGGATTTATGTAATGCGGCGGGTATTCCTGCCATCGTCCCCGTAAATATGGAGGCAAATCACGCATGGAGTCAGGTATATGTGGGCGGAGTGTGGTACACGGCTGATCTGTGTAATGTGGTAAGGTCGAAAAGCGACACCTATGATGGCTACCTTTTCACGGACCCGGATCTTTCTACGGACTGTAACGATTTCGTGAATAAGCATAAAAAGGAATATGTGGAAAGCTTTAAATACCGTAATACCGTAAGTCTTGCCTCCTGCTCTTACAGGTACACCAAAGCCTTCGACTATACGGGAAAGAGCATCGTGCCCTCTCTCACGGTGAAATTCGGAGACAAAACACTCAAGGCAGGAGTTCATTATAACATCGTATGCACCTCAAACAAATACCCGGGAACAGGTAAAATGATTCTCGAGGGTGTGAGAAAAAACGGCTATTTCGGAAGCAAGACTCTCACCTTTAAAATCGAAATACCGAAGCCGGAGGTAACTGCAGTACCGTCGAAAACCTCCGTGAAGCTTTCCTGGGAGCCTGTAGCAGGTGCTGACGGCTACATCATCCGCAAATACAGCTCCTCTACAGGAGAATATAAGGACATAGCCGAGGTGAAGGGCACATCCTACACGGTTAAAAAGCTTTCCTCGGGTAAAAAATATAAGCTGGCAGTCCGTGCCTTCGTTTCGGAAAACGGAAATGTTTACAGGGGCGACTCGGATAAGATAACCGTCTCCACTCTCCCGGGTAAGGTCAAGGGCCTGAAGACTTATTCCGTAAAGGATACATCCCTTAAGCTGAAATGGACGAAAGTGGATGTGGCCAAGGAATATCAGGTGCAGATGAGCACGGACGGTAAAAAATGGAAAACCTATGCCACGGTTAAAAAGAACAGCTGTACGGTTAAAAAGCTTTCCTCGAATAAAAAATACTACTTCCGAGTCAGAGCCGTAAGCAGTGCAGGCAAGGGAAGCTACAGCAGTAAAAAGGCGGTAACCACCCTCCTCGGTAAGCCCGAAATCAAGGTTAAGACCTCCTCGGGCAAGGTAACCGTAAGCTGGGAAAAAATAAAGGGCGCCAAGGGTTATGTGGTTACCTATGCGAGAAACAGCGATCTGATAAACAATCAGAAAATAACCCTTAAAAAGGGCAGTAAAACCTCTGTTACGGTCAAGGGACTGAAGAAAAAGAAAAACTATTATGTAAGAGTCAGAGCCTATAAGACCGTGGACGGAGAGAGAGTTTACGGAAGCTATTCGAAGACGGTAAAGTTTAAAATTAAATAAGGATATATTGGCTTTCGTCGGTGCGGAATACCCGGACTGAAAAGCCGGACAGAACAGATATGCAGAAGCTGTTTTAAGCCGAAGCATATCTGTTTTATTTTTACAGAAAGGACGGATTATTGCTCATTTACTGAAGAAAAGCTCTTTTTTAGGGACATTTTCATAGTTTACTGCGCTCGAGGCCAGAAAGTTTAGACATCTTTTACCTTTACTTTTTTCTCTTATTACATTATAATTAGGTGGTTTTTTTACAGTACACCATATATAGTAAAATATTTATCATATACCACATTTTTTGCGGAGGTAAAAATGCGAAAAACTTTTATTAAATTTCTTTTCTCTATTATTGTGTCGGTTGTGGTTTTTGCGGCGGCTCCTTATGTGAGCTTTTCAGCTGATGCTGCCGCCAAAGAATCCTACCTTACCCGTGCAGAGGCCGTGGAATGGCTCGAATCTACCGTAGGCACAAAGCGCGGCGACGGACAGTGCATAGCATTCATAAAGGACTATTATCAGGTGCTTACAGGCTACATTCCCGTAGGAAATGCCTGCGAATATGCCCATAACACTCTGCCCGAGGGCTTCGGCTGGAAGCGTATCAAGGGCGAAAAAAATCTGAAGGCAGGCGACATTCTCGTGTGGACGGGCGGCACGGGCGGTATGGGCCATGCGGCCATTTACGGCGGTGACGGAAAATACTATCACCAGAAATGGACGGGAATGTATGTGGAAATTATCGAAAAGGCCTATCTCGAGGGCTTCCCCATCAGACGCTCGGGCTCCTTTGCGAGATATTGGGGTGTTATCCGTCCTAATTTCAGAAGCGAGTCGCGCTTCGAGGAAATGGCAGACAGTAATTACCGCATAAAAAACGCTTACAGCGGAAGGTATCTTACGGCGAAGGCGGGCAGTGAAATCTCGGGCGGACGCCTGAAATCTCTCGGTGCAAAGAGTCAGACCTTTACCTTCGATGAGGCTGAAATCGGCTACAGCATCTCTCCGCTTTCTTCTTCGAAAGCTGTAGGTGCGGCCTTCGAGGAGGGTAAAACCAAAAGCGGAGCAAAGGTAAAGCTTTACAAAAAGAGCGAAAAAGATGACTGCAGATGGAGATTCGAAAAGGTTTCCGATTATTATGTAATCAGAAATGTTTATAACCCTTCTCTGTGTCTTACGGAAAATAAGCATACAGGTAAGCTTACCGCCGAAGCCTACAAGGGAGCTAAAAATCAGAAGTGGAAATTAGAGGTAAAAACCACCGTAAGATATGACGCTAACGGAGGTCTCAATGCGCCGAAAAGCACCACTACCGAGCACGGAGAAGACCATAAGGTTACCTCCGGAACGCCCGACAGAATCGGTTACAAATTTCTCGGCTGGGCAGAAACGAAAAGTGCCAAGAAGGCTACCTTCCTTTCGGGAGCGCTTTTCAGCACAGAGGAAAACACCACTCTTTATGCAGTTTGGAAAAAGAATAAAAAATATAAGATAAAGGAAGCAAAGCTCTCCGAAACGGAGTACACCTATGACGGAGAGGTGAAAGCCCCCGAGGTAACCGTAAAGGATACTAACGGAAACACTCTGCGCGAGGGCACCGATTATAAGGTGAGCTACTCAAAGGGCAGGAAGAATATAGGCAGATATAAGGTGACCGTAACCTATATGGGAAAATTCAGCGGCAAGGATAAGCTTTATTTCACCATTCTCCCCGAAAGCACGAAAATCACCGACCTTTCCTCGAAGGGTAAAAGTATAACCGTAAAATTCAAAAAGCAGGCACAGAAGACCACCGGCTATGCCGTGCAGTACAGCACGAGTGCGGATTTCGCCTCTGCGGATACGAAGACACTCATTATGAACGGAGTAAAAAAGACAGCCAAGGCCATAAAAAATCTTGCTCCCGACACTAAATGGTATGTCCGCGTGTGTGCCATCGCCGAAAAGGGCGAAAAGACCTATTATTCGGAGTGGTCCGATGTGAAAACAGCCAAAACCTGAAAAAATAAGCCTCTGTAAATTCAGTAAGAATCTGCAGAGGCCTTTATATTTACCGACCGTATTCCGTGAGGCTTTTGAAAACATAGCCCTCGGCTCTCGCCTTATCGATTATCTCACCGAGAGCGTCGGCATTATCCCTTGATACGCTGTGAAGAAGGATGACGGCACCGGGATGAAGCCTCGACATAACCTTTTCCACGGCATAAGCCTTACCGCGTACATTATCGGTCTGCCAGTCGTCGTAGGCTACGGACCAGAAAACGCTCATATATCCCATACTCTTTACCGCATCGAGAGCGATTTCCGTATATTCGCCCGCAGGGAAGCGGAAATATTTAGCTGAATAGCCGAAGCCTTCGCGGAGATAGTTTTCCGTTTCCTCGATTTCCTTTATCATCTGCTCACGGGAAATTTCTGCGAAGGAGGGATGAGTAGAGGAGTGATTTCCCACGATGTGGCCCTCCTTAATCATACGGGTGATGAGTGCTTCTTCCTTTTTTATGTGGTCGAGAGTACAGAAGAAGGTCGCAGTTACCTGCTTCTCCTTCAGCACATCGAGTACACGGGATGTCAGATTTTCGTATTCGTAGCCGCAGTCGAAGGTGAGATAAAGCACCTTTTCCTCGCCTTTTCTGTCGAGAGTGAGAGCACCGTATTTGTCGAAGGTGTCCTGAAACTCCTCTACGGTGAAGTGAGCCTTGCCTCCCGAGGCGGGACCGTGAGAATGGGAAAGCTTTTTATTTGAGATGCCGTCGGGTGTGTCCGTTACGGGATAGGATACCTTCGGCAGAGGGGCGAGGCCCGTAGGCGTGCTTCCGCCTTCTTCGCCGAGGCTTATCATTTTATTGTCGGGAAAGGTGTTTTCTTCGTCGATAACCGTGGATGAATTGATTTTCGGAGCCTCCTCACCGGTAGAGTCCTCCTGCTGACTCTGCGAGTCCTGCTGATTCTGCCCCGAGGACTGAAACTCCGAGGTAAGGTCGTTATCCTCTACGGCACAGCCGCATAAAAGAAAAGCGAAGCTTATGGCTATAATAAGATAAAGATGCTTTTTCATTAAAATCCCCCTTTATGTAAAAATCGCCGTCCCGCACCGATACCTCCCCTGAAGGGGAGGCGAAAGTGCACTTATCTGAACATATAACCGATGTCAGAAATAAGATTTTCTGCGGATTTCATAGCCTTGTTCATATTCTTTTTCACGCTTCTCTTCATTCCGCTGCCCGCGAAGGCTCCCTTGACGAATGCCGCGGCACCGCCCACAGCCATACCTATGCCGATGCCTGTCATAAGACTGTTCTTTTTCATTATATCCCTCTTTTTCCTTTTAGTTCTTTTTCCCTGACAAGATAAACTTGAAAGGACAGTAATATTTTTTCTCGGTAAAAATTATTTATAAGATGAAATTTTTTCTTCTGCTTATTTCATTTTAAGGTTATTTATGTTATACTTTTCAGAGAATAATAAAAGGAGTACACTATGTCTGATATAAACATCGTTCTCGTCGAGCCCCAGATTCCCCAGAACACGGGCAATATTGCCCGTACCTGTGCCGCTACGGGTGCTTCACTGCATTTAGTCAAGCCGATGGGATTTACAGTCGACGATAAAAAGCTGAAAAGGGCAGGCCTCGATTACTGGCATATGCTCGACATTACCTATTACGAAGGTCTCGACGACTTTTTCGAAAAGAATAAGGGCGGAAGCTTTTTCTTCCTCACGACCAAAGGCAGACACATTTTTTCCGATGTGTCCTTTCCGAAAAACACCTTTATTATTTTTGGCAGAGAGGATGCGGGACTTCCCGAGGAGCTGCTGAAGGAGCACGAGGAGGCATCTCTGCGTATACCGATGGTGGGAGATGCGAGAAGCCTTAACCTTTCTAACACTGCCGCTATCGTAACCTATGAGATTTTGCGTCAGTGGAATTATCCTGACCTTCTGTGCGAGGGACAGCTAACTAAATTTACCTGGTAAGGAGCAGAGTATGAAAAAGAATTTTACTAAAGAGGATATAATTAAAAAGCACGAAACTAATGTGAAATCCGCATTTACCGGCTTCTCTCTGGCCGGTGTGCTCGGTATTATTTATGTGGTGCGCTATTTCATCACGGGAAATTTCGATTTCCATTTCAGCCTTTCCCTGCCTGAAATGATGCTGAAATTAGGCTATGGAGGAAATGTGAGCGCAGGTGCGGCCTACGGGGTGACGGGAGTGTTTTTCCTTATTTATCTTACCGTTACGGTGCTGTGCTTAAAGAGTGAAAAATTTCTCAAGGCAGCTCTCGTGCTTTACGCTTTTGATTTTCTGTGTCTCATATTTTTTATCTTCCTTCTTTTCACGCAGTTTCCCGAGTCCTTTTCCACGGACATATTTATCGAGGTGATAATCCACCTGTTCACTATTCTTTTCCTTTCGGTGGGCGTTTATTCTCTCGGTAAGCTGAAAAAAATCAGATAAAATATTAAGGAGCTGTAAAAAACTTCCGTTTTTTACAGCTCCTTATACAAGTAATTGTTTTTATTCGATGGTGGAGAAGATGTCCTCAAATTCTTCCTCGGACTCATCTGAATGCTCCTCGTCAGAGCTTTCGATATTCTCGTTTTTCTCTTCCTTTTTAGTACGGAGAGCGAGGATAAAGACCAGAACGATAATCAGAGAGATAACTGCTGCGGCAGAAACGATAATGATGTAATTATCGGTAAGGAAGCTGACGAGCCTGCCGCGTCCCTCGTAGGTGAGATAAACTACACCCTTACAGTCATCGCGGGAAACGAGAGTGCGTCCTCCGTCCTTTTCCGTCACATAGAGAACCTCTCCGTCCTCTTTGGTGATGCTGTCGGTGCGTCTGCCAAATTCGAAGGTTTTATTTCCGTAGTCCACATAGGTGAAAATCTCACCGTTTTCGGCATATTTCTTTTCCGTAATAACCAGGTCGCCCTCGTCGATGCCGAGGTCGGTATAGGCTTTATATGCAGTGAAAACATAATACTTATCGGAAACGAGCTTTCCTGTGTTTACTGCGGCGACGGTTTTCAGCACAGTAGCCAAAGCACCTACGCTGATTACTGCTACGAGAACGAGACTGAGAACAAGCTTAAGAAGTGTTTTGCCGCCCTTTGATTTTTCTTTTTCGGGCTTTACACTTTCAGCGGCCTGCTCTGCCTGCTCATCCTCTTTAATCCATTCGGGTGTGTAGTTTTCGGGAAAGTCAAAATCGTCCTTTTCTCCGACAGAAGCCTCCTGCTGCGGCTCGTCGGTTAAGCTGACGGGCTCCGGAGCGGTTTCTTCGTCTTCTGTCGCTGAATCAAAAGGGAGCGCTTCGCTCTGTGTTTCTTCCTCGGCGGGCAGGGGCTCCTCGGCGGGAGCCTTCGCTTCGGCCTTTTCTTTCCTTTTGAGTCTCTTTTTTTCTTTTCTCGACAACTTTTTCTCTGTCGGTGCATCGTCGTCCTCGTCGGACATAATTCTCATATAATCGTTTATAAGCTCATCACGGCTGGGCTTCTCCGCTTCCTTGGCGGGAGTCTCTGTCTCCTGTAAGGGGGAGGTCTCACCCTCGATTTCGAAATCCTTTTTCACCGCTTCGGGAGAAATAACCGTCATCTGGGGCTTTGCCTTTACGGTCTGTGCTTCCTCGGCGGCGGTGAATTTAGCGATAAAATCGCTTACGCTGTCGGTGATTTCCTCGGATGTCTTTTCTTCCTGTAAGGGAAGGCTTTCCTTTTCTTCGTTTACCTCTGCGGTGAAGCTACGGAAGCTGTCTTCACCGTTTTTCAGCAGAGAGGAGCTTTTCTTTATGGCCTTTTCCGCGGCCATAGTCTTATCAAAAATGCTGTTCAGCTCATCCAGGCTTTTCGGTCTGTAACCTGCCATCGTATCACTTCCTTTTTACAAATTCCCTTTTTATCAATAAGCGTTCTTTTCGAGTATTACGGCAATCATATCGTTAATGCTTTTGAGGTTTTTCATAATAGTGGTGTTATCGGTTCTGATTTCCACTGATTTTTCCATAGCCTGACGAACGATGCCCTTTGACTTTTCGTGAGCGGCCTCGATGATTTCGTTAGCTCTTTTGTCTGCGTCCACCTTGATTTTAGCCACGGTTTTACTCAATTCCTCGAAAACTCTTTCGATAACCTCGCTGTGGTTGTTTTCTTCGATGGTGAAGTAAATGCCTAATTCCTGCATATCCTTTTTGAGCTGCTCGAATTTCCTTTCGTTTTCCTCGCCCCAGGCGATAGCATTGGCATATTCCTGCTGAATCATTTCTATATATCTGTCAACCTCTTCGGTGTTATAGCCTTTTTCCTCTACGGTAAAATTAACTGCTGCCATAATCTTAACTCCTTCGCTTAAAATTAATCTTATTCAGCATTAATTATACTCTAATGAAAAGCAAAATTCAACACAGTTAACATAATATTTATTTATTTTTCATTCCACCGTTACGCTCTTTGCCAGATTCTTCGGCTTGTCGATGTCACAGCCCTTTTTTTCGGCTGTGTAGTAGCTGATAAGCTGTAAAGCCACAGCCTGGAGCAGACAGGAAAATTCGTCGGCACAGTCGGGCAGGGGGTAAACATTTTCCTCGTCGGAAAGCTCGCGGAGATTTTTCTCTGCCGTTAAAATCAGTACCCCGGCGCCTCTTGCCCTTACCTCCTTGATATTGGCGAAGGTTTTCGGGAAAAGCTTTTTCTCACAGCAGAGTGCTACCACGGGCGTACCCTTTTCCAGCAGTGAAATAGTGCCGTGCTTAAGCTCACCTGCCGGATAAGCACCGGTGTTTATATAGCTTATCTCCTTCATTTTCAGACTTCCCTCCATCGCCGCAGCATAGTCGCTGCCGCGGCCGATGAACCAGCCAGAGCTTTTACCCTCGAAAAGCTCTGCGAAGCGCTCTGCCTTATCTCTTCGGTCGATAATTTTCTGCACCTTATCGGGAATCAGACGAAGCTCCGAGAGAAGACTGTCACGCTCACTGCGCTTTATCTGCCATCTTTCGTGGGCGAAGCAGACGGCAAAAAGGTAAAGAGAAATGAGCTGTGCCGTGTATGCCTTGGTGGTGGCGACGGCTATTTCGGGACCCGCTTCGGTATAGATGACATTATCGCTTTCTCTGGCTATGGAGCTTCCCCTGACATTGATGACGGAAAGAGTTTTTGCTCTCTTTTCCTTCGCCTTCAAGAGGGCGGCCAGGGTGTCCGCCGTCTCACCGCTCTGACTGATGAAAATGCACAGGGTTCTGCCGTCCAGGGGCTCGTTACCGTAGCGGAATTCGCTGGCCGTTTCTGCCGTACAGGTGATGTTCCCTATCCTTTGAGTGAGTATTTTCGCGGCAAGACCTGCGTGATAGGCGGAGCCGCAGCCTACAAAGCAGATTTTCTGCAGGGCAAAGAAGCTTTTTTTCAGCTCTTTAAGTTCGGGAAAAATTTCTCCGTCGCGTATGAGTGAGTCGAGAGTGCTTTTCAGCACCCGTGGCTGTTCGAAAATCTCCTTCAGCATAAAATGGGGAAAGTCTCCCTTGTCTGCCGATTGCTCGGGAAGATTTACTCTGTCAGCCGTCTTTTTTATCTGTCTGCCGTCATCGCCGTAAAAGCACAGGCTGTCCCTGCTTATGACTGCTGTTTCGTTTTCCGAAAGAGTGAAAATCTCTCTCGTGTAGGGCAGAAGGGCAGGATAATCCGAGGAGAAAAACCTGCCTGCCTTGCTTTCTGAACAGAGGAGAGGACTGCCCTTTCGCATACCGTAAATCACATCGGGAAAATCGCGGCAGATAATACACAGCGCGTAGGAGCCCTCGATAAGGCTTCGGCATTTCGTCAGCACGGAAAGCACATTTCCCTCGTAATGCTTTTCTAAAAGATTAGCGATAACCTCCGTGTCCGTTTCGCTTTTAAAGGTGAAGCCTTCGCCTAAAAGCTCCTTTTTCAGGGAAAGATAGTTCTCTATGATACCGTTATGAACGATGGTGAAAAGCCCCGACATACTGCTGTGCGGGTGGGAGTTTATGTCGTCGGGCTCTCCGTGAGTGGCCCATCGGGTGTGCCCGATACCGCATTTCGCAGAAAGCTCTATGCCGAAAAGCTTATTTTTAAGATCCTTTATCCGACCCGAGGTTTTGACCGTGATAACCTCTCCGTCCTGTGTAACTGCTATGCCCGAGGAGTCGTAGCCTCTGTATTCCAGATGCTCGAGTCCTCTTATAAGATAGGGAACGGCTTTGTTTTTACCTGTGTAGCCTATTATTCCGCACATAAAAAATCTCCTTTCGGTAAAAATCCTTTTATTTTTTATTATTTTATGTTATAATGGGCTCAAATATTGATTTGGGTGACGAATTATGGAAATATTTTTAAACGCTTTGGCATATATACTTTATTTTTCGGTAGGAATTTTCATTATAGCTGAGGCGAGAGCCCATAAGGGAAACGCCGAAGGAAAAAAGGATTTCCTGCTCATTTTAGGCTGCAGAGTAAGAGGAGACAGAGCCGAGGAAACCCTCGTGATGCGTGCTGAAAGGGCGGCGGAATACCTCAAGGAAAATCCGGACACCGTAGCCATCGCCTGCGGCGGCATCGTCCACGAGGACCAAAGCATCAGCGAGGCACAGGCCATCGAGGAAATTTTAGCTTCGAGAGGCATAGAAAAAGAGCGGATAATCAGAGAGGATAAATCCGCTACTACTGTAGAAAATTTTAAGAACGCGAAAAGGATAATCGAAAAGGGCGGAGAGATAAATAATTTCCGTGTAGCTTTGCTTTCCAGTGATTTCCACCTTATGAGGGCAAAGCTGATAGCGAAAAAGGTCGGTCTTGACTGCGAAACGGTCTCTGCACCGTCACCGAAAAGGGAAAAGGCGAAAAATTACATCAGAGAATTTTTTGCTATGATTATCTTCATCGTAGGAGGAAAATAAGATGGCAAATGTGAAAATGCAGGCATACAAGGTAAGCGAAATCGTTTTTAATAATAAGGTCAACGGCAAGGTGCAGCTCAAGCTCAGCAATAAAATCTCTCATAATGTCCGCTACAGCAGTAACGGCACCTGCGAGGCGGTTATGACCGTAGAGGCCTTTGATAAAGAGCATAAGGATGTCCTTTATGCAAAGGTTACGGTAAACGGTGTCTTTACCGTGGAAAAGGAGATAGAAAAGGAATTTGTTCATGTGGAGACCTTTAAGGAGCTTTTTCCCTTCGCGAAGGCACTCGTAACCACTATTTCCGCCAATGCCGGGGTTCCGCCCATTATTATAAAGAATATCGACATCGAAAAGCAGGAGATTTACCGCTTCGAAATGAATAATAATGACGAATGAGGTGAAAAAATATGTCAGAGCTTCTTAATCAGCTGAAGGATGATGAGCTTGATTTCACCGTGCGCTTTACGGATACGGACGGAGTCAGCGGTGTTTATGAGTTTTTGGATATTGTTCTTTATAAGGAGAATGAATATGCAGTAGTAGAGCCCGAGGAGGGAGACGGCTATGTTGACATTTTCCGCATCCTTATCAAAGACGGCAGGGAAGAATACGAAAGAGAAACGGACGACACGGCACTCGAGGAAATATTTGAGATTTTCCGCAGAAAAAACGAGGATGAGTTCGATTTCGAATAAGGGGCTGTTGCAGTAAGCTGAAGAAGACTTTTTCTTCACCCCGAAGGCGTACTGATATACTCCGAGAGGGAAAATGTCTGAAAAAACAAATCTTTATTATATGTAACACTGTATTATTCCATATAACAACTAAAACAGATGTGTTTTAAAAGTCGGAAGCAACTTAAACACATCTGTTTTTTTTGTTTTGCTGTTTGGTCTGCGCTTGATACGGCAGACCCTTTATTTTACCTCGTAAACATAAACGTTCTCGTAATCCATATCGGCACAAAGGTTCAGAGAGGGATTTGTGAGGTCGTAGATTGATGACCATTGAGTGGAGTAAACTCTGCCCTTTTCATCCGGATCGGTTCCCGTGATTCTTACATCCTGCAGAAGCTTCATACCCTCCTCGGCAGTAAGGACGGATTTCTTTTCGGTGAGAGTTCTTTCTAATATTTCATAGCGGTCAAGTCCCTGCTTTTCGTAATCGAAGGGGACATCGTGGAGGTAGAAGTTTGTGGCGGCCATAAAGCCCCTCTCCTCACTGTCAGTGATAATCATTTCGTTTTCCGCGTAGGAAACCACCACGCTCTTACCGGTGGCATCGGCTATCTGGAAATGATAACAGCCTCTGGCGGCGGCAAACATATCCACGCTTTCAAGAAAACCGATGGCTTCGTCTACTGTGGCGCACTTGTCGAGCATAGCTCTGATGGCTACGGTGGTGCCTACATCGGGCTTGCCGTTATCCTGCTCGGTTACGGGAGCCTGAAGCTGAAGCACACCTACGGCGAGGCCTTTTTCGTTGACACCGTCGAGAGGGAAGTAGGCTGTGGCGAGGGTGTTGATTCTGTCTAAAAGCTTATCGGGTGTGTAGCTTTCGTTGTAGCCTAAAAAGCTTAAGTTTACCACTGAAACAGAGCTGTAGGCATCCTTCGGGTTAGTTCTGATAACTGCCAAATCCGTAGTCTGATTGTCGAGATTTCTGCCGAAGATATAGCCCTTTTCGGGTGTTTCTGCATAGAAGGTGGAGCAGGCAAGGTTAGGAATTTCGTAGGGGACCTCAATGGGAAGACCCTTGAGCATAATTTTCAGTATGTACTGTACGAGCTCCTCCTCCGTGGCGGCACCGCCGGATTCTAAAAGCTCGTCCAGCTTATAGTCGGCAGCATAGTTTACCTCGTAAATGCCTGTGTCACCCTTTTCCTTTACGGAAAGAAGTGTTCTTGCCTCGCCCTGAAATACTGCCAAAGCGCCGAGTAGGGCGACGAGAATGACGGCAAGAACCGTGATGAGAATTTTTTTGCTTTTTTTCATATTAAAACTCCTTTACAGATTTATTTCTGTATTGTAATTATAAAACGGAATTGTTTTTTATGTCAAGAAAATCGACATATATTTATATTTTGTTTATAAACTCAACAATACAGAAATAATTATATCCTGAAGCTTATCCTTCGGAAGGGGTAATTCTGCCGTAAAAGAGAGCTAAAGGTATTCTCGAGGCGCGGAGACAATTAAATAGTAAAAGCCATTGTAAAAACGGTCTGAATTTACAATGGCTTTAAATATTCAGTTTTTCATCAGCTTTACCAGCACCTCTACCATCTTTTCCATAGACTGAACGGGTACAAATTCGTGCACTCCGTGGAAGTTGGCGCCGCCTGTGGAAAGATTGGGGCAGGGAAGACCCATAAAGGAAAGTCTTGCTCCGTCGGTGCCGCCGCGGATAGGTACGATGAGAGGCTCTACACCCGAGTCCTTCATAGCTCTTGCGGCATTGTCGATGATGTGCATAAAGGGAAGAATTTTCTCCTTCATATTATAGTAGCTGTCCTTGATCTCCGCCTCGAAGGTGCCTTCTCCGTAAACACCGTTAAGGTAGGAGACGAGGTTTTCCATAAATTCCTTACGTTTACGGAAGGCTTCCGCAGAGTGGTCGCGGATGATGTAGTATAATCTGGCGAGGGTTTCGTCACCCTCCATACCGCACAGATGGTAAAAGCCCTCGTAGCCCTCGGTGTGGGCGGGAGTTTCCGCCTTCGGCATCATATTTATAAGCTCCGCGGCCAGAAGAGATGCATTTTTCATTTTATTTTTAGCACTGCCGGGATGAATGTTTACGCCGTTGACTCTGATTTCGGCGGAGGCGGCATTGAAGTTTTCGTACTCGATTTCGCCCAATTCACCGCCGTCTACGGTATAAGCCCAGTCGCAGGCAAATCTCTCTACATCAAAGCGGTCTGCACCTCTGCCGATTTCCTCGTCGGGGGTAATTCCTACGGCTATTCTTCCGTGGCTTATTTCCGGATGTGAAACCAGATATTCGCAGGCGGTGAAAATTTCCGCTATGCCTGCCTTATCGTCTGAACCGAGCAGAGTGGTGCCGTCGGTGGTGATGATGTCACAGCCGATGTATTTTTCCAGATAGGGGAAGTCCTTTAGCTTTATGCTGACATTATCATTAAGTCTGATGTCTCCGCCCTCGTAATGAACGGTCTGCGGTTTTATGCCGTCTCCTTTTACGGCGGGAGCTGTATCCATATGGGCGATAAAGCCGACGGACGGGTCCTTTTCTCTGCCTTCGGTAGCGGGAAGCACACCGTACACATAACCGTTTTCGTCTAAGGAAACCTCCGTCAGACCTATGCTTTTCAGCTCCTCGGCCAGATATTCACCGAGAAGAAGCTGACAGGCTGTGGAGGGACAGCTCTCACTGCTTTCATCGGAATTAGTGCCGAAGGAAACATATTTTAAAAATCTTTCGCTTACTGTCATTTCACTGCTTCCTCACTTTTTTTCTTGTGCTCCTCTATCTGTGCCGTAACCTTCTTATCGTTATAGAGAACGAAGCAAATTACAGACAGAAGACTGAAAATACCCGCGAAAACACCCGTGAGCTTTACACCCTGCAGACCTACGCTTTCGCCCGATGCGGCTCCGATGGCAAGAATGCTGGAAACACCCATCATAGCTACGGCAGAGCAAACCTTTTCGATGAAGGTTTTAACAGCGGAGAAGATGCCCTCACGGTTTACTCCGTTAACGAGACAGTCCTGCTGAATGATGTCGGAAATGACTGACTGGGGAAGAATGTTAATGGCGGCAAAGGGGAAGGATACTATAACACCCATTCCGAGACCGATGAAAAGTTCTTTGCCGGGAGCAAGAGCGGCAATTTTATCTCCGAAATAAATCAGACCGAAAACTGCAGTGAATACCACTGCGGCAATAACCAGAGGTATTTTCTTATTATATCTGCGGCTGATTTTGATAATAAGGGGGAAGAGGCAGATGGCTACTGCGATGGCACAGAGCATTACCAGGAAGGACTGGGATTCGGGAACATTCAGAAGCATAGTAATGTAGTAAAGCATAGCGGTCTGGAAGAAGGCCATGGAAACGCCTACGAAAAGGTCACCGAGACTGAAAATTACATACTGTCTGTTTCTGAAAACCATACCGAAGGATTTGAGCATAGATTCCTTTGGCTTTACATTTTCCTCCACATAATCCTTTTCCTCGAAGGCGTAGGCACTTAAGAGAAGGCAGACGATACCGATGGCGGCAAACACCGTAAACACGGCACGCCAGGCCCAGAGCGGAGAGAGACCTGCGTTTTTAAGAATGTCCACGAAAAGGGTGGCGGCATACATAAATGAGCTCGAGCCCATAAAGAAAACGGTGCTGATGCCGTAATAGCCTACTCTGACCTTCGCATCGGGGAGGATTTCGGGTACGAGGGCATTACGGGGAATAAAGAAGAAGGTGTAAGCGGCATAGTAGGTAACGAGGAAGAAGCCTACCCACACAGCGTTAAGCATAGAGCCCTGCTCAAAGGGTGCATAGAAAATGAGAATAACGGAAAGTGCGTAAGGTATAGCCGCATAGCGCAGGAAAGGCATGCGTCTGCCCTTTTTATGGGTGCACTTATCGGAAAGAGAGGCTACGAGGGGGTCTGTAACCGCATCGACTATCTTTCCCAGAGCAGTTATAAAGGCCATAATGGTGATAAAGCCGAGAAATTTATTATCGGGAAGCAGATTAGGCAGACCGCTTTTCGCCGTCGGCTGGAAGAAATAAAGCAGGTAGTTACTGATCATACCGGTGAACAGTCCCTTGGCTATGTCAGCCAGACAGTAGCGGTACATTTTTCTTTTTGGTAATTGTTTGGTCATAAGATATCTCCCTTCAGATAAATATAGATAATAATAGCACAATGTGACGGGTTTTGCAAGGCAAAAAGAAAAGCAGCAGCCACAAAAAGCTACTGCGAAAAAAATAAAATCTTGTCTCATTCAGCTTTTTTACTGAATCTGACCGCCAAAGCCGCAAAGATAATAATACCTGCCAAAAACGGAAGTGCATAGAGAAAGGCAGTGCCTGCGGGAGCACTGAAGCCCATATGCTCGATACCGCACAGCATACCGCGGTAATTATAGGCGACTGTAAAGCACATAATGTCCGAAATAAGGACAGCAAGTGCAGTAAATAACCGGCTTAATCTTTTCATACAGGAGCACCTCTTTTTTATTATCAGGTAATATAATTATATTATAAATGCTGCCGAATTGCAAGGCATATGTATTTTTCTTGAAATATTAAATTGGGAATGGATGGTCTAAATTTGAAGTGTTTCTCGAAGAAAAAGTATATGAAAGCGACGTACTTTTTCCTGTTTTTGCTAGCCGGTTGCCTGATAGAAAAAGACGTGATATAAATAAAATTTTAGAAAAATATGGATTAGTTGAGTTTGATGAGTTTGAGTTATTACGTAAAAGTGAAGCTAGACTTCCAATTGATACGTACTCTTTTATTGATCCGATTTTTTCGGCAGACGAAACTGTGGAACGAGAATTTTTCGTTATGGGTGTTAGGCATCACTCTCCGTGAAAAGGTAATGATTGCGATTTGCTGCCGAAGTTAAGAATTGGAGATGAATTAATTTTCGAAAAGGAACCTAGTAATGAATATGATAAAAATGCGATTTGCATTTTTACTCAAAAAAAAGAGCTTTTAGGGTATGTACCTAGATATTATAATGTTGCTATTTTAGAAAGAATCAATGCTGGTATGTCTTATTCGTGCAAAATCATAGATATAAATCTACTATTGGATTGTTCTGAATGTATTAAGGTTAAACTTAAAATGCCTCGAAAGTAAAAATTAAAGCACAGAAGATGCATGTTGTGATAACATTTCTCCTGTACTTACCTTTTATATATAAACAACAAATCCGAACGCTTCACCAATAAGGTAAGGGTTCGGATTTGTTCTATTTGGTCGAGGCGACAGGATTCGAACCTGCGGCCCTCTGCTCCCAAAGCAGATGCGCTACCAAGCTGCGCTACGCCTCGATTTAATTTTTATTTAGTTTTTTGATTCGCTTTGGTCGCCCTCTTGCGGTGCCCAAAGTTTTGTTGCGCCTTGGAGCGGCGCCAAAACTTTGACCGCTGCGCCATCGTCACCTCGCTTCATCTACCGCAGGGAGCGCTTCGGTGACGATGCCCAAAGCAGAGCAGACCAAGCTGCGCTACGCCTCGATTTGTCAATTAAGTTTACTCCAAATGCCCTTATTTGTCAACAGTTTTCACTAATTTTTTAAGCCCCTTGAAAAAAGGCGGCTGTTAGTGTATAATGCTGTTATGAAGTGAAAATATGAGGAAGAAACTATGAAAATACATCAGAGCGCAGAAAATTATCTTGAAACTATATTTATGCTTACTAACCGTAACGGCTCCTGCCGAAGCATAGACATAGCCAACGAATTAGGCTTTTCAAAGCCGAGTGTCAGTGTGGCGATGAAAAATCTCCGCGAAAACGGATACATCGAGGTTATGGGTGACGGAAAGATTATCCTTCTCGAGCCGGGCAGGAAAATAGCCGAAAATCTTTACGAAAGACATACTGTACTCACCGAAGCTTTTATGTCTCTGGGAGTAGACAGAGACACAGCCTCCGAGGATGCCTGCAAGATAGAGCACATCATTTCCGAGAAAACCTTCGAGGCTATCAGAAAGCATTTCGGATAAGGAGAACAGATAAAATGAATGACCTTATAAGCGAAGAGGGCTATGTTGCCTTCAGCTCCTTTGAGGAAACGATGGATGCGGCGGAAAAATTCGCTCCCGACAGCAAACTGCGTAAGAAGCTTACTAAAGAAAAAATTAAAAAGCAGATAGACAAATTTTCCGAAAAAGCCAAAGAGCTTATAGATAATCCCGAAAAGGTCAGTGCCGTTCTGGAAAAGGCGATTTCTCTCTGCGATGATTTAAGCTATCTGCGTATCATAGGAAAGCATTTCAGAGAAGCATCATTAGTGTGCAATATGCTCAATGATTACATCTGTAAGCGTTATACGAAGGTGCCTACGGCTACGGTGATTACCCTTCTTGCCGCTGTGCTTTATTTCGTAAGCCCTATTGATATTATCCCCGATTTCCTTCCTCTGATAGGACATCTGGATGATATGATAATTTTCGGCTTCGTCCAGGATGCGGCCAAGGCTGATCTTAAAAAATACGAAAAATGGAAAAAAGAAAACGAAAATCCCGAGTCGGGCTCGTAAAAGCGATTTCTTGCTTTATAACGAAGACTCTGTGAAAATACGCCCTGTTAGACTTGTGGGGCTTAAGCGGAATAAGGAAAAAGGAGCTGTCACCAGCCCCTTTTCTTTTTTACTGCATTCAGCAGCAGTTGTCGTGACAACCGCAACCGTTGTTGCAGCTATTGCAGCCACAGCCACCATTGTTACAGCCGCAGCCGTTGTTGCCGCCGAAGACGCTACCGCCGTCGCCGCAGCACACGAATAATAGAATAAGAATGATAATCCATGTACAGCAGTTGCCGCCGAATAAACCGTTATTACAGCCCATCTGATTAACCCCCTCTCGTCTTCGGGCGTCTTTTCCGTCGCCCTACACCATCATTATATGTCCCCGCAGCAGGTGTGTTACTGTTTTTGAATAAGAAAAAATTAAGGGTCAAAAATATTTAAGGTGATTAATATATGAATGACTTATTTTGTGGCGGCAGAGGCAGAGCTTTATTTGAGGAAGCTGACCTTTACTCTGACCTTTTCTCCGAGGCAAGAACAAAAACAGCCGAGCATAATATATATGAAAGGTCAAAAAACAATCTTGCCGAGAAAAACGGGGAAAATCAAAGAAAACAGAAGGAAAACGAAGCTAAACAGGGAAATTAAAGAGCTGTATTGCAGTTTTGACCTTTTTTGACTTTTGAAAAAACGGTATTTCGGATTATAATAGAGATACAAGGTCAAAGAAAGTCAAAGTCAAACTGAAAGGAAGTGATGAAATGAATCTTTCCAATGTTATCGCACGGATGATAAGCGATATGCTGGAGGAAAAGGACGAAATAGAAATTCAGCGTAATATCCTCGCACAGGACCTGGGCTGTGTTCCCAGCCAGATAAATTATGTGCTTTCCTCACGCTTTACTCCCGAAAGAGGATATATGGTCGAGAGCAGGCGGGGCGGGGGAGGCTTCATAAAAATCACCCGTATAGTTTACGATAAGGATACATTGCTCCCGAGGATAATCTCCTCTGTGGGAGACTCTCTTGACAGAGATACGGCACAGGCTCACATAATGAATCTTCTTTATCAGCAGATTATTACAGAGCCGCAGGCGAAGCTGATTTCAGCCGCCGTTTCGGACTCACCCTACAGAAGTCTTCCGCCACGGATAAGAGATATCGTAAGAGCGGATATGTTCAAACAGCTGCTGCTCTCACTGAACAAATGTTAAGCGTTCCCGATTATAATAAGGAGGTAATAATTATGTTATGTCAGAACTGTAAAAAAAGCGAAGCAACCACTCATATTAAGCGTGTAATAAACGGCGAAGCCACAGAAAGTCATCTCTGCTCTTCCTGCGCACAGAATTCGGGCTACAGAGATCTTTTCGATGATTTCTCCTTTAATCTTCCCGGTATTTTTTCGTCCTTCTTCGGCGATACGGCGCTTTCTCTCGGAGAAAGCAGACTCGACCGCTGTGAAAAATGCGGCTGCTGCTTTGACGATATTATCAAAACAGGTACCGTAGGCTGTGCTGACTGCTATGAGAAATTTTATAATAAGCTTCTGCCCTCTATTCAAAGAATACACGGCAAGGCAAAGCATTCGGGCAAGGTGCCTCCCGTGCACGAGGAGGAGGTCACCGTAAAGGAAAAGACCGTCGAAGAAAAAATCGCCGACCTTGAAGCTGAAATGCAGAAGGCAGTAGCCGAGCAGAACTTCGAGAGAGCGGCAATAATCAGAGATGAAATAAAGAAGATGAAGGGAGAGGGCTGAAATGAATAACGAAATGAATGCATCCGTAATAGCTGATGTAGTTTTAAGTACCCGCGTCAGATTAGCCAGAAACTTAAAAAAATATCCCTTCCCCGCCCGTCTCGACAGAGAGGAAAAAAAGGCTGTCTGTGCTCTGGTAAGAGAAGCTCTCGACGGTGAAGGCCTAAACTATATTGATATGGAGACCCTCACACCCGTAGAGGCAGTGTCATTAGCCGAAAAGCATCTCATCAGCGCGGAGTTCGCGTCAAACGGCACGGGCAGATCTCTCCTTCTTTCGGATGAGGAGGATGTAGGACTTATGCTCTGTGAGGAGGATCACATCCGTATTCAGATTATCGAGCAGGGTCTTTCTCTCGATGAGGCCTACAAAAAGGCAGACAGAATCGATACCCTTATCGAAAACAAGCTTACCTATGCCTTCGATGAGCGCATAGGCTATCTTACACAGTGTCCCACAGATTTAGGCACAGGAATGAGAGCCTCGGTGCTCTTACACCTTCCCGCCCTTTCGAGAAAGGGTGCCGTGAGAAATCTCACCACTACCGTAGCCAAATTAGGACTCACTCTCCGCGGCTCCTACGGTGAGGACGGCGAAATTTTAGGTGATATTTACCAGCTCAGTAATCAGGTTACTCTGGGAATTTCCGAAAAGGCCGCTCTGCAGAATCTTAACTCCATCGCCCTGCAGATAGTTTCGCAGGAAAAGCAGGCAAGAGCCGTCCTTATAAAGGATGAGGATTTTATGGATAAAATTTTCAGAGCCTACGGTATACTGAAAAGTGCCTACAAGCTCACCTCAAAGGAGCTTACAAACCTTATCTCTTATGTCCGTTTAGGTGCCGCCGAGGGACTGTTCGACATTCCCGCGGAGAAGCTCGCATCACTGATGACGGAGCTTCAGCCGGCTACGATGAACACACACAGCGAAGCACCGCTCACCCGCTCACAGCGTGACATAAAGCGTGCAGAAAGAGTCAGAGAGGTATTAGGTTAAATCTTAACGGGATGTTGTAAAAAACATCCCGTTTCAGTTTTTACAGGAGGAATAGCTATGTACAAATTTACAGGCTTTACAGAAAGAGCGAACCGTGCTCTCAATTCCGCAGTGGAAATGGCGGAAAATTTCGGTCACACATATATCGGCACCGAGCATCTTCTGGCAGGCATCATCAAAGAGGATAACGGTGCGGGAACCTCGACCCTTATCTCAAAGGGAGTTTCCCTTCAGCGAGTGGTCGAGCTCATAAAGAAAAATGTGGGTATGGGGATACCCACCGTTCTGTCTCCCGACGATTTCTCACCCCGATGCAAGGGTGTAATCGAGCTTTCCGTGGCTCTGGCAGGAAAGGAAAATTCGGGCTACATTGGTACGGAGCATCTGCTCTGTGCGATGCTGAAGGAGGGAGATAACAGTGCCTGCTTTTTACTGTCGCAGATGGGTCTTTCTGCCCACATCCTTCTGAGCCAGGTGCGCTCGAGCACCTCGAACAGCTTTCAGGGAAGATTTTCCGAAAGAAAGAGCGCCGAAAAGGAAAATACACCTAATCTCGACAAGTACGGTCAGGATCTGACAGGCAAGGCACAGAAGGGTGAAATCGATCCGGTTATCGGCAGAGAAAAGGAAATCGAAAGAGTGATTCAGATTCTTTGCCGCAGAAATAAAAACAATCCCTGTCTTATTGGTGAGCCCGGCGTAGGAAAAACCGCCATCGCGGAGGGCCTTGCTCTGAAAATAGCGGCAGGTGAGGTGCCCGAGCTTCTGGCGGATAAAAGGATAGTCAGTCTCGATCTTACGGGTATGGTGGCGGGCACCAAATACCGCGGTGATTTCGAGGAAAGAATAAAGCACTGTATCGATGAGGTCTCAAAGAGCAAAAGGGTAATTCTCTTTATCGATGAGGTGCATAATCTCATCGGTACAGGCTCTGCAGAGGGTGCCGTGGATGCGGCAAACATCCTCAAGCCCTCTCTGGCGCGAAGTGAGCTACAGGTAATCGGCGCTACTACGCTCGAGGAATACAGGAAATATATAGAAAAGGACTCTGCTCTCGAAAGGCGCTTTCAGCCTGTAAGGGTGGGTGAGCCCACCGAGGAGGAGACTGTAGCGATTCTTAAGGGTCTGCGGGATAAATACGAGGCACATCACAAGGTAAAAATAACCGACGAGGCGATTAATGCGGCCGTAAAGATGTCCTCGCGGTATATCAGTGACCGCTTTCTTCCCGATAAGGCTATCGACCTTATCGATGAGGCGGCATCGAAGGTAAGGCTTGAGGCCTATATAGCGCCACCGGAAATCAAAGAGGCAGAGGATAGGCTGAAATCCCTACAGGAGGAAAAGGCCGCCGCCATCAATTCCCAGGATTTCGAGCGTGCCGCAGGACTCCGGGACAGAGAAAAGGAGCTAATGAGTGAAATCACCGTAGGCAGAACCCGGTGGAAGGAGGAAAAGAGAGCCGAAACAGGTCAGGTCACGGCGAAGGAGGTAGCGAAAATCATCGCAGGATGGACAGGTATTCCCGCTGATGAGCTGACGAAGCAGGAAAGCGAAAGACTTCTGAAGATGGAGGATATTCTGCACGAAAGAATCATCGGTCAGACTGCCGCCGTTGCCGCTGTTTCGAAGGCTCTGCGCCGAGGAAGAAGCGGTCTGAAGGACCCGAAAAGGCCTATGGGCTCCTTCATCTTTCTCGGGCCTACGGGTGTAGGTAAAACCGAGCTGTGCAAGGCGCTGGGAAGTGCGGTTTTTGGTGATGAAAATGCGGTTATCCGATTCGATATGAGTGAATTTATGGAGAAGCATAATGCTTCCCGTCTCGTAGGCTCGCCTCCGGGCTATGTAGGCTATGAGGAGGGCGGACAGCTGACGGAAAAGGTGAGAAGGAAGCCCTACAGCGTAATCCTTTTCGACGAAATAGAAAAGGCGCATCCCGATGTCTTCAATATGCTTTTACAGATTCTCGATGACGGCATACTGACGGACTCACAGGGCAGACGGGTAGATTTCCGTAACACCGTAATCATTATGACCTCTAACCTCGGTGCCAAGCTTATCGCGGGTGAGAATGGTTCCATCGGCTTTACCAAAAGCGAGCAGACTGATGACGAGAGAATTTCCCGGGCAGTGACGGGTGAGCTTAAAAAGGCATTCCGTCCGGAATTTTTAAACCGTATCGATGAAATCATTATCTTCAAGCAGCTGAAAAAGGATGAAATTAAGCAAATCGCCGCTAATATGCTGAAAAATCTTAAAGCGAGACTTGCCGACCTTGAAATAGAGGTTGACTTTACGCAGGAGGCCGTTACCTTCGTCAGCGATAAGGGCTTCGACCCGCTTTACGGTGCCAGACCTCTGCGCAGAGCCATTCAGACTAAAATCGAGGATGCTCTGTCAGAAAAAATTCTCGACGGCTCCGTGGAAAAGGGTAAAAAATATCTCTGTGATGTAAGGGACGGAGAGGTAGTCATAAGCGAGGTGTGACAGTAAACCTCGCCGAAAAGGGTAAAATTAAGGGGCTTCTACGGATAAAAAAATCCGTAGAAGCCCTTTAAAACATTAAAAAGCATAAAATAATTGCACAACATTTTTTTGCGGTTTGCGCGGTCTGCGCATTTTTATTCGCGGTTGAGAAAGCCGATAAGAGCCTCTGCCGAATTTTCGGGAAGATCGAGAGTAAATTCGGCCTCTCTCATATTCTGCAGATAGTGGGCGTCCGAGGAGCGGATGAGGATTTTATCCTTCAGCGCGGGATGCTTTTCTCTCCATTCCCTTTCGTCTGCTTTCGGTGTAAGCTCGAAGGCTCTGACCTTAAGAGAGTCGGGGAAGTCACCGAGAGCGCTGATAACGCTGTAGGATTCGCGGTCGATATGGGCCGGATAGCAGACACCGCCGTATTCTCTTATAAGCCCGGGCAGCTCGTCTATGCTGACGGAGGAGGCGAGGGTGAGAAGAATTTCTTCTTTACCGAGGATGCCGTCCTCTGTGTCCATAATGAGCTGTTCACCGAAAATCTCTTCTTTATTTTTTACGGGAGGTATAGTCGTTTTTATGAAGCGGCTGAACTCCACAGCTTTTTCTGCCGTAGGAAAAAGACAGACATTATGTATTTCCTCGCTCGTGCACAGCTCCATTCCCGGCACCACGGTCAGACCGATTTCTCTGCCGATTTTTATGGCACTTTCGCAGTTTTCGGTGCTGTTATGGTCTGTGAGTGCGATTATGTCGTAGCCTAAAAGCTTCGCCATATTAACGAGATTATAGGGGGACATATCGTTGTCGCCGCAGGGAGAAAGACAGGAGTGAAGGTGTAAATCGTAAAAAAGCTTCATAACAGACCGGCTATTTCCGCGGAAAGCTCGTAGGCGTTTTTCTCTCCCGAAAGGAAGGTTACGCCCTGCTGAACAGCCTTTTCCTTTGCCGCGTCATCCAAAGGAGAGCTCTCCGTCAGAACGATGCAGGCGCAGTCGGTCAGCACAGCCACGGCTACGGCGTTTACATTTCCCATAACCGTAAGCCAGGCATCGCCCTCCTTCGCCCGTGACATAACCCAGGAAAGAAGGTCTCCGCTGTAGCAGCCTGTCACCTCTTTGGTAAGGTCGCCCTCCGTCAGTATTTTCAGATTTAATTTTTCGCTGAATTCCTTAACTGTCATATCTGTCCTCACCTGAATCCTCTGTTATAATCTTATCTCTGAAGGGAAGAGGAAGCCAGTCCTCGCCCTCACTGTGGCTTTCGCTGTTAAATCTTTTTATCAGACAGTCATTTTCGCTGGCATAGCCCCGCACGATGTCGTCGGCCAGGGCACGGCAGGAGGGAGCGCCGCAGATTCCGCAGTCAAGACCCGGTAATGAGGCCTCGATTTCACGGAGCTTTGACATCATCCTCATAGCCTTGATGACATTGTCGGCTAATTTCATAGCCGGTGAGGGTGTAAGCTCCTTCGTCCACGCCAGTGAGTCAAGATCGAAATCACTCTCGATGCTGTTACAGGAAACGGGCATAAACTTTCGCAGTCTCTGTATTCTTGCTTTGGCGACATAGGGGTTTTCTACGGTGAGAACACCGCCCACACAGCCGCCTGTACAGCAGTTAAGCTCGATGAAGTCCAGGTCGTTAAGCTTTTCGTCCTCGAGCTCCTCTAAAACCTTGATAACATTTTCGATGCCGTCTGCGGCTAAATAGCGCTCCTTGAGCAGGCCTGCCGCTTCGCCGCCGCTGCTCGCCCAGCCTACACCGATGATGCCTGAATCATTTAGGGACTCGATTTCCTCGGGCAGAAGCTTTTCCATAGTCTGTAAAAGAACAGGATAAATATCCTTTATGGCGAAGGCACCGTTGATTCCCGAGTCGTCATAACAGAGCGGAGAGCAGATGGCTGTCCTTTTGGCGGGACAGGGGGAGATGAAAAACACACCGATGCTGTCGTCCGGAAGTCCTGTTTCCTCTCTTGCCTCATCACGGGCCATTTTAGCGGCGATGTCGATGGGGGCGCAAAGGGGCAGAAGATTAGGGATAAGATTAGGAAAGCGGGTGCGGATGAGTCTTACCACCGCAGGACAGGCTACGGAGATGGCAGGCTTTTTCAGCTCGCCCGTATCGAACATCATTCTCGTGGCACTGCTGATAAATTCAGCACCCTTGCTGACCTCTACTACCTTATCAAAGCCCATTCTCTTAAGACCGGTGAGAACATAATCCACATTTTCGAGATTATTGAACTGGCCGTAGAGAGCGGGTGCGGCGAGAGCTATTCTGTATTTGTAGTTCAATATTTCATTGTAATGCTCCGTGACCGCATATTTGGCGTGATGAGGGCAGACCCTTATGCATTCGCCGCAGTCGATACAGCGGTCGGAGATTATGTATGCTTTTTTATTTCTTACTCTTATTGCCTCTGTAGGGCAACGCTTTATGCAGTTGGTACAGCCCTGACATTTGTCAGCGTCGAGCCGTACGGAATGAAATGTTATAGCCATGGGCTTTCTCCTTTATGTCAGTTCGCGCACATAACAGCGAAAAAAGCTTTACTTTGTAGACGGAAGCAGAATGAAAGGGCTTCGAAAAAGATACAGCTTTTTTGCGTAAATTATATGCGGCAGAGAATAGTGAATTACTGAATTTTTACCTTGAGATTCAGTGTAGTGCCTACTCCGACCTCTGTGTCGATGGAAAACTCGTCAGTATATTTTTTTATGTTAGGCAGACCCATACCTGCGCCGAAGCCGAGAGTACGGATGTTATCGGGAGCGGTGGAGTAGCCCTCCTTCATTGCCAGCTCTATATTTTCTATGCCGGGACCCTCGTCCTTGAGAGTCATAATGATGTCGTCCTCCGTGATTTCCACATCGATTTCTCCGCCGTTTGCGTGAATAACCATATTTATTTCTCCCTCGTACATAGCGATGGAAACATTCCTGATGACGGAGGGTGAGACACCTAATTCCTTCAGAGTACGCTTAACATCGCCGGAGGCGGCTCCTGCACGGGTGAAATCGTCACCGGGGACTATGTAATGAAGTCTGATGCTTTCTGACATTATTTCCCGCTGCCTCCTCTCAGACCTGCAGAGTAAAGCTTACCGCAGGCGGTGAACATTTCGAGGTCAGTGCAGATCATAACCATATCTCTGTCCTCTGCCATTTCTATCATCTGGAGAGTGGGGCGCTTGCCTCTGACGAAGATAATGCAGTGCATATCCATCATTTCTGCCGTGCGTACTACCTGGGGATTGACTAATCCCGTGAGCAGAGTAGCCTGCTCCTTTACAAAGGCGAGAACATCGCTCATCATATCCGAGCCGCAGGCTGCGAAAACCTTTGTGTCCGTGAGGTCACCGCGGCAGATAATTTCTCCCTCTAAAATGTCAGAAATTTCCTTAATTTTCATATTTTTTCCTCCTGTTATAAAATACAGGCATAGGAATACCCTGTGCCTGCAGTGAATTTAAATGTTTTCAAATTTTGCTTTTTCGATTTCCTTTGAGATAATGTCTACAGCTAAATTCCAGACGGTTTTACCTGCTTCGACGAAGCCGTCCTTGTTTTTTACCGAGCAGAGCATAGCGAAGGCCTCACCGATGTGGCTGCTCAGATCTCCGCCCTTCTGGATGGCAAGATAATAGAAGGTGAAGGCGGCACCGTTTGAAATGTTTGAATAAAAGCCGGGTGAGCTTTTCTGGATAACCTCGTACATAGACGCGATGGCTGTAGTGGAGACAACCTCACAGGGACATTCGATCTGAAGAAGTGTTTCGCAGGCAAACACTAAAAGCACCTTTATCTGATAAAGAATGTCGGGAGCGAAGTATTTGGGCGCAAGATGCTCCTTTACTGCCACCACGAGACCCTCGTCTCCGGTCGGGGTAATGGTACCGAGGATGTTACCCAAGGCCTTCGCTTTGTCGATGTTACCGTTTGCGCGGTGCGCAATAACATTATTGAAGGTATTGGAAAGGTCGGCGGCTTTGTTAAGCTCCTTTTTGCTCACATAAATCTTTACATCGCTTTCGCTCATAGTGTTTCTCCGTTTCCGCGGAATTATTTCGTGCTTTCCGCTTCAAGTTTTTTCTGCTTTCTTCTCTTTTTTGCTTTATAGGAAAGAAGGGCGTTTACTGCATCGTCGTCAGGACCGTATTCGCCGAGCTTTATGGGATAGGCATTGAAGGCACCGTGGAAATCACTGCCGCCTGTCATAACCAGACCGTGCTTCTGTGCAGTCTTTTTCAGCATTTCCTGCTGCTCGGGAGTGTTTTCGGGATGCCATACCTCCACACCGTCGAGTCCGAGGGGAATAAGCTCCTCGAGAAGCTCGAAATTATCGTAAAAGCCGGGATGTGCCAAAACGGCAATACCGCCTGCCTCATGGATGGCCTCGATGATTTCTGCGGGCTCGGGGTATTTCGACTCCATAAGAACATTCATCCGTGACTCTTTGGTAAAGAGCATTTTATAAAGGTCGCCGAAAACAGAGGTGGTGTAGCCGCACTCCATAAGTGCCTGCATAATATGCTGTTTGTAGATGTTTGTGGAGCCCTGACAGCATTTGGTGATAAATTCGGGGGTTACGGGGAATTTGTTACATACCTTCATAACCATAAGCTGTGCGGCTCTTTTTCTTTTGAGAGAGTTACTCTTACACAGTCCCTCCAGACGCTCGGGTCTGTCGGGAAGATAGCAGAGGATGTGCGCCTTTGCATTTCTTTTCGAATCCGTAGCAGAAAACTCCACGGCGGGGATAACATTTATGCCGTGTCTTTTTCCGATGAGCTCTGCTCTGACGGTGCCTGCCAGACAGTCGTGGTCTGTAATGGCCAGGGTAGTGATACCGCTGTTTTTAGCTAAAACGATCAGATCGTCGATGCCCATAGTGCCGTCGGATAGTTTCGTGTGACAGTGTAAATCTGCTTTCATTTTTTTACGCCCCGTTTCTTTTTCTGTGCCTTGTTATTTCCCTCTCCAAGGGTAAATAATCTGAAAAAAGGTAAAAGTACCTCTATGTTACAATACATTACTAATTATACTACCCCGAAAAATCTTTTTCAAGACCTCCGGGGTATTTTTTTGCACATTTAAAAGAGAAAATGCGGAAAATTCAGCTTACCACTGACCGTCATCCTCTAAAAGACGAAGGAGAATACTCTCCAGAAGCTCCGTAAGACAGCTTTCCTGTCTGTCGTTCATTTCGCGGTAGTCCTCTACGGAGCAGTCATCGGCGTCGTCACTTATCTTTCTCACCGAGAGCATAGGTATACCGCATTTTTCGCAGACGGAGGCGATGGCGGCCGTTTCCATATCGAAGGCACCGATGCCGAAGGTGTCCAGATAAAGCTTTTTGCGCACTGCATCTGTGAGGAAAATGTCACCTGTGCCCACCTTTGCCTTTTTAATTCCCTTGCTTTCGAGAGCGTAGGAAAGAAGCTTTTCGTCTGCTTTGAGTATGTATTCCTGACCGTCGGGCTTTACACCGAGACCGTAGCCGATGGCTGTCAGGTCAAAGTCACATTCCACATAGGATTCTGCCGCTGCCATATCCTCTCTTTTAAGTCCGCTGACAGCACCGGAGAGACCCGCATTGAGGATGTATTCAGCCTTCATATCGCTGATAAGAAATGAGGTGGCAGAGGCGGCGTTAACCTTTCCGATACCGCATTTTACACCTGTGATGAGAAGCCTTCTGTTATCTTTACCGAGAGAGAGAGACACCGCGTCATTACCTCTTAAGGTAAATTCCTCGCCGCCCTTTTCCTTCGCATAGGCTAAAAAGGGGCTGTACTCCATACTGTCTGCGAAAACCAGACCGATATTTTTAACCATTTTTATAACATCCTTTCGGTGATTTTTAGACTATTATACAGCAAATCGACTGTTTATGTCAATGGAGAGGAAGGGGCATAAAATGATAACGGGGAATGTTTTTTCCGTACAGAAAATCCGCAAAGACGGTCGTCGGTGGCAGCAGCCCGAAGAACAGCCGACGGTGTAACGCAGATTACCCGTCTTTGCTTTTTTATTATTACCTCTTGCATATTGCTCTTTTTTCTGCTATAATTTTACAAAGGAATATTAATTCAGGGAGGTAATACCAATGAAAAATAAACATCTGGCCTTATTTATGGCTATTATTATGTGCTTCTCTCTCGTTTTCGGTGCCTCGGCAGCCACAGAGGGTGAACAGATAGTTCCGAGCACTGCCGTGTCTCCTACGGAAAAGGATGACATCGCAGACAAGGTAGGCGACATCGTAGGCGGTATCGCAGGCGATGAGAT
This sequence comes from Acutalibacteraceae bacterium, assembly GCA_045588555.1. Classification (GTDB taxonomy): domain Bacteria; phylum Bacillota; class Clostridia; order Oscillospirales; family Acutalibacteraceae; genus UBA6857. Next base: position 30,471 of record JAZNEL010000050.1, on the reverse strand, counting down.
GTCACAGCTCGGAGAGGACATCAAGGAAGGAGCAGGCGAGGCTCTCGGTACTCTTGACACGGCGATTAATGTAATCGACATCATCAGAATTTTATTTGCGAACTTCATTAATGCCATTTTCAGCTTCTTCGGTATAGGCACAGGTAATTCTCTTTTTTAATTAAATTTAAAATAAAAATCGGTAATGCTTTTCGTATTACCGAATTTTTTTGGTAAATGATAAAGGTATATGCTTTCTGTGAGGAAAAAGAAAATGATTAAGTTTATCAGATCGGGACTGCCGTATTTCAGACGGATGCTGATAGTGGCGGTGCCCATTATGATTCAGTCGGGCGTCACGAACTTCGTGAGTATGCTCGATAATATTATGGTAGGCCAGGTGGGCACACTTGAAATGTCGGGTGTCTCCATCGTAAATCAGCTGATGGTGGTTTTTAATCTTTGCATTTTCGGCGCTATGTCGGGAGCAGGCATCTTTACGGCCCAGTTTTACGGAAAAAGAGATGATGACGGCGTAAAGAACACTATGCAGTATAAGCTGATTTTTGCTCTGCTTCTGACTGCGGTGGGTATAGCCGCCTTCGTTTCTATGGGAGACGGGCTCATCGGTGCCTATCTCCGCGGAGAGGCCGCCGAGGGTGAAAGAGAGCTGGTAGCGGGCTATGCTTCGGAGTATCTGGAGCTTATGCTTTTAGGCTTGTGTCCCTTCGCTCTTTCCCAGGCTTATGCGAGCACTCTGCGCGAGACCAGCGACAGAGTGATACCGATGATTTCCACGGTCACGGCAGTGCTCACAAATCTGTTTCTCAACTATATTCTTATCTTCGGTCACTTCGGTGCGCCGAAGCTCGGCATAAACGGTGCCGCTATAGCTACGGTCGTTTCCCGCTTCGTAGAGCTCGGCATTCTCGTTATCTGGGCTCACACCCATAAAAAGAAATATCCCTTTATGAAGGGCCTTTTCCTTTCCGGCACTCTGACACGAGAGCTTCTGAAAAAAATCACACTCATTTCTCTGCCGCTTCTCATTAATGAGGCGCTGTGGTCAGCGGGTATGGCTATGCTTAACCAATGCTACTCCGTAAGGGGACTCGATGTGATTGCGGCAGTCAATATTCTTTCTACCATCAGTAATGTTTTCAATGTGGCCTTCGTTTCCTTCGGCTCGGCTATCGGCATCATCTTAAGTCAGATGCTTGGTGCGGGTGAAAGGGAAAACGCGAAAAAGGCAAGCACAAGACTGCTGTTTTTCGCTGTAGTAACTACGGTTTTAATCGCCGTGGCTATGGTTATCTTCGCTCCTTATTTCCCGAGAATTTACAAAACGAGCGAGGAAATTCGAGCTCTTGCCGCTACTCTAATCGTCGTAGCCGCACTCTTTATGCCCGTTAATTCCTTTACGAATGCCTGCTATTTCACTCTGCGCTCGGGCGGAAAAACCGTCATAACCTTCCTCTTTGACAGCGGCTTCGTATGGACGGTTTCTGTTCCTCTTGCCTTTATTTTAAGCCGATTCACGGCAGTGCCCATCGTGCCGATGTATGCCATAATTCTCTCTGCCGACATTATCAAATGTATCCTCGGCTTTACCTTTATGAAAAAGGGTGTGTGGCTGAACACGGTGGTGGAATAAATGCTCTGAAGGCTTCGGAGTAAGTAAAAGTAAAAGGGGCTTCTGCGGATTTTTTATCCGTAGAAGCCCTGTTTTTATTTTGGTTTATACGGTCTGCACTTTTTTACAGACTTTTATCTTCGGATTATTTCTCCATCAGTACCTTGCCGTTATTGTCCACGGTCTTAAAGGAGATTTCTCCGTTCTTAAGAGTGAGGACGGTAGCCGCCCATTTGCTTCCGTGCTCCTCCTCGAAGCTGCTGTTTGTGATGTTTCCGCCCACTATGAGTGAGGGAAGGTCATTTTCGATGTACTGCACATCGTGCCAGTGACCGCCTACCACGAGCTCCATTCCGAGGTCTTTAAGAGGTGCTGACCAGTCCTTGCCGAAATGCTCGGAGAGAACCGGCTCGTGGCTGAAAACTATTCTGTATTTACCGCTGAAGTCGCTTTCCTTCAGGGAGCAGAGCCAGGTATACTCCTGCTCACGGAGAATCTCGAAGTTAACCAGTCCGCTATATTCCTTATGGCCGTCCTCTTTATCCTCGCCGGAGTCGATTACTACAGCCGAAAGAGCACCGTATTCGAAGGTGTAGTAGAAATTACCCTTATCGTCACCGAGATAATCAGCGAGCACACCTGCGTATTCACCTCTCGTTTCGTGATTACCGCGGGTAAAGACTACGGGTACGGCGCCGCCGCTTATGTAAGCGGCATCCTTCAGCAGAAATTTAGTGAACTGATCCTTGGTACGCATTTCCGAGGTGATGTCGCCTATCATACAGATGAGGTCAGGCTTTTCCTCTATGAAGGAGAGAGCCTGCTTCATTTCCTTTTCCATTTCGTGGACATCGGATATGCACAGAACGGTGATGTTATCCTCTTTTTCCTCACCGCCGAAGGTAACGGGATCGCTTACGGCTTTTCTGCCCTTTAGACAGTGGTAGGCGAACTTGAAGGGGATAAACTGCGACTCTACGGTGTAGGTATTGCCGCGAAGCTCCTCTTTGGGTACTCTGACGCTGTGAACGGTGTCATCGGAGGTGATTATGCCGTTATTTGAATCCCAGATAACCTTTTCCTCGCCATTATAGGTGTATTTTACGCATCCGCTTCCCTTGAAGGAGGTTTCCCATACGATGTTATAATAGTCTCCGCCTGTTTCGAAAACAGCGGGAGCTACGGTAATTCTCATCAGATTTACGGGGATGATCCAGGTAACTCCGCAGAGAAGCAGAGCCACGAGGGTGATAATAATATTTTTAAAATAGTAAGAGATTATCGACATCATTTCATTTCCTCCAGGGCTTTTCTGAGGCTTTCCATAGCCTTTTCCACCGTTTCTCTCGGACAGGCGAGAACGATTCTCTGGAACTGCTCTGCGATGGTACCGAAGATGTCACCTGCATCCAGCCACAGACCGGCCTTATTGATAATGAGGTCATTGAGCTGCTTTGCGGTAAGACCGAGACCCGAGCAGTCGAGCCACGCGAAGTAGGTGCCCTCGGGCTCAACGAGCCTTATGCCGGGAAGCTTTTCGTTTACGAAGTCTCTCACGAAGGCCAGATTTTCCTTTATGTATGCCCAGCACTCCTCGTACCAGCTGTCGCCTCCCGCATAAGCGGCCTTACAGGCTACTACGCCGAGATTATTGGGTACGGTGTAACCGCTGGCGGCGATTTCCTCATTATATCTCTGACGGAGCTCCTCGCTCTTTATCCAGATGTTTGAGCACTGAAGTCCCGCGATGTTAAAGGTTTTACTCGGAGCGGTGCAGATGACGGTTCTGTCTGCCATTTCGGGTACTGCCTCATAGAAAATACGGTGGGGATGTCCCTCGTAGGTGAAATCGCAGTGGATTTCGTCGGCTACGATGAGCACGCCGTGCTTTTTACAGATGGCACCGAGCTTTCGGAGCTCCTCCTCCGTCCACACTCTGCAGATGGGGTTATGGGGACTGCAGAGGATGAAAAGCTTAACGGCATTTTCGGTTATTTTCTTTTCGAAGTCCTCGAAGTCGATGCTGTATTTTCCGTCAAGATAAACGAGGGGGCTTTCGACGATTTTTCTCTGATTGTTTCTGATTACATTATAAAACGGATAGTAAACGGGAGGCTGAATGATTACGCTGTCTCCCTTTTCCGTAAAGGCTCTTACCGCCATAGCCAGAGCGTAGACTACACCGGGGGTCTGTACGAGCCATTCTTTTTCGGGCGTCCAGCCGAAGTGACGGGTGAACCAGCCTGCCACTGCTTCGTAGTAGTCCTCCTTCAGATTACTGTAGCCGAAAATTCCGTGGTCGACGGAATGCTGTAAGGCCTCGAGGACACATTCGGGAGCTTTGAAGTCCATATCTGCCACCCACATAGGGAGTACATCTGCGGGCAGACCGTTTTCCACGGCAAAGTCGTGCTTTAAGCTGTTAGTATTTCTGCGGTCGATGATTTGATTAAAGTCTCTCATTTTGTTTTTCTCCTTTGGTTTAATCTGATATTAGTTTAACATTAACAGTAATGTAAGTCAACGCATTTTTTTGTGAAAATACAACTTTGGATATTAGATAGGAAATGTTTGTATTGCATTATTTTTTTTTATATGGTATAATTACTAAATAAAATATAAGATGTTAAATGCGTTTTAAGGGGTAAATGATAATGAATGTAATAGACTTGTTTGCCGGTTGCGGTGGATTAAGTTTGGGTTTTGAAATGGCAGGTTTTAGTATACCTGTTGCAGTTGAAAAAGACGAGTGGGCATCTGAAACATACAAGAAAAATCATCCTAAAACAAAAGTAATAACCGAAGACATTACTAAAATTTCAGATTTGTCCACACTTTTACCCAAAGAAGTTAATAGCGTTGATGGAATAATAGGCGGACCACCGTGTCAGGGATTTTCGTTAAGTGGAAACAGAGACAAAAACGATCCGAGAAATAGTTTGTTTATGGAGTTTGTCCGTTTTGTGGAATACTTTAAACCTAAATTTTTTGTTATGGAGAATGTAACAGGGATTCTCTCAATGAAAACAAAGAACGGAGAAAAAGTAAGAGACCTCATTGAGGAACAGTTTAAAACAGCGGGTTACAATTTGGACACATATATTTTAAATGCAGCCGAATTTGGTGTGCCTCAAAGTAGAGTAAGAGTTTTTTTTATAGGATTGCATAAGGATATTAAATATGATAAAAACAAATTGGAGCCCAAAGGCTTTCTTTTTGGTGATGAGCAGCGAACAATAGATGATGCGATAATGGATTTGCCTCAAATCGGAGCAGGAGAAGGAACGGATGAAACAAAGTATACTATGCGTCCATTCACTGAATACCAGAAATGGGCTAGAACCAACAGCAATATGGTTTATAACCATATTGCTATGCGGCATACTTCTAGACTAGTAGAACGCTTTGCGCAAATCAAATTCGGTCAGTCTGTGGCTGATGTTTCAGAGGAATATCAGCAGAGGAAAAGAGGCGAATCAGATAAAATCAGCGGAAAGGTTTATTCTCAAAACAATATGAGACCTTATCCCAACAAACCTTCTCCTACTATTCCAGCAAGTTTTCAGAGTAATTTTGTACATCCGTACATAAATAGAAATTATACAGCTAGGGAAGGTGCGAGACTGCAGTCGTTTCCTGATACATATATTTTTTATGGAAAGCGTACTACAATGTCGTGGGAAAAGAATCTCTCTCAATATCAGCAAATAGGAAATGCGGTTCCGCCATTACTTGCAAAAGCAGTAGCAAAAAGCATCGTGGATTATTTGAGGTAATCTACGATGCTTTTGATTTGTTTATGAATGGAACTAAAAAAATGATTTGGTAATATTTTACACTTTCAATAACTTTCCGGGTGTAGTTATTTTTTCTTCTTTGGTTATATCCTTAATTGCTTCTGTAATTTCACACCAATACAAATAAAGTGCATTTGAATCAATAGGAGAATATTTGTTTTCTCTTAAAGTAAACATTTCTGTTAAAGTTGAATCCTGTCGTGCCGCAATAATGTGCTCATCAGCTAAGTCCTTGTATCCCATTAAAACATAGGCTTTTGAGTTGGGAGAAGCACTTCTTATGGCTTTGCTTGATGATTTTATTTCACCAAACATAGTGGCATCGAGATAAGTTTTCGCTTCTACAGCAATAAGAGGAAGAATCAATTCAGTTGAAGGTTGTTCGTCTATGGAAATATTAACTTTTTTTCCAATACAGAAATCCACATCCTTTGTAATTATATCTATTCTTTTATCTGCATTAATTTTGAGTCCTGCATATATCTTTTTGTTATATATTCCTAATTCACCTTTAGTGATTTCAGGGATGTCTTTAAATAGATAGGTGCTTATTTCTTCTAAAAATGTAGAGGCAAATTTAGATTGAGAAGTGATATTATATTTTGATGAAAAAAACTCTATCTCATAATAATATGCATTTATTATATCAGCGGCCTTTTTGAAAGCTTTAATGGGGTTCTCTTTAAATGCTATACTTGAAAGTGCTATTCTTGTCGGTAAATATTTGCTTTCATAGAAATTTTTTATCGCTCTTCCGTGTCCTTTATAGTTTGTATTAATTTTGTTTATTAAGTTTTTTTCGTGTATGTATAGCATATTTTAATCCTCCAAAAACAGTTTGTAAGTTTCAATTTCAAGTGCATCAGCAATTTTTTGGATATTGTCTAAAGAGATACTTCTACGATAACATTCAATATCGCTGATATAAGTTCTGTGCAAACCGCAGAGTTCTGCGAATTTTTCTTGAGAAAGTTTTCTTTGCGTACGATATTTTCTTACATTTGTACCAAATACGACTATAATGTCCACACTATCATCTCCATATTGCTTTATTATATATAGTTTATTTTAGCGCAGACAATAAGTCTACACACAATAAGTGTAATTTGCGACAAGATAAAAAAATCCGTATTACCATTCTAAAGATGAAAATACGGACTATTTTGGTTTTTCATACTGTCACATCTGCCGTGCCTACCGGCACAGCCTTGCATAAATCCTCAAAGGCAAGCTCCACCTGATAGCCTATCTTACCTGCGCTGAAAATCACGGTAGGGAAATCCTTTACGGTGAAATGGGCTGTGGTGGTGAACTGCTTTTTCATTCCGATGGGGGAGCAGCCGCCGTGGATATAGCCTGTCAGAGGCAGAAGCTCCTTTGATTTAATCATAGCGATGCTTTTTTCGCCTACGGCTTTAGCTCCTTTTTTAAGGTCGAGCTCCTCGGCTACGGGAATCATAAAAACATAGTAGCCTTTGGAAGCGCCCTGTGTTACGAGGGTTTTGAAAACCTGTGACGGATTCTGGCCGAGTGCCTCGGCTACCTCGGTGCCGCTTACGGCTCCAGTCGAGACATAGGAGTGAGGGATGTAGGGGATTTTCTTTTGCTCGAGCAGACGCATCACATTTGTCTTTTCTTCTTTTTTAGCCATCAGCGTACCTTCTCGAAAATCACTATCTTTGACTCGAGAGAGCCGCCCATTTCGTAGTCAAGACCCACATTCATCAGATATGCTCCGCTTAAGGTCTTTTTCTTGCCCTCGTACTCAAATTCGTAAAGAGCATTTTCCTCGAGGCCTGCGAGCCTTATGCAGTAGAACTTATCGTTAAAGAAGGTAGTGGCGTCGGTGCACAGGAAAAGAACGCACTGATTACCGTAAACATATTCATTGGCGTAGATGCTGTCGTTTCTGAAGTTTGCGAGGCGGTGAAGGGCACCGAACTGAACGGTGTTTCGGATTTCCTTGTAAAGCTTGATGTACTTTTTGTGTATTTTAAGCTCTTTTTTGTCGTATTTGAGAAGATTGCCGCCGATGGAGAGTGAGCCCTGCATAGTAACATTGAAGCGGAAATCCCAGTCGTTGGGACGGGAGCCTCGGTTAGTATCCGTTACCCAGGCACGCATGGATTTGGTGGGATAAATGAGAGAGAAGCCCTCCTGAATCTGCAGACGGTCGAGAGGATCGGTGTCGTCGCTCGTCCACACCATATCGAAGTGAGAAAGAGCACCGAGGTCAGCTCTGCCGCCGCCCGAGGCACAGCATTCTATCTGAAGACCGGGATGCTTTTCCTTGAGCCTGTCGGCGATTTCGTAAACTGCCTTGGTATGTCTGTACCAGAGCTCCCGGGGATTTTCGAGATTTTCCGCGCCTGTTTCCGAATAGCAACGGTTCATATCCCATTTGATGTAGCTGATGTCGTACTCGCAAAGCATATCGTCCATACAGGAAAAGACAAACTCCTGCACATCCTCACGGGTGAGATTAAGAACTAACTGGTCGCGCATACGGGTGGGGGTACGGGTGTCGTAATGGTAGGTCCATTCGGGATGTGCACGGTAAAGGTCGGAGTCGGGGTTTACCATTTCCGGCTCGAACCAGAGACCGAACTTCATACCGAGCTTCGTTACCTTGTCGATAAGCGGCTTAAGACCGCGGGGGAACTTAAGACGGTTTACATGCCAGTCTCCGAGGCCTGCGTGGTCGTCGTTTCTTTTACCGAACCAGCCATCGTCCATAACGAACAGCTCTACACCGAGGTCTGCGGCGATTTCAGCCAGCTTCTGCTGTCCGATGCTGTTTACATTGAAGCCGGTGGCCTCCCAGCTGTTATAAAGCACGGGGAGAGGCTCTTTGGCGAAGGAGCGGGGAAGAATATGGTTGATGGCATATTCGTTCATAAGGTTACTCATCTTACCAAAGCCCTGAACATAACCGCAGTAAACGGAGGGAGCGGTAAATTCCTCGCCTGCGTGAAGGCTATAGGAAAAGTCGAAATCATTGATACCGATGACTGCACGGGTAACTCCTACACAGTCGCGGGATACCTCTACCTTGAAGTTGCCAGACCAGGCAAGAGCACCGAAAAAGACATCGCCCTTTTTTTCATCGGCATTCTGTGAGAGCACGAAGAAGGGGCTGACCGTGTGATCGCTTCCTCCCTTGCGGCTTTCGTAGGTGAGGACACCGTTTTTAACCTCGGTTTCCTCTTTTCTGAATTCGGCAAGCCAGGTGCCGTTAAAGTTAGTGGAAATATAGGGTCTCTTTGAGGGGAAATTAAATTCGCCCGAGGCAATCTTGCCCAGAGTAACATCGGAATCGGAGCAGTTTCTGATAACAGACCATCTCTCGATGATGTCGGTGCTTTCCTGAAGCTTATAAAAAAGAGAAACCTCTAATCTGTAGGGCTTGTCCTCGAGAATAATTTCGAGCACAAAGGCACCGTCGTCCTCGGTGATATTGAAATCCTTATATGTAAGCACAGCCTCTCTGCAGCGGTCGGGATAGGTGCAGGTGAAGGCTACGGGTCTGTAAACCGCACCGCCGTAGGAAAGGTATTCGGTTTTGGCGAAATCCTTTGCCGAATGATTAGAGTTTCTTTCCCAGGGCTTGTAGTTACAGAAATAATCCTCCACGGGACATTTTTTGCCCCAGTGAAGATGATTTAATTCTCCCTCACAGTTTACTCCCATAACATAATGGGTGTTTTCCGTTTCGAGAATAAATATGCCGTCGCGTTCTGAAATAATCATAATGCTTTCCTCTTTTCTCCGGATTTTGTCCGTAAAATGATTATATATCAGACAGCAGGATAATGCAATAGGTCTGTATCTTTTGTAGCGGCAAAAATAAAAAAGTGCAGTCTCTGTAGACCTATATACGAAAAATAAATGAAATAGCTGTTCTGTGTGCAGGCTGTTATGTAGAGGCAAGCGTTTATTAAAATGTAAAGTTCCATAATTAAATATGCGTGAATAATTCTTTTACCGATAGGGAAGGGGCGGCTTAAGGGCTGCTCCTTTTACATTTATTTTTATCGCTTATTGCATTCTTGAGCCGTATGTTATATAATCAAATCTATAAAGGAAAAAGGAGAAGAATTATGCATTTACTTAAAGCGGACAAGGATCATTATCAGGGTCAGGCAGACCCGTATATTATGAAAAGCGGCGGCAGATATTACATTTATGTCACGGGTCACGATGCGGTTTATCTTTATCATTCGGACTCGCTTTTTGACGGCTGGGAATATTACGGCCCCGTTATGACCGTGGAGGGTCACGATTCCTTCTGGGCGCCGAGCGTTATCGAGCTGGATGGCAAATTCTATATGTATAACTCCATCGAAATATATAACGATACACCCGATAAGGGCGGACACAGAGGAGCTATGCACGTTTCCGTTTCGGACAGTCCCTTCGGCCCCTTCGACGAGACAAGACAGATACTGCACCCCTTCTCTATCGACTCACACATCGTGAAAAACGAGGCAGGTCTTTTCCTGTTTTATTCCTCTAATAAGTTCGAGGGAGAGAGAATCGGTACCTGTATTTATGTGGACAGGATGCTCGACCCGGTCACTCCCGAGGGTAAGCCTGTGCTCGTTTTAGAGCCGTCTCTCGACGAGGATATTTATCGCAGGGACAGATACAAAAAGGGTCAGCACTGGCACACCATCGAGGGAGCCTTCTATTTTAAGGAGGGTGACTGGCATTATCTTATGTATTCGGGAAACTGCTTTGAGCAGCCTACCTATTACATCGGCTACGCCAGAGCGAAAACCGATGAAACGGACCTTACGAAAATCAGATTTGAAAAGTATCCCGATAAGGACACCTACCATCCTGTTCTGAAAGCGAATGAATTTGAGGAGGGCACGGGACACCATTCGATGATAAAGGAAGACGGTCAGTGGTACGCCGTTTACCACGCCAGAGACTACGGCTACGAAAAAGGAACGAGTGCCTTCGATGCCCGTAATGCGAGAATATGCAAGCTTTATGTGGAGGACGGAGTTATCACTGCGGAAAGATATGAGGACCGTATCTGAATTAAAGGAGAAAATATGATTAAGATTTCACCGGAAAATACCGTCACCACAGGCGACGGCCGCTTCAAGGGCTGGGGAACCAGCCTGTGTTGGTGGGCTAACCGCGTGGGCGGAAGCGAAAAGCTGATAAAGGATGCCGCAGACCTTTTCTTCGATAAGGAAAAGGGTCTCGGACTTAACATAATGCGCTATAACATCGGAGGCGGTGACGATCCGACTCATACTCACATCGAGCGCACGGATTCGATGATGCCCGGATTTCTGGAAAAGGACGGGGATACGGGTGAGCTGAAATGGAACGGCGAGGCAGATAAAAGACAGCTCGATGTTCTCGAGGCCTGCTTCAAAGCTTCCGGTGACGATGCTTATGCAGAGGCATTTTCTAATTCACCTCCGTATTTTATGACTGTCAGCGGATGCTCCTCGGGGCACAGAAATCCTAACTGTAATAATCTTCGCAGAGACTGTGTGGAGGATTTCGCCGATTATCTGGCTCGGGTGGCGGATTTCATTCAGAGAGAAAGAGGAATAAAAATCAGCGCTCTTGCTCCGATGAACGAGCCCTACTCAAACTATTGGTACAAAAACAGTCCCAAGCAGGAGGGCTGTCATATTTCCCCGGGCAAAAGGCAGAGTGAGCTTCTCGTGGCCGTGAAGGCGGCGATGAGAAAATACGGTCTCGACGGTGCAGACCTGACGGTAGGCGATGAAACTAACGCAAACCGCGCCGCAAAGGCCTTTTCGGCTCTCACGGGCGAGGCATTGAGCGTTATCGACAGGGTCAGCACCCATACCTATGAAAGAGCTACGAAGAAAATCGGTGACCTTTGTCGAAGGACAGGCATCGACCTGTGGATGACGGAAACAGACTGGTCCTCGGTCAGCGGTGAAAATGCGGGCGAAATGGGCCCTGCTGTCTGGCTTGCGGAAAAAATCATCGAGGATATGTACATTCTTAAGCCGTCGGCCTGGGTAATCTGGCAGATAGTGGCGAGCTACATTTCCCGTGACGGCTATCTGGGCAGAAGGGATATGCCCTGTATGTTTGATTTGCGTGAAGGCTATTGGGGCTGTGCCGTGGCGGAAATGGACAAAGAGGAATACATACTCACTCAGAAATATTACGCCTTTGGTCAGTTTTCACGCTATATCCGCCCGGGAATGAAGATTATTCTCACGGATAAGCGCTCCCTCTGTGCTTACGACGAAAACAGCGGAAGCCTCGTAATCGTGGCTGTGAATCCGAAGGCGGCCGACACAGAAACAGAGTTCAGCTTCGGTAAGGCAGAAGCTTTCACCTCGGTAAAGGCTGTCCGTACCTCGGGCAGTATGGAATCGGGTGAGCACTGGGCCGAAATTCCCTGCGACGGTCTGACAGAAAAAGGTCTGACGGTCACTCTTAAGGGTAACAGCATTACGACCTTTGTGCTTACGAAATAAATAAAAAAACTATTATAAAAAGGATGGATATTTTATGTTAGAGCAGCTTAAAAAAGAAGTTCTGGAGGCTAATTTGAGTCTCCCCGCTTACGGACTGGTTACCTTTACCTGGGGAAATGTCAGCGGTATAGACAGAGAAAAGGGTCTCATCGTTATCAAGCCCAGCGGAGTGGAATACGATGTTATGACCGCCGAGGATATGGTAGTGGTTGACTTGGACGGCAAGGTGGTCGAGGGCAGACTTAATCCCTCCTCGGACACACCGACACACATCGAGCTTTACAAGGCATTTCCGAAAATAGGCGGTGTTATCCATACTCATTCGACCTGGGCTACCTCGTGGGCACAGGCAGGCAGAAGCATTCCCGCCTACGGCACCACTCACGCCGATTATTTCTACGGCGCCATTCCCTGTACCCGTCAGCTCACACCCGAGGAGGTAGAGAGAGCCTATGAAAAGGAAACGGGCACCGTTATTATCGAAGCCTTCGAGGGCATCGACCCGATGGCTGTTCCCGGTGTAGTGGTTTATAAGCACGGCCCCTTTGCCTGGGGTAAAAATCCTAAAGAGGCCGTTCATAATGCTGTTGTAATGGAAACTGTGGCAAATATGGCGTATCACGCAGAAATGATAAGCGGGGAAAAGAAGCCCATCGAGCAGTATCTGCTGGATAAGCATTATATGAGAAAGCACGGCCCGAACGCCTACTACGGACAGAAGTAAAGGAGGAAGCGCAGAAATGACAGCAAAAGAAAAAGCCGGCGAATATTTCCTTTCGGGCTATAACTGCTCACAGTCCGTGTTCTGTACCTTCGCTGACCGTTTCGGTATCGATGAGGAAACGGCGAAAAAAATCTCCGCAGGTCTCGGCGGAGGTGTGGGCAGAATGAGAGAGGTATGCGGTGCGGTGACCGGCTCGGCTATGGTTTTGGGCAGTGTCTGTGCGGCCGTGGACGGCAGTGATGCGGAAAGCAAGCAGAAAAATTACGAGCTCGTAAGAGAATTTTCCGAGAGATTTCTCGAAAGACACTTCTCGGTAGTTTGCCGTGACATACTGAAATTAGGCTTAAAGGAGGAGCCCTCCGCAAAGCCCGACGACAGAACTGCGGAATATTACCGTAAAAGACCCTGCCTCAAGGTCGTGGAGGACGCGGCAGAGATTTTAGAAGAAATGTTAAGGGAAAAGCAGGGAAAGTAAGCTTAGCCGTGTATGTTCCGCACACATAGCCCTTAAGGAAGCTTCAGCGGAGAGTGGCACGAAAAAAGAATAAATTAAGGGGTTCCGGTAAGCGTTATACTTGCCGGAACCCCTCTGCTTATCTTGCTTTTACATTACTTCTGAAAATCAGCACATCATTTCGTGAAATTCGGACTCGGAAAGAATCTCGACTCCGTTATCGGTGAGAACCTTTGCGGCTACATCGTTATCTGCCACGCGGAGGATGACATAAGCCTTTTCGCTTCTGCGGGTGATGAAGGCATACATATATTCCACATCGATTTCGTTGTCTGCCAGAATCTGCATAGGAACGGAAAAAGCACCGGGCTTATCGTCGAAGCCTACGGCGATAACATTGGTAACGGAAACGGTGATGCCCTTTTCCTTGAGAATGATAGCGGCCTCCTCGGGCTTATTGACGATAAGACGGAGAATACCGAAATCGGTGGTGTCGGCGATAGAAAGAGCACGGATGTCTACGCCTGCTTCAGCTATAGCCTTGGTAATTTCAGCGAGTCTGCCTCTTTTGTTTTCTACGAAAATGGAAAGCTGTTTGATAATCATAGGTTTTCTCCCTTTCTTACTATTTATAATCTGATTATATTATCAAAACTTGCGGTTGTCAATAACTCTCTTTGCCTTGCCCTCGCTTCTGGGAAGGGTGCCGGGAGCCATAAGACGTACCTTGGCGTGGATGTTAAGAGTGGACTGGAGTGCGGCTTCGATTCTCTTTTCCTCGGCCTCCATACCCTTGACGGTGTCGGAGAACATATCGGGAGACATCTCCACCTGTACCTCCATCAGGTCAAGATTATTCTTTCTGTCGACGATGATGAGGTAGTTGGGAGCCATATTGAGAGAAAGAAGCACATGCTCTACCTGTGAGGGGAAGACATTTACGCCGCGGATGATGAGCATATCGTCACTTCTGCCCTTGGGCTTCGTCATTCTGACGGTAGTTCTGCCGCAGGCACAGGTTTCGCGGGTGAGAGCACAGATGTCGCGTGTGCGGTATCTCACGAGCGGAAGTGCTTCCTTGCCGATGCAGGTGAAGACCAGCTCACCGTACTGACCGTCGGGAAGAACCTCGAGAGTGTCGGGGTCGATAACCTCGGGGTAGAAAAAGTCCTCGCACACGTGCATTCCGTTCTGACATTCGCAGTCATAGGAAACACCGGGACCTGCGATTTCGGAAAGACCGTAAATGTCGTAGGCCTTGATAGCTAAAAGCTCCTCTATCTGCTTTCTCATTTCCTCTGTCCAGGGCTCGGCACCGAAGATACCTGCGCGGACGGGAAGGGTTTTGGGATCGATGCCCATATCTCGGATGGTTTCACCGATGAACATAGCGTAGGAGGGAGTACAGCAGATGATGTCAGATTTGAAATCCTGGAGCATCTGAATCTGTCTGTTTGTGTTACCGGTGGAGGCGGGAAGCGCGGTGGCGCCTAATTTCTCTGCACCGTAGTGAAGACCGAGACCGCCTGTGAAAAGACCGTAGCCGTAGGAGACGTGAACTGTGTCGTTGTTTGTGCCGCCTGCAGCTGCGAGAGCACGGGCTGCGCCCTCTGCCCACACATCGATGTCGTGCTGTGTATAGCCTACTACCGTGGGCTTTCCCGTGGTACCCGAGGAGGCGTGAATACGGACAAGATCACCCTTCGGTACTGCAAAAAGTCCGAAAGGATAATTGTCGCGAAGATCCGTCTTTACGGTAAAGGGAAGCTTTGTGATGTCGTCGATAGAATGGATGTCTTCGGGCTTGAGACCCATTTCGTCAAATTTTGCTTTATAAAAAGGTACATTAGCATAGGCGTTTTTGACCATTTTGATGAGTCTTGCTGACTGAAGTGCATGGAGATAGTCTCTCGAGGCACATTCAACTTCGGGGTTGTAGATTGGCATTTGTTTTCATCCTTTCGATTTGTATTTTACGCATTAAAGCCAAGCTCAAAGGCTTTAAGGTTTGTTTCTGCAGTCTTCGGGGGAACCGTCGACTTAATGATGTCGAGCCACATCTCCTTCTCTGTTCCGAGGAAGCGGGCGGCGGCTCCGAGAAGCACGATGTTTGCACATCTGGCAGTGCCTGCCTCGAGTGCCTTTTCGAGTGCATCAACCGCTACGATTTTTACACCCTTGTCGGCTATTTTGCCTAAAATATTTTCGGGGTATTCCGCCTTGCCCATAATTACGGGCATAGGGTCGATTTTCTGTGTGCTGGAAATGAGGACACCGTCCTTTTCCAGATAGGGAAGCCAGCGTGCGCTTTCTAACTGCTCAAAGGAGATGATGATGTCAGCCTCGCCCTTTTCGATTACGGGGGAGTAGACCTTTTCGCCGTATCTGACATAGGTTACCACGCTTCCGCCTCTCTGGCTCATTCCGTGAACCTCGCTTACCTTTACATCGAAGCCCTGCTGAAGGAAGCATTTACCCATCAGCTTTGAGGCTAAAAGGGTACCCTGACCGCCGACACCGACAATAAGAATATTTTTAACTTCCATCTGCTTATTCTCCTTTCTCTATGGCACCGAATTTACAGGCTGAAGCACATACGCCGCATCCGACACACTGGGTATTATCGATAATACCCAGGGGCTTGCCGTTTTCTCTTTTAGTAAAGGAAAGAGCGGGACAGCCTACATTCAGACAGGCCTTACAGCCGATGCAGCTGTCGGAATTAATCTTAACAGGTGCGGAATGCTTCACTGTCTTAAGCAGTGCACAGGGTCTTCTGGATATGATGAGAGAGGGAGCCTTCTTTGCGAGCTCCTCTTTTACGACTGCCTTGGTATTTTCGATGTCAAAGGGGTCTACCACTCTGACATTTTCGATTCCTACAGCTGCGGCGAGAGCCTCGAGATTAACGGAGACTGTCGGGTCGCCCTTGATGGTCAGTCCGTTTGCGGGATTATTCTGATGTCCCGTCATACCGGTTATGGAGTTATCGAGCACTATAACTGTAGAGAAGCCCTTATTGTAGGCGATGTCGATAATGCCGGTGATGCCCGAATGAATAAAGGTGGAGTCACCGATAACAGCCACACTCTTTGCGGCGGCCTCCGCTCCGCGGGCTAAATTATAGCCGTGAAGACCGCTTACGGATGCACCCATACATACACAGCTGTCCATCATAGCCAGAGGTGCCTGGGCGCCGAGGGTGTAGCAGCCGATGTCACCGCTGACATAAAGACCCATACCCTTAAGAGCATAGTAGAGGCCTCTGTGGGGACAGCCTGCACAGAGAACGGGAGGTCGGGAGGGAATTTCATCCTCGAGAGCGATGAAATCCTTTACTGTATCTGTGAGTGCCGCTTCGACTGTTTTATGTGAAAATTCGCCTAAAAGTGAAAATTTATCCTTGCCCGTTACCTTGATGCCGAGTCTTATGCACTGGGTTTCGATGATGGGGTCGAGCTCCTCGATGACGATGACCTCGTCTACCCGGGAAGCAAAGTCGGTGATAAGAGAAGTGGGCAGGGGATTAACCATACCTAACTTAAGATAGCTCGCGTTTTCGCCCATAGCCTCGTGAGCGTAGGTGTAGGAAGCACCGGAGCAGATAATGCCGAGCCTTGTGCTGTTCATTTCTACGGTGTTTATGCCGAGGGAAACAGCCTCTGTGTTTGCGAAGTCCGTCATTTCGCAGAGTCTCTTTTCCACTCTCTCGTGGGCGGGACGCGCCATAGCGGGCATCATAACACGGCTCATTACATCTTTTTTGTATTCCTTCACGGGAACATTTTTTCTTTCTCCGAGCTCAACTGCGGAGCGTGCGTGGGAAACGCGGGTGGAAAGACGGAGAAGGAAGGGTGTACCGAAGCGCTCGGAGAGCTCATAGGCCAGAACCGCGAAATCACGGCATTCGGCAGAGTCCGAGGGCTCGAGCATAGGTGTCTTTGATGCGATGGCGTGATGGCGGGAGTCCTGCTCATTCTGGGAGGAGTGCATACCCGGGTCATCAGCCACGGCACATACCATACCGCCTGTGGCTCCGATGTATGAGGCGGTGTAAAGAGGGTCAGCGGCCACATTGAGACCTACATGCTTCATGGCACAGAAGGCTCTGGCACCGCCCATGGATGCACCGAAGGCTACCTCGAAGGCTACCTTTTCATTCGGAGCCCATTCGCTGTACATATCGTCGTATTTGGATGCAAATTCGGTAATCTCCGTGCTGGGTGTACCGGGATAGGAGGAGATTACATTTACTCCTGCCTCCCAGAGACCTCTTGCCACGGCTTCGTTACCGAGCATAAGAACCTTGTTCATTTTTTGTTACTCCTTTATTTGTTTCTCAGATCAAGTATTCTCTGTGCCTTACCCGTAAAGCGTTCGATGGTTTTGGGCTCTACGAGGCTTACCTTGATTTCGATACCGAGGATATTTTTGATTCGGTCGTGGATGTTTTTACGAAGCTTTTCCAGCTCGCCGTAAATTTCGAGAAGCGAAGCGTCGATGAGCTCTACTCTTACCTCGAGGGTGTCGGAGAAGCCTTCTCGTCTTACTACCAGCTGGTAGTGGGGACTGATGGAGCTGATGCCGATGAGGGCGGACTCTATCTGCGAGGGGAATACATTTACGCCGCGGATTTTCAGCATATCGTCGCTTCTGCCGATAATTTTGCTCATACGGGCGCTGGTTCTGCCGCACTGACAGGGCTCATAGTTGATTTTAGTAATATCTCTGGTTCTGTAGCGGATGATGGGAAGACCGCGCTTGGTGAGGTTGGTAACGACGAGCTCACCTGTTTCACCCTTTTCGAGGACATCGCCCGTACGGGAGTCGATGGTTTCGCACAGGAAGTGGTCCTCTGCGATATGTAAGCCGTCGCGGTAGATGCATTCACCCGACATACCGGGGCCGTTAAGCTCACTCATACCGTAGTTATCAGTGCAGAAGAAGCCGTTTCCCCAGCTTTCCTCTATCTGATTTCTCATTTCGGGAGTACAGCCCTCACTGCCTAAAAGGCCGAGGCGGAGCTTGTAATTATCCATCGGGAAATCTATTCCTCTTTCCTTCGCACTTTCGGCAAGATAAAGAGCATAAGAGGGTGTGGCAACGATGGTGTCCGTGCCGAAATCTCTCATAAATTTAAGCTGCTTTTCGGTATTACCCGAGGAGGTGGGAACGACGGTGGCTCCGATTTTTTCGAGACCGTAGTGAAGACCGAGAGCGCCGGTAAACATACCGTAGCCGAAGCAGATTTGCACCAGACTGTCCTCATTTGCGCCTGCGGCATAGGCGACTCTGGCTACCTGCTCGCTCCAGTTTTCCATATCCTCGCGGGTGTAGGCAACCACCGTAGGGTTACCCGTGGTGCCCGAGGAGGCGTGAACACGGACGATTTTTTTCATCGGCACGCTTAACATTCCGAAGGGGTAGGTGTCGCGAAGGTCGGCCTTTGTGGTGTAGGGGATGTACTGAATGTCGGAAAGACATTTGATTTTGTCGGCGGTGATGCCTGCTTTTTCGAAACGGTCGTGATAAAATTTTACATTTTTATCGCAGTAGTCCACCAGAGCCTTGAGCCTTTCCAGCTGGAGAGCCTCTAACTCTCTGCGGGGCATACATTCCATTTCTTTGTTCCAGATCTGATTTTTCATTTATATGTCCTTTCTTAACAGAAAAAGAAAATTTACTGAATATTATACATAATCAGTTAAAAATAATTTTTCTTAAATAGAAATAATTCTCTTTAAATTACGACTTTTTCTTCTGTTTTGTAAAATTCTTCGTTTGCAGGGCTGTTTTTTCCTGTCAGCGCACTTACGGCGAGACAGAGGATAAAGGATACTGCCATAGCGAGACAGGCGAAGTGTGCACCCATATCCTTTACTGCACCGAAGAGCGAAACGGCCACATCGGGCAGGAAAAGCTTACAGATAACGGGAGGAAGGGCTACGGCAAAGCCGCCGAGCATACCTGCCCAGGCACCCTTTGAATTAAGCTTTTTACTGTAAAGTGAGATGAGGTAGGGGGCGAGGAAGGAGCCGGAGATGATGCCCCAGGAGTAGCTCATCATATCTAAAATAGGTGTGTGTCCGTTTGCGATAAAATAGGAAAGCACCACGAAAACCAGGCAGACGATTCTGGAAATGAGAGCGAGCTTTTCCTTGTCGCCTGTTTTATAAAGCTTTTCCTTGATAAAATCCATCGTAAAGGTGGTCGATGCCGTGATGGTGATGGAGGAAAGAGTGGAAACGGAGGCGGCGATGAGAAGAACGAGAATGACACCGATGAGTATTTGCGAGATGTTGCTCATTGAAAGCATATTGGGGATGAGGTAGTCGGTTTTTCCTGCACCTGTACCGGGTATTTCCTCGAGTGAGGAGAAGAAAAGACGGGAAAGAGTACCGATGAAATAGCCGCCGCCTGCGACGACGAGAGCGAAGAAGGTGGAGATGACAGTACCTCTTTTAACCTCCTTGTCATCACGGATGCCGTAATATTTATGTATCATCTGCGGAAGGCCCCAGGTACCGAAGGATGTCATAAGCACCGTCGCCCACAGGCTGATGTGGTCGCTTACACCGAGTCCGAGAGCCTCTGTTTTTTCGGCTATGGCGGCGATTCCTTCACTGAAGCCTCCTACGGTTTCACTTTTCATAACGGCGACGATTAAAAGAACCACGCCTATGAGCATTACGGCTCCCTGAATAAAGTCAGCCTTGATAGCAGCCGAATAGCCGCCTGCTATTACTATTATAACTGCGGCGATGGCGATAACTATCATACATACCTTTTCCTCTACTCCCAGAAGCACCGAGCATACGCTGGTCAGACCCTTATAAACGGAAGCGGAATAGGGGATAAGGAAAAGGAAGATAACGGCTGTACAGAAGGTCTTCATTGCCTTGCTTCCGAAGCGCTTCTCGAAAAACTGGGGCATAGATTTGATGTGATGTCTGCGGGTGAGAGAGCGGGTTCTCTTTGCCAGAACGAGCCAGGCGAAAAATGAGCCGAAAACTGCATTTCCTATGCCGGGGAGAATACCCCACAGACCGTATTTCCAGCCTGTGCCGCCTGCATATCCGATGAACATAACGGCAGAGAAGTATGCTGTTCCGTAGGAGAAGGCCGAGAGCCAGGCTCCCGCATTTCTGCCGCCTACGGTGAAATCTGCGATGCTCTTTGATTTTTTGGCACTTAAGACGCTGACGGTGCCGATGAATACTATATAAACAGCGATGGTCAGCCAGATGATAAGCTTCTTGTCCATAATACTTTACTCCTTTTCAGTTTTAAAGCTTTAAAGCGAAAAAATAACGATGTCGGTATTGTAACACTTTAAAGAGTAAAAGTCAAGGGCTTTTTGCTATTAAAAATAACTTAAGTTCCGTAAAAATTATCGTTCTGCTTGATGGCTTGTGCAGTCTGTTTTCTTGTTTGCTTCTTGCTATAAAGCGTCCCTCCCTTTTTATACACTTTCACCAAAGAATAGTGTACAAAATTAGTTAATAATCCGTTGCTTTTTTGGTTATTTTGTGATAAAATGATTACTGTTATCGTCGGAGAGGACTTCGGCGAAGCAAATTTTGGAGACCAATATGAAAGAAAAAATGAGGTCCTAGGAGGTTTTGGAATTGAAATCCTATTCAGTAAACAACATCAGAAACATCGCCATCGCAGGTCATACAGGTAAGGGTAAAACAGCTCTTTCCGAAGCTATGTTTTATGTAGCGGGTATTACCGACAGACTCGGCCGTGTGGCAGACGGCAATACTATAATGGACTATGACGCAGAAGAAAAGAAGAGAAAGTGCTCCATTTCTTCCGCTACTGCCTCCTTCGAATGGAGAGATACAAAAATTAATGTTCTCGATGCTCCCGGTAAGTTCGATTTCGCCGGCGGTATGGCAGAGGCTATGAGAGCTGCAGACTGTGCTGTTATCGTTACCTCCGCAGGCTCGGGCATCGATGTAGGTCTTGAAAAGGCTATTAAGGCCGCTGACCAGAGAAATATAGCTAAATTTTTCGCTATTACCAAGGTTGACTCTGAAAACAGAGACTTTTATAAGACCTTTGAAGCACTTAAGGAGGAGCTCGGCAATAAGCTTTGCCCCGTAGTAGTTCCCTATATGAACGGCCCTGTTTGCGAGGCCTTCGTAAACCTTTGCTCAAATAAGGCATTCAAATATCCTAACGGCAGACCCGTAGAAATCGACATCCCCTCTGATGATAACATCCTCGCTATGAGAGCCGCTCTCGAGGAGGCTGTAGCGACCGTTGACGAGGAGCTTATGGAGAAATTCTTTGAGGGTGAGCCTCTTACCAAGGAAGAAATTATCCGCGGTCTTACGGAGGGCGTGGAAAGCGGTGAAATCTGGCCCGTATATGCCTGCTCCGCTACCAAGGTAGACGGCTGTGATATGCTTATGGACGCTATCGTTTACTCTGCTCCCTCTCCCGACAAGGCAAAGCCCGAAATGGCTACCGATGCTAACGGCGAGCCTATCGAAATCAAGGCAGACCCCGCAGGTCCTCTTGCCGCTCTCTGCTTTAAGACAGTTGCCGACCCCTTCGTAGGTAAAATGTCCTTCGTAAAGGTTCTTTCCGGTAAGATTACCTCCGACACACCCGCTTATAATGCCCGTACGGGTGAAAGCCAGAAAATGGGTAAGCTGGTTATGGTTAAGGGTATCAAGCAGGAGGACGCTTCGGAAATTCCCTGCGGTGACATCGGCGTCATTACGAAGCTTTCCGGTCTTGCCACAGGCGACACCATCTGCTCCGCAAAGAACATAATAAACCTCGAGGGAGTAGACTTCCCCGCCGCATCTCTTTCTATGGCTGTAGTGGTTAAGAAAAAGGGCGAGGAGGACAAGGTTGCCTCCGGTCTGCGTAAAATCATCGCGGAGGATCCCACCATTAAATTCGAATCTAACGAGGAAACAAAGGAAATGGTCGTTTCCGGTCTCGGTGAACAGCATCTCGACATCGTAGTTTCCAAGCTTAAGACTAAATACGGCGTAGAAATCGACCTTAAGATTCCCAAGGTAGCCTACAGAGAAACCATCCGTAAGAGCTGTCAGGTACAGGGCCGTCATAAGAAGCAGTCAGGCGGTTCCGGTCAGTTCGGTGATGTATGGGTACGCTTTGAGCCCCACGACGGCGACGAGCTTATCTTTGAAACCGAGGTTGTCGGCGGCTCCGTTCCCAAAAACTTCTTCCCTGCAGTAGAAAAGGGCTTCCAGGAAGCCATTCTCAAGGGTCCCCTTGCAGGATATCCCGTAGTAGGTCTCAAGGCAGTCCTTTATGACGGCTCCTACCATCCCGTTGACTCTAACGAAATGGCATTCAAAACAGCCGCTAAAATCGCTTATAAGAACGGTATGGCTCAGGCAAGCCCCGTAATTCTTGAGCCTATCGGTGAATTAAAGGTATATATGCCCGATGCTAATCTCGGTGACATTATGGGTGACATCACCAAACGCCGCGGCCGTGTACTCGGTATGGGTGCCGCTGACGAGCCGAAAATGCAGGAGCTCGTAGCTGAGGTACCTATGGCAGAAATGGGCGACTTCTCTACCACTCTGCGCTCGGTAACCGCAGGCAGAGGCTACTTCACTCTCACCTTCGCCCGTTACGAGGACGCTCCCGTGCCCGTAGCACAGAAGGTTATCGAGGAAGCAAAGAAGGATATGGAAGAATAATCCTAATACCTCATTTATAAATTCCAAACCGAAGACGGACAGAGATTTTCTCTGTCTGTCTTCGGTTTTTTCAGCTGTTAAGCTGTACTTGATTTCCATACCCGAAATAAGTTGACATCCCTTTATTTTATGGGTATACTTGTATTAACGGGTATAGCAGACAGACGGCTGTTTGCCCTGAATTATACATTAAATACAAAGGAGAATACAATGAAAAAATATACAGTAACGGGTATGACCTGCGCCGCCTGCAGTGCCAGGGTCGAAAAGGCCGTTTCGGCTGTCAGCGGTGTGGAGTCCTGCTCGGTAAATCTGCTGACAAATTCGATGACGGTGGAGGGCTCTGCCGCTGAAGGTGAGATTATTTCCGCCGTGGTTGATGCGGGTTACGGTGCGCGTGCCGAGGGCGGATCAGCTACGGATGAAAAGGAGGATATATTCAAGGATACGGAAACACCGAGACTTAAAAGGAGACTTTTTTTCTCTCTCGGCTTTCTCGCTGTTCT
The DNA here is from genome assembly GCA_045588555.1 of Acutalibacteraceae bacterium. GTDB lineage: Bacteria > Bacillota > Clostridia > Oscillospirales > Acutalibacteraceae > UBA6857. The sequence goes on along the minus strand of JAZNEL010000050.1, from coordinate 7,192 downwards.
GATGTACTTTTCTATGGGGCACACTATGTGGAACTTCCCGCTTCCTTCCTTTTTCGAGGGAAATCCTATGGCTGTCGGACTTGTACAGCTTCTGCTGACGGTAGCGGTAATGGTTATAAACGGTAAATTTTTCGTCAGCGGCTTTAAAGCTCTTATGAAAAAATCACCGAATATGGATACTCTCGTGGCTCTCGGCTCGGGTGCATCCTTTCTGTGGAGTGGGGTAGTGCTTTTTCAGATGACAGCAGCAGAGGGTGATCATGCGATGCATTTGCTTCATTCTCTTTACTTCGAGTCGGCGGCTATGATTCTCACTCTCATTACCGTGGGTAAAATGCTCGAGGCTAAAAGCAAGGGAAAAACCAGCGATGCATTGCGGTCTCTCGTAAATCTTAAGCCGAAAAGGGCGAAGGTGATAAGAGACGGCCGGGAAACGGAGATAAGCTCTGCCGATGTGGTAAGAGGTGACATTTTCCTCGTGCATCCGGGAGAGAGTATTCCCTGTGACGGTACGGTGCTCGAGGGCGAAAGTGCCGTGAACGAGTCCGCTCTTACGGGCGAAAGTCTGCCTGCGGATAAGGTGAAGGGAAGCAGGGTTTACGCCGCTACGGTTAATCAGTCGGGCTTTCTTAAATGTGAAGCCACCGCGGTAGGTGAGGATACCACTCTTTCACAGATAATTAAAACAGTAAGCGATGCTGCTATGGCCAAACCTAAAATCGCCCGCATAGCCGATAAGGTTTCGGGAGTTTTCGTGCCTGCGGTTATGGCCGTGGCGGTGCTGACTACAGCTATATGGCTTCTCACGGGCAAGGAAATCGGCTACGCTCTGGCGAGAGGTATATCGGTTCTCGTTATAAGCTGTCCCTGCGCTCTCGGTCTTGCCACTCCCGTCGCCATTATGGTCGGAAACGGGGTAGGAGCTAAAAACGGCATACTTTTTAAAACGGGTCAGGCCCTCGAAAAGGCAGGCAAGGTTCAGATAGTGGCCTTGGATAAAACAGGCACCGTCACCGTAGGCGAGCCAGAGGCTACGGACATTATTCCCTTCGGTGTAAGTGAAAGAGAGCTTATGGAAGCAGCCTACGCTCTGGAAAAGAAAAGTGAGCACCCTCTGGCGAAGGCAGTAGTGAAAAAATGCGCAGAGGAAGGGGTAAGCTGTCCTGTTGCAGAGGCCTTCCGTGCCGTCAGCGGTAAGGGAGTGGAAGGAAAAATCTCAGGAGATGAGGTGAAGGGCGGAAGTCTTTCCTTTATCTTCGGCGAAAAAGCACCCGATGAGGCTGTCGTAAATCTTGACCGCGAAATTACTCTTAAGGGAAGAACGCCGCTTTATTTCAGCCGTAACGGTAAATATATCGGTATGATAGCCACGGCGGATACTGTAAAGGAGGACAGCGCACGGGCTGTGAAGGAGCTTCGCGATATGGGCATCAGGGTGGTTATGCTCACGGGTGACAATAAAAACACCGCCCGGGAAATCGCCCGACAGGCAGGTATCGACGAGGTTATGGCGGGCCTTCTCCCGAACGAAAAGGAAAGGGCACTGCGCACTCTGCAGAAAAGAGGCATTACCGCTATGGTGGGCGACGGCATCAATGACGCTCCCGCTCTGACGAGAGCCGACATCGGCATCGCCATAGGCGCGGGCACTGATGTGGCAATAGATGCGGCGGATATAGTTCTTATGAAAAGCAGACTTACGGATGTTCACGCGCTGATACGGCTTAGCAGGGGAGTGCTGACGAATATCCATCAGAATCTTTTCTGGGCATTTTTCTATAACGCTCTCGGTATTCCGCTGGCGGCGGGTCTGTTTATTCCGATTTTCGGCTGGGAGCTTAATCCGATGTTCGGTGCGGCCGCTATGAGTCTTTCCTCGTTCTGTGTGGTGACCAATGCTCTGCGTCTTAATTTTCTCGATGTTTACTCGACGAAGCACGACAGAAAAATACGCACAAGCCTGAAGGAGCCCGTCGGAGTCGGGGAAGAATCCGAAAGCCACGGCGAGATAAGGGTTAAAAATATGATGTGCGGGCACTGTGAAAAGAGAGTCAGCGACTGCCTCGAGGCTCTGCCCTTCGTTGACGAGGCCGTGGCAGACTACACCACCGGCAAGGTTAAGCTCGTTTTCAGCGGTACACCTGATGAAAGGGCGATGAAAAAAGCACTTAAGGAGGCAGGCTATCCTTTGGCAAGATAAAAATGCACAAGCTTTTTTCTTAAATGTTAATAATTCATAAAATATCGGTGCTCATGTTCTTTTTTTAGAAAAATATGTTATAATTATTCTATGAGCGTTTGCTCACCGCACAGCTCAAGGATTTCAAAAAAATAATGATGTGAGGTAAATGTTATGGCTTTTCGCATTGAAGCAGACTCAATAGGTACAAAGCAGGTGCCGTCAGAAGCTTATTACGGCGTCCAGTCACTCCGGGGTTATGAAAACTTTCGGATCACAGGTCAGAGACTCAGACCTGAATTTATCAATTCTCTCGCACAAATAAAAAAGGCCTGTGCGATCTGTAACTTCAGCGTGGGCGAGCTCGATGGAAAAATCAAGGATGCAATCTGTCAGGCCTGTGACGAAATACTCGAGGGTAAGCTCCACGATCAGTTTATCTGCGACCCTGTCCAGGGAGGAGCGGGCACCACTGCGAATATGAACGCCAACGAGGTTATCGCAAACAGAGCTATCGAAATTTTAGGCGGTGAAAAGGGAGATTACTCCATAGTTCACCCTAATGACCATGTAAACAGAGCCCAGTCCACAAACGATGTTATTCCCTCGGCTGCAAAAATGACTACGGTAGTCCTGCTGCGCGAGGCTATCCGACAGCTCGTGAAGCTGGAGCAGGCTCTGGCAAAGAAGAAATTCGACTTTTACGATATTATTAAAATGGGCAGAACGCAGATGCAGGACGCTGTGCCCATCCGTCTGGGCGCGGAATTCGGTGCATACCGCAGAGCTATTACCCGTGACATCGAAAGACTCAGCACGGCTCTCGAGGAAATGTATTCGATAAATATGGGCGGTACCGCCATAGGCACTGCACTTAATGCAAATCCCGACTATGTGGATGCTCTTGCCCCCACCATCGCCGAAATAAGCGGAATCCCCGTGATAAAGGCGGCAGACCTCATCGACGGTACGCAGAATCTGGATTCCTTCGCCTTCGTTTCCTCTGCACTTAAAACCTGCGCCATTTCCTGCTCGAAGATAGCCAACGACTTCCGCCTTATGTCCTCGGGTCCCCGATGCGGCTTCGAGGAAATCAACCTTCCCGCTATGCAGAACGGCTCATCGATTATGCCGGGCAAGGTTAATCCTGTTATCCCCGAGGTTATGTCCCAGGCGGCATTCTGCATAATGGGTAACGATGTGTCCATCACGATGGCCGCTGAAGCGGGTCAGCTCGAGCTTAACTATGCCGAGCCCATACTTTACCATAAGCTGTTCGAGTCCATCGCGGTGCTTACCGGTGCAGTGCAGACCTTTACGGATAACTGTGTGTCGGGTATTACCGCAAACGAAGACAGATGCAGAGAGCATGTGGAAAATTCGGTCGGCGTTATCACTGCCATCTGTCCCACAGTCGGCTATAAGCTTTCGGCCGACATCGCAAAGACAGCCATAAAAACGGGCGAGCCCATCCGTGAAATACTTAAAAGTAAAAAGATATTTACCGACGAGGAAATCGATAAAATCCTCGACCCGATAAATATGGTGTGATTATATCTACATAAAAACTGACCTCCTTGTATTTGGCTGATGCCGTTTTACAAGGAGGTTTGTGGTTTTTGGGAAAGAATTATTATTGATGAAAGAGTGAACAATATCGTTTGAATATTCAGATAAGCTGTGTCTGCTTGAAACTGTTTTATTGTTTTGTTGCTTTGAAACCACTAATCATATTATTCTCGCCTTACATTATTCAGCAAGCATTATCGACAGCAAAAATCCCCACCGAGAAATCGGTGGGGAAAATCTTATCCGAAGACGGATTATTTGTTTGCAATAGCTGCCTGTGTCGCAATTCTGCTTGGTTGGCAGTTTACCGCCAACCACAGAAACAGAACTGTTTTTTCTTCTTTTACCCTCGGTTTTCATGTGAAGAGGGTCATTTGGGTCTCCGTCAAAGCGGAGATACCAATCGAAACCATCTTGCCTTACTACAATCTTCACTACAAAGGCTTCAATCACACTTTCGGGGATGTCGCTGTCATCCGCATTTGTGTACTGCTCGAGTGCATATTGAAGCACCGTCAGCTTGTCCTTGTAGTCTGTAATCACAGGCTCTTTGTTAAGCTTCAGCTGAAGCTCTTCAATCTCGGCAGAAAGCTTTGCAATCTCTTCTTTCACCTCGGCAGTTTTCTTTGTGTAAGATTCTTTATCAATTTCACCCTCCGCCCTCATATCAATGAAATTACTGAGCTTCGTTCTGTGCCTTTCAACCTCTCTGCACTTTTTCTCAATGATAGCCTCGTAATCCACATCATCCTCTTTGTCGTCAATATGAGCTTCAAGCATTGAGTTGGCAAGAGCCAGTACCTTGTCCTTTTCCGAGAGATAATTGCGGAAAATATAATTCGCCATCATCTGCAGCTTCCACTCGGGAATCATAGGCACACGGCAGATACCGTCAAGAGGTAATCCCTTTTTCTTTCGGCTCTCGTATGACCCGGTACGCACCGAATCATAGCACTGATAACCGATAATGGATTTATCTCCCTCTTTTCTCCAGAGCTTCGTATTGAATCTGTGACCGCATTCGCAGATAAGGAGCTTTCCCCATACCGTTGTTCTCGGTCTCTTTCCGGTTGTACTTCTTCTGCCTGTGTTAAGATTTTTCATCTGAGCTGTTTTACTTGCCATAATTAATTGCACCCTTTCAAATTCTTCTTCAGTAATAATCGGCTCGTGTCTGCCTTTAACCTGTACCAGGTCAATCTCACCGTAATTTTTGATTTTCTTTTGAGTGAGATAGTCGGGAGTGTATTCCTTGTGATAGGTTATGATACCGCAGTAGAAGGTGTTTTTCAGCACGTGGCCTATTACGGTTTCATACCATCTTGTTTTACCCATTGCAGTTTTTCTGCCTTGGCGTTCAAGCTCTTCCTTTATCTTGGTAAGCCCGTTGCCCGCAAGATACATTTCGTATATGAGCTTTCCCGTTTCCGCCTGCTCCGGGTCGATAATGAAATCCACCTTTTTCTTATTGTCGGGCAGAAGCTCCTGATGTCTTCTGTAGCCTAAAATATTTCCGTTGCCGTAGAATGTGCCGTTATTCATAGAGGTCTGCTGACCGCTTTTCACTCGCACCGAGGTTTTACGGCTTTCGTCCTGAGCAAGAGTCGCCATAATGGTAAGACGGAGCTCTCCGTCACCGTCAAAGGTTTTGATGTTGTCGTTTATGAAGAACACCTCAACGCCCTTTGCCTTCAGATCTCTTGTGTACTGCAGAGTATCAACGGTATTTCTCGCAAATCGTGACACCTCACGGGTGATAATCATATCAAACTTTTTCTGCTTGGCATCACGGATCATTTTCATAAACTGCGGTCTTTTCTCGGCAGAGGTACCCGTGATACCCTCGTCAATATATCTGCCGACGAGCTCCCATTCAGGTCTTGCGGCAAGGATTGGCTCATACCAATCCAGCTGATTTTCAAGAGCTGAAATCTGTGCCTCGTGCTCCGTAGAAACACGGGCATAGATTACAACTCTGCGCTTTCCGAAATCAGAATTTATCATGCACATTCCTCCTTTATCTGATTGTGGTTTCCTTTTACAAATTCGGTTTCATCAACAATGTCCGCATACTCGCTTAAGATATTGCGGAACATATACTCGGGAATCTTTCCGTCCCTGAATAACTGCTCAATCAGCTTCAACGCCGCAAAGCAGTAGTCAGGATTTTTACTTAAATCATTTATATCAATTTTACTCATATAATTCCTCCTATACAAATGTGTGGATTACCGTGCGTCTCGGTCACGGCTTCGCTGTCGCTGAAGATATTTGTAGTAATGCTCGCAAGCCTTCAGTACAAAATCTTCAAAGTCTTTATCTTTAACCTTAGGTGCAATTTTCTGAAGCTTTTCAATGGGCACCTTGCACATAGGTTTCTGATTCGGTTTTTCTGAAGCAAGTGTGTTTTCCATACTTTCGATAGTGAGTGTACCTTCATTGAAATCCCTGTGCATATGCCACGCCTGTGAATACGACGGTGTGCAGTCCAGCTCCTCAATTACACGAAGCAGGTCATACTGCATCTGCTCATCAAGGAACGAAAGCTCAACACCCACTGATAACGCAATTTTATCTTCGTCCATCATTTCAAGCAGTTCGGGAATGAGATAAGTCAGACGGATATACCTTTGAATTTGAGCACGGCTTTCACCAGTCTGTGCACCTATTATTTCATCCGCTCTTAACTTCGTCTCAAGTTGAGACGAAGTTAAGTCTGTTCTTTCACCTTGCCTTTTGATTGCTTCAAGTTTCAACTTATAAGCAAACGCTTTTTCAGATGGCAAGATATGCTCTCTGTGAAGATTACTGTCAACGAGCATAACTGCCGCTTCATCACGGCTGACGGCATAAATTAAAGCAGGTACTGTTTCCAGCCCTGCTTTTACTGATGCTCTGAGTCTGCGATGACCTGAGATAATTTCATACTCATCGTCTGTGTTTTCGAGTGGCCTTACAACAATCGGTGAGATGACACCTTTCTGCTGAATGCTGTCAATCAGAGTGTTCATCTCTTCATTGTCTAAGACCTTATAAGGATGTCCCTCAAAGGGACGGATTTTTTCTACCGGGATGTTTACCGGAGATTTTAAGTTATTATTCATTTATTTTCCTCCATAATAATATAATCTTTTACTTTCATTTCTCTGCCTGCGTTCTTCTTCTGCAAGTCTTAAATACTTTTTCACAGAAAACTGTTTAGTACCGAAATACTTATCAAGATACTCGTCTGATGTCATTTCACGCTCGTACACTGTATCTTCTGTGGCATTATCTTCATTGCATTGAATCATCCTACATAATTCTTCCGGATGCATACATATCACCTCCCTTCATAATCTTTTTCTTTGTTCCGTGTTCTCTCGGGGAAGTACCATTCACGGATAAGTTGTTTTTCCGTTTCAAGCTTCTCTTCAAGTGCGGGACTGTCTTTTATAATGCGTT
>JAZNEL010000049.1:0-51661 GCA_045588555.1 Acutalibacteraceae bacterium | reverse complement strand
TGCTTCGCAGTTTCGTAAGAACTGAAAATTTCTTGTATTGAAGCCACAAAACGCAGCAAGGCTGTCGCCTTGCGAGGCTTTTGGCAAAAATACGGGGATTTTTGTTCGAGAAACAAACACTGCCTTACGTGGTGTTGGCGAACGCGGTCACCTCTTTTTTTCTCGTGATTTATCAGATCATTTCTCATCCACATTAGGGAATACCGTCGCCATTATGGAGGCGGGAGTGATGCTTTTTATGAGTCTGCCCACGCTTTCCTTTACTCTTATGAGGGCATTGGGGTCCCATTCGCTTTCGTCGCAGAGAGTGATGCCGAGGGAGGCGAGAAAGTCCTTCTGATTTTTCACTCTGACCTTAAAGGAGTCATAGTCTGCCTTGACAGGCTCTGTCCAGCCTCTTTCGGCTACGGCGATGAGACGGGGGAAGCACATATAGCTCATACGGTCGAAATCCTCGATGTACTCTGTCCAGATGGGCGCTTCCACACCGAGAACATTCTTTTTACCTTCCTCCGTAAGACCCTCGAGATACGGATTATAGCCGTAGGTCTTTTTTAGCGGAGTCATACCGTAAACATAGTCGAGGTAGTAATGGTAGAAATCCTCGATGATTATCTTGCCGCCGGCGTTAGCGTAGGGCACACATTTATTACCTCTGTCCATCCAGTCGCAGATAACCGTATCCCTGTCGATGATGCCCGAGTTGAGGCTTTCATTCCAGGCGAGAGCAGTGTAGCCCTTTTCCTTGAGATAGGCTATGATTTTATTGGCAAACCAGCCCTGAAGCTGTTCTTCGTTTTCCAGACCCTCGTCCTTGATTCTCTGCTGACATTTTTTGCAGTTACACCAGCGTGCCTTGGGTGCTTCATCGCCGCCGATGTGCATAAAGGGATAGGGGAAAAGCTCGCAGAGCTCATCGATGATGTCGAAGCAGAAGCTGAACACCTCGTCATTTCCTGCACAGAGAATGTTTTTGAAAATGCCGCCGACTGTTTCCACAGGCACCTGAACTCCTCTGCAGGAAAGCTCGGGGTAGGTAGAGATGATGGCCGTGGTATGGCCGGGAAGGTCAAATTCGGGGACAACCTCGATGAATCTCTCCTTACAGAAGGCTACGATTTCTCTTATTTCATCCTTTGTGTAATAGCCGCCGTATTTCTGCATATTCTTTGACCCGAAGCCGTGGCATTGTCTCCAGGAGCCCTTCTGATTCAGCAGAGGGTGCTTTTCACTTTCTATTCTCCAGCCCTGGTCATCACAGAGATGCCAGTGAAAAATGTTCATTTTGTACTTTGCCGCTGCCTCGATGTAGCGTTTTATTTCGTCTACGGTCTGCATATGTCTTGCCGAATCGATCATAAAGCCGCGGTAGGGGAAGGCGGGCATATCGGTGATTTTCATAAGCGGTGCCTTGCCTGCTTCCTCGAGCTGGCTTAAGGAAAGGTGAGCATAGTATTTACCCTTTTCTCCCTTTGAGGTGATTACTATTTCGTCCTTTTTAATCTCCAGACAATAGTATTCCTCGGGGTGCATTTCGTTGGTTTCGTAGCGGACGGGTAAATCCTTTATCCATACTTCACCGCCGTAAATTTCGGCCTTATTCGGCTTCGGGATAATGTTAAGCTGCATATTTTCTCCTCCTTAAGGTTTTCTTTCCTTTAAATTATATAATATCGGAAAAGGTTTTTCAATATATCGGTCAAGTTTTCTCGCAACACTTAATATTTATTAATGGGTGATGCTATTTTGTATGACGGATTTTACGGCCTCATTTTCGGTATCGGGCTTTTTCTTTACAGCATAAACATAATGAGTGAAAAAACACAGGAGGCTTTCGGCGACCGACTGAAGCTATTTTTAGGCAAGACTGCACGGGGAAAATGCTCATCCATACTGACGGGCACGGCTGTCACGGCGGCGGTGCAGAGCTCCACGGCAGTAACGGTGATGCTGGTCTCTCTCGCAGAAAGCGGCATAGTTACTCTCTTTCAGTCGGTGGGTATAATTATGGGTGCCAATATGGGCACTACGGTCACGAGTCTGCTCATAGCCGTCGATTTTTCTGCTCTCGCTCCCTTTTTCATTATCTGCGGAGCCTTTATGAAGCTTTTATGCAGAAAGAGGGAAGCACCTGCCGTCGGCGAGGTTATTCTGGCCTTCGGTTTGCTTTTTGCAGGTCTCGAGGCTATGTCGGGAGCGTTTTCGTCGTTACGGGATAATCCCGTCTTTCTGAATATGATAATTTCTTCTTCGGGTAAAGCAGGAGGTATTTTAAGCGGTATACTGATGACGGTTATCATACAGAGCTCCTCGGCCACCGTGGGTATATTACAAGGTCTTGCCGCAGAGGGGCTCGTGAGTCTGGACGATGCGGTGTACATAGTTTTAGGCCAGAACATCGGTACGGTGCTAACGGTCCTTTTAGCCTCCGTGGGAAGAAGCGCGAATGCGAAAAGAATAGGGCGACTTCATCTGTAGTCGGATGCATATTCTTTCTGCCTCTGTGTGCCCTGTTGCCTGTGGGTAGGTGGCTCGAAGAGATAGGAAATCCTTCCTTGGCCGTTTCGGTATTTCACATTATTTTTAATATAATCAATACTGTGATACTACTGCCGTTTTATGACAGGCTTGCGAGGGCAAGAGATTAGCTTATGACCCCTGTGTTACTTTTACAGAATTAAGCCGCCTCCCTGCTTTCAGGGGAGGCAAACGAAAAATACAAAGCCATTGTAACAGCTGATTTGCTTTAACAATGGCTTTTGTCTTATTGACTTAATTATTAATTTTTAATCGCTTATCTTGCTTAAGAAGGCCTTAAGCCTGTCTGTTCTCGGGTTAGAGATAACATCCTCTGCCTTGCCCTCCTCGGCGATGACACCCTTATCCATAAATACGATGTAATCGGAAACCTCCTTGGCGAAGGTCATTTCGTGGGTAACGATTACCATAGTCATATTCTCCTCGGCAAGCTCACGGATTACCTTCAGAATTTCACCGGTAAGCTCCGGGTCGAGAGCAGATGTGGGCTCATCGAAGAAAAGGATTTTCGGCTCGAGTGCCATAGCGCGTGCGATGGAAACTCTCTGCTTCTGTCCGCCCGAAAGCTCGCAGGGATAGTTTTCCATTTTATCCTCGAGCCCCATCTTTTTGATAACAGCCTTTGCCTTAAGATCGATTTCCTCGTAAATAGCTTTTTTATTTTTTTTGAAATCGGGTCTGTTTTTCGCTCTTACCTTGAGAGCGAGCTTAACATTATCGAGGACATTATACTGGGGGAAAAGGTTAAAATCCTGGAAAACGAGGCCGATGGAAAGCTGCTTTTCGAGCTGTTCCTTTTTAGAAAGCTTTTTTTCGCTCGAGGAGTCAAAGATAACATCTCCGTCTACGGTTATTTTTCCGCTGTCAGCTGTTTCCAGGAAGTTAATACAGCGTAAAAGTGTAGTTTTACCGCTGCCCGATGAGCCGATAACGGAGAGGACATCGCCTTCCTCGAGACAGAAGGATATACCCTTAAGCACCTGTGTTTTTCCGAAGCTTTTTTCGAGATTGTTTACTTCAAGTATAGCCATTTGGGCACCTCCTTAACCTTTATAGTAGTCCAACTTTTTCTCTATTTTTCCCAGGACAACTGTAAGGATGCCGCAGAAAAGCAGGAAGAACACTGCTGTGTAGAAAAGAGGCCAGATGACACCGCGGGCAGAGAATTGACCTGCTACCATTATGATGTCGAGAACTCCGATAACACGGGCGAGGGAGGTATCCTTGATGAGAGTGAGAATTTCATTTCCCATAGGAGGAACGATGCGCTTTACCACCTGCATAAGAACTACCTTAAAGAAGGTCTGCGTCTTCGTCATACCGAGCACCTGTCCTGCCTCATACTGTCCTTTTGGAATACCTTCTATACCGCCGCGGTAAATTTCGGAGAAATAGCAGGCATAGTTTATAACAAAAGCTATGGCTGCAGCTGTCATTCGCGGGTTTTCACCGGGAATTTTTAAATCGAAAATCAGACCGGGAACATAAAAAACGACGAAAAGCTGAAGCATAAGGGGAGTGCCTCTTATTACCCAGACAAAAGCGTGGCTTATGAAACGGATTGGCGAAAATTTCGTCATTGAACCAAATGCAATTATCAATCCTAAAGGGATGGCAAATAAAAGAGTTATACCGAAAAGTTTGATGTTTTCAAAAAATCCGAGAAATAAATCGGCATTTACTGCTGAAAAAGTCATAAATTACCTCTGTTTAAAACAGCCAAAATGCCGTCTTTAAGACGGCATCGGCTTATTTAAAGTCTTTTTTTATTTTACGAGAATCTGTTCTGTGAGCTTATATTTCTCTGCGATTTCAGCAAGCTTGCCGTTTTCGGCCAGCGCCTTCATAGCGTCGTTAACAGCTACACATGTGTCTGCACCCTTGCGGAATGCGATACCATATTCTTCGTCTGCGAATGCGAGTTCGTCTACTACTACGAGGTTTTCGTAATCAGTACCTTCACCGATCATACCGATGGAGAGAACATAGTCTACTACGCAACCGTCTGCTACGCCTGATGCAACTTCCATAAGAGCTTTGGCCTGTGAGTCAACAGCTGTGTAGTTTGCACCTGCGAAGAAGGCATCCTCTTTAGCTACAGTTTCACCGGCTGATTCGATTTCAGCTACGATGTTGGCGCCTGTGAGAGCATCAGCGGTGGTGTATTTGTCGGCATTTTCAGCCTTTACGAGGAGAACCTGCTTGTTAGCCATATAAGGAGTGGAGATTTCCATTTCAGCCTTTCTTTCGTCTGTGATGGTCATACCGTTCCAGATGCAGTCGATGGTTTTTGACTTAAGCTCTGTTTCCTTTGCGGCCCAGTCGATAAGCTGGAATACAGGCTCAACACCGAGTTCTTCGCAGACAGCCTTTGCAAATTCTGTTTCAAAGCCGATGAGCTCACCGTTATCGTCCTTATAGTTCATAGGGGCGAATTCTGTGTAGCCGATGATCATTTTGCCGTTTGCCTTTATGTAATCAAGGTCGGAAACGGTTTCTGTGTTAGCTGCTGTGGTGTCGTCGGTGTTTTCTCCGCCGCCGTTACAGGCTGCGAGGGTGAAGCACATAACTACTGCTAAAATTGCCAATACAATGGCGAGGGTTTTCTTTTTCATAATGATTACTCCTTTTGATGATTTAATACCTCATCTTATAAATTTTTTAAGCGACAACTCTTCATCGCTTTAGCGTGGTAACATAGTAACACATTAATAGTTACCTGTCAAGAGTTTTTTTATAAAAAATTAAAAAAAGAGAGCGTGCGGCTATTCGGTAGCCTACAGCTCTCTTTTATGCTTTTATTCCATTTCAAATGTGCCTGTGTAAAGCTGATAATACTTTCCGCCCAGGTCGATAAGCGACTGATGATTACCCTGCTCGATGATTTCTCCCTTTTCCAGAACGATAATTCTTTCGGAGTTTCGTACGGTGGAAAGTCGGTGAGCGATAACGAAGACGGTTCTTTCCTCCATAATGGAGTCCATACCCACCTCTATCAGTCTCTCCGTTCTCGTATCGACGGAGGAGGTAGCCTCGTCGAGAATAAGGACGGGTGCCTTTGCGATGGCGGCACGGGCGATGTTTATCAGCTGTGCCTGACCCATACTGATGTTATTACCGTCGGAGCGGATTTCGGTTTCGTATCCGTCGGGAAGTCTTTCGATAAAGGAGTGGGCGTTGGCTATCTTTGCCGCCTCGATAACCTCCTCGTCGGTGGCGTCGAGCTTACCGTAGCGGATGTTATCAGCGATGGTTCCCGCGAAAAGACGGGTATCCTGTAATACCATAGCCATAGATTTTCTCAAATCAGCCTTTCTGATGTCCTTTATATCGATGCCGTCGTAGATGATGGCGCCCTTATCTATTTCGTAGAAGCGGTTAATGAGATTCGTGATGGTGGTTTTGCCTGCGCCCGTAGAGCCTACAAATGCTACCTTCGTGCCGCTGTCGGCAGTAACGGAGACATTTTTAAGAACCTCCGTGCCCTCTACATAAGAGAAGGTGATGTCGTCTACTCGGATGTCGCCCTTAAGGGGGATGTATTCAGCACTGCTTTCTGTCGGTATTTTCCAGGCGAAGGTGCCCTCGCTTTCCGATTCCTCGTCCTCGCCCAGTGCATTTTTTATCAGACGGACAAGAGTAACCTTGCCTTCGTCAGTTTCCGAGGGAGTGTCGAGGATTTCGAAAACTCTCTCCGCACCTGCCATAGCGGAAACGAGGGTGCTGTAGCAGGAGGCTATCTGTGCGATGGGTGTGCCGTAGCTTTTCGATTTGTCGAGATAAGTGGTGAGAGTACCGATGTCCATACCGCCGCCCATAACGATTTTAGCGCCGAGAATAACGACGATGGCGTAGTTCACGCGGGTAATCATAGACATAAGCGGACTCATAAAGCCGCCGATAACATTGGCTTTAACACCGATTTTGCGGTAGTTTTCATTGAGAACGCTGAAGCCCTCCTTGGTTCTTTCCTCGTGGCAGAAAAGCTTTACATTCTTAATTCCGCGGATGTACTCCTCGATGTAGCCGTTAACCTCACCGATGGCCTTTTGCTGCTCTTTGAAAAGAGGAGCGCACTTTTTGGTGATGAGGATAACCGTCATAAACATCAGCACCACGGCCACGGTTATGGTAAGAGTGAGCTTCCACGAGGCGATAACCATAAAGCCGATGGTGAGTACGGCTGAAATCGTGGAGGTGATGAGAGTGGGGAGAGTGTTACTTACCAGGTCGCTGACTCTGCTTATGTCGTTTGTGAAGCGGCTCATAATTTCGCCGGTTTTTCTGCCGTCGAAAAAGTTCAGAGGAAGAGTCTGAATGTGGTTAAACAGGTCTCTTCTCATATTTGCCAGAGTCTTCGAGGAGACATAAAGCATAATTCTCGTGTAAATAAGATTAAGGGTGGACGAGAAAATGAAGCCTGCCGCCATAAGTGCTAGCCACTTTACGATGGACGCAAGAGCGGCGGAAATGTCGGGATTTTCAGCTACGACCGTGTCGGCGATGGTGTTAATAACGGGCATCATAGCCAGTGAAGCGGCGAAGCTCGTCACGGTGGTAAGCACGACGGAAATGCAGACGAGGATAATCAGAGCCTTGAATTCCGTCAGATAGCTGAGCAGGCGTTTGGTTGCCTGCTTCATATCCTTCGGCTTGGCCTTCTTTTTAGCCTCTTCCTTTTTCTTTTTTTCTTCTGCTTTTTCCTTTTCCTCTTTCTCTCTTTTTTCCTTTTCTTCGGGTGTTTCGTTTTCGGGGATTTTCTTTTCCGCCTCTACGCTTTTTCTCTTAAAAAGCTTTTTCTTCTTTTTGCCTTTTTCTTCTTTCAGAATGTCCTTGATTTCTTTTTCCATTTCGTTTTCTGTAGGAAGTCTGCTCACTGTGCTAACACTCCTTCCTGCTGTGAAATAAAGATCTCACGGTAAACCTCGCTGGTTTCCTTAAGCTCGTCGTGGGTGCCGACAGCCTCGATTTTACCGTCCTCGATAACTATGATTCTGTCAGCGTCCATAATGGAGGTTATACGCTGTGCGATGATAAGCTTTGTAATACCCTTATATTTTTCATCACGGAGAGCCTTTTTGATTTTAGCGTCCGTGGCGGTATCGACAGCACTGGTGGAGTCGTCGAAAATGAGAATTTTAGGCTTTTTGAGCAGAGCACGCGCGATGCAGATTCTCTGTCTCTGTCCGCCGGAAACGGTAGAGCCACCCTGGCCGAGCTCGGTATCGTAGCCCTTTTCGAAGTCACTGATAAATTCGTGTGCCTGTGCATCCTGTGCGGCGGCGAATACCTCTTCGTCGCTTGCCTGCGGTCTGCCCCAGCGTATGTTTTCCATAATGGTGCCCGAGAAGAGCATATTATACTGTAAAACCACGGAGATTTCGTCGCGGAGATTTTTAAAGGTGTAGTCCTTTACATTTCTTCCGCCTACGAGAACCTCACCCTCGGTGGTGTCGTAGAGGCGGGGGATAAGCTGAATAAGAGTGGATTTGGCGGAGCCTGTAGAGCCGATGATGCCTACGGTTTCGCCTGCATTTATTTTAAGATTTACATTTTCGAGAATGTTTTTTACCACGGAGTCATCATATTTAAAGGTTACATTTTTAAACTCGATGCTGCCGTCCTTCACCTGGAGGCTTTCGTCTGCGTCCTTATCGCTTACGGCGGGCTCCTGGGAAAAGATTTCTCCGAGTCTTTCGATGGAGGCTTTGGAAACGAAAATGCTTACGAAGACCAGAAGCACGGTCATAAGAGAGGTGAGCACCTGTGAAATGAAGGCGATAAAGGTGCTCATCTGTCCGGTGGTAAGACCGGATTTGCCCTCGAGAATGAGAGCACTGCCTCGCCACAGAGCGAATACCATACAGCCGTAAACCACTACCATAATGGCGGGGGTGATGTAAAGGACGAGGCTCTGTGCACGGATGTTCATTTTGAGAACCTCATTGTTTACCTTTTCGAATTTTTCTTTTTCGTGGTCCTCGCGTACGAAGGATTTAACCACACGGATGCCGTTTATGTTACCTCTTAAGACACCGTTGAACTTATCGGTGGTTTTAAGCATCTTTTTAAAGGCAGGCACTGCCATATATCCCATAATGATGAGTATGATTACGATGGCGGGGAGTGCCACATAAAACATCGAAGAGAGCTCTTTACTGATTTCGATGGCGTACATAAGAGCCGTGACGAGCATAATGGGACCTTTGATGAAGGTGACTATAGTGTTTTTATAGGTGCTCTGAATCATAGACACATCGCTGGTCATACGGGTAATGAGAGTGGAGATTTTCAGCTTGTCGATGTTTTCAAAGGAGAGGCTCTGGATTTTGTAGAAAAGCTCACGGCGCAGATTGGCACCGAAGCCCATGCTTGCTATGGCACTGCAGCGTGCGGCGATGTAGCCGATGAGAAGTGTCACTGCACACAGAGCGAGCATTTCGAAAAGCTTGGCCATAAGCTGGTTAGTGATGTCGCCCATAGGCTCCGAGCCCGATTTGATGCTGATGAGTATGTCGGTAACCTCACCCATAACCGTAGGAATTTTAAGCTCGACCACTACATCGAGATAAATCATAATCGGACATATAATTGTCAGAAGTCTGTAGCCTTTAGTATACTCTATAAATCGTTTGAGCAAAGAGCATACCTCCTTTGTTTTCATTTAAAATATTATAGCATTTGCGAGAGCAAAATAAATAACGAGAGAGATGGTGTCTACCAGCGTGGTAATCAGAGGACCGGCCATAAGAGCAGGGTCCAGCTTCAGAAGCTTCGCCACGATGGGAAGGGTACAGCCGATGGTTTTAGATACGACTACCACGGCCATAACGGCCATCGATACCACTAAAATGACGCTGTCGGTAACATCACTGCCTGTCGTGATGCGTAAAAGCAGCATTCTGGCGAAGTTTGCCACGGCTAAAACGAGTCCGACCAGGAGAGAAACGCGGATTTCCTTCCAGAGAATGAGGAAGTAGTCCTTTATTTTGATTTCACCCAGGGCAAGACCGCGGATAACGAGAGTAGAAACCTGATTACCCGAGTTACCGCCCGTACCCATCAGCATAGGAATACAGGCTGTCAGACCTGCTACTATGGATAGCTTGTTTTCGAAGCCCTCGATAATCTGTCCCGTCAGAGTGGATGCGAGCATAAGCACGATAAGCCAGGGAATACGGTTTTTAGCGAGAGACAGTACACCGGTTTTAATGTATTCGTCCTCCGAGGGAGTAAGAAGGGCCATCTTTTCGAAGTCCTCGGTGGCCTCTTCGTCGATGATGTCGATAATGTCGTCGATGGTGATGATGCCCACCAGACGGTTTTCCTTGTCTACGACGGGAACGGAGAGAAGGTCGTACTTTTTAGCGATGGCGGCCACATATTCCCGGTCGTCCATAGTGGTTACATAAATAAGCTGCTCATCATCAGCCATAATTTCCGTAACGAGAGTATCCTCGTCGTTGAGAAGAAGTCTGCGCAGGGGAATGGTACCTACCAGATGACGCTTATCGTCGATAACATAGCAGGTGTAGATGGTTTCCTTATCCACGCCCGTTCTGCGGATGCTCTTTATGGCCTCGGCGACGGTGAGTCTGTCGTGAAGCTCTACCATTTCGATGGTCATAACACTGCCCGCGCAGTTGTCGGGGTAGGTGAGGAAGCGGTTGATGATTTCACGGGTTTCCCTGTCTGTGTTTGCCAGAACACGGCGCACTATGTTAGCGGGAACCTCCTCGAGAAAGTCAACGGCATCGTCCACATAAAGGTCGTCCATAAGACGGCCGATTTCGCTGTCAGTAATGGACTGTACGATAACTGACTGCTTTTCCGTGTCAAGATAGGAAAAAACATCGGCTGAAATGTCCTTGGGCAGGATGCGGAAAATTTTTACGGAGATTTTATCGTCGTCCAAATCCATAATAAATTCCGCAATATCGGGATAAGCCATATCCGAAAGCTCATCCTTGAGTTCTTTGAGCAGATTTTTAGCCAAAAGCTTATAAAGTCTGCCAAATTCGTTTTCATTCATTTGTTTCACCGACTTTCATTGTCTTTTCAGGCGTCAGAAAGTCTGCCGCCTTCAGTGCAGTGCTGTCAGTGAGAGGGCAGAACTGCACAAAAATATTGAATTGCACCCTTTAGGGTTACTATCACCGCTATCCATCGCAGTTCCCACCTCCAAACAAATTTCAGGCTATAATCGTAAATTATATTATACATTAATATATAAAGTAAAGTCAAGCATTTTAACTCGTTCTGCAGTACATCTGTCTGAAAATTAAGCAGTGAGGCAGCTTTTACGGAATATTACCGAATGACAAAGCCACCGCAATACATAAGTATTACGGTGGCGTTACAATATCAGTCGGGAAAAGCCTTAACCCTTACGGAAAGGGCGGCTGTTTCATTTGAGGCTTAAGCGGTTTCGCCTTCGGCTGAAGCCTTTGAAGCCATAGCCATTTCGTCCTCGTCCTTCTTTGAAATGTTATAGATGAACTTCATAGCGAGGAAGGCGATGAGTGAGCCTGCGGCCAGAACGATGAAGTAGAGCTTGGTTACATCTTCGCCGAAGCCTTCGGGCTGAACAGCGTTTTCACCCTCGACGAAGCCGATAGCTACGAGACCCCAGGAAACTACAGCCTGACCGATGCCTTGTGAAAGCTTACGGAAGAAGGAGTAGAGAGCGTAAAGAGAGCCCTCCTCACTTTTACCGGTCTTACGGTAGCTGACCTCGATACAGTCAGCAACAATAGCCCATACGGAAATCTGGAACACAGCATTACCTACATTAAGTCCCATAAGGCAGATGATGTATATAATCATACCCTTTGAGTCGGGAGTAACGGGTGCGAAGATAGATGCTACACCTGAAACAGCACCGATGAGCATAGCTACTGAAAGGATGTTCTTTTTGCCGTATTTCTTGGTAAGCTTGCCGAGGAAAATCATAACAAAGATCATAGGTGCATAAGAGCCTATCATTGCCATGCCGACCTTTGAGGTATCCTTGAAGTAATACTGGAATACCATATTATTCAGAGCCATTGTGGAATTGAAAAGAGCAACTGCGGCCACGCTGGCGATGGTGGCACCTACCATAGCACGGTTAGTGAAGAAGGATTTGACAGAGGAAAGCATCGCCTTGATACCGGTAGTATTTTCTGCGGCATCACGGCTTACACGCTCTTTTACGAGAACGGTGGTTCCCCAGAGAACTGCCAGAGCGAATACGGACATAACGATAGCTACGGGAAGGAGTGTTTCACCCTTGAGAACCTGTTCCTCTATGCCTGTAGCGGGATTTGTAACATTGTTATAAACGATACCGGGAAGAACGATCATAATGATGATAGCGGGGAGAGCGGCACCGATCGAACGGAAGGTGGAAAGAGAAACTCTCTGCTGAGGATCGTCTGTTATAACGGAATGAAGTGAACCGTAGGGAACATTTACCATAGTGTAGGCTACAGACCACAGACAGTAGGAAATGAGACACCAGGCATATTTACCTGCATAAGAGAAGTCCTTTACGGGAGCAAAAATCATAACATTGAAGATGATAAGTGTGACTGCACCGAGTAAAATCCAGGGCATATACTTACTCTTTTTGCCGATTTTCTTTGTATCCACGAGATTACCGATAACGATGTCGTTTACGGCATCGAAGGCTTTAGAAATGAGGATGATGATTGCATAGTCATTGGGTGAAAGGCCGATAAACTGCAGATAGAAAAGCTGCATAAAGGTGGAAACGAGCTGGAATGAGAAGCCGCAGCCCATATCACCCATGGCATAGCCTAATTTGTCCTGCCATCCGAAGGGACGGATTGATTTTTTGTTTTCCATTTTTATTTCTCCTTTTTATCTCTGTACTCTGCCGGAGGCGTCGCCGCCTGCGAGCTTTTCTACCTCTGAAACGGTTACTCTGTTATAATCGCCTTCTATTGAGTGCTTGAGTGCCGAAGCGGCTACTGCAAACTCTACTGCCTGCTGTGTGGTCTTACCGTTAAGAAGAGCATAGATAAGTCCGCCGCCGAAGCTGTCACCGCCGCCTACGCGGTCGACGATGTGAAGGTGGTATTCCTTTGAGAAGCAGTAGTCTGTTCCGTCGTAAAGCATACCTGCCCAGTCATTGTCGTTGGCTGAAATGGAGGAGCGCAGAGTGATGGCTACCTTTTCGAAGCCGAAGGTGTCCATAAGCTGCTTTGCTACTGATTTGTAGCCCTCCTTGTCGAGCTTGCCGCCGTAAATGTCGGTATTTTCCGCCTCTATGCCGAAAACATCCTTTGCATCCTCTTCGTTGGAGATGCATACATCTACATATTTGCAGAGCTTGGTCATAGCCTCTCTTGCCTGCTCTCTGGTCCAGAGCTTACCGCGGTAGTTAAGGTCGCAGGAAATCTTTACGCCCTTTTCTTTAGCGGCCTTACAGGCGTCAAGACAGATTTCTACGAGGTTTTCACCGAGAGCCGGAGTAATACCCGTGAAATGGAACCAGTCTGCTCCCTCGAAAATCTTATCCCAGTCGAAGTCTTCTCTTTTTGCCAGCTGGATAGCGGAATATGCTCTGTCGTAGATGCAGACGGAGCCGCGCTGAGAAGCACCCTTTTCGAGATAGTAGATGCCTACTCTGTCGCCGCCTCTTACGATGTCCTTTGTGTCGACACCGAGGGCACGGAGAGAATTGACTGCACCCTGACCGATGGCGTGTGCGGGAAGCTTGGTTACGAAAGCAGCGTCCATGCCGTAGTTGGCCAGAGACACGGCCACATTAGCCTCACCGCCGCCGAAGGTAGCCTGCATAGTATCGTTCTGGAAGAAGCGAAGGTAACCCTCGGGTGCGAGTCTTAACATAATTTCGCCGAAAGTAACTATTCTTTTTGCCATTTTGTTCACCTCTGAATATTAATTTACTTATTTGGTTTCGATGCATATTTCAAAGCCTGCTACGGTATCTTTGAGACCGAAGCAAGTAATATTGCCCTTTTTATCATACCGGATGTCGGGATCTATTTCTACGCCCTTTCTTCTGATGTAGGCGGCGGCACGGTTGCCGTTAAGAGTGTGGATTATGATACAGCCCTTTGCATCGCCGTCACCCTTCGCAAAGGAGAGAGCACCTGCACAAACAGAGCTGTCATCCTCCTTATATTCGAAGCCGAAGAGAGAGGAAAGGAACTTTGCGTCCTTCTTTGCACCCTCGTCGTCCGTGTAAAGCACGATACCGCCGAGCTTAAAGCCGAGCATAGTTTCCACTGCCTTTTTACACTTCTCCGTGATTTCATCCCATCTGCCCTCGTTGATGTCTGCGCTTGTGGCCAGCCATGTGCCGCCGCAGCAGAGAATACGGTCAAAGGAGAGATAATCATTGAGGTTTTTAGCGTTGACGCCGCCTGTGGGCATCCATTTAGCAGCCTGATAGGGGCCTGCGAGAGCCTTGAGCTTTGCTACACCGCCGTTTGCCTCTGCGGGGAAGAATTTGATGTTTGTAAGACCCATGCTCATAGCCTGCTCCATTTCACCGGGAGTAGCGGCACCGGGCATCATGGGAATACCGGAATCCTTGATATATTTGATCATCTCGGGATTAAAGCCGGGGGTTACCACGAACTTCGCACCGGCAGCGATGGCTCTGTCACACTGCTCGGAAGTGAGAACAGTACCTGCACCGACTAAAACATCGGGACATTCAGCTGTGATTCTTCTGATAGCCTCCTCTGCAGCTGCGGTTCTGAAGGTGATTTCTGCGGCAGGAAGACCGCCGTCACGCAGTGCCTTTGCCAGAGGAACTGCCTTGTCTGCGTCGTCGATAGCAACGACGGGAATAATACCTAATTCGTATATTTCTTTGAACATATCCATTTTTATTGCCTCCGATTAATTTCACAATCCGCGATTGCGGGATTGTGCTGTATGATTTTATACACCCGAATAGGACGAGAAGCCGCCGTCTACGGGAAGAACTACGCCTGTAATGAAGCCTGCGGCGTCATTATTTACCAGGAAGAGAAGAGCACCGTCGAGCTCTGCCGATTCGCCGAAGCGACCCATAGGAGTGGCAGAGAGAATTTTATCTGTTCTCGGTGTCGGTGAGCCGTCGGGATTCCAGAGGAGAGCCGCGTTCTGCTTCGTGGAGAAGAAGCCGGGAGCGATGGCGTTTACTCTGATGCCCTCCTTTGAGAAGTGAACTGCGAGCCATTTGGTGAAGTTCGAAACGGCTGCCTTTGCACCTGAATAGGCGGGAATTTTGGTGAGAGGAGTGAAGGCATTCATCGAAGAGATATTGATGATGTTACAGCCCTCTCTGCCGACCATCTGACGGGCGAAGGCCTGGGTAGGGATGAGTGTACCTAAAATATTGAGGTTGAAAACGAAGTTTACACCGTCAGCCTCGAGGTCAAAGAAGCTTTTGCACTCGGCGTCGATGTCACCCTCGAAGTAATATTCCTTGTCTGTGGTAGCTCTGGGGTTATTACCGCCTGCACCGTTGAGCAGAATGTCGCAGTCTCCGAGATCTGCCTTTACGGCATCGGCTACTGCATAACAGCCTTCCTTTTCCAGAACATTACATTTGTAGGCCTTGGCTATGCCGCCCTCTGCGACGATTTCATCGGCATAGGCTTTAGCGGCCTCCTCATTGATGTCTAAAAGTGCTACCTTTGCACCTGCACGGGCAAGTGTTTTAGCGAAAGAGGAGCAGAGAACACCGCCTGCACCCGTAACTACGGCTACCTTGCCTGTAAGGTCGGTATTAAGAACATTTTTAAGCATAATTTCATCTCCTGTTATAATAATGAAAAATTATTTGTCGAATCTGTCAAGGCTGTCCCATACGCCGAGCATATACATAATACCCAGTGCGCGGTCATAAAGTCCGTAACCGGGACGCACCGTGCCGGGACCCTCACCCCAAAGGTGTCTGCCGTGGTCGGGACGGATGTAGCCGTCAAAGCCTCCGTCGTGATATGCCTTGAGAATTTCGAGGATGCCTGTATCGCCGTCGCAGTCGCGGTGGCTTGCTTCCGAAAAATCTCCGTTTTCGAAATGCTTGACATTTCTGATGTGTGCGAAAGCGATTCTGTCGCAGTGCTTACGGACAATCTCTGCTACATTGTTTTCCGGGTTTGCATTAAGGCTTCCCGAGCAAAGGGTGAGACAGTTATATTCATCGTCAACCATTTTAAGGAAACGGTCGATGCTTTCCTCGTTTACGAGAAGGCGGGGAAGACCGAATATATCCCACGGCGGGTCATCCATATGGATAGCCATTTTTATGTCACATTCACGGCAGACGGGCATAATTGCTTCCAGGAAATATTTGAGATTATCCCATAGTTTCTCGTGGTCCACATCCTTATAAGCCTTGAAAAGCTCATCGAGCTTTGCCATTCTTTCGGGCTCCCAGCCGGGGAAGGACATATTGTATTTTTCGGTGAAATCAAGAATGTACTTTGCCATGGCATTGTAATCATCCTGAATCATATTCTTTTCGTAAAACAGAGCGGTCGAACCGTCACCGACAGGATGGAAAAGATTACTTCTCGTCCAGTCGAAAACAGGCATAAAGTTATAGCAGATAACCTTTACACCAAATTTCGAAAGATTACGGATGGTGGTTTTGTAGTTTTCGATGTAGGCGTCACGGGAGGGAAGACCTATTTTGATGTCGTCGTGGACATTGACCGATTCGACTACATCCATATTAAAGCCGTACTCATCCAGCTGACGCTTTACCTCGGCAATTTCTTCCTCCTCCCAGATTTCACCGGGCATTTTATGGTGAAGTGCCCATACGATGCCGTCAACACCGGGAATCTGCTTAATATCAGATAAGCTGATACGGTCATTACCCTCGCCGTACCATCGGAATGTCATTTTCATATTATTCCCTCCAGAGTAAAAAATCTTTTAGCATTACCGTAGGAGATGTCCTCTACCATCTTACCGAGGGTGGGGATGTCGGCGGGATATTCGCCTCTTTCTGCCCATTCGCCGAAAAGGCCGCAGAGTATTCTACGGAAATATTCGTGTCTTGTGTAGCTGAGGAAGCTTCTCGAGTCGGTGAGCATACCGATGAAATTACCTAAAATGCCCAGCGAGGCCAGAGATTCCATCTGTTCGCGCATTCCCTTTTTGGTGTCATTGAACCACCAGGCACTTCCGTGCTGCAGGGTGCCGGGATAGCCCTCCTGCTGGAAGGCGCCGATAAGAGTGTCGATGAAGGAGTTATCCGTGCTGTCAAGTGAATAGAGAACAGTACGGGGGAGAGCATCGGCAGAATACATTTTATCGAGAAGACGGGCTAATGCCTTACTGCAGTCGCAGGGGCCGATAACATCGAAGCCCGTGTCGGGACCGAGTCTGCTGAACATTTTACTGTTCGGATTACGCAGACAGTTATAATGAAGCTGCATAACCCAGCCGAGCTTTTTATAGGCTTCGGCGCAGAAGCAGAGAAGCTCCGTCTGGACTGACTGAAGCTCCTGCTCGGTTACCTTTTCACCGCCGAGAGCCTTAAGCAGAGCCTTGTCTTTGCATTCCTCGCTCATTTCGGCAAAGGGGATGTAGTTAAGGCCGTGGTCACTTGCCTTACAGCCTCTTTCGTTAAAGTAAAGAATCCTTTTATAAAGAGCCTCCTTAAGGGATGCGACGGAGTCGATTTTCACACCCGAGACGGCGGAAAGAGATGCGATGTAGTCGGCGAAGCCGTCGTTATTGAGATTAAGAGCCTTATCGGGTCGGAAGGAGGGGGCAACGACTGCCTTCAGCTTGCCTTCCCTGCGGAGAAGCTCGTGATATTCGAGAGAGTCGATGGGGTCGTCGGTGGTGCCGATGAAGGATACACCGCTTTTTTCGATGATGCCCCGTGCGCCCATATTTTCCTTGGCTAAAATTTCATTCGCTCTGTTCCATACCTCCTCGGCTGTGTCTCCGTTAAGGACACCCTCGTAGCCGAAATATCTTTTCAGCTCCAGATGGCACCAGTGGTACATAGGGTTACCGATAACCTTCGGGAGAGCCTCGGCGAATTTCTGGAACTTTTCACGGGGAGATTTATTTCCTGTAATGTAATCCTCACTTACACCGTCAGAGCGCATAATTCTCCATTTGTAATGGTCACCGCCGAGCCACACCTCGGTAATGTTACTGAAGTGCTTGTCCTCGTAAATCTCCTTCGGACTTACATGGCAGTGGTAGTCGATAATGGGCATTTTTTCGGCATAAGAGTGATAAAGCTTCTTTGCCGTTTCCGTGGTAAGAAGAAAGTCTTCTGTCATAAAGCCTGTCATATCCGCACACCTTTCCATATTATATCCATCATATAATAGCAAATATCTGTGTGTTTTTCAATAGCAAAACTGTTAATAGTTGTCTTTTACTATTGAAAAATTATTTACTTTTTGTTATATTATTAAAGTAGTCTAATAAAGAAAGGCGGAAAATGTGATGATTGAAAGAAATTATGAAAAGCTTCTCAGCGAAATGACTCTCGAAGAAAAGGCTTCCCTTTGCTCGGGCCTTACCTATTGGCTCACAAAGCCTGTCGACCGTTTAGGCATTCCCTCCGTATGGATGAGTGACGGACCTAACGGTATGAGAAAGGAGAAGGAGTCTGCAGGTACTAACATTATGCAGCCCTCCGAAAAATCCACCTGCTTCCCCACGGCTGTTACCACTGCCAGCAGCTGGGATGTAGAGCTTCTGGAAAAGGTCGGCTCTACCCTGGCAGACGAAGCCAGAGCGCTGAAGGTTACCACTGTTCTCGGCCCCGGCATTAACATTAAAAGAAGTCCTCTCTGCGGCAGAAACTTCGAATATATGTCCGAGGATCCCTTCCTTACCGGAAGACTCGGCGCAGCATTCGTTCACGGTGTGCAGAAGGAAAATGTGGGCGTCAGCCTTAAGCATTTCTGCGTAAATAATCAGGAATTTAACAGAATGTGTATCGACAGCGTGGTAGATGAAAGAGCACTGCGTGAGATTTATCTTTCCGCCTTCGAGTACATCGTAAAAACCGAACAGCCTAAAACCGTTATGTCCTCCTATAACACCTTTGAGGGTGAATATGTAGGTGAAAATAAGCGCCTCGTGGATGACATCCTCCGTAAGGAATGGGGCTTCGAGGGCATCGTTATCTCCGACTGGGGTGCAGTCAACGACCGTATAAAGGGTATAAAGGCAGGTATGGATCTGGAAATGCCCGGTAATAACGGCATGAATGATAAGCATATCGTCGAGGCTGTGAAGAACGGTACTCTTGACGAGGCAGATCTGGACAAATGCGTTCTTCGTATGATCAAGTTCGCCTTCGAATGTAAGGACAATGAGGGAAAGGGCTATCCCATCGACTTCAAGGCTCACCACGAAATCGCCCGTCAGGCCGCAGAGGAATCTGCAGTTCTTCTGAAAAATAACGACGGACTTCTTCCTCTCGACAGAACAGACAGCGTAGCGGTTGTAGGTGCTTTGGCCAGAAAGCTCCGCTATCAGGGCGCAGGCTCCAGCCACATTAATCCTCCGAAGACTGTTTCCTTCGTAGAGGCTATGAAAAAGGCAGGCCAGTCCTTTACCTATGCCGAGGGCTATAAGCTCCGCGGAGACGGCTACAGCAAAAAGCTCATCGACGAGGCCTGTATGGCGGCCAAGGGTAAAAAAGCTGTTCTCGTATTTGTAGGTCTCACCGATGCTTTCGAAAGCGAGGGCTTCGACAGAAAGCACATCAATATGCCCAAAAGCCACGGTATTCTCATCAATGAGCTGGCCAAGGTCAACGAAAACATCATCGTAGTTCTTTCCTGCGGCTCACCCGTAAAAATGGACGAATGGGAATTTAAGGCAAAGTCAATCCTTAATCTTTATCTTGGCGGTCAGGCAGGCGGCGAGGCAGCCTATAACCTCATTTACGGCAAGGTAAATCCCTCGGGTAAGCTGGCAGAGACCTTCCCGTTCAATAACGAGGATAATGTGGTACATAAATACTTCCCCATGGGTCCGAGAAATGTTCAGTACAGAGAAAGCATTTATGTAGGCTACCGTTTCTTTGACAAGGCTAAAAAGACCGTTCAGTATCCCTTCGGTCACGGCCTGTCCTACACTAAATTCGAATACAGCGGCATTAAGCTCAGCAAGAAAAAGATCAAGGGCGGCGAAAAGCTTACCGTTTCCTTCAAGCTTAAGAATGTGGGCGACAGAGCCGGTGCCGAGGTAGCACAGGTTTATGTATGTCCTCCCGACAGTAAGATTTTCAAGGCAGACAGAGAGCTTAAGGGCTTTACAAAGGTATTCCTCGAAAAGGGTGAGGAGAAAAAGGTCAGCATCGAGCTCGACGAAAGAGCCTTCGCTTACTATAATGTAAACATCAACGACTGGCACACCGAAAGCGGTGAATATAAAATCATCGTATCCGCCTCCTCCCGTGACAGCAGACTTTATGCCGCTGTGGAGGTAGAGACGGATAAGCCCGAGGCAGAGGTGCCCGATTACACGAAAAATGCTCCCATTTACTACAATGCGGATTCTATGTCAAGCATTCCCGACAAGCAGTTCGAGGCAGTTTTAGGCAGACCCATTCCCTTTAACGGTGAATACAAAAAAGGCGATCTTACCATAAACTGCTCACTCGATCAGGTAAGGTGCTCCGCCTTCGGTAAGGTGCTTTACGGTGTTCTCTGCGGCGGTGCCAAGGTAGTGGCTCTCTCTGCGGAAAATCCCGCTATGATTACCGAATCCATTAAAACTATGCCTCTGCGTTCCTTCAGCGGCTTTACCGGCGGCCTTGTTCCCCAGGAATCGGTTGACGGTATTCTCGACCTCTGTAACGGACAGAAGGGCGGCGTCAAGAGAATAATCGGCGGCTTCAGGAAGTAAAATAAAAAGGAAGGGCTCTTCGCAGAGCCTTTCCCTATATCATTTATACTAAAAGCTATATTAAAAGGAAAAGAGGTAATGATATGAAAAAGCTTTTATGCATCGCCTTAAGCCTTATGCTCCTTTTTACTCTGACAGCCTGTGGCGGCAGCGGTGACGGACCCGATGTGTCCGACAGCACCGCCGGTATGACAGAGGAAGGCATCGGGGAAAAGGCAGGACTTCTCTCCTCCTTTGACTCGGAAACTCTCGGCGGCGATAAGGCAGACGAAAGTATATTCGAGGATAAAAGGGTTACGATGGTAAACATCTGGGCGACCTTCTGCGGCCCCTGTATAAACGAGATGCCTGACCTGCAGAGGCTTCACGAGGATTATGCCGATAAGGGCTTTCAGGTGGTAGGCATCGTATGCGATGTTTACGGTGAGGATGACATCGAAACGGCAAAGGAAATCGTGGAGGATACAGGTGTAAGATACGAAAGCCTTCTTCCCTCCGATTCTCTCAATAAGGCAAAGCTTAACGAGGTGACCTCCGTTCCCGAAACCTTTTTCGTAGACTCTGAAGGCGCGGTTATCGCAGGCCCCTACATCGGCTCCAGAAGCTATGATGCCTGGGCAGAGATTATCGAAGAAGTGTTAGAAAAATAACTGCATAAAAATTAATCACAGGATTTTCCGTAACGGTTAATCCTGTGATTTTTTATTTAATCCTTTTTTTATTTATCCCTGTAAAGCTTATAGGAATAAATTATGGGTGCGAATGCCATCACAAATACCGAGGAAAAGAATATCCACGGATTTTCGAAGATAGCCGTGGCGCACATTACCGCACCGCATAAAACCGTAAGCCTTCCTGCAAAGCGGTGTGTCCTTGTCCAGTTTTCCTCGTCATTGAGTGTCCAGGGAATCCTGAGACCGAAGGTGTAGTTCTGCTTCGTTTTCGGCATATAGTTTCCGAGCAGGATAAAGATAACCCCCAACGCCAGTATTACGATGAAGCCGATTTTTATCTTGCTTCCGAGGGCGTAGGCGTAGGTCATACTCATAACGATGAGAGAAATAACGGGTATAATCCACAAAACTACAGCCACAGCCTTTTCGGAGATGTTCTGCTTTTTCGGGTCGGAATTAGTGGCTGAAAGGCAGAGCAGATGAAGAACGAGCATTATAAGCGGCAGACCGAAAACGGCAAAGGCCTTACTGCTGTAGCCGTCGGGCTGATTATTCGCGTCGAAATGAGTGGCGATTTCAGCGGGCAGTCTGTCCCATAAAAGCAGTCCCGCGATAACGGGCAGAAGAATTATAACAGAAGTAAAAATAATGGTACCCTTGTATTTTTTAAGCATTTTTACCGTCTCCCTTCAGATCGCTTATCCAGAGCATAATTTCCTCCAGCACAGAGGCATTCAGCTCATAGTATATGAATTTACCGTCTCTTTCATCCCTTATCAGATCAGCATCCTTAAGCACGGAAAGGTGTCTGGAGACAGCCGCTCCCGAAACGGGGAAATTTTCGACTATTTCACCGGCGGACATTTTCCCTTTTTTGAGAAGATTAAGGATTTCTCGCCGCGTCGGGTCTGAAAGAGCCTTAAGTGTTTTTTGAAGTCCCAAGGCTGAAGCTCCTTTCATTTAATATTTAACTTAATTGTTAAATGTATTATAGCACGGGTTGATTTGTTTGTCAAGAGGGGCAAGAGAAAAAGGAGCCGGATTCCGACTCCTAAAAATTCGCAACTTATTTTACTATCTTTTTGCGACGGTTGAATATCCACCATAGGGATTGAACTTAAAACCATAATCAAGGTTGTAAAAATTGCTGTGATGCGTTTTGAATTTTTTTCATAATTTTTCCTCCAAAAAAATATTTTTATAACCGTACGGTTATAACTATACATATTATATCACTGAAAAGGTTAAAATGTCAATATAATCAATCGGTTATAATTTGATTTTTGGGCGGTGAGTTTGTGGGATATTACAGGCGGATACGGGATTTAAGAGAGGACAGTGATTTTACACAGCAGCAGGTGGCGGATTATCTTGAGATGAAGCAGCCCCAGTATAACCGATATGAAAAGGGCTACAGGGATATTCCTTCCGATGTACTTATCGCTTTAGCAGATTTATATAACACCACCACCGATTACATTTTAGGCAGAACAGACGAAAAAAAGAGCATAAAATAAAACCGACAGAGCTTCGATGAATGCTTCCGTCGGTTTTTATCTTTTATTCAGTTATAACATCCTCGGGTAAAATCTCTACCTTGACCTTACCGATTCGTCTTTCTTCTACATTCAGAATAGTGAACTTTACATTTTCGAAGGTGATTTCGTCCATATCTCCGTCCTTCGGCAGATAACCGAGACGGCTGATGATGAAGCCGCCGAGAGTGTCGTATTCGCCCTCGGGAATAACCTCGCCCACGAGCTCATTAACCTCCTCGATGAAGGCGGTGCCGTCGATGGTGAAAAGATTTTCGCTTTCCTCCACGATTTCCTCCTCTTCATCGTCGTATTCGTCGCGGATGTTACCCATAATCGCTTCTACTAAATCCTCTACAGTGACGATGCCCGCCGTGCCGCCGTATTCGTCCACGACCACAGCCATCTGCACTCTTTTTTCGGTCATTTCCTCGAAAAGGTCACCGCAGTTTTTACTGGAGGGTACATAATAGGCCTCGCGCATAATGTCTGCAGGTCCCTCGTTTTCGGGGAGAGAGGCGGAGATGAATTTGAGAAGATCCTTTATATAAACAATACCGATGATGTTATCCTGGTCCTCGTGATAAACGGGGATTCGTGAGTAGCCGTGCTCCATGGAAAGCTTTACCACTTCCTCGAGGGAGTCCGTGTCCTCGACAGCGATCATATCTGTTCTGTGGGTCATAATGTCCGTAACATCGATGTCGTCAAATTCGAAAATGTTATTTATCATTTCCTTCTGGATGTCTTCGATGACGCCCTTTTCTCCGCCGACATCTACCATCATACGGATTTCCTCCTCTGTGACGACCTCCTCGTCAGCATTCGGGTCGAAGCCGAAAAGTCTGACTACGGTGTTAGTGGAGAAGGAGAGGATTTTTACGAAGGGCTTGGTGAGCTTTTTTACCACGAGCAGAACGGGTGCTACCGCATAGGCGATTTTTTCCGGCTTTTGCATAGCCATTCTTTTCGGTGCCAGCTCTCCGAGAACCAGTGAAAAATAAGACATTATAATCGTGATAACTACGACGGAAACACCGTTTACCACGCCTGCGGGCAAGGAGGGGACAGCCCTTATTACCGCATCCGTGAGCATATCAGCGAAGGTGGTGGAGGCACTCGCCGAGGTGAGGAAGCCTGCCAGGGTAACACCTATCTGGATGGTGGAAAGGAAATTACTCGGGTTTTCCGTGAGCTTTTTGATTTGTTTGGCCTTTTTATTGCCTTCCTCTGCGAGCTTGTCTATCATATTATCGTTAAGAGAAATGATGGCGATTTCGCTCATGGCAAAGAATGCATTAATGAGAACGAGAACAAACAATAAGAGAAGATTAAAAATTATACTGCCGGGGTCATCCATAACGGATATTGCTCCTTTCATAGAGAAAAAATAATTATTTACAAAGCTATACTCTGTATCAACATATAATTATACTGTAAAATAACCGAAAAGTCAAATATTTTATTTGACTGCTGATGAAAGCACGACAAAAGCTTGTCGTTTGTTTTATTTAAGGGATTAAAAAGAGATGTGTAGCATAATTCTCTCTTAAATGTAAAAAAATGACAAAACTTGTTCACACAGATTTAATTGATAAAACAGAAAATCTGTGATAATCTTTTAGGGAATTGATATTATGGTGGGTGAATACTATGAAAGAAAAACTCGGAAAGAAGGTCAGGGCCGGCGCTCCCGCCGAGGAAAAAATGGATCTCTGTAAGCCGATGATTTATCAGGATCCTTTTCTTATGAAAACTCTTGCCTGGCCCATCGCCAATGCACGCAGGCTCATTTCACATTCTCATATCACGAGGATAAATATGGACGGACTGAAGGGCCCGTTTATTCTGGTGTGCAATCATAATTCCTTTTACGACTTTTACATAATGGTAGCCGCTACTAAACCCTTTACGGGAGTTTATCCCGCGGCTGTGGATGATTTCATCGGCAGGGAATGGTTTCTGCGAAAGGGCGGCTGTCTGCCTAAAAGAAAGTACACCAGCGACCTTAACACGGTCAGACAGTGTATGAGAGCCGTAAAGGACGGAGAATGCTACGGTATTTTCGCCGAGGCAAGATATTCTCTCTGCGGTGTTACGGAGCTTGATGCCGTTACCGATGCTGTGGGACAGCTCGTAAAGCTTATGGGTGTGCCTTGTGTAACCTTTACCTCGAAGGGCCACCACATTTATGACCCATTCTGGGGAAATCATAAAAGCCGCCATATGAAGCGTACGGAGGCTGTTATCGAGCAGATTTTCACGGCTGAAGAGGTTAAGAATGCCTCTGTGGAGGAAATCAACGAAAAAATCCGCGAGCATATTTATAACGACGACTGGCGCTGGCAGAGCGAAAACAGAGTCAGGATTACCTACAAAAAGCGTGCAGAGGGTCTGCATAAGCCTCTTTATCTGTGCCCTAACTGTATGACGGAATACAAAATGAGCTCAAAGGGTGCGGTTATTTACTGTGAGCACTGTAAAAAGAGCTGGTATCTCAATGAGTACGGTGAGCTGGAGGCAGACTGCGGCGAGACCGAATTTAAATATCCCTCTGACTGGTATCTCTGGGAAAAGGAGCAGGTGGAAAAGGAGGTCAGAGAGGGCAGATACCGCTTCGAGTGCGACTGCCATGTAAATGATCTTCCTAACTCAAAGGGCTTCGTCCGTCTGGGCAGAGGTAAGCTTGTTCACGATATGGACGGCTTCACCCTCGAGGGCATCAGAGACTTCGACGGAGAAGGCTTCAGAATGAAAATCGACTCCGCCGTGCAAAATTCCGTTCATGTGGAGTACAGCTACCGCTACGGTAACGGACGGGACTGCATCGACCTTAACACTCTTAAGGAGACCCGGTATGTCTTCCCCGAAAACTGCGATTTTTCCGTAACCAAGATAACCTTCGCCACGGAGGCTATCTTTAAGGAGGTCTGGCGCAGGAGAAAAGAGGAAAAAAGCAAATAAAAGTGACTGTCGCAGTGAGCGCAGACCAAAAAGCAAAACAAAAACAGATGTGTTTAAATTAGACTTTGAAAACACATCTGTTTTAATTGTTATATGGAATAATGTGATGCTGCATATAACAAATAGTTGCTTTTTTAGACATTTTTTCGCCCTCTCGGAGTATAATCATACGCCTTCGAATCGAAGAAAATGCTTTCTGCATCTAACTGCAACAGCTCCTTTTGTTATCTCGATTATCAGTTTTAATGGAAGGTTACGGCACAGCCGTAATCGCACATACCTTTCTTCTTGCCTACCTGTAAACCACAATATTCACAAATTTTAACATTAAAAATTAAAGGCTCAAGCTCATAATGTTAACAAAAATCAACCGTTTATTGGGACAGAGCCAAAATATAAAATGGGCCGTCGGTGAGGACAGCCCTGTTTTCGTATTACATAAATTTCCTTCTGAAAAGCGCCTCTGCATCTTCCTTTGTAAAGCCTCCGGGTGAGAATTTAAAATTATTGGGCACAGTTTCATATCTTTTACAGTAGCCGAGGATTTCATCCTCGGTCATTTTAATTTCGGGTAAGGCGGTAAGCTCGCGGATAACCTCCTTGAAGGCTTCTTTATCCGTATTCATAAGAGAAAGAGGCTTTTCGGTTTTTTCCTTTTCGTATTTTTCACTGCGGTCGATAAACTCGTCCGTAAAGGCTGTACAGGCCTTGCCGTGCGGGAGACCGTAGTTTTCCGTGAGAATGTAGCCGAGAGGGTGGGGGAAGGCGGTGCCGCAGTAGGCCAGAGTGATGCCGGCATAAAGTGAGCCGTAGTAAAGCTTTTCTCTCATTTCAGCGTCGGGATTTTCCTTGACCCGGTTAAAAAAGACGAGTCCCTCCCATATAAGGCTTACGGCCTTTTCAGCGAAGAGAGAGGGAATATCCGTACACTTTACTGACATATATCCCTCGAGTGCGTGAGCCAGAGCATCCAGCGCAGTGGATACGGTAATATCATAGGGCACGGAGTGGGTATAGGTCGGGTCGGCATAGGTAAGACAGGGGAAGCAGTCAGCGGGAGCTATGCTCTTTTTTCTGCCGGTGGCAGGGTCTGTGAGAACGCTTACCTTGCCTACCTCACTGCCTGTGCCTGCGGTGGTGCCTACGAGAACGATGGGGAGAGCTCTGTTCCTTTTTTCGCAGGAATAAATGTCGTAAAGAGTGAGGTCGGGGTTTGAGGCGTAAATCGCTACTGCCTTCGCCGCATCCAGAGGTGAGCCTCCGCCGATTCCGATAACGAAATCAGCACCGTACGCTGCGGCCTTTGCTGCGGCCTCGAAGCAATGGTCGAGACGGGGATTAGGTCCTATGCCGTCATAAATGATGCTTCCGATGCTTTCCTTCGACAGAGCGGAAAGAATGTCGTCGAGAGCGCCGCTTTTTTTAGCCGAGGAGCCGCCTGTTATGATGATGCATTTTTTGCCGAAGGCAGATAAAAGCGAGCTGTTTTTCAGTACACAGTTCTTTCCGCTTACGACATTGATCGGTAGGTTAAGATTAAAGTCCATTTTATGTTTTTCCTCTTTCAGAATATTCTTTAAAAATAATTTCAGCATTATTATATCAAAGTAATAACTTTCCTGCAAGTTTTATTTGTAAAGACTTGAAAAAAAAGTCGATATGGTATAAAATGAATAGGATATAAAATTATTATCGGTTATTATTGTCTATTTTTAATGAATTACGGTGATTTTGATGAAGTGCAAAGGCAAATTATTAAAAATTATTTCTTTATCTTTAGTTATCATTTTTGCTCTTTGTGCTTCTCTTTTCCTTTACGGCAGACAAAAGCGCTATGACTTTACCGAAAAGAGCTTCATCTCTATGGATACGGTAATTACGGAGAAAATCTACGGCGAAAACAGCAGTACCTTTATCGCGCCGGTATTTAACATCGTGACGGGTCTGGACGAAACCATAAACCGTTTCGATGAGGAGAGTGAGGTTTACCGTCTTAACAGCACGGGAGAAACCTCCGATAAAGCTGTTACGGAAATCATAAGCAGCGTAAAGCAGGTAAGCGACGATGCAGACGGTGCCTTTGACATAACCGTGGGGGAGCTTTCCGACTTATGGAGTATCGGTAAGGAGGGTGAAAAAATCCCGACGGAAAAAGAAATCGCTGATGTGCTTAAGAATGTGGATTACCGTAAAATCAGCCTCGAAAACGGCAGAGTATGTTACGAGGGCGGCGAAATCGATCTCGGTGCCGTAGGAAAGGGCTTCGCCTGCGACCTTATCGCGGCATACCTTTCTTCTGCTGATGTAAAGGGTGCTGTGGTTTCTGTGGGAGGAAGCATTTTAGCCTACGGAGATTACAATAAAAAGGGTGACGACTGGAGTATAGCCATCCGTCATCCGAGAAATGAAAATGAGTTTTTAGGTATAGTCAGAATCGATGAGGGCTTCGTTTCCACCTCTGGCGATTATGAGAGATATTTCGAAAAAGACGGTCAGCGTTATCATCATATTTTCGATGCCCGTACGGGTATGCCTGCTTCGTCGGGTCTCGTCAGTGTAACCGTAGTGGCTGACAGCGGTGTTTTAAGCGATGCGCTTTCCACAGCCTGCTTTATTCTGGGCGAGGAAAAGGGTAAGGCCTTAATCGAAAAATACGGAGCCTCGGCTATTTTCGTAGATGATGAAATGAACATTACCGAAGTGGGAGAAATTGACTTTGAAAAGCAGTAAGCTACTTAAAAAGGGCGACATCGTCATTATCCTTTCCGTCGCGCTGATTTCACTTTTATGGTTTATGATAACCTTGTTTTCCTTCGGTGAAAAAAAGCAGGTCAGGATTTATCTTGACGGTGAGCTTTATAAGACAGTCGAGCTTTCGGCTGTGGAGGCTGAAGAGACAGTCAGTCTTGACGGCTGTGAAATCAGAATTACCGAAGACGGCGCCTGCTTCCTTTATTCGGACTGTCCCGACGGTCTCTGCGTAAAAAGGGGAATGATGACCCGAAGCGGTGATGCTATGGCCTGTGTTCCGAAGGGGATTACCGTAGAAATTTCGGGCGCAAGGTCTGTAGACGGAATATCGTATTAGGATGACGAATATAAATGAAAACTAAAAAACTTACTTTACTTTCCCTTCTCTCTGCACTGGCGTTGGTGCTCGGATTTGCGGAAAATATGCTCCTTCCCGACATACCCTTTCTTCCCGTCGGGGCAAAGCCGGGGCTTTCGAATATCGTGACTATGTTCACGGCTTCTCTTTACGGCTTTTCCGGAGCTATATATATCACGCTTATAAAAGGTCTTTTCGCTCTTATTACCCGCGGTGTCACTGCGGCGGTTATGAGCCTTTGCGGAGGTGCTTTAAGCACGGCTGTGATGTGCCTTATGATAAAAAAAGAGGGAAAAAGCCTTTCATATATCGGCATCGGTGTCCTTTCGGCGACGATGCATAATCTGGGACAGCTGGCAGCCGCCTGCTTCATTACGGGTACGGCATCCCTTCTGTCCTACGGCAAATATCTTCTGCTTTTCGGTCTGGTCACGGGCTTTGTGACCGGAACGGTGCTGGAAATTTCCTTGCCGAAAATTAAAGGGGTAATTAATCAAAATTTAAAAGAAAAGGAGAAATGAAAATGAGCAAAAGGCTTGACGGAGTTCTTACTGCCGTAAAGCGCGGTCGAGGCGGTGTGTCTGTAGCGCATAACAAAAACACAGCTGATATGCCCGTGGAAAGACTTCCTATTCCCGAAAAGGTAGTCATTTCTATGCAGCAGCACATCGGTGTACCCTGTACACCCGTGGTAAAGGTCGGCGACGAGGTGGCGGTAGGCCAGGTGATAGGTGACAGCGATAAGTT
Organism: Acutalibacteraceae bacterium; assembly: GCA_045588555.1. Classification (GTDB taxonomy): domain Bacteria; phylum Bacillota; class Clostridia; order Oscillospirales; family Acutalibacteraceae; genus UBA6857. The sequence continues at coordinate 22,223 of JAZNEL010000049.1, read as the reverse complement.
CGTTTCCGCGCCTATTCACGCCACGATTTCGGGCAAGGTAACGGCCGTAGGTGACATTAAGCTCGCTAACGGTATCATTACGAAGGGCATCACCATCGAAAGCGACGGAGAAATGAGGCTTTATGAGGGTATTAAGCCTCCTGTCGTAACTAATAAAAAGGAGCTTTGCGAGGCTGTGAGAGCTTCGGGTGTCGTAGGTCTCGGCGGTGCCGGCTTCCCCACTCATGTTAAGTTTAATCTGCCCGATGACAGCAAGGTGGATACTCTCATCATCAATGCCGCGGAATGTGAGCCCTACATCACTGTAGACTACCGCGAATGCATCGATAACACCAAATACATCATAAAGGGCGTAGAGCTTCTCCGTGATATTTGCGGCTTCAAGCAGATTATCATAGCCATCGAGGACAATAAGCCCCAGGCCTTCAAGGACCTTAAGGCATTCGCTGACAGCGATAACGATGCGGACGATACCATTAAGCTTATGACTCTTAAGTCGAAATACCCCCAGGGTGCCGAAAAGATGATGGTGCTTTCCGCTACGGGCAGAAAGGTACCTCCCGGAAAGCTTCCCTCCGATGTGGGCTGTGTGGTTATTAATGTAGCCTCTCTCGCCTTTATCGCCAGATATGTGGAAACAGGTAAGCCTTTGGTTTCCCGTTCCATTACCGTGGACGGCTCGGCCATCAGAGAGCCCAAAAACTTACGCGTTCCCATCGGTACTAATATCCAGGACATTATCGATTACTGCGGAGGCTTCAAGGCAGAGCCTAGAAAGATTCTTTCGGGCGGTCCTATGATGGGTATAGCCATCTGTGACACCAATGCTCCCATCTGTAAGCAGAACAATGCTATTTTAGCCTTCGCTGACAGAAAGGATCTTATCAAAACCGAAAGAGAGTGCATCCGCTGCGGCAGATGCGTGGATGTTTGTCCGATGAGCCTTATGCCCACTCTTATCGAAAGATATGCCAGAGTCAAGGATGCGGAAAAGCTCGGTGACATCGGTGTTATGGTATGTATGGAGTGCGGCTCCTGTGCCTATGCCTGTCCCTCGGGCAGACCTCTTGTTCAGTATATGAGACTTGCAAAGCAGGTCGTAAGAGAAGGAGGTAAAAAATAATGAGTAAAAAGCTTACCGTAAGCCCGTCTCCTCATGTTCGCTCGAAGGAGACAACCACGGGCATTATGCTCGATGTTATCATCGCGCTTATTCCTGCTCTCATTATGAGCGTTTACTATTTCGGCTTAAGAGCTCTTCTGCTTACCTTCGTCTGTGTCGGCAGTGCAGTGCTTGCCGAATATATCAGCCGTAAGGTGATGAAAAGAAATAACACTCTCGGAGATTTGAGTGCTATCGTAACGGGTCTTATCCTCGCACTTAATCTTCCCTCGTCTCTTCCTCTCTGGATGGGAGCGCTCGGCAGTGTTATCGCTATCGTGGTGGTTAAGCAGATGTTCGGCGGTATCGGTCAGAATTTCGTTAACCCTGCCATGACAGCCAGAATTATACTTATGGTATCCTTCCCGACAGCGATGGCTCACTGGGTGGCACCCTTCGCAGGAAGCTGGAGTCCCGACGCAGTTACAGCCGCTACACCGATGGCAGTTCTGGCCGGTGCTGAGGGCGGAGACATTTCCGCCGTGGCTGATTCCCTTCCCTCGCTCACGGGTATGCTCCTCGGAGCACACGGCGGCTCGATGGGTGAGGTTTGCTCGATAGCTCTCATCGCAGGCGGCCTCTACCTCATTATCAGAAAGGTTATTTCTCCCATCATTCCTCTTTGCTTCATCGGTACCGTGGCTGTGTTTATGCTCATCGCAGGTAATTTCAGCCTCGAGTTTACCGCATATCAGCTTTTAGGCGGCGGACTTATGCTCGGTGCATTCTTTATGGCTACGGACTATTCCACCTCACCGCTTAATAAAAAGGGTAAAATCATCTTCGGTATAGGATGCGGTCTCATCACCTCCATCATCCGTATTTTCGGTTCACTTCCCGAGGGTGTATCCTTCTCCATCATTCTTATGAACATTCTCGTTCCCCATATCGAAAATCTTACCTTATCCAAGCCCTTCGGCTTCGTTAAGGAAAAGAAAGGGGGCAAGGCAGAATGAAAAAGCTAAATCTTAAGGAAGTTCTCATTCCCACGGTGGCACTTCTCGTTATCTGTCTGGTAGCCACCACGCTTTTAGCCTTTACAAACAGCATCACTTCTGAAAAGATAGCGCTCAATGCTGTGGAAACAGAAAATGCCAGCCGTAATCTGGTGCTTCCCGACGGTGCGACCTACAGTGAGGTTACTGCGGCGGAAAACGGAGTTACCTACTGTACAGGCTATGATAAAATCGGTAATGAAGTCGGTTATGTTTTCACTGCCGGCGCCAAGGGCTACGGCGGAACGGTTTCGGTTATGGTAGGTCTCGATAAGGAGGGCACCATACTCGGCATAGAAATTCTTTCACACAGCGAAACACCGGGTCTCGGCGCAAACGCTGTAAAGCCCGATTTTAAGGGCAGATTTGCAGGAAAGAGCGGAGAACTCACCGTAGACAAGGTTTCAAACGACGGTCAGAATATCCAGGCTATCACAGCTGCTACCATTACCTCAAAGGCAGTGGTAAGCGCAGTAAATACTATCACGGAAACCTTTGCACAGGTTATGACAGGAGGTGGCACTAATGGCTAAGCTTACAAAAGAATTTTCAAAGGGCATAGTGGCCGAAAACCCTGTTCTGAGACTCGTTCTCGGCACCTGTCCCACTCTGGCTACCACTACATCCGTAGAAAGTGCCATTGGTATGGGTCTCGCCGCATCGATAGTTTTAGTATGCTCAAACATCGTTATTTCGGCGCTTCGTAAGGTTATCCCCGATAAGGTAAGAATCCCCGCATACATCGTCGTCATCGCTTCCTTCGTTACCATCGTTCAGATGGCCGTAAAGGCCTTCCTGCCCTCGCTGGACGAACAGCTCGGCGTTTATCTTCCCCTTATCGTAGTTAACTGTATCATCCTGGGCAGAGCGGAAGCCTTCGCAGGTAAAAATCCCGTTCTTGCCTCTGCATTCGACGGCCTCGGAATGGGCGTAGGCTTTACGGCGGCTCTTTTCCTTATGGGTGCTGTCCGTGAAATCTTCGGTGCCGGTACCTTCCTCGGTACAGGCGTTCCCTTCCTCGAGAGCAATCCTATGCTTATATTCATTCTTCCCCCGGGCGGCTTCTTCGTTTACGGTATCCTTATGGCGGCAGTTAACCGTCTGGCCGAAAAGAAGGGCAAGCCCAGAGCAGAGCTCCGCGGCTGTGAGGCCTGTCCCATGGCACAGAGCTGTGCATTAAAGAACGCAGACAAGGAGGTAGCAGAATAATGACCAAAGAGCTTTTTTCCATTCTTTTGACAGCCATTCTTACCCAGAACTTCGTTCTGGCCAAATTCCTCGGCATCTGCCCCTTCCTCGGTGTTTCGAAAAAGCTTAACACAGCAGTAGGTATGAGTGCGGCGGTTATCTTCGTTATGGCTCTCGCCACCGCTGTTACCTATCCCATCAATAAGCTTCTGCTGGTTAAAAACGACCTCGAATATCTGCAGACTATCGTGTTCATTCTCGTTATTGCGGCTCTCGTTCAGCTGGTCGAAATTATCCTTAAAAAGTATATCCCTGCGCTTTATAACGCACTGGGCATTTATCTTCCTCTTATCACCACTAACTGTGCCGTTCTCGGTGTGGTTATCCTTAATGTGGATGAGGGCTATAATTTCGCACAGTCTATGTTCAGCTCTCTCGGTGCAGGTCTCGGCTTTATGTTGGCGATGGTAATGTTTGCAGGCGTCAGAGAGAGACTCGAAAGCTGTGACATTCCGAAGTTTATGCAGGGACTTCCCATCACTCTTGTGGCCGCGTCCCTCGTTTCCGTTTCCTTCCTCGGCTTTACGGGAATCGTAGAAAACATCTTTGCTTAAGGAGGTAATAAAATGAGTCAGATTATTATTGCTGTGGTAATTGTTGCAGTTATCGGACTTATCGCAGGTCTCGGTCTTGCTGTTGCTTCCATCGTTTTCGCCGTTCCTGTGGACGAAAAGGCAGAGAAGATAAGAGCGTGCCTTCCCGGTGCAAACTGCGGTGCCTGCGGCTTTACGGGCTGTGACGGCTATGCTGCCGCTCTTTCGAAGGGAGAGACGAGTGAATGTAATCTCTGTACTCCCGGCGGTAACGACACTGCTAAACAGATCGGTGAAATTATGGGTCTTGCCGTGGGCAAGATTACACCGATGGTGGCCGCTGTTATGTGTCAGGGTAACAGAACCAATGTAGAGGACAAGCTGGAATACAGCGGTGTTAAATCCTGTAAGATGGCCACACAGCTTTTCGGCGGTCCTAAAAACTGCGTTTACGGCTGTATCGGCTTCGGTGACTGTGCAGAGGTTTGCCCCTACGAGGCTATCTTCATCTGCGACGGTGTGGCCAGAATTAATCCCGATAAGTGCCGTGCCTGTAAAAAGTGCATTTCCGCCTGTCCCAGACAGCTCATCGACCTGTTCCCTCTGGATACCACTAAAGCGGCTGTTTTATGCCGTAATCACGATAAGGGTGCCCAGACCCGTAAACAGTGTAAAGCGGGCTGTATCGGCTGTATGAAGTGCGTTAAGGCCTGTCCTGTAGAAGCGGTAAGCATAAATAATTTCTGCGCTACAGTGGACTACGATAAATGCATCGGATGCGGTAAATGTCACGAGGCCTGTCCCGTAGGCGCCATAGACATCTACACCATCAAAAAGCATTTCTGACAGAGGGTTACACCCCCTCCGTCTTCGCATAGCCAATCCACCTCCCCTTTCAGGGGAGGCTTTTTTTCTTTCTGTAATAGCCTCCCCTGAAAGGGGAGGTGTCATGAAATGACGGCGGGGTCTCACAGCGGACGACCGATGGTCGCCCCTACGATTACGGGTAGGTTTGCGAAAAATTGCGGGATGTCGGGGACGCCACACCCTACGATGGTATGTGATATTTTCGGACACGGCATGCTATGTCCCTACGAAAACTGTGATTAAAATGTCAGTGAAACGCTGGCGGATAATATCCGCCCCTACGATTTAGCAATTTTAAAGAATAAAGAATAAAGAAGAAAGTTTTGATACAAAGGGTCGGGTTCGTCTGTGCGAAGTACAGCGAGCCTGCACCCTTGTAAAGCTGTACCGTCCGCAAGGGTACATACCCTCTGTGCTACGGCCCTTGCTGAAAAAAGTCTCTCCTGCACGAAGTAACGGAGCTGTAAAAACCAAACCCCTCACCGTGTCGGTGAGGGGTCATTCATTTAGTCGGAAATTATTCTTTCTCATTTAACCAAAGGTTAATGTAAAGACCGTCGATAAGCTTTTTAAGAAGCTCGATGAACCAGTTTAAATCTAATTTAATTTCGGGTGCAGTGAGTTCGAATTTAAACATTTTACTTTCTCCTTTACAGTTTTTTAAAATTATACATACATTATAAATGTTAATCCTCTGTTTGTCAATATCAAAGAAGGGGACTGTTTAAAATTTAAATATCTTTAATAAAACAAAAACAAAACCCCATCGTAAGATGGGGCTTTATACGATTTAAATCATATAAATGATTGTTAGGAAAGATTATTCAGCATCTTCCCAGCCTTCTTCAACCTTGAGCCATGCGAAGAGTTCGCTGATGATTCTGGTAAGAAGATCGATGAACCACTGAACGTTGATTTCAGCTGTAGGAGCTGTGATTTCGAATTTCATTATAATATCCTCCTTCTTTAAGAATTAATTTTTCATCAAAATCGTTCAAGAATTAGAATTCGTACTTAAGAAGAGCATTGATGAAAGCGATGATAGCGTTGATGAGATTTGTAAGAGTAAGGTCTTCTGTTACTTCAACACCGTCTTTTGTGTAAGTAAGAGTACCGGTTACAACATCTACGTCATTAATCTTGTAATCCATTATGCAGTTCCTCCTTTTTATATTTCCCAAATTCCTTTAGGATGGTTACATTATATAACATCTGATTTAGTTTGTCAATAGAAAATTCATAAATTTGTTAAGAAATTTTGAATTAGTCAGAAAACACCAAAAAATCAGAATGTCTTTATATGAACTGTTTTGCATTTTACATAAATAATTAAGGCCGTGCTTTTACAGAGAAAAGAGAAAAAAATATCTCCCCCGGAAAGCAGGGGAGAATCAACAAATGCGTATATATGAAGCACAGCTTAAGACTTTAATTCCGGAAATTTATTATATGAGTAAAGGTTTCTCTACTTGTTGCCATATAGGTTTTTTCTTTGTTTCAGTGTCTTTCGCTGTGCGCTGCAGGAGCGACGGTTATTTCGTTCTGACAGTCAATACCTCGCTCTTTTCGGTGCGGTAGGTTTTACCGCCGTGCTTGTAATAGCCCTGAACATAGAACTTGTATCTTTTGCCTGATTTGAGACCCTTTACCGTGGCAGTAACCTGTTCGAAGTCCTTCACGGTTTTTACGCGGGTCCATTCGCCGTCCTTTTTCATGTAGACATAATAGCCGGTAGCCCAGGATAACTGCTTCCATTTGAGAGTTACTGCTGTTTTGCCGGTATTTGCCGTACGGAGCTTTGCTATCTTTCTGGCGGTGAAATCCTCGATAGTGAAGGAGGCTACCGCTTCTTTGGTTTTCTCACCGCACTGTGTGCAGATGAGAGTTTTTCTGCCCTTTTCCTTAATGGTGGGCTGTTTGGTTACCGTTTCCTTAAACTCGTGTGTTTCGCAGTTAACGGTGAAGTAAATATAATTACTTTTTTCTGTGTTTGCCGTTGCTGTGTGTTCAGCGCGGACATAAGCCTTGTATTTGCCCTTTGTGAGGGTTTCAGCCTTGACTGTTTTCTGAAGGCTTTTAGCGGAGACCTTGTAGGTTTTGGCTTTTGACCAGTTCCATTCTCCTGTTTTTTCGTTCTTCTTTGCGATGCGAAGAACATACTTGTCAGCGTTTTTACCCGCTGATGTCCACTTTAATTTAAGTGAATCGTCGATGTCGATGGATTTGTCCTTTTCAGCTACTGAAAGAGTAATGTCGGAAAGCTCTTTGTTGCCGTAGGTCTTCCAATATGTGCTCTTTGCTGCGTTGCCTCTGGAAACTGACTTCGTCCGTCTGTTAGCGGGAATCTCGAAGTAGTAGCACCAGTAGTGAGCTGCGTCGTAGGCACCCTGTGCCGTGTCGGGCACACTTTTAAGGTAATCGTAGATATAACCGTAGGACTTGGAGGAGAGCTCCTTTTTAAGGTAGCTTAACTGACCCTCTACTGAAAGGTAGCTGATGCCCTTTTCCTTACAGTGTGCACGCAGACGGGAAAATCTGCCGCCGTTCCACTGGCACAAACCGCCGCTTAAAAGTCCGTTTGTATCAGTGATAACGAGTCTGGGGTTAAAATCCGATTCCTCATCAATGTTTGCCATAACTCCGCAAGCCGCCGCTGAGTTAAGGTTCATCTCATCAGTGAGATATGAGAAGATTTCTGTTTTTAATTCGTCTTTGTTGCTGGAACTTGCATTTGCTGAGAGTGGTACGATTGCGGCTAAAATAACAAGTGTAAATGCTGTAAGCAATACCTTTGTTAAGGCCTTTTTCATTTAATCACCTCTGATAAATTTCTGCGGAGGGCTTCATCTCTCATCGAAGAAGCTGACCGCGGCAGGATGACCGCCCGAATAAAGAATAATTAAGGACCCGCATTTTGAATTTGCATAGACCGCAACGAAGCACAAAATACACTTTCTTTAAAATTTAGTTTGTCTTTGGTTAATGGGTTTTTGCGGTGCTTCGTCCGTGTCTCTGACCGTGCAGATGCGAATCTCAGCTGTCATTTGCCTGCCTTAATGAGCTGTGAAAAGCTCATTTATTTACTTTTCCGTATAGGCAACAGGGGCTATTATATAGATTTTGCACCCTTTTGTCAAATTTTAATCAGCAGGAGAGAAAATATTTTTCTTTTTCGGAAAACTGAAAATGACGAAAAAAGGCGTTTTCTTGTTAAAAATACACAAAAAATATGGTCGTTATTTGTCTTATGTGTATATTGAGCCAAAAATGGGCTTTTTCACGAAAAAGGCGTTTTTTGTGCACCTTGCACTAACGAAAAAACTCCGAAACCCCATTTTTTAGGGATTTCGGAGACGAAATACATATAATATTTCTAAAATGGATTAATACGCTTTACCCCAGTAAACCAAATGCTGTGCTTTCTTACCGCAGCAAACGCATTTATCGCTGATTTCTTCCTGCTCCAGGGGCATACAGCGGGAGCCGACACCTGTGATTTCCTTTACCTTGTCCTCACATTCCTCATCACCGCACCACATAGCCTTGATGAAGCCGTCGCCCTTTTCCTCGAGAGCGGCTGTGATTTCCTCGAGAGTGGTACAGGCATAGGTTCTCTTTTCTCTGTTTGCGAGAGCCTTTTCGTAAATGCCCTTATTTACCTCCTCAAGCTTGGCTTTGACTGTATCTGCGAGACCCTCGAGAGAAACAAATTCCTTTTCTCTGTTATGACGGGTAACGGTTACGCACTGGCCGTTTTCGATGTCGCGGGGGCCGAGCTCGATTCTAACGGGAACACCCTTCATTTCGTACTCGGAATATTTCCAGCCTGCAGAGTTGTTTGAGTCGTCGAGCTTTACTCTGATTCCTGCAGCGGCAAGAGCCTCTCTTACCTCCTCTGCCTTTTCGAGAACACCGGGCTTATGCTGTGCCACGGGAATGATAACTGCCTGAATGGGAGCTACGGCGGGAGGAAGAACGAGACCGTTATCGTCACCATGAGTCATAATAATGGCACCGATGAGACGGGTGGTAACACCCCAGGAGGTCTGATGGGGATATTCGAGCTTGTTTTCCTTGCTCTGGTACTGGATGCCGAAGGCCTTGGCAAAGCCGTCACCGAAGTAATGTGATGTGCCTGCCTGTAAAGCCTTGCCGTCGTGCATAAGAGCCTCGATGGCGTAGGTGGAAACGGCACCTGCGAATTTATCGCTTTCGGTCTTTTTACCCTTGATTACGGGCATGGCAAGATATTTCTCACAGAAATCTGCATAAACATTGAGCATCTTTTCTGTTTCGATGATAGCTTCCTCTGCGGTTGCGTGGATGGTGTGACCCTCCTGCCAGAGAAATTCTCTCGAGCGAAGGAAGGGACGGGTGGTCTTTTCCCAGCGTACCACGCTTCCCCACTGATTGTAAAGCTTGGGAAGGTCTCTGTGTGAGTGGATGATGTTAGCGTAATGCTCACAGAAAAGTGTTTCTGAAGTGGGACGGACGCAGAGTCTTTCCTCGAGTCTTTCGGTGCCGCCGTGTGTTACCCAGGCTACCTCGGGAGCAAAGCCCTCTACATGGTCCTTTTCCTTCTGGAGAAGTGATTCGGGGATGAACATAGGCATACACACATTTTCGTGACCTGTTGCCTTGAACATACCGTCGAGGATTTTCTGAATGTTTTCCCAGATAGCGTAGCCGTAGGGACGGATAACCATACAGCCCTTTACGCTGGTATATTCGATGAGCTCTGCTTTTTTAACGATGTCGGTATACCATTTCGCAAAGTCCTCTTCCATAGAGGTAATATCCTCGACCATTTTTTTGTCGTTTGCCATTTTGGATTATCTTCCTTTCATTACACTATATATAATAGTATACGAAAATGCATATTCAATGCTATGCAAAAATACATATATATAATAGTATAGGGATTTTTATTTTTTCGGGCTAATCAACCCACAGAAAAAACTGTGGGTTGAAGTAAGTTTTTTATGCTTTCTTTACTGCAAGAGTAACCTCGCCGTCACCGAGTGCCACGGTCTTCGTAAGGTCGGCAGCGATTTCTTCACCGAAGAGGATGTCATCGGCGAGAAGCTCGTTAGCCATATGCTCCTTGCTTTCTTTGAGAGCGGCGAGAACAGCCTCGTCAGCTGTGCTGACAGCCATTACTACTCTCTGCTCTACCTCGTAGCCTGCTTCCTTACGGATGAGCTGGCACTGACGGATAACATCGCGGACAGTACCCTCCTTAATGAGCTCGTCGGTGAGAACTACATCGAGACCGATTACTGTGCCGTCCTGACCCTCGGCGGAAACGATGCCCTCCTTGGTCTTTGACATTACGGTGAAAATGGAGCCGTCGTAGGCTTCGTCGAAGCCCTTAACGAGTACCTGCTCACCGGCTTTTACCTTGGCGGTGTATTCAGCCATTTCCTCTGCTGTCGCAGCTTCGAGAGCCTGCTTCATTTTGTTTACATTCTGTTTGAGGGCTGCGCCTGCGACCTTAAAGTTAACCATAAGGTAGTTATCCTCGAGAACACTGCTGTCGGTGATGTATTCGAGAGCTTTGATGTTAAGCTCGTCGAGAATGTTCTTTTCGTAAACCTTGATTTTATCTGTCTTGTCTGCCTCTGCACAAACGAAGAGTCTGGAAAGAGGCTGTCTTACCTTGATCTGATGCTCGTTACGGAGCTTGAGCGCTACAGCGATTACATCGCGGGCGAAGGCTGTGTCGGCGATGATGCCGTCATCCTCGAAGCCCTCGATAGCTGTGGGCCAATCGCTTAAGTGAACTGAAAGCTCACTGGAGGGAAGGACGCGTCTGGTGAGATTCTGCCAGATGCTCTCTGTCATAAAGGGAATGATGGGAGCCATTACCTTAACGCAGGTATTAAGAGCGGTAAAGAGTGTCCAGTAGGCTATCATCTTGTCAGCCTCGTCGCCTGTTTTCCAGAAGCGGCGGCGGTTAGTTCTGATGTACCAGTTTGAGATGTCGTCGACGAAGATTTCAAAGTCCTTGATAAGATTGTATGCCTTGTAGTCATCCATCTGGGCGGTGGCCTTTTTGATGAAGTCATTTGTTCTGACTACGAGCCATTTATCTGTTACGGTCATTTTGCTCTTATCGGGTGTGTAGCCTTCGAAGTTAGGCTTATCGATACGGGCATAGGTTTCAAAGAAGGTGTAAATATTCCAGAAGGAGAGAAGCTTTCTTCTGGCCTCGTCACCGAGATTAAAGCCGAAGCGGACATCGTTTGCTACGGGACCGCCGGCATAAAGGTAGCGGACGGTATCGGCACCGATTTTTTCGGCAGCCTCGTCGAAGCGGATCATAAAGCCTGTCTTTGAAAATTTCTCGCCGCTTTCCTGAACTACGCTGGAGTGACAGAGAACTCTTTCATAGGGAGCCTTGTCCTCGAGAACGGTGCTCATAAAGAGGAGTGAATAGAACCAGAGACGAACCTGCTCGCGCATTTCTACTACCCATTCAGCGGGGAAGTTCTTTCTCCATTCTTCCTTATCGGTGAAATAGCCTGTGGTGGAGAAGGGAACGATACCTGCGTCGAGCCATACATCGCCGACATCGGTGATTCTCTTTACATTTTTGCCGCACTTGGGACATTTGATTTCCACTTCGTCGATCCAGGGTCTGTGAAGCTCGGGGAGAGCGTCTACCTTGGCAGGGTCGACTGCAAGGCTCTTAAGCTCGTCGAGGGAGCCTACTACGTGAACATTACCGCAGTCCTCACATACATAGAAGGGAAGGGGCATACCGTAATATCTTTTACGGGAGATGTTCCAGTTACCCATATTGTTGAGCCAGTCGAGCATTCTTTTACCGTTTGATTCGGGCTCCCACTTAACGCTCATAGCGTTTCTGATGAGTCTGGGCTTAAGCTCGCCGGTTTCGATGAACCAGGAGGGAACGAGTCTGTAGATAAGCTCCTCCTTACATCTCCAGCATACGGGGTAGGAGTGCTCGTGAGGCTTAACGAGATAAAGCTTATCTCTCTGCTTGAGCTCCTCGAAAACCTCGTCAGCGATGGTTTTTGAGTTTTTACCGGTGAAGAAGCCGAAGCCCTTAAGGAAGATACCCATATCGTCTACGGGCATAATTTCGGGAAGACCGAGTCTTTTACCGAGCTCGTTATCCTCTGCACCGCATCCGGGAGCGATGTGAACTACGCCTGTACCTTCTTCGGCGTCTACATCCTCCCAGGCTACTATCTTATGCTCGAAGCCCTGCTGTGCCTCGAGCTCGGGGAAGCAGGTGTCGTATTTTTTACCTACGAGCTCCTCGCCCTTGAACATACGGAGAACCTCGAGCTTGTCATCGCCGAGATATTTGATGGCATTTTTGGCAAGAATGAGAGTTTTCTCGTCGCTCTTTACCTTAACCTCTACATAGTCAATTTCGGGGTTGACTGCCAGAGCTACGTTTGAGGAAAGAGTCCAGGGTGTGGTGGTCCATACGATGATTTTGCTGTCTGTGCCCTCGATGGGAAGCTTGAAGAAAACAGAGTTATGAGTAACGGTTTTATAAGAACCGGTCATTTCGTGCTCTGAAAGCGAGGTGCCGCAGCGGGGACACCAGGGCATAGGCTTATATTCTCTTTTGATCCAGCCGTTTTCGTCGCATGTCTTAAGGAAATGCCAGATGCTGGTGATGTTAAGGTCTGTGTTTGTGTAGTAGGAGTTATCCCACTGCATCCACTGACCGAGTCTCTTTGACTGCTCGGTGATGACACCTGAATACTGCTTTACGCGGTCTACGCAGTTCTTTGTGAACTTGTCTATTCCGTAATCCTCGATGTCCTTCTTTGATTCGAAGCCTAGCTCCTTTTCTACGCCGACCTCTACCCAGAGACCCTGGCTGTCGAAGCCGTTCTGACAGCGGCAGGAGTAGCCGCGCATTGACTTATATCTAATGAAGGTATCCTTAAGGGTGCGTCCCCAGGCGTGGTGGATACCCATAGGGTTATTCGCTGTGATAGGTCCGTCGATGAAGCGGAAGCGGGGTTTGTCCTTGTTTTTTTCTTTACGCTTATTGTAGCAATCGTTATCTTCCCAGAACTTTAAAACTTCGTGTTCCATGTCGATAAAACTGTTGCTTTTTTCGATTTCTGCCATAGTTCAATCCTCCGTTGATTTTTTAGGTATCATAAAAAACACGATACCAATTTACATACTCAAACAGTATACTATAATATATAAAAATTTGCAATAAGTTTAAGGAAGATTATAACAGAAAAAGCTGAATTTTTTATCTCTTTTTATTGTGAAAAGATAAATAAAAAGTTAAATTTACCCTATGCACCTTGACGGGAGAGTGAAAAAGAGTATCATTACAGTGTAAGTATTAATCAGGAGGTGTAGGATGAACAAACCCGGAAGAATAATTTCTCTGCTTCTGGCGGCAGTAATGATGGTTACCTTCGCTGTAGCCGCCGTAGCCGCAGACGATGAAACGAACTTAAAGGATGTAAAAAAGATTATCAGCATCAGTGAATATAAATAATATACGGTAGAGCAGCGTAAGCTGCTCTACTTTTTTTGAGGCAAGACAGAAAAATGGGGCTGTGCTTAATGCAACAGCCCCAAGTTATCACTTCATCGTTATATATCCTGCTTGACAGACACACCTCTGTCCTTCATCGGATAAAATCCATTTAAGGAACCGGCCGGCTCTGCCTGCTTCATCGTCCTTTCTGATGACACCGTAGTAATTTGTGGTGTAGGGATAGCTTCCGTTTCTTATGTTTTCGTCGGTGGGGTAAATACCCTCTATGGCTATAGCTTTGATTTCATCGTTTTTGTAAAGGTTATCGATGTAGTAGCGGTAGGTGTAGCCGAGACTTGCGGTTTTGTTTTCATATTCTGCCACAGCATCCACCAGCTCTCCCATTCCCTCTATGACCTTTATTTCGATGGGGTCTATCATATCTGCTCCGCCCATTATCAGTCTCTCCATAGCCGTCTGACTGCCCGAGTTCTTTTCTCTCTGGAAGGCGCGGATTTTTTCGTTATTTCCGCCCACATCACTCCAGTTTTTTATCTTGCCCGAGTAGATGTCCTTCACCTGCTGTACGGTAAGGCTTTCCACGGGATTATCCTTATGGGTGATGAAAACGAAGGCGTCGTAGCAGACGGGCTCGAGAATTAACTCTATACCTGCAGCCTCTGCCATTTTCAGCTCCTCGTCCGACGGGTGTGTGGCTATAACCAGATCTATCGGTTCTCTTTTGTAAGAGACCATATACTTTCCGTTATATGTGAAGCAGCCGTAAAGGTCATCTCTTTCAGTGATAAGATTTTCATAGGCGTAGTGAGTGGTGGAGAAGTCCACGAAATCAATGACATCTTCATCGTTAAAGCCGAGATGCTGCCGTGCAAACTCTATAGCCATAGGCACGCAGACGGTCGAGCCGTCGATTTCGGGATAGCCTCTGTCCACACTGTACTGCTCTACCCATCCGTCCTCATCGGTTTCTTCGGCTATTTCTCCGAGGGTGAAGGGTGAATTTTTTACTATTTGCTTCCAGCCCTCCTGCTTTTCGATTATCTGATTTATGGCGCCCCAGGAGGAGGTGCGGTCAGCAGTGCCTACCACTAATTCCTTATATTCCCGGTACAGGATTTCTGTGCTTGAGGAAACGAAAAATAAGCAGATGCACAGCAAGACTGAAAGAGGAATAAGCCTGTATTTCTTCGTTCTTATGAAATCGATGAGCAAAAATCCTGCTCTGAAGGCAAGAAAGAGGAGTGCGTAGGTAATAAGTAAAAAATAATAGGTAGGATAAATAAGGTCGTATATAATCGCAGCGAGAGATAAAAACAGAATACAGAAGAAAAAGGTGAAGGGTCTGACCTTCGTAAATTTTGAAATAATTATTTCCCCTATGTACATTACCGCAGAAAAGACAAACCAGAGAAGGTACTCGTCGTAAAATACGCTCATCAGCACTAAAGCACCGAAGGCATAGGCGGCAGTAAACAGAATAACCGATAATGTCTTTTTCATCTTTTCCTTCTTCATCTGAATCAGCTCCTTTACTCTTTTATTTTAGCTGATAAGATTTTTTTTTACAACAGAAAAACAGGAGATGTAAGAAAAATTTAAGATATGGGATTGGCTTCTTTTCTCTCTTGACCTCATTCTCTTTTCGTGGTATTATATACTGTAAATATTTTATTCTGAAACGAAAGAGGTGAAGGTATGATTACCCGGATAACCCGCAGTACAGAGGAGACGGAGGAGTTCGCCTCCCGTTTGGCAAAGCAGCTTAAGGGCGGCACCGTGGTGGCATTTTTCGGAGGCCTCGGTATGGGTAAGACAGCCTTCACCCGCGGTCTTGCCCGAGGAATGGGCATTAACTGCCATGTGTCAAGTCCCACCTTCGCCATAGTGAATGACTACGGCGGAAATCCGCCTCTGGTGCATTTCGATATGTATAAGGTGGAGAGCTGGGACGACCTGTATTCCAGCGGCTTTTTCGATTATCTCGATATGGGAGCAATATTAGCCGTGGAGTGGAGCGAAAACATCGAAAACGCTCTGCCGGAGGATACGGTCAGAGTGACCATAGAAAAATACGACGACGAAAACAGCAGAATTATTAAGGTGGAAGGAGTGGAATGCGATGAAGATTTTAGCTATTGATACCAGTGCCGTCTGCGCCTCTGTGGCGGTGATAGAGAACGGAAAGGTTTTAAGCGAAAGCTCCGTAAACACGGGTCTTACCCATTCCCGCACTCTTCTTCCGATGATTGACAGCACGCTGAAAAATGCAGAAATTCAGCTTTCGGAGATTGACCTTTTCGCCTGCAGTGTGGGCCCCGGCTCCTTTACGGGCGTGAGAATCGGTGTAGCGGCAGTCAAGGGTCTGTGCGACGGTATGGATAAAAAGGCGATGCCCGTTTCTACTCTGGAGGCTCTGGCTTATAACCTTTCCGACAGAGACTGCATAGCCGTACCTGTTATGGATGCCCGCTGTCAGCAGGTTTACTGTGCCGTTTTTCTCAATGACGGAGGTACCGTGACTCGACTTACGGAGGATTCGGCTCTTAAAATCGACGATCTGGGTGAAAGACTTAAGGATTATGACGGTGAAATCATCTTCGTCGGTGACGGAGCAGAGATATGCCACAGGGCCTTAGGCTACAAAAAGGCCGGTGCAGCTGCCGTTTATCAGAAGGGCTCGTCGGTAGCCTTCGCCGCCGAAAAAGCCTACAGTGAGGAAAAGCTTCTCACGGGTGCAGAGCTTATGCCCGCTTATCTCCGTCTGCCGCAGGCGGAAAGAGAGCTCAAGGCGAGGAATCTGAAAAAAGAAGGGGCTGAAGAAAATGCTTAAGGCCCTGAAAAATTTTATCAAGGGAACGGATCTTATCACGGTTTTCCTTTGTACGGCGCTTTCGGTTTTCGGCACCGTGGCAGTAAGCAGCGCCACCTTCGATGCCGCTGCGGGTACTTATATTTCCAGAGATACGAGGGTTATGATTCTGGCCTTCTGCCTCGGCATAGTGGCGGCTTTTATCATATCAGTCATAGATTATGATATTATACTGAAGCTGTGGCCTCTTATCGGTGTGGCAGGAATCGGCCTTATGATGTCACTTTTCGCTATCGGTGTTTCTCCCGACGGACGAAGTGATGCCATTTCCTGGCTGGCTCTTCCCGGAAAGCTTTACTTTCAGCCCTCGGAAATAGTAAAGATAGGCTTCATCGTTACCTTCTCCTTTCATTTGAGCAAGGTAAAAAACGACCTTTCCTCACTTAAGACAGTGTTTTTTCTCTGTGTTCACGCTATGATTCCCATAGTTCTCGTCGTGGCTACGGGTGATATGGGCTCGGCTCTTATTTTCGGAATGATGTTTATCGGGATGATGCTCGTTTCCGGTGTTCATTGGGTGTATTTCCCTGCGGGAGGCCTGCTTATTGCCGCGGCTTCTCCCGTTATATGGCTGAAGATTTTCGATAACATTCAGCGAAACCGTATTCTGGCACTGTTTAATCCCGACGCTTATCCCACGGAAATTTATCAGCAGAACCAGGCTCTTAAGGCCATACAGAACGGCGGCTTTACGGGAATGGGACTTTATAACGGTGAGCTTACCCAGAGCACTCTTTTACCGGAAAAGCAGAACGATATGATTTTTTCTGCTATCTGTGAGGAGCTTGGCTTCATCGGAGCACTGGTGCTTCTGATTCTTTTTCTGTTGCTTGCCGTGAGAATAGTTTATGTGGGCAGAAGGTCTAAGAATTTCGCGGCTGAAATGATGAGCTACGGTGTAGCCTTTATGCTGATAGCACAGGCTGTTATCAATATCGGTATGTGTACCCGACTGCTTCCTGTTATCGGTATCACTCTTCCCTTTATCAGTGCCGGCGGCTCGTCTACGGTCTGTGTATATTTAGCTGTCGGACTCATTTTGAGTATTTACCGTTCCTCGGGTACTATCAGCTATGAAAACGACTACCGCTTTGCGAGAATTGCCAGAGAATATTAATTCATCTGCTTTTATGCAAAAAAGTGCATAATGAATAATCCTCATAAGTTTTCAACAAAAATGTGGAAAACTCTGTCAGTAAAGTTGAAAACTTTACAGCTTTTCACAGTTTAAAGTACTTTTAACAGGTCTTTATGTTAGTTTATCCGCACTCTTTAACATTTTCGACCGTGTTTTCCACATAGTAAAGAAAAAACCTTTACAGCGTCGGATTTGCTGTAAAGGTTTTTTACTTTATGAAAAAAGTCAAAATTACAAGCCCTCACAAATATCGGCCAGCTCCTGCATAGAAAGCTTTTCCGCTCTCACATTCACATCGAGTCCTGCGGCGGTAATAGCCTCTGCTACCTTATCCTTGGAAAGGGACATTCCGCTTGCTATGGAGTTTACGGCTGTCTTTCTTCTCTGTGCGAAGGCGGCCTTTACCATTCTGAAAAATTTCTTTTCATCGCTTACGGAAACGGCGGGCTCTTTTCTGATGTTCAGCCTTATGACCGTGCTGTCCACATTGGGTGCGGGCATAAAGGAGCCTCTTGACACATGAAAGAGGGTTTCGGGTACTGCGTAATAGTTAGTGCATACGGTGATGGCACCCGAGTCTCTCGAGCCTACGGGAGTGCAGAGCCTGTCGGCCGCCTCTCTCTGAATCATAACCGTAACCGCATCTATCGGAAGCTTGCTTTCGAGAAGAAGCGTAATGACGGGAGATGTTATGTAGTAGGGAAGATTAGCACAGACCACGACCTTCATGCCCTGAAATTTTTCTTCGATAAGAGCCTTGAGGTCAGTTTTCATAATGTCAGCATTGATAATCTCGATGTTATCGAAATCGGCCAGAGTTTCGTCGAGGACGGGGAGAAGCCTCGTGTCCAGCTCGATACACACGACCTTTTTCGCTCTTTTGGCTAATTCTGCAGTGAGAACTCCTACACCTGCACCTACCTCTATAACGCCCGTGTTTTCATCGGCACCGCACATTTCAGCCATACGGGGGCAGACAGTAGGATTTATGAGAAAGTTCTGACCGAGCGCTTTGGAAAAGTTAAAGCCGTGCTTTTCCATCACCTTTCTGATGACGGAAATATCTGATAAATTTTCCATAAATTAAATCTCCTTATGTTAAAACTATTGAAAGTTGAATTTTTTTGTTGTATAATCTATTCATATATTATAAACGAGGTGAACGAATATGTCAATTCTTGTTACAGGCGGTGCCGGATACATCGGCTCCCACACCTGCATTGAGCTTATTAAAGCGGGCTACGATGTAGTCGTGGTGGATAATTTTTATAACAGTAAGAGAGAAGCTCTGAAAAGAACGGCAGACCTCAGCGGTAAGCCGGTAACCTTTTATGAGTGCGACATCAGGGATGAAAAGGGTCTCGATAAAATCTTTAAGGAAGAGAAAATCGACGCAGTTATCCATTTCGCAGGTCTCAAGGCTGTCGGCGAAAGCTGTCAGAAGCCTCTGGAGTATTATGATAACAATATCGCAGGTACACTCGTTCTCTGCGATGTAATGAGAAAGAACGGCTGTAAAAAAATAGTTTTCAGCTCATCTGCCACCGTTTACGGCAGTAATAATATTTCTCCTCTTAAGGAGTCTATGCCTACGGGCGGTACCACTAATCCCTACGGCACTACCAAGTTTATGATAGAGATTATCCTTTCCGATCTTTTCAAATCTGACAAGGATTGGTCTATCTGTCTTCTCCGCTACTTTAATCCCATCGGTGCTCACGAAAGCGGCAGAATCGGTGAGGACCCGAACGGTATCCCGAATAATCTTATGCCCTTTATCACACAGGTCGCTATCGGTAAGCGTGAATGTCTGAGCGTTTTCGGCTCTGACTATGATACTCACGACGGCACCGGTGTGAGAGACTACATCCATGTGGTTGACCTTGCCGCAGGTCATGTAAAGGCTTTACAGAGAGTTCTCGGCAAAAGCGGCCTCGATGTTTACAACCTCGGTACAGGCACAGGCTACAGCGTTCTCGATGTGGTCAGAGCCTTCGAGAAGGCAAGCGGTGTAAAGATAAACTATAAAATAGTAGACCGCCGTCCCGGTGATGTAGCCGTATGCTATTCCGACCCCACTAAAGCATACGAGGAGCTCGGCTGGAAGGCTGAAAGAGGCATCGATGAAATGTGCGCTGACTCCTGGAGATGGCAGAGTCAGAATCCTAACGGCTATCCCGACTGATTAATCAAATAAGAAATCTCTCCCGCTTCACCAGAAGTCCGGGAGAGATTTTTATGTTTAGTTTGCTGTTTTACTGTAAAGATGCTTTTCGAGGAAGTCGTCTACCACTGCCCAGTATTCCTCGGGGAACCAGATGGCGGAGAGAGCGTGCTCGGCGCCGCGAACGATGTGCTTTTCCTTTTCGGCAGCGCAGGCATTGAAAACAGGGTCAAGATTTGAGATCCGTACGAAGTCATCCTTATCACCGTGGATGAAAAGGGTAGGAGTCTTTGACTTTTTCACCTGCTCCACAGCTGAAGCCTTGCCCCAGAAAAAACCGTTAAGAAGACGGCACACGAGTGCGGCGGGAGGCATAACGAGCTTCGGAGGAAGATGATACTTTCTCTTACAGCGGTCAGCGAAAATTTCCTTTACATTGGTAAAGCCGCAGTCCTCGACGGCAAGCATAACATTTTCGGGAAGCTCCTCACCGGTGGTCATCATAGTGGTGGCGCCGCCCATAGAGGGGCCGTGAAGAATGATTTTTGATTTCGGATTTTCCTTTACGATGCTGTTTATCCAATCTACCACATCAAAGCGGTCCATCCAGCCCATAGTAACATATTTGTGCTCGCTGTTATTATGGCCGCGAAGGTCGGGAATGAGAACATTGAAGCCTCTTTTGTAGTATTCGACGCCGTAGGTGCCCATTTCGCGGTTTACATTCGTCCAGCCGTGAAGCACTATGGCCCAGACATTACTGTTTGAGGGGTTACGAAATTCCACACCGTGGAGATTTTCGCCCTTACGGTTTTTGATGATAACCTCCTGATGGTATGTAGTGTCGAACCATTTGTAGCCTCTTTTCAGAGTGGGGTTATCGGCATTCTTTTCGAAAAGACTGCCCTTACAGGGAACGGTATTGTCCTTTCTTTTTTTATTACCCAGAGCGATGAAGAAAAAGGCGAAGCCGAGACCGAGCCAGATTAAAAGCAGTACAGCGGCGATTACGGCTAAAACAGTGAGAGTGATTTTTATTTCGTGAGGCATAATAAGCACCCTTTCGTTATTGATGTTAACATATTATACACTCATTCGTCCGAAAAATCAAGAGAGTTGAAACGGTGCGGAGCTTATCGGCTCTGTTTGCTTATCTTTCTGCAATTCTTAAGTTTTTCCCGGACCTATTGACAGGGTGGTGCATTAATGCTATAAAGGAGAAAAGAAAGTAAAATGAGGAGCTTTTATGAAAAGAAAAATAATTCTTCTTTCTGTTATATTTATAGCGATTTTCGGCTTGCAGGGGACATAAGCCCCCGAAAGCATTTTAAAAAGGAGACAAGAAAGATGAAAAAGATAATTATGCTTCTTACTACAGTTGTTCTGGCTGTTATAGCATTCACCTTCAGCACGAGTGCTCTGTATTCGGACAGACCCTACAAAGAAAGTGATACGGTAAAAATAATCGATAATGTGGTTTATGTTCTTGACGAAGACGGAAAAAGCTATTATGTAGAGGATTATTTTGCCACACAGGAGGTTGCCGAAAAGGCCACAGAGGTAAAAATCGTAAGTGAAATCGGCGGCATTCCCGTAAAGAAGATTAATGTCTGGAAGGAGGACGACCTTAATATTCACACCGTAGAGTCTCTGCCCAATGTGAAAAAGATTACCGTACCCAAGGGTATCGAGGAAATCTGTACCGGTGCCTTCAGCTCTCTCGACGGTGTAAAAACAGTAAAGCTTCCCTCCACTGTAAAGAAAATTTGGTACTGTGCTTTTTATAAAACGGAAAGCCTTGAAAAGATAAACATCCCCTCTAAAGCAACTGTTATCGAACGCGGGATGTTTCAGGATTGTGAAAAGCTCAAAACAGTAAAAATAGAAGGCAAGGTTAAAGCCATCGAATCCGATGCATTTTACGGCTGTAAAGCTTTAAGCAAAATCTCTTTACCGAAAACACTTACCACAGTTGGCGGCGGAGCTTTCGTTAATACAGGTCTTACCTCGGTTACCATTCCGGCAAGCGTTACGGATTTCGGAAGCGATGAGGACGAAGGCGGAGTTTTCAGCGGCTGTAAAAAGCTCACCAAGGTTGTATTCAAGGACAGTAATGCTAAAGTGCTGAACATACAGTTGTATACCTTCTCCGGTTGTACAGCTCTCAAAAAGGTTTACCTTCCCTCCTCTGTAAAGAAAATAATCATCAGCCACTTTGTCTTTAAAGGCTGCACAAAGCTCACAAATGTTTATAACAGAGCAAGCATCACAAAAATCGGTACAGGTGCATTTTATGAATGTAAATCCCTTAAGTCCTTCATCATTTCCAAAAAGGTGACTGAAATCGGTGATGATGCTTTTTACGGCTGTGAAAAGCTGAAAAAGGTGACCTTCGAAAACACGAAGAAGGCTCCCGAAATCGGAGAAAAGGCCTTCGGTAAAACTGCCAAGGGCATTAAGTTTATGGCAGAAAATAAAAAGACCGCCAAGCTTCTTAAGACGGAGCTCAAGGCTTCGGGTATCAAAAAGCCGAATGTGTATTATATCACCTACACAAAGCTTTAATAATACTCGTAATTCAAAGCAGGAGAGCGTTAAGCCGCCATCCCATAAGGCAGTATTTGTTTCTCGAACAAAATTCCCTGTATTTTTGCCAAAAGCCTCGCAAGGCGGCAGCCTTGCTTCATTTTGTGGCTTCAATACAAGAAATTTTCAGTTCTTACGAAACTGCGAAG
>JAZNEL010000048.1:0-39115 GCA_045588555.1 Acutalibacteraceae bacterium | reverse complement strand
GATGATCCGCTTTTAAAGCTCAGTCCGAAAAAGCGCGAGGTTGCAGAGCTTATCTGCATGGGGTATACCAACAAGGATATTGCAGAGTCCCTTGTTATTTCCGAGCATACCGTGAAGGATTACGTGAAGGATATTTATTATGCACTTGATGTTCACAGCCGCATAGAACTCGCTGTCCTGGTGAACAACTACCGTCTGGCAAACAGAAAATAACAAAATCGGCTTTGCATTCAAATATTCAGCGGTTAATCCGTAAATCGCAGCTACTCCTGTTATAGTCCGGATTATCACACCGAGCGTAGCACTTACCATAACGTCATTTACGGTAACTTCAGTAATTATTAATCCCGCAGGTAGTTGCCTGCGGGATTAATTTGTTGTTACGGTTATAGTATTTTTCGGTCTGTTTATACATATATCAGCTCATCACATACGATTTCCTTCGCCCTATGCTGAATATTACCCATTCTTTGCACCCATTCAAATTGGTACAATATAAGCGTAACTGAATTTGGTCTTACGACTAAATTTACAGTTATGCTTATTTTTATTATAATACAAAGAGCGATTATTTATAACTCTGCTTACTCAAGGTAAACTTTATCAGCGCTGTGCCGAAATAGAAAATCAAGCGAGGAATATGTTTGAAACTCTTGTGGCACAGATGAAAACCGTAGAAGGTGTTACCGAACAATTTTGAAAGAAGATAATCTGTTGGAGTGGGTATGCCGTATGCAGAACATAAAATCAAGAGCAAGTGAAATTGTAACCGATGAAATAATATATAATTAATTTTTCAGATGGCAGGATATTGCTTGCCATCTTTTTTACATCTATTGACAAACTGACTCTTTGGGGATATAATATAAAAAAGGTAACTCTTTAGAGATAGCAATAAGGAGATTTGTTATGAGTAAAATTGTTTTATATCACGGCTCAAATGAAAAAATTGAAAATCCACTTTTCGGCAAAGGCAAAGTATATAACGATTACGGTCAAGGCTTTTATTGCACCGAACACATAGAGCTTGCAAAGGAATGGTCTTGTAATGAGGGCGTTGACGGATTTGCAAATAAATATGAGCTTGATACAACCGGGTTGAAGATTTTGAATTTATCTTCAGAAGAATATACTATTCTTCATTGGCTTGCTCTGCTTATGGAAAATCGCCGTTTTCGTGTATCAACTCCTGTTATGCGTAGAGGCGTTCAGTGGTTAAAGGAGCATTTTTTAGTTGATATAAGTGAATATGATTTAGTTATCGGTTACCGTGCAGATGATTCATATTTCTCATTTGCAAGAGCATTTATAAGTAACGAAATTTCTTTAAGTCAGTTGAACTATGCTATGCGACTTGGTAAACTCGGCGAGCAATATGTTTTGAAAACCGAAAAAGCATTTAATCAGATAGAGTTTAAATCAGCAGAATTAGCAGATAATACTATTTACTATGCTCGCAGAAAAATGAGAGATGATGAAGCTCGCAATGCCTTTTTTGCAGAGCTTGAAAAAGAAGATTTGGGCGGTATTTATATGAGAGATATTATCAGAGAGGAAATGACGAGTCATGATGTACGCTTACGATGAAATGTATCTTAATGATGCTATGAGAAATCTTGGTGAAGCATTTGATTATGCGGCAACTGTCCTGAATATACCTATGGATGATTTTCTTGATATGTTTATCATAAGCGGTATTGCAGAGCAATTTGCCGGCGGTGTTCCGAAATTCGTTTCAGGCCTTTCGGGAACGGAGCTTGTATGGGAGGTATTAAACCGTACAGGAAAAATTATTGATTTTTCTGCACCACAGACCGAATACGATTACTCACCTGAATATTGGTGCGGTTGGATACTTGCATTTTACCAATGGAACACAGGGAAAAGCTTCAAGGAAATAAAAAATTATCTCCCTATGAGCGAAATCTATAAGCTTTATCCCACCCTACACGAAGCCTCGGAGGAAAAGTTTGTTGATGTCGCAAACTCCATACTTGAACGCAAAAATCTGCCGACAAAATTACAGACCATACGCAAAGCAATCGGACTTTCGCAAAAAGAGTTATCTGAAAAATCAGGAGTTACACTCCGAATGATTCAGCAATATGAACAGCGTGCAAAGGATATCAATAAAGCAAAAGCAAGTAACTTGTTTGCATTAGCTCAGGCTCTTGGTTGCAAAGCAGAGGATTTGTTGGAATAATGTTTAGGAGATATTGTTATGAGTTTACTGACAAAAGCAAGTCAAAAATCAAGATGCCGAGGATATGAATACTTTGTTGACAAAAAAGTGTTATCGTACGACAAAATAAGCGATTGTGAATACGAAGGCACTGTACAAGGCACTATGACAGAACCGTACAAGGTGCGGATCAACCTTGAAAAAACCTTGTCTTCAACCTGTGATTGTCCGTTTGCGAATGGCAGAAAAATCTGCAAACATATGATAGCTGTTTTTTACACTGTGTTTCCTGACGAAGCTCAAAAATACATAGATGAATATCGCGAGTTCAAAGATTATTCTAAAAAGTATCATTATGACGGGTTCTATGATGACTTCGATGATTATGATGAAGACTGTGATGATTGCGATGAAACCCATGACGAATTTGAAGATATGCTTCAGAATTACATAAAGAAACTTTCGAAATCAGAATTACAAGAAGCGTTGTTGCAGGTTTTGTATGACGGTCCTGAATGGCAGTTTGAAAGATTTATTAATGAGCATATTGAATGGTGACAAGATAGTATAAAATTTATAGTATAAAGGAAGAAAAATATATGTCATTTAAAAGATTTTCAAAATACTGTTTCAGTTTCTCATCATTGGATTCGAACATGTCTAATTTAAAAGATCAAGAAGCATAAGTTTATGCAGATGGAAACACTAACACCTGCGCTCTTAAATGAACTGATTGAGAAAATCGAAGTTCATTCTATTGAGGGTAAAGGCAAAAACAAAACACAGAAAATCATTATTCACTACCGCTTTATCGGGGTTATTGAGAATCCTGTTAAAGAGGAGAATATAGTCCTCGAAGCAAGACAAGGCGTAGCCGTTGAGTATTTAACGGCATAACAAAAAAGAGCAGGCTTAAAACCTGCTCGATACATAACAAATTAGATTAAATTTAACTATGAGGAAATGTAAAAAAAGAAAAGTGAGTATTCACTTGTGTTATGAATACTCACTATGGTGCGAGAGACGGGACTTGAACCCGTACGAGCTGCCCCACACGCCCCTCAAACGTGCGCGTCTGCCGATTCCGCCACTCTCGCATATATTAACTTGTAAAAAAAGGGGAACGAGCGTGCGCGTGACTCTTGCGGTGCCCAGAATCTGTTACTCGCTGTACGCTTCGTCAGATTCTGACCGCTGCGCCATTTCACACTCCCTGAATCATCCGCAGGATGCGGTCGTGTTCAATGCTGCCGATCCGCCACTCTCGCATATTAGCTTTCCGCTCTCTCGAGCGCTTGTATACTATATCACTAAAGAAAGGAAAAGTCAATAGTTTTCGGCAAGTTTTTTACAAATTTTTTCTTTTATTTTATCGTCTCACTGTTGTTGAGGATTGCCGTGCTGTAAAGGAAGAGAATGTCCTTGTTCTCGAAATCGAGAAGACTGCAGGCGTAGTCAACATTCATATAGCGGATGTCGACCAGGGTTAGCTTTTTATAGCCTTCAGCCAGAAGAGGAGCGATGGAAGATGCGAAGGAGTCGCGGAAAATAATCAGCGCTCTGTCATTGTCTGCCTCGGGGTTTTCTACGGTGACGAGGGAGAGAGGGCCTGAAAGAAAGGTCTCATAAGGGTCTCTTCCGCTTATTCTTTTTGTGTCGTAAACAGGAATGCTTTTGCTGTTCTGTCCGTCGAAGGCTGTCATTTTTTCGATAACGGGGCTCGTCAGATATGCGATGCTGTCCGCCTCAAGCTTCAGCGCCGCCTGTCCGTAATAAACACCGTAAAAGGGGAGGGAGGAGGCTACGGGCGTTCGGCCGCCGATGAGATTTACACCGAGACCGTCGGCAAGAGCCTGTGCTGTATCTTCGATTTTGTCCTGTCTCCAGTGGGAGTCGGTTTTATAGTAGTCCTCGATGGAGAGGGTGGGGAAAATATCGATGTATTCCGCGTAAGGCATGGCCTCTCTCATATCCTTGACAAGTTTTTCGATGTCGAAGTGCAGTACACCGGCTTCCTCGGCAAGAAAAACATTTTTGTCGGGGATTACGGAAAGAAACACCCTCGAATTATACAGATATTTCTCATAAATATAGCTGAATCGGGAAGCGGCATAAGCTACCGATTCTTTGTTATAGGGATAATCCATCGAGGCAATATAGCCGTCGTGAACATAGATTTTATTGTTATCCTTCTGCCTTAAAACATAGTAGCTGAAGTATGCCTTGATACTGCGCAGGGTGTCTCTGAAGGGAAAATTGTCTGCCGCATAGCCTTCAAAGGCGTCCATAAATTTACCCGTGAGCAGAGAAGAAACGGAAACCTCCGGAAAATCTGCCAGCTCCCTTCTTTCGCTTTCCGAATAGCCATCCTTGGGCAGAAGGACGCACAGAAGAAAGCCCGAAAGCACTATGGCGCAGGCAAGGGTACATATTATGATGCTGAAAGTCTTTTTTTTCATTTTATCAGAACCTGAAATATAAAAATGGGTTGAATGAGCCGTCTGCGAGATAAGCTGTCGAAAGGATGAACACTCCGATGATAAACAGAGGGGTCAGAATATATCTTGCCTTTTCGGGGATTTTCAGGGCAAGATTTTTCATAAGCGGTGTGGAGCCGATGACAGCCGCAGTTATAAGAACGGCATAGCTTTTTAAATAGTAGAGAGCCTCAGCCGTAATCAGGGGCGCACCGTCGAGACCGAACATCAGTCTGAAGCAGGCGAGCATATCAGTCAGATTCTCCCGGTTAAATACGGTGAAGCTTATGAGGGTGATGAGGATAAGATAAATGCGGGATACGATAGGATGCTTTTCTAAAAGCTTTCCGTATAAAAGCTTTTCGGCGATGAGGATAACCGCATAAAAAATTCCCCATATAATGTAGTTCCAGCCTGCTCCGTGCCAGAAGCCGGTCAAAAACCAGACCACAAATATATTAAAAATGTGTCGGGCGGGAGAAACTCTGTTGCCGCCGAGGGGGATGTAGACATAATCTCTGAACCAGGAGCCGAGAGAAATATGCCATCTTCTCCAGAATTCCGTAGCACTTTTGGAAATAAAGGGATAATTGAAGTTTTCGGGGAAGCGGAAGCCGAGCATTCTGCTGAGGCCTATTGCCATATCGCTGTAGCCCGAAAAGTCGAAATAAATCTGAAGTGCTACCGCCGCCGCATTAACCCAGGCAAAGATTACCGATTTTTCCGTAGCACCGTCAAAGGCGGCACAGAAGGAGCCGATGGTATTGGCCAAAAGTATTTTTTTACCCAGACCCACGGTGAATTTAACCACACCCGAGGAAAACAGCTCCGCTGTGACAACGCGTGCTTTCAGCTCGTGCTCGATGTCGGTGTACCGTACGATAGGGCCTGCGATAAGCTGGGGGAAAAGGGTGATGTAACAGGCGAGGTCGACGGGGCTTTTCTGTGCCGCCGTGCCTCGGTAAACATCCACCTGATAGCTTAAAATCTGAAAGGTGTAAAAGCTGATGCCGATGGGAAGAACCACATTCAGCAGGGGAACGGACAGTCCCGTAGCTGAATTGAAGGAGGAGATGAAAAAGTCAGCGTACTTGAAATATACCAGAAAAGAAACAGGTATTAAAAGGGACAGGCATAAAATGAGCCTGCCCTTTTTAGTGTTCCTGTATTTTTCAAGCATAAGTCCCGATACATAACCCGTAGCTATGGAAATCAGCATTACTGCCGTCAGCTTCGGCTCGCCCCAGGCGTAAAAGACAAGACTTGACACTAAAAGAGCGAAGTTTTTCAGCTTACGGGGAACGATAAAGCAGATAAGAAATACTATCGGCAGAAAATAATAGATGAAGGGGATACTTGAAAAAAGCATAGTTTTCTCTTATGCGGCGATTGCGCCTTCGAGAATTAATTCAGCGTTCTCGAGTGCCATAGCCTTGGTTTTGAAAAGATCGATGATCTGGCCGTTACCGAAAGCAGTTACTACGAAGTCACCGGTCTGGATAACTACGAACTTTTCGGGGAAGCCGCACATCCACTGTCTGCCGTTAAGGCCGTCCTGGAAGTCCTTGGCGAAAGTGGCTGCATCTGTGCCTGCCTTGAGCTTGTAAGCAGCGCCCGTGAAGTTGTTGGCGTTCATCATGTGCATCATTGAAGCTGCATCCTCGATGTTTGCTGTCTGCGAAGCGGGAAGAGCGAGAGTTACATCGAGCTCCTCTGTGGCTGTGATGTCGAACTTGCCGGGAGCGTCCATAACGAGGTTGGCTGAATCACCGCCGCCGATGGGGAATTTGTTTTCCTCTGCTTCGTCTGCGTAGCCTGCCCATACTGCGTTGAGCACTGCTGCGGCATCTTCGTAAGAGGAAGCTCCGGTGCCCTCGTTACCTGTATTGCCGCCGCAGGCAGCGAAAAGAACGAGAACTACTGCTAATGAGAGAAGGATTGCTGTAAACTTTTTCATTTTTCTGTACTCCTGTTTCGTTTTTTTTAGGTTTTACACCGAGGTGCATTATATCATAATCTTTCAGTAATTTCAAACCTTTTCACGAAAATTAACCTATTATACATAATTAAAATAATTACAGAACAAGTATTTACCGAAAAAAAGTATTTATAAATAAAAATGTTGACTTGCCGAAAAAACCGTGCTATAATAAACCGAACAAACTCACAGGAGGTACATAATTATGAAGCGTATTAAGACTATGGAAACTAAAAACCTTTGCTCTTCTGCAAAGAACGGCGGTTGCGGCGAATGTCAGACATCCTGCCAGTCTGCATGTAAAACAAGCTGCGGTATCGCTAACCAGCAGTGTGAAAGCAAGCAGAAATAAGCTTTGATTTTTTGAGATGTGCCGCCGACCTTTACGGCGGCATTTTTCTGTGAAAGGAACAGTAAAATGATACATTCATATAAACTCGGAGGCTTTAACATCGTTCTCGACATCTGCTCGGGCTCCGTTCACGCCGTGGACGAGGTGGCCTACGACATTATTAATCTTTATGAAAAGGAAGACAGAGAAAAGATTATCTCTCTTATGCTCGAAAGGTACGGCGACAGAGAGGATGTCACGAGAGAGGAGCTGGAGCTTTGCTTTGATGACATCGAGGAGCTGAAAAATGAGGGCAAGCTTTTTTCCGAGGATACCTTCGAGCCGATGGCGGGAGAGCTTAAGAAAAAAAGTGCGGGCATCGTAAAGGCTTTGTGTATGCACATCGCCCACACCTGTAATCTTAACTGCTCCTACTGCTTCGCCAGTCAGGGTAAATACCACGGTGACAGAGCGCTGATGAGCTTTGAGGTGGGTAAGCAGGCCTTTGATTACCTCATCGCTAATTCGGGAACGAGAAAAAATCTCGAGGTTGACTTCTTCGGCGGTGAGCCTCTGATGAATTTCGAGGTGGTCAAACAGCTCGTAGCTTATGCCAGAAGCATAGAAAAACAGCACGGTAAAAACTTCCGCTTCACTCTTACTACAAACGGCGTGCTTATCGATGACGATGTTATTGATTTCGCAAACAGGGAAATGAGTAATGTGGTTTTAAGTCTTGACGGCAGAAGGGAAGTGCACGACCGCTTCCGCGTGGACTATAACGGAAAGGGAAGCTGGGAAAAGATAGTACCGAAGTTTCAGAAACTCGTGGAAGCACGCGGCGGCAAAAACTACTATATGCGCGGTACCTTTACCCATCATAATCCCGACTTTTTAGAGGATATAAAGGAAATGCTTTCTCTCGGCTTTAAGGAGTTGAGCATGGAGCCCGTGGTCTGTGCCGGAGATGACCCCTCCGCTCTTACTGAGGAGGACCTTCCCGTGGTAATGAAGCAATATGAGGAGCTGGCAGAGCTTATGCTGAAAAAGCATAAGGAGGGAGACGGCTTTACCTTCTATCACTATATGATCGACCTTAAGGGCGGCCCCTGCATCTATAAGCGTATTTCAGGCTGCGGCTCGGGTACGGAATATATGGCTGTTACTCCCTGGGGTGACCTTTATCCCTGTCACCAGTTTGTGGGCGAAGAGAAATATAAGCTCGGAGATGTATGGCAGGGTGTAACGAATACCGAAATACAGAACGAATTTGCAGAGTGTAATGTTTATACCCGTGAGGAGTGCAGAAACTGCTGGGCAAGATTGTATTGCTCCGGCGGATGTGCCGCTAACGCCTACCACGCTACAGGCAGTGTAAAGGGTATTTATGCCACAGGCTGTGAGCTTTTCAAAAAGAGAATGGAATGTGCCGTTATGCTCGAGGTAGCCAAAGCATTAGGAGACGAATAATGAAAACTCCCCTTAATGATTTTCTCGACGAATATGTAAAAGATAATAAGGTACGCTTTCATATGCCCGGTCATAAAGGTCGGGCATTTCTTGGTATGGAGGAGTATGACATAACAGAGGTAGAGGGTGCTGATGTGCTCTACGGTGCCGGAGGGATTCTGAAGGAGAGTATGGAAAATGCCGCTTCGCTTTTCGGTACTGCGAAAACCTTTTTCAGCACCGAGGGCTCGTCGCTGTCCGTCCGTGCGATGGTTTATCTGATTAAGCTTTATGCGCTTTCCTGCGGCAGAAGGGCGGAGATAGCCGCCTTCCGTAACGCTCATAAGACCTTTATCACTGCCTGTGCTCTGACGGGAACTGAAATCAGATGGCTTTACGGTAAAAAAAGCAGAGGGCTTACCTGCTGTGACATTTCTGCCGACGAGGTAAGGTCTTATCTCGAAAGTCTCGACGAGCTTCCCACCGCAGTTTATGTTACCTCACCCGACTATCTCGGAAATACGGCGGACATAAAGGGCATTTCCGCTGTCTGTGAGGAAAAGGGGGTAATCCTCGCTGTGGATAATGCACACGGAGCTTACCTTAATTTCCTGCCCGAAAACCGTCACCCCATTCATCTCGGAGCGCACCTGTGCTGTGACTCGGCACATAAAACTCTCCCCGTGCTCACGGGTGGAGCCTATCTGCATCTTTCCCGTAAGGCTCCCGCACTTATGCTTGAACGGGCAGAATATGCTCTCTCGGTTTTTGCTTCTACGAGTCCGTCCTATCTTATTCTCCGTTCGTTGGATAAGGCTAACGGCTTACTCTCCGAGAATTATCCCGCCATACTCGCCGAATTTATCGAAAAGGTGCAGAGGCTGAAGGAAAATCTTGCCGTAAAGGGCTACTCGTTCATCGGTGACGAGCCCTTAAAGCTTACTTTCGATGCTAAAAAATACGGCTACAGGGGCACGGAACTGGCGGAGTATCTTAATTTTAAGGGTTTAGTATGTGAATTTGCCGATGCGGATTACACCGTGCTGATGTTGACGGAGAGTAACACCGATGAGGAGCTTGAATATCTTCAAAGCGTTCTTTTTGCTCTGCCGCGCAGAGAGAAAATCGATGAACAGCCGCCCGTAATCACACCGCCCGAAGCGGTTATACCTCTTTCCGAATGTATTTATCTTCCCGTGGAAAGGGTTAAGACCGAGGAGGCTCTCGGCAGAGTCTGCGGCAGCATAAACATCAGCTGTCCGCCTGCCGTCCCCATAGTGACAGCAGGGGAGAGAATAGGCGAGGCACAGCTGAAGCTTTTAAAATATTACGGTGTAGACGCGGCTTGCGTTACTGTAGATTAACGAAGAATTGACGGAAAAATCCCCGAAAAACGGGACTCGATTACTGTCATCCCGTGATGAAGCGGAGACTTAAAAGAATCCGTATATTAATGTATGCGTATTACAGGAAAGTGACTATTGTATTAAAGTTTATTATTGCATTGACAGCAGTTAAGGGTAATGGTATAATTGTAAACAGAATATTAATGAAGGAGCGATGACAGCTATGAAAAAAACATTTTCCTTTTTGCTTTCGCTTATAATGATGATGTCTGTGTTATCCTGCCTTTCTGCTTATGCAGTTTCTCTTTCCGCAGGTCCCGATGCCGCATACGAGTATTTCGAGGACGGCGAGGGCGCACTCGATTATGTTTACTTTTCACCTGTAAAGGGAGAGGATGACACCACGAGGTATCCTCTGATTCTCTGGCTTCACGGAAACGCCTCGGGTGATTATCCCCGACATCAGCTTTATAACACCGATATTTACAAATTTTCCACCGATGAATTGCAGGCTCGCTTTAAGGATGCAGGCGGTGCATTTCTGCTTTTACCCCGCGACCCGACTAAAAGCATAACCCTTGCGTGGGATTTCGCTGTAGAGGATGCCAAAAGCGTACTCGATGATTTCATCGAGGCTAATATTGATAATATTGACCTTGACCGTATTTATGTGGGCGGTAACTCCATGGGAGGTAAGGGCGTTTATAAAATAGCGGCGGCTTATCCCGATGTTTTCGCTGCCATTTTTCCCGTTTCACCCGTATACATTCCCACTAACGCAGAGCTTAAGTCGCTTTCGGGTACCGCTGTGTGGGTATTCAATAACAGTAACGACAATTATCCCCAGTTAAGTGATTTGTCCGTAAAAAACTATTTCAATTATCTAAACAAGCATTCCGAAAATCCGCAGAATAACCGTTGGTCCAGCTTTTCGGCATACTACAGCACCGGCGGATTACTTCAGCGCGATGAGATACATAACACCTGGACTCCCGTGCTCAATGACCTGTTTATGGATGACGGAAGTGAGTATATGGCCATCTCTACCGTGGACGGTGAGGGAAACAGCATTAAGCTGACTTATCCGGACGGCTTCATTTCGTGGCTTTCATCACAGAGACTCGGAGATGATGTTAGCTCTGCAGTGAAAAATCCCTTCGCTAAAATTATCGACTTTTTTATTAGTATTTTCAATGCTCTGATCAGTATTTTCGGTCTATAATCAGCTTACGGAGGTGCATAGAATGGAGAAAATCAAAAAAATTCTTACGGCTGTAGGTGCGGTGGCTTTAGTAGCTGTTGTCGCACTGTGGATGCTCGGCTCGGCTCTCGAGCATATCGAGGACACCAACGGCCCCGACATTTACAAATTACAGGAAATCAACGACTCAAATATTATAAAGATGGATGTAGGTGCCCTTAATTATTCCGAGTCGAAGGAGCTGTTTAATAATCTTCCCGTATATAAATCCGAAAAGTTTACGGGAGTAGCCGAAATTTACGGCTTAAACATAAAGGGTAACCGTCTCGACATCACACTTTATAATTTATGGGTAGAGTCGGGAAATTTCAGAGTGGTTCTCGTTCATAACGATGAGATAGTTCACGAGTTTAAGCTCAATGAGCTTATGCAGACATATACTCTCGAAAAGCCGAACGGCTATGTAGCTCTGCGCATAGCGGGCGAAAGTGCCGATTTCGAGTTCAGCTACGATTTGATATAAACTAAAAATAAGCACACTAACCCTCGTGTTTTTACAGCAAGATAATTCATAAAAAGAAAAATACACTCCTTCGTCCTCATTCGGGGCAGGGGAGTGTATTCCTGTTTTCAGGGGACGGTAAGTGGCCGGCTTTTTGATAAAAAAGAAAAAATCCGCCCTTTCAGACGGTAAAACTACTATTTTATGCAGAAAAATCCCCGGGAATATAAAAAAATAAGAAAAAAACCTTGACAAAAAAAGCACATATATGTTATCATATCAAAACATATAATGTGAAATTATGCCTTAACGCCTCTTTCCACATTTGAATATTAACATTTATTCTCGGAAATGTCAAGACATTTTTTCAAAAAAACATAGTAAAGCAATTCCTCACCCGAGGAAAATAATAAAGATATGG
Source organism: Acutalibacteraceae bacterium (assembly GCA_045588555.1). Lineage (GTDB taxonomy): Bacteria > Bacillota > Clostridia > Oscillospirales > Acutalibacteraceae > UBA6857. The sequence continues at coordinate 27,228 of JAZNEL010000048.1, read as the reverse complement.
AGTGATAAGCCAATGGTAAACGTAACCGACGTAAAACTCGGAACAAACGTAAGAAAGAGCTTCGGTAAAATCGAAGAAGTTATGCCGATGCCTAATCTTATCCAGGTTCAGAAGGATTCTTACAAATGGTTCATCGACATCGGTCTTAAGGAAGTTCTCAAGGATATGTCGGACATTACCGACTACAGCGGTAATTTAGTCCTTTCCTTCGTTGACTACCGTATGGATGACAAGCCCAAGTACACCGTAAAGGAATGCAAAGAGAGAGACACCACCTACTCTGCTCCCATGAGACTCACCGTCCGCCTTTATAATAAGGAAACAGGTGAGGTAAAGGAAAGCGAAGTTTATATGGGTGACTTCCCCCTTATGACCGAAAGCGGTACCTTCATTATTAACGGTGCAGAGCGCGCCATCGTTTCACAGCTCGTCCGTTCACCCGGCGCATATTTCGGAATGACTCACAATGTAACCGGTAAAAAGCTTTTCACTTCTACTATCATTCCCGGTCGCGGTGCCTGGCTCGAATATGAAACTGACCAGAACGATCTCTTCTTCGTAAGAATCGATAAAAACAGAAAAATCCCCATCACCACACTTATCCGTGCTCTGGGTGTTTCCACAGATACAGATATCCGTGAGTTCTTCGGCTATGACGACAGAATCGAAGCTACTCTCGAAAAGGATAACTCAAAGAACAGCGACGAAGCACTTATCGAAATTTATAAAAAGCTCCGTCCCGGTGAGCCTCCCACGCTTGCCAGCGCACAGAATCACATCGAGGGTATGTTCTTCGACGAGAGAAGATACGACCTTTCCAGAGTCGGCCGCTACAAGTACAATAAGAAGCTCGGCATCTCCGACAGAATCCGCGGCTTCAGACTTGCAGCTCCCATCGTAAATGAGCTTACCGGTGAAATCATTGCCGACGAGGGTGAGCTTATCACCAAAGCACGCGCTCTCGAAATCGAGCAGGCAGGTGCAAAGATTGCTTATGTTTCAGTCGAGGGTCTCGAGGAGCCCGTAAAGGTTATCTCAAACCAGATGGTTGACATCAAGGGCTACCTTCCCGATTACACCGACGAAGAATTAAGAAGCGTAGGTATAAACGAAAATGTAAGATACACCGTTCTTATGGATGTTCTTTCCGAAATGGACGGTATGAGCAAGGAAGAGGGTCTGGCTTACCTCGAATCAAAGGGTGACGAGCTTATTCCCAAAACCATCATCGTGGACGATATTCTCGCATCCATTAACTATCTTAACTGTCTTGCCAACGGAGTAGGTAATGCCGACGACATCGACCATCTCGGTAACCGCCGTATCAGAAGCGTAGGCGAGCTTTTACAGAATCAGTTCCGCGTAGGCTTCTCCCGTATGGAGAGAGTCATTAAGGAAAGAATGACCCTTCAGGCACAGGAGAGCGAAAAGGTTACTCCCCAGGCTCTTATCAATACCAGACCCGTTATCGCTGCCGTAAGAGAGTTCTTCGGTTCATCACCCCTTTCACAGTTTATGGACCAGAATAACCCTCTGGCAGAGCTTACACATAAGAGAAGACTTTCAGCCCTCGGCCCCGGCGGTCTTTCCCGTGACCGTGCAGGCTTCGATGTCCGTGACGTTCACTACTCACACTACGGCCGTATGTGTCCCATCGAGACTCCCGAAGGTCCTAACATCGGTCTTATCTCTTATCTTGCTACCTTCGCACGAATCAATGAATACGGCTTCATCGAGGCTCCCTTCCGTCCCATCGATAAGGAGACAGGCAAGGTTCTCGAAACCTATGAATATATGACAGCGGATGTGGAGGATGAATACACAGTCGTTCAGGCTAACGAAAGACTTGACGAGGAAAACCGCTTCGTAAGAAATAAGGTTAATGCCCGTCACCGTGACGAATTCCTCGAAATCGACCCCTCCAGAGCAGATTATATGGACGTTTCACCTAAGATGGTTGTTTCCGTAGCTACCGCTCTCATTCCCTTCCTCGAAAACGACGACGCTAACCGTGCTCTTATGGGCTCGAACATGCAGCGTCAGGCAGTTCCCCTCCTTACCTGTGACTCTCCCATGGTCGGCACAGGTATGGAATATAAGGCAGCCACAGACTCCGGTGTCTGTGTTCTTGCCAAGGCAGCAGGTACCGTTACCTATGTAAGTGCTGACAAGGTGGATGTTCTCACCGACGATAACCGTGTCGACACCTATAACCTCATCAAGTTTATGCGCTCCAACCAGGGCACCTGTATTAATCAGAAGCCCGTCGTAAGAGTCGGTGACCGCGTAGAGGAGAAGCAGGTTATCGCTGACGGTCCCGCTACGGATCACGGCGAAATCTCTCTGGGTAAAAACGCTCTTATCGGCTTTATGACCTGGGAAGGCTATAACTATGAGGACGCCGTTCTCATCAATGAAAAGCTTGTCCGTGACGATGTCTACACATCTATTCACATCGAAAAATATGAGCTCGAGGCCAGAGATACAAAGCTCGGTCCCGAAGAAATCACAAACGATATTCCCAATGTCGGTGACGCTCTCAAGGATCTCGACGAAAGAGGTATCATCCGTGTCGGTGCAGAGGTTCACGCAGGTGACATCCTCGTAGGTAAGGTTACACCGAAGGGTGAAACAGAGCTTACCGCAGAAGAAAGACTGCTCCGTGCCATCTTCGGCGAAAAGGCCAGAGAAGTAAGAGATACCTCTCTGCGTGAGCCTCACGGCGAAAACGGTATCGTCGTAAATGTAGAAGAATTTACCAGAGAAAACAGCGACGAGCTTTCTCCCGGTGTAAATAAGGTAGTACGCTGCTACATCGCCCAGAAGAGAAAGATTCAGGTCGGTGATAAGATGGCCGGCCGTCACGGTAATAAGGGTGTTGTTTCCCGCGTTCTTCCCCAGGAGGATATGCCCTTCCTTTCAGACGGTACTCCTCTGGACATCGTGCTTAACCCCCTCGGCGTTCCCTCCCGTATGAACATCGGTCAGGTGCTTGAGGTTCATCTCGGCTTTGCCTGCCGTCAGCTCGGCTGGAAAATTATGACTCCCGTATTCGACGGTGCACACGAGGATGACATCAGAGAAGCACTCGAAATGGCTAACATCAGCACCACCGGTAAGTCAGTTCTTTATGACGGCCGTACAGGTGACAAGTTCGATAACGAGGTTACCGTAGGTGTTATGTATTACCTTAAGCTGCATCATCTCGTTGACGATAAGATGCACGCCCGTTCCACAGGTCCTTACTCACTTGTTACACAGCAGCCCCTCGGCGGTAAAGCACAGTTCGGCGGCCAGCGTTTCGGTGAAATGGAGGTTTGGGCTCTCGAGGCTTACGGTGCAGCTTATACTCTTCAGGAAATTCTTACTGTTAAGTCAGACGACGTTGTCGGTCGTGTAAAGACATACGAATCCATCGTAAACGGTGAAAATGTGCCTCAGGCAGGCGTTCCCGAATCCTTCAAGGTTCTCGTTAAGGAGCTTCAGAGCCTCGGTCTTGATGTCAAGGTTCTCGACGCTGACGAACAGGAAATCGACCTTAAGCAGAACATTGACGGTGACGAAGGCGTATCTCTTCATAAGTACCGCGCTCCCGAAGCTCACGAGCTTAACGAGGACGATAACGAAGACGATCTCAACCTCTCCGAGGACGAGGACGAATTCAGCGGTGACGATGATGAGCTGGATATGGATTCCATTTTCGGTGATGCTTTCGCTTCAGACGAGGAAGAAGAGGAGTTTGATGTAAACGCCTTCTTTAACGAAATGAATCCCACCATTAACGATGCAGGCTTCGGAAACGGCTTTGTACCCGACGAAGACAATATGTAATTTAGCTTCCTTTGCTGTCAGAGCTCTGACAGCAGGGGAAAGATATGACTGACATTAAATTTTAAATATACGGAAAGGGCTGGCTTAAATATATATGGAAAATATTACCTTTGAATCAATTAAGATTGGTCTTGCTTCTCCCGAAAAAATCAGAGAATGGTCTTACGGTGAAGTAACTAAGCCTGAAACTATAAATTATCGTACACTCAAGCCCGAAAGTGACGGACTTTTCTGCGAAAAAATCTTCGGACCTCTCAAGGACTGGGAGTGTCACTGCGGAAGATATAAGAGAATCCGCCATAAGGGCAAGGTATGTGAGCGCTGCCATGTAGAAATCACAAAGGCAAAGGTTCGTCGTGAGCGTATGGGTCACATCGAACTCGCTACTCCCGTTTCACATATCTGGTACTTTAAGGGTATTCCCTCCAGAATGGGACTTATCCTCGACATCTCTCCCAGAGATCTCGAAAGAATCCTTTACTTTGCAGCTTATGTTGTTATCAATCCCGGCTCTGTACCCAGCGTAAAGAAGGGACAGGTTATCAACGATAAGCAGTATGACGACATCAAAGAATACTACTATGACGACGAAGAGTTCAGAGTAGGTATGGGTGCCGAGGCAGTCAAGGAGCTGTTACAGGAAATCGATGTAGAGGCTCTCAATGACGAGCTCCGTGAGCAGCTCGCTACCGCCAGCGGTCAGAAAAAGGCCAGAATCCTTAAAAGACTTGAAGTAGTCGAAGCCTTCAAGGCATCGGGTAATAAGCCCGAATGGATGATTCTGGATGTTATCCCCGTAATTCCTCCCGACATCCGTCCCATGGTACAGCTTGACGGCGGCCGTTTCGCTACCAGTGACCTTAACGACCTTTACCGTCGCGTAATTAACAGAAATAACCGTCTTAAGAAGCTTCTCGAGCTCGGTGCTCCCGCCATTATCATCAGAAACGAAAAGAGAATGCTTCAGGAGGCAGTAGATGCACTCATCGATAACGGCAGACGCGGCAGACCCGTTACAGGTCCCAATAACAGACCTCTTAAGTCTCTTTCAGATATGCTTAAGGGTAAGCAGGGTCGCTTCCGTCAGAATCTTCTCGGTAAGCGTGTCGACTATTCCGGCCGTTCAGTTATCGTTGTCGGCCCCGGACTTAAGCTTTATCAGTGCGGTCTTCCGAAGGAAATGGCCCTCGAGCTCTTCAAGCCCTTCGTTATGAAGCGTCTCGTGGAGACAGGTGTAGCCGCACATATCAAAACTGCCAGAAAGACAGTTGACCGACAGGAAAAATGCGTATGGGATGCTCTCGAGGTAGTTATCAAGGATCACCCCGTTATGCTTAACCGTGCTCCCACTCTTCACCGCCTCGGTATCCAGGCCTTCGAGCCCGTGCTCGTAGAGGGTAAGGCTATCAAGCTTCATCCTCTCGTATGTACCGCCTTTAACGCTGACTTCGACGGTGACCAGATGGCTGTTCACGTTCCTCTTTCAGCAGAGGCACAGGCAGAGGCACGCTTCCTTATGCTCGCCGCAAATAACCTTCTCAAGCCCTCCGACGGTAAGCCCGTAGCCGTTCCCACACAGGATATGGTTCTCGGCTCATACTATATGACTCTCGAGCTTCCCGGTGCCAAGGGTGAAGGAAAGGTGTTCAGAGATGTAAATGAGGCAAGACTCGCTTACGACTCCGGCGTAATAGATCTTCACGCTAGAATCAAGGTCAGAATGACCAAGGAATACAAGGGCGAAAAGGTTTCAAAGATTATCGACACCACTCTCGGCAAGATTATCTTCAATGAGCCCGTTCCCCAGGATTTAGGCTTCATCGACAGAGATGATCCCGAAAATATGTTCCGTCTCGAGGTAGAGGGTCTCGTAAATAAAAAGCTTTTAGGTAAAATCATCGCCAGATGTATCCAGGTACACGGCACTGCAAAGACAGCAGAGGTTCTCGACAATGTCAAGAATCAGGGCTTCAAGTATTCTACACGAAGCGGTATCACCGTAGCTGTCTGTGATGCTACCATTCCCGCTACAAAGAAGGATATTCTCGCAGAGACAGAAGAAATCGTAGACGAAATCAACAGAAAATATAACAGAGGTCTTCTCTCTAATCAGGACCGTTCCAGCAAGGTTCTCAAGGCATGGGACATCTGTACTACCCGCGTAGCCGATGCCCTCACAGGCTCCTTTGAGGCTACCAACCCCATCTGGATGATGCTTGACTCCGGTGCCCGAGGCTCTAACTCACAGCTTCGTCAGCTCGCAGGTATGCGTGGTCTTATCGCAAATACCGCAGGTAAAACCATCGAGGTTCCCATCCGTGCTAACTACCGTGAAGGCCTTAATGTACAGGAATACTTCATTTCCTCCCGTGGTGCCCGTAAGGGTCTGGCCGATACCGCTCTGCGTACGGCTGACTCCGGTTATCTTACCCGTCGTCTCGTTGACGTTTCACAGGATGTTATCATCCGTGAGGAGGACTGCGGCTGCACAGACGGTCTCGAGGTTTACGACATTATGGACGGTAACCGTATTCTTGAAAGTCTTTCCGAAAGACTTAAGGGCCGTTATCTTCTCGATTCTCTCGTGGATGAAGAAACAGGCGAGGTTATCTGCTCCAATGATCATATGATGAGTGAAGCAGAGGCTGAAAAGGTAGACGCTTACCTCACCGCTAAAATGAATAAGGCTCTCGAGGCCGGTATGAGCAAAGAGGATGCTTCCTTTATCCGTCGCATCAAAATCCGCTCACTTCTCACCTGTAACTCCGACCACGGCGCCTGTATCAAGTGCTACGGTGCTAACCTTGCATCCGGTCTTCCCGTTACCATCGGTGAGGCTGTAGGTATCATCGCTGCACAGTCCATCGGTGAGCCCGGTACACAGCTTACGATGAGAACCTTCCATACCGGCGGTGTCCCTTCAGGTGCCGACATCACACAGGGTCTTCCCCGTGTTGAAGAGCTCTTCGAAGCCAGAAAGCCGAAAACTCTCGCTATGCTTTCGGAAATCGACGGTGTCGTTTCCTTCGAAACCATTAAGAAGAATCCTCATATCGTCGTTACCAACGAGGAAACAGGCGAAAGAAAGGAATACTTCCTTACCTTCGGCGCCAGAGCCAGAGTTTCCGAGGGTCAGCTCGTTAAGAAGGGTGAAACCATCACCGAGGGCTCCATCGATCCCAGAGATGTTCTTAATGTTCTCGGCGTAAATGCCGTTCACGACTATCTCATCAGCCAGGTACAGCTTACCTACCGTACTCAGGGTGTTGACATCAACGATAAGCACATCGAGGTTATCGCCCGTCAGATGATGAGAAAGGTTAAGGTAGAGGACGCAGGTGATACTGCACTTCTTCCCAATTCCGTAGTAGATAAGAAGGAATTCCGCGATGCCAATAAGGCTGTAAGAGCAAGGATGGAGGAAACAGGCGAGGAGCTTCAGACAGCTACCTGTTCACCCGTTCTTATGGGTATTACAAAGGCATCTCTTGCCACCGACTCCTTCCTTTCTGCCGCATCCTTCCAGGAGACCACCAGAGTTCTCACCGATGCCGCTATCAAGGGTAAGGTTGACCCGCTGCTCGGTCTTAAGGAAAACGTTATCATCGGTAAGCTTCTGCCTTCAGGTACCGGTATGAAGTGTTATAATGAGGTAGATTATTATGACACCACAGCCGCTGAAGCATTTGCTCAGAATGAAAATGTAGTCTGGAGCATATAATAAATAAAACTAGGAGCTGTAAATTTTTACAGCTCCTGTTTTTATAGTAAAAAAATACCCGTGATTTGCCTCTGAAAGGCTAATCACGGGTAAGCTTAATTATTAATCAAAAAATGATTTGATAAAGTCTAAAATTCTCTGAATGATAAAGGTGATGTCCTCCCAGAACATAGGAAGTGACCAATCGGGTTCGGGATTTTCGACAATTTTGGTGTTTTCGTTCATTGTACTTTCCTCCTTTAATTTTGTAACTACATTATATACTGTTATTAACAGTTTGTCAATATTTAATTTTATTCGGCTCTTTCGATTTTGAGTGCTACCACCGTTATGTCGTCTCTCGTGGAGCTTTCACTGCGAAGTGCGGCCAGAGAGGCGATGTGAGATGCCAGGGACTGCATATCGCTTTTACTCCAGGCCAGAAGCTCATCGTTTATCCACCCGCAGTCCGTATTCGTAACACCGTCGGAGAGCATAAGAATTATGTCTCCCTTTTTAAGCTCCGTTTCCTCGACGGCAAGAGGTACATTTCTGATTATTCCTAAAGGCAGAGAGGCTTTTTCGATTACCGAAATTTTATCTCCCCGCCGTATCAGGCTTATTGTGCCGCCGGCCTTGAAAAATACAGCCTTGCAGTTATAGGGATTAAACTGTACAGCATCCACAGTGGCGATGGATTCGTCGGTGGATTTCATTATCAGAGCGTTATTCACCGTTTTACAGGCACTTTCGAAGTTAAAGGAGGAGCAGATGAGCTTTTCGATGACCGAGGCGGTGAGACTGCTGTCGATGGCGGCGCGTGAGCCTGTACCCATACCGTCGCTGATGAGGAAATTATAATATCCGCAGTCTGATGTGAAAATGCCTACCGTATCACCGCACAGATTTCCCGCTTTCATTGAGCGCTGCGAATAACCGCTTTTAACCGTATAGGCGGATTTTTCTCTGTAAATGATAAAGAGTGACGGACCGCAGCTTTCCGTTTCGGGCTCCTCAAATCTTCTTTTGGTGATGAACTCGATGAGGGGACGGATTTTTTTTATGAAAGAGGAGTCATCGAATGAGAGATGGATTTCCACCGTAATTCTGCCCCTGAAGTAAAAGCAGTCGAGAGACTCTGCGGGTATTCCGCTGTCTCGTAAAGCCGTTTTCAGGTAGGCGGATTTCCCCTTATCTTTTGTTCGGCTCTGGGAAATATTCACCGAAAGCTCATAAAGGAAATCACTCATTCCCGAAAACTGGTCCGTCAGAATACGGCGCATTTCCGTTATTTTGTTTTTGGTTGCTATGGCACTGCTGTAGGCGGGATATGCCGCCGTCAGCGTGTTACAGAGCAGGTCATACTGGGGACAGGTTACGGAAAGACCGATTTTTCTCTGCTCTGACTTTTCCACACCCATAATCTGCAGAATGTCCGAGGCCGTGCTGTCGAAGGACTTATTCCAGCATCGGCTCTTTTTTTCGCATTTATCACATACCTGCTGCTGTAGACGGGAGAAAAGGCGGTTAACCTCGGGGTTGATGATTTTATCGAGCTTTCTGCTGACATCGCTCACCATTTCGGCCACACAGCCCATATTTACGGAGGCGGTTTTAAGCGTATCCGCTAACGCGAAATCATCGGTGCTTTTCCGTGAAATAAAAAATTTGTTCAGATAATCCTCGAGCTCGCTGATTTTATTGGCGGGGATAAGAAGAAAAATACCGCAGGCGAGCACGGGCTCGATGAGGCTCAGCCAGCTTTCGCTGATGTCACAGCAGAAAAGAGAAGCTGTGAAAAATGCTCCCGTAAAGGCGAGGGAAAGAAGGGTCTGGCCCGAATCGGAAAAAAATCCGCCCGCTATGCAGGCTGCTACGAAGGCGGGAAAAAGGTAGTCTCCCTCGGGGGCAAGAGATAAAAATGCACCTGTCAGTGCACCTGCCGCAGCGGAGACACCCGTGCCGCGAAAAAGACATACAAACATCATAGCTACTATGGCGAAAACTCTGCCGGGCGAAAGTCCCTGAAGATTTACCGAGGAGAGACAGAGAAGGGTTATCCCGAGACTCATAACGAGAGAAAAAATCTCCTTTTTAGAAAAAGCACCGAGACTGCCGCGGTAAAAGGGGAGGCTGAAGGCTTTTACGAAAAGAAAGGAGGCGAACAGACCCAGAAGACTCTCGCATATCAGAGTAAGAAGGGGAAAAAGAGCCACCTCGTCAAACCACAGATAAATAATACCCGACAGAAAGATAATGCAGAAGCTGATTATACAGTTAAGAAAGGATATTTCCTTATCGCTGAAGCGCCGCTTCATTATTATCCTGTAGAGACACATCATAACCGTGGCACCTGCATATTTCAGTACAGAGGCATCCTTTACCGTTATGAAAAATCCGAGAGTGCTTCCGACGAAGGTGGGGAGACAGCAGGAATAGGGCACGGCTGACATAAATGAAACAGCGAAGGGTGACATACCGCCGAAGCCGCTGAAGCAGCCAAAGCCCATCCCCACCGCCAGAAAAATCAAAGCCCTCACCGTAAAGGGAAGCTTATCCGTTTTTTTCTTTTCCTCGGGCGAGTCCCAATAAAAATATTCTTCTTCTGAAGATTTGTCCTTTAACTTATTCATAACGCTTTTCCTTTCGTCAAACTTATATCTTTTGACATTATAGTTAAGGCTCTGCGAGAAAAAGCACGGAATATGTAGCTTCCTCACCGGAAGGACTTATCCGATAAAAAAATCCCACAGAGCAGATAAAAGCTCTGTGGGATGGAAAAGGGTTTATTGCTTTTATTCTTTCGTCAGCCACTCGTGCTCCTTGGCATAAAATCTGGTTGTCTTATACCAGGGGTCATCCTTCAGGTGTCTTATCATCCATACATAGCACATCTCGTAGCCGGGAGCCACTACCTGATGGTGGTCGTTTCCGTCGGTGATGTAGGAGGCAGAGCCCTGAACGCTTTTGTAGACGCTGTCACCGATGAAGCAGGCGCCGAAGCCCTGCGGCTTATCAAACTGGTAGTAGTAAACCTCGGGCTGGGGATGGTGGTGAGGGGGATAGCTTGACCATTTACCGGGCTGATTGAATACCTCACCGAGAACCATATTAGAATAGGGGGCATTGTCGTAGTCGAAAACCGTGGAGCAGATTCTGTGGCCTGTGCCGCCCCACTGTCCCTTACCGAATTCCTGATAAAGGATGTCCTCGGGCTTATAGAATACAGGCTCAAAGTCCCTGTCGTTGTCTGTCTGCTCGATGAGAATTTCCGTGCCTTCCTTTGCTGTGATTTCTACCTTTACATTACGGGGAATATGAAGACAGTAGGGCTTTTTTTCGAAGGGGACGCTGCGTAACATCTTCTCTTTTCTGCCCTGCCAGCAGATGTCGGCTTCGCCCTTAAGAATAAGAAAGGCTGTTTCATTTTCGCTGTCCAGTACGGTGACGGTTTCACCCTCTGTAAATTTTTTCACCTTGACGGTAAGAAGCATTTCGGGATGCTTTTCACCCATTTTACAGATTAATCTTTCGCCGTTTCTGTCAAATTCGTTATATTCGAGCATAGTTTTTTCTCCTTTTTTAAAATATAACTTATTTTACATCAAGACTGATTATTTTTCAATAATGTTATGCTATTTTCTTGAAAAGACTTTTCCGTGATGGTATAATTATCAGTATAAAAATATGTCTTGCTGAAAAAAGGAGAACTAAATATGCCTTATCTATTCACTCATTTTAAAGAAAAGCTCACTCCCGACGGAGAGCAGGTTTATTTCGCCGTAAGCCGCGACGGCTTTAACTGGGAGCAGTTGAATGCAGGTAATCCTGTTCTGACGGCTGAAAAGGGCTTCAGAGGCTGTCGTGACATCGAAATAGTACGGCTTTTTGACGGCGGCTTCGCCATTCTCACTACCGATGAATTAATCGTCGAGCGTATGGATGAGAACCATAATGTGAACTGGAAAATCGTAAACCGTACAGGCAGTAAATGTCTGCGTATGTGGAAAACGGATGACCTGATTAATTTTTCCGAGGAAAGGCTTCTGCCCATAGGAAGGGAAAGCTTCGGCTGTATGTGGGCGCCCGAGGTGTTCAGAGACGAGGAAAAAGGGGAGTACCTCATTCACTGGGGCTCCACGGTAAAGGAGGATGACTATTCGCATATGTCCATCTTCTGCTCGAGAACGAAGGACTTTATCACCTTCACCGAGCCGGAGCTGTTTTTCACGAAGGAGAATGAAATTCTCGATACCCACATCCGTAAAATCGGCAAGATATATCATATGTTCTACAAAAATGCAGAAAATCCGGGAATGAATATGCACGCTACGTCTGAAAGCCTCGACGGTCCCTGGGAGCACGACGGAAAATTCGAGGAATATATGGCTTCTCTCGGTAATCCAGGGTCATATGAGGCACCGACCACCATCGTACTGCCCGACGGAAGATGGTGTCTGATGCTTGACTTTTTCGGCTGTGAAAAGGAAAAGATGGGCTATGTGCCCTTCGTTTCACCTGAGTCGGGAGACAGTAATTTTACTATGGCTAAAGAAAGCTTCTCCTTCCCTTACGGCTTCAAGCACGGCGGAACGGTAGAAATTTCCGATGAGGAATATAACAGACTTAAGGAGTATTACGGAAACTGAAATATTAAAGGAAAAGTCCCCGTTTTCCTTGACTTTACTTCGGTAAAATGGTAAAGTATATACATTATGATTAAAAATCAGGAGTGATAAAATGGAACAAAAAATCCTTAAGCTGCTGGGTGTCAAGGGTACCTTCAAAAAAGATGTCGTCCCGATGATAAACTACAGCAGTGCAAACATCACAACGTCGGGTTCGGGCTATGTTATCAGCCTTTATTTTACCCTCTTTCTGACAGGCGTTGTAAATCTCAAGCCCGAGCAGGCGGCGATAGTAACTTTTATTGCCGGTATATGGGATGCGGTTATCGACCCGTTTATCGGTATTATTACTGACAGAACCCGCTCGAAGTACGGCAGACACAGACGCTATATCCTGTGGTCTATGCCTCTTTATGCCGTGAGCTTCGCCTTCCTCTGGAATTCCTACGGACTTGACGGCGCGGCAAGACCTACTCAGGCCATCGTCTATTTCACGGTAGTGTATGTCCTTTATAAAACAGCATACTCCTTCGTCGATGTTCCGCATGTGGCTATGCTTCCCGAGCTTGCACCCGATTACGATCTGAGAACACAGTATAATTCCGTAGGCTATATCTTTAATTCCTTCGGTATGTTCCCGTCCTTCTTCCTGGCTATGGCTATTCTCGGTGTATTCGGCTTCAGTGACCCCGAAAGCGGAGCGGAATTTCCTATGCTTCTGGTGGGTATCATTCTGGCTCTGGTATATGCGGTATGTCTCATACACACCTTCAGAAAAACGAGAGAAAAGCCCTCTCTTGATATGGTGCTCGAAAAGTTCGACTTCAGATATTTCTTATCAGAGTATGCTCTCGTTGTTAAGAATAAGGCCTTCAGACAGTATTTCGTTATGAGCCTTTTCTATAACACAGCCTGTAACTTCTACCGTTCATCACTGGTGTTTTACATAAGATATATCGCCCGTCTTATTAAGCTTTACGGTCTCTTTACTACTATTGAAGGTGTATTTGAGGCATCTGCCTTCCCCTTTAACTACGCTCTGACCATAAAGCACGGTAAGAAAAAGTGCGCCAATGTCGTTACACCTCTTATGATTATCGGCTTTGCTATGTGTCTGTTTATGAACCCCACAGACGAAAACAGCGGCTCGGCTATCTGGACTGTAATCCTTATGCTTTCAGCTGTCTGCTATCCCTTCGGTAAATCGGGTATCGGCTATGCCGCCACAAACATTTTCCCCGACCTTTCTGACATCGATGAGGCTATTACCGGCAGAAGACGAGAGGGTGTTATCGGTACATTCAATACACTCATCAAAACCTGTGTTTCGACTACCGTTCAGAGTCTGGTGCTCGTTATTCTCGGACGCTTCGGTCTCGTAACCGGCAGTGAGGTTACCGAATACGAGAAAACAGGCTTACTTTATCAGCAGCCCGACAGTGCACTTTTAGGTGTCCGTCTGTGCGTAGCCATTATTCCCATCGCTCTTACCTTAATCTCACTCTTCCTTCTTCATAAGTTTAAGATGAATAAGGCCCAGCACAGAATGATCTGCGCCGCTATCGCCACAAAGCACAGATACGGTAATGTCACTCTTACTGACGAGCAGATTAAGATTGTTGAGGATATTTCAGGTCAGAAATACGAAAGCACCTGGCTCGGTCAGAACAATGACGGAGAAGCTCATACCATAGAAGCTGATGAAAACGGCGAATATGCCATTCTCCTGGAAAAGGAAGCTGAAATGGCGGCAATCAGAGCCGGTAAAAATAAAGAAATCAAGGAGGCAGAATAATGAAAAAGGATTTAATTCTCGAGCTCGAGCAGAAGGAGCCTATCCCCGAAGCAAAGGGCTGGAAAAAGAGTGTAAAGGCATTTCTTTTCTATCTCGTACAGTGGACCTGGGGCCTTCCCGTAAACCTTGTGGGCGGACTCGCATATCTTTTCTTTACCAAGATAAAGGGTTATCGCTGGCAGCATTTCGGTTATGCAAGAATAGTTTATATGCCCTGGAATGCCGGCGGCCTTTCGATGGGTCTGTTCATTTTTATTAAGGATCAGCATAAGAGTAAAAAGTGGACTCACGATGTAAGAATCCACGAATACGGTCACACCTGGCAGTGCCTCGTGTTAGGACCTCTTTATTACATCGTTATCGCACTTCCCTCTGTTATCTGGTGTAATTGCTTCGCAGGCTACAGAAAGAAGAATAACATCGCCTACGGTAAGCTTTACTGCGAAGGCTGGGCAAATGCCTGGGGCAGAAAGTTTACAGGTATGGATCAGTTCGACAGAAACAGATGATTTGATTATAAAGTAAAACGGCGGGATAAGCTTCGGATAAACCGAATGCATCCCGCCGTTTAAATATCTTCCCGCGATTAGGAAGGTAAAGGGGTATAGTAAATGGGCTGCATTCGCCGACACCACGTAAGGCAGTGTTTGTTTCTCGAACAAAACTCCCCGTATTTTTGCCAAAAGCCTCGCAAGGCGACAGCCTTGCTGCGTTTTATGGCTTCAATACAAGAAATTTTCAGTTCTTACGAAACTGCGAAGCACTTTAAAATGCGAAATAGCTTTGCAAGAAAAGGCAAAAATCACCGATAATGCTGACGCATATCGGTGATTTTTAACGAATTATTGTGAAATTATTTCACTTTTTAAAGAAATACTGCCTTACGTGGTGTCGACCTTAGTGCAACAGCCCATTTTTATATTCAGTATCTGCTGCATAGGTCAAATACGGATTCGCTCGGAGAAATACATAATGTAAAATATAACAGAAAAATTATTATATGAACTTCAAAGGCTTACCGCCAAGACGCAAACAGGGGATATTAACGCAATTATATGCTGCTGTCTATCAGCAGTCTCACCGTAAATGCCGTTCCCTTGCCTTCTTCGCTCTGAACGACGATTTCACCGCCGTGGAGGTCGATTATCCGTTTGGCCAGAGCGAGACCGAGTCCGTTACCGCCCGTGGAGCGGGAGCTGTCTCCCTGATAAAATTTTTCGAAAACCCTTTTCAGCGTTTTCTCGTTCATACCGGGCCCGCTGTCGCTGATAAAAACGATGACGCTGTTCTGCTGTCGGAAAAGCTTTATTGCTATCGCGCCGTTCGTCGGAACAAATTTGATGGCATTTCCTATAATATTCTGCCACACATGAGCTAAAAGCTCCTCGTTACCGTAATATCTGCAGGGACAGAGCTGTATGTCGAGGTCGATGTTTTTCTCTGACCATTTTTCCTCTAAAAGCAGAATGCTTTCTCTTATGTTTTCGTCGAGACAGAACTCCTTTTTACTGATTTCCAGCTCCTGATTTTCGAGCCGTGAAAGCAGAAGGATGTTTCCAGTAAGAGAATTAAGACGGTGAGTACTGAAAAGTATTTTTCTGATATATTCTTCTCTTTTTTCTTCACTTAAATCCTTTTTCTGAAGCAGAGTTGTGTAGCCCTCTATTGCCGCTAAAGGTGTTTTGAACTCGTGAGATACATTTTCGATGAAATCCTTGCGCAGCATTTCCGTGCTTTCGAGCTCCTTAACCATTATGTTGAAATTATTAGCCATTTCACGGAACTCGTAAACGGCGGTGTTTTCGTCAAGTCTGATGGAGAAATCACCTTTGGCGACGGCCCTCGTTGCCTCGCTTATTTCCTCGGCTGTTTTAATGGGGCGGCGGGTGACAAAATATGAAATTATGCAGCCTGCCAAAACACTCGTAATCATCGGAAAGCTGAAATGCACGGGGCCGATTCCCGGGCGGAGCATACCGGGACGGAAAAAGCGGGCTGTCATTATCATCGAAAGAAAAGAGGTGAGGGTCAGAACGGCGAAAATAAGCAGAGAAAAGATTACGGCCATTTTTATGGAGCGTTTATTCATTGCTTTTTCACCACCTTGTAGCCGAGACCTCTGACGGTAATGATTTCGAAATCCTCGTTCCCCTTGAACTTATCACGGAGTCTGCTTATGTGAACCTCGAGCGTATGCTCGTCGGCATCGCTGTCAAAGCCCCATACATCATCCATAATCTGTCTTCGGGTGAATATTCTGCCGGGATAAGTGACTAACTTATATATGAGCTGAAATTCCTTCTGGGGAAGAAGAATTTCCGTGTCGCCCTTTATTACGGTGTAATTATCTGCATCAAAGACGGTCTCGCCCAGCTTCGCTCTGTGTAAGGAGAAAATCTGACCTCTTCTTAAAAGCGCCTCAACTCTCCATATCATTTCGTTGACATCGATGGGCTTTACCATATAATCATCGGTGCCTGCCTCGAAGCCTCTTTTTTTATCCTCGGCAGAGTCTCTCGCGGTAATGATGAGCACGGGCATGGTGTGGTCCGTTTTACGAAGGCGTCTGATTAAGTCATAGCCGTCCATTTCAGGCATCATAATGTCGGAAATAACCAGATCGATATGGGTGCTTTCTATTATGGTAAAGGCCTCGTAGCCGTTACAGGCGGGGAAGGGGGTATACCCGTTATCGGAAAGAACACAGCAGAATAAATCCCGCAGCTCCTTATCGTCCTCTACGACCATAATATGATACATAAAATCACCTCTGAATTATCTTGTTACTTAAAGACGGAATTAATTATACACATTATACATAAAAAACTCAACTGAACCTCAACGGTTGAAGAATTAAAAATGTGAACAAAGTGTTAATTTAGGCTTCTTTATATTACAGTTGAGATTTTGTTGAGGTTGATTTTTTATACTGCTCTCAAATTTACAGCAAAGGAGTTTTTTCTATGGATAATGAAGTTTCTGTTTCGAGAGGCGACGAGCTTTTTGAAGCTATGGAAGAGAAAAAGAAAAGACGCAGAAAGAAAATTATCAGAACGGTTATCGTTGTAGTGACAGTACTGGCCGTCAGCTTGGCAGTGGGTATCGCCGTTCTTCAGAGACAGGTCAAAACCCGTTTCGCTTCCTCCGAGGGAGAGGTACAGTCTGCGCAGGTAACCAGGGGCACCATCAGCACCGTCGTTTCCGGCTCGGGTACTCTTTCTGCCGTGGATGTGGAGGATATTTCCGTGCCCTACGGTGTAGAGGTAGAGGAGGTTTCCGTAAAGGCAGGTAAGGAGGTTAAAGAGGGCGATCTTCTCGTGAAGGTGAATATGACCTCCGTGAGCAGTACACTTACCTCCGTTCAGGCGGAAATAGACGAGATAGACGATGAACTCGCCGATGCAGAGAGCGACACCGTTTCCTCCACCGTAAAGGCGGGCGTTTCAGGCAGAATAAAGAAAATCTTCGCCGAAAAGGGCGACTCGGTAGCCGATGTTATGGCTGACAAGGGTGCTCTTGCCCTCATTTCTCTGGACGGCTATATGGCTGTGGAGATAGAGGCGGAAAAGCTTTCTGTCGGTGACAGCGTCAAGGTTAAAAGAGCTGACGGAAGCATAATCGACGGTACGGTAGAAACTGTTTCGGGAAAGAAGGTAACCGTTCTCGTTACCGATAACGGACCGAAATATAAGGAAAAGGTTACCGTTCTCGACTCTGACAGTAAGGAAATCGACAGCGGAAAGCTTTACATTCATAATCCCTTATCCGTTACGGGTATAGCAGGAAAAGTCAGCAGCGTAAAGGTATCCCTTAACACAAAGGTGAGTGCCTCAACGACTGTTTTCTCGCTGACTGACACGGAATACAGCGCAGATTATGAGAGCCTCCTTCGTGAAAGAAAGGAAAAGGAGGAGGATTTGATAGCTCTGCTTAAAATCCGTCAGGACGGAGCAGTAACGGCACCCTTTGACGGACTCATCAGTGCCGTGACTTATTCCGAGGATGACACCGCAGAGGGCGAGGATATTTCACTTTTAAGCCTTTATCCGGGCAAGAGTATGAGTGTTACCATCGGTGTGGACGAAACGGACATTCTTTCTCTCGAGCTCGACCAGGAGGCTGACATAACCGTAAGCTCCGTGAGCGAAGATGCCTTTACGGGAAAGGTTACGGAAATCAATAAAACAGCCGAAACATCCTCGGGTGTTACACAGTATTCGGCCACCGTTACCTTTGACAAGGCAGAAGGTATGCTTACAGGTATGTCTGCGAGCGTAGATGTTAAAATCGAGGGTGTGGACGATGCACTTCTTATTCCCGTCGATGCACTCAAGCAGACGAGCAGCAGCTCTTATGTATACACAGAGTATGATGAGGCTACAAAGGAATACGGCGGCAGAAAAGAGGTCGAGGCAGGTATTTCGAATAATAATTATGTAGAAATCAAATCGGGCCTCAATGAAGGCGACACCGTTTATTATGCGGAAAGTCAGTCGGGCGGTATGTTCGGAAATATGTTCGGCGGTATGAGTGATTTCGGCGGCAGTATGCCCGATTTCAGCGGCGGTAATATGCCTGACTTCAGCGGTGGCGGCTCCGGAGGTGGCAGACCCCAGATGCCCTCCGGCGGCGGTAGCTTTCCCGGCTTCGGCGGTTAAGAGGGGTGAAGCGGAATGATTATACTCAATGAAGTATGCAAATTCTATCAGGTGGGTGACGAAAGGGTAAGAGCTCTCGACCACGCCTCTCTACACATAAAGCCCCACGAATTTGTAAGTATTATCGGCCCCTCGGGAAGCGGTAAATCCACTCTTATGAACATTATCGGATGTCTGGATATCGCTGATGCGGGCACTTATCAGCTCGACGGTATGCCCATCGAATCCTACAGCGAAAACGATCTCGCTAAAGTCAGAAACGAGAAAATCGGCTTCGTTTTTCAGAATTTCAATCTTATTGCAAAGCTGAATGCCGAGGAAAATGTGGAGCTCCCCCTCATTTATCAGGGAGTTCCGAAGGCGGAAAGACAGGAAAGGGTCAGAGAAGCCCTCGAAAGGGTCGGACTTTTAAACAGAGCCAAGCATCTTCCCACGGAGCTTTCGGGCGGTCAGCAGCAGAGAGTAGCCATAGCCAGAGCTCTGGTAACCCGTCCGTCGCTTATTCTTGCCGACGAGCCTACGGGTAATCTTGACTCGAATACGAGTAAGGAAATAATGGAAATGTTCCACGAGCTTCACAGCCAGGGAAATACCATCGTACTCATCACTCACGATAACGATGTGGCAAAGCAGGCTCCGAGAAGCATACACATTTTTGACGGTAAGGTTACGGAGGTGGAATTATGATGATGTCCTTTAAAATGGCCATAAGAAGCATAAGCTCCAATAAGCTTCGTGCCGTACTTACTATGCTCGGTATCATCATCGGTGTTATGGCTCTCGTAGTTCTCGTCAGCCTCGTCGACGGTGCCACGAGTTCCGTTACGGACACGGTTTCGGGCCTCGGCAGTAATATGATTACCGTGACCGTTTCCGATGATAAGGGTATGCCCATAACTCTGAACACCGTAAAGGAATGGACGGCTACCGAGGTAAAGCTGTCAGTAATCGCACCCTATGCAGAGGATTCCGTTACAGGTAAGGGTAAAGCCGATAACGGTGATGTTACCGTTTACGGTACCACACCTCTTTATTATGATATTCAGGGCTTACAGCTGGCTATGGGCAGATTCATTAAAAACACGGATGTGGAAAATAACACCTATGTCTGTGTTATCAATGAGACCTGCGCAGAGGAGCTCATCGGCTATGCAGACTGTGTGGGAGACACGGTTTCCCTTAACGGAACGAAATACACCGTGGTCGGTGTGGTAGCCGATAATGACAGCTCGCTTACGGCGGTATTCTCCTCGGGTACGATGGTGGCCTATGTTCCCTTTACCTCTCTTTTAAGGCTTTCCGACACGGTAAGCTCGGAGGTGACCTCATTTTATGTGGGAGCAGAGGAGGACAGCACCATAGCCGAAGCAGAGGAGGCTATAACGGCAGTTCTTATGGAACGCTTCGAGGAGGACGATGAGGCCTTCTCCGTTTCCTCCCAGGATGTCCTCGAGGATACTATGGAGGATATTACCTCCATTCTTACCATCCTTCTCGGCGGTATTGCCGCCATCTCTCTCATCGTAGGCGGTATCGGTATTATGAACATTATGCTCGTTACCGTTACGGAGAGAACCCGTGAAATCGGTATCAGAAAGGCCATCGGTGCGAACAGAAAAAATATTCTTATGCAGTTCCTTATGGAGGCGGTGGTTATCTGTATGTTAGGCTGTGCCATAGGTATTTTTATGTCCTGGGCTATTTTACAGGTAGTGACCACCATAGTATCGAGTATGGGAATGAAATTTTCACTTGACCTCGGAGTAGTGCTTATCGCGGTTTTATTCTGCTTTGTTATCGGTGTTCTCTTCGGTCTTTATCCCGCAAACAAGGCGGCTAAAATGAAGCCTATCGATGCACTTCATTACGGAGGTTAACGCATTATGAAAAAGATTATCAGTTTTATAAATAAATACCCTAAAAAAAGGGTGATAGCAGTCTGCCTTTCTGCGGTTATAGTTATTCTTCTTGCCGTTCTTCCTATGGCGGCATCGAAAAGAGGAAGCGGCGACGGCATAAAGGCGAGCATACTTTCGGGCACCGTGGAAAAGGGTGAGGTAAGCTCGGTTTTAATCGGAGCGGGAACACTTTCCCAGCAGGACGGAAAAAAGGTAAACATTCCCTCGTCCGTTAAAATTAAGGAGTTTCTGGCTTCAAACGGTGACAGCGTGAAAAAGGGCGACGACCTTTTGGAAATAGACAGAGTAACTCTTATGCAGGCCATAAGTGATGTCCAGGAAACGATGGATTACTTAAGAGAAGAGATGGAGGACGCCAAGGGCGAAAGCTCCACGGATAAGGTAACTGCACAGAGAGCGGGCACGGTAAAGGCTGTTTATGCCGAAAAGGGCGACGATGTCCAGAGTGTTATGCTGAAAAAGGGTGCTCTTGCCGTCATTTCTCTCGACGGTCTTATGTCCGTAGAAATCGAAACAGATAAGGATATATCCGCAGGCGAAAAGGTAAAGGTAACCTTTAAGGATAAAACCGAGGTGAGCGGACAGGTAAAGACTTATCTCGACGGTGTGGCGAAGATTATCTTCGAGGATGAAAGCTACACCGAGGGCACAAAGGTTACCGTAACCAGAGAGGATGACACGAAAATAGGAAGCGGTAAAATACAGATAAACAGCCGCTGGAGTGCTACGGCTTACTCGGGAACGGTTTCCTCGGTAAAAATAAGCGTAAAGGAAAAGGTTTCCTCGGGTGAGGCTCTTTTCTCTCTGGAAAATGTCAGCAGTACAGCCAAATATGATAACCTTGCCTCACAGCACAGAGACTACGAGGAGCTGATGCTGTCACTCTTTGAGATGTATCAGAGCGGCACCGTAAAGGCTCCGACAGACGGCACTGTTTCGGGTATAGATAAAGAAAGCACTCTTCTGCTTTCGAATACGGACGGTGTGTCGGTTGAGCTTTTGGTTAACTCTCCCGACGGTAATGATGAAGCAGTATATAATAATTATATCGGTAAAATCATATCAATAAATGAGGGCCTATGGAATGTAAACCTCAATGCCGAAAATCAGTCTGTTACCGATTACAAAAATCTTTTACAGGTTGATTTTGACGAGGGAAAAATGACACAGAACGGTAATTTCAATCCGACTGTCCCTGTTTATGAGCTGGACGGAAACAGCTGGAAGCAGATAGGCTCCGATGAGGTAAAGGCGGGAGACATTCTCCTTTTTGCGGGTACGGGTACAGATGACATAGTCTGGGCTGTCCGTGTAATCAAGGGAAGCACAATGCCTTCCGAAACAACTACGGAGCCTACCACTACAGAGCCTACCACTACGGATCCGACTACAGAGCCCTCGACCACATCTCCGAGCACTACACAACCCACGACATCACCCTCCAAGCCTTCGGGCGGTGATGTGACTATGCCGGGAGGCTCTGATGCTACGATGCCCTCGGGCGGTGATGTGACTATGCCGGGAGGCTCTGACGCTACTGTGCCCTCGGGCGGAGATATGACTATGCCGGGAGGCTCTGATGCTACGATGCCCTCGGGCGGTGATGTGACTATGCCGGGAGGCTCGGGCGCTACTGTGCCCTCGGGCGGTGATGTGACTATGCAGGGTGACGCAGGCGTAACGCTGCCGTCAGGCCAGCAGTCGGGACAGAATCAGATGTCAGGAGGCTCCTTCAGCGGCGGCTCCTTCTCGGGCGGATCCTTCGGTAATCTTTCGGGTCTGCAGTCAGGTATGCTGCAGAGTGAAAGCGAGTTTGAGCTTTTCGACCTTACGGGAACTACGGTAGCCTCCGTAACTCCGCAGGATACGATGACTGTTTCCGTTACCGTAGACGAGCTCGACCTGTCGGCAATAGAGACGGGAATGAAGGCCGAAATAACACTCGATGCCTTTATGGGTGAGGCCTTCGAGGGAACCGTAACAGACATCGGAACGAGCGGTGAAAACTCGGGCGGTAACAGTAAGTTTGCCGTAGAGATTACTATGGACAGAGCAGAAAATATGCTTTCGGGTATGAATGCCACGGCAAAGATAGTTCTTGCCTCGCAGAAGGATGTTCTTACCGTGCCGGTGGAGGCTCTGTGCGATCTGGGTAACGAAACAGTTATTTACACTAAATATAATAAGGGTGATGAAGCCCTCGAAAAGCCTGTTACCGTAACCGTCGGCGCTTCTGACGGAGAAAGGGCAGAGATACTTTCGGGACTCACCGAGGGGCAGGAATACTATTATTCCTATTATGACGAATATCAGTCTGCCGAGGACACAGGCGGCTTCAGCTTTATGAGCGGCTTCGGTGGCGGTATGGGCGGCGGAAGCGGAATGCGTCGCCCCGGCAGATAAAAAGGAGGATAAAACAATGAAAAAAATAATCTGTATAGCAGTTCTTTGTCTTGCCTGTGCTTTAAGCTTTTACGGCTGCTCGGGCAAGAAAGAGGAAGGCGGCATCGGTAAAATGAATATGGTTATGGGTAAAATTGAAGCTGTCGACGGAAACAAGATTACTCTCGCACTGGCTGATACGGGCAGTATGTTCGGCGGAGGAGAAAGACCGAGCGGCGAAAGGCCCGAAAACTTCAATCCCGAGGACTTCGTGGGTCAGATGCCAGAAGGCTTCAATCCCGAAGATTTCGAAGGACAGATGCCTGAAAACTTTAACCCCGAGGACTTCGAGGGTCAGATGCCAGAAGGCTTCAGCCGTCCCGAAAACGGCGAGAGACCCGAAGGCGGTATGCCCCATTCCGGAGGTATGAGGTTCGATGCCTCCTCTCTTACCTACAGCGGTGAAAAAGAGACCTATACCGTACCCGAGGGAATGAAAATCGGTGACGGTGATTACACCTCTCTTAAGGTAGAAGATGTAATTATGATAAGGTTTGACAATGAGGGCGGAATCAGCGAAATTATGGTTATGACTGCCGAAGCAGGCGCAGAAGAAACCACGGCAGAATAACGGTAATAGTTTCCGCTTCTCATACACGCAGTATTAAGGTAAAGGGGCTGTAAAACAGCCTCAGACTGATGACAAACCCTCGTTTCATAGCTGATTCGAGGTTTATTTTTGAATATCAAGCAAAAATAGCAATGTATTATCCACAACACATTGCTATTTTTTTCATATTTTGGGCAGCTGCGTAAGTAAGCATTGTTCGGCAACCTTAAAAAGACCACGCATTCTGCAATAGCGTAGCCCAAACAATTCTTTTGAATCGGCGAAGCTTCGTTCAACCGTTTCTTTTCTTCTCGAATAAATCTTTTTACCAATATCGGTATGTGTAGCTCTGTCGCCGTCGGAGTTGACGGGTACCTGAATAGCGTCGGTCATACCGTAGGTTTTGGCGGCATTTTCTTCCCGGTCGGGAATCTGCTTGAGAACGAATTTAATATAGCTTTCACCTGCGGCATAGATGTTGCCTGTGTTCATACCCGAGGACTGGAGATTTACATTGGCATCCATTGTGTAAATGCCTCTCCAACCGGAGTTCCATTCGCCCTGCCACATACCGCAAAGACGAGGGAATGATGTGCCTGCACAGCAAATCTGTGCATATCTGCCCTGATTGTGTGCTTAGTTCACATTTTAAAGAAATACTTCCTTATCACTCAGTGGCGAAGGACTGTGGCGGGATTTTTCAATCAACCGATTCGGTGACCGTTTTTAATTTTAATGTTAGCTATTGCGATTTTGAGATAGCCTCCCATTTCATCGCCGTTAAAATCAACGCCCGCTTCAAAAGCAAGCTCTCTGCCTGCAGGAGTGAGGAGCTTTCCTTTACCCTTGAGGGCATTGTCACCGACCTCTTCAATGGAATCAAAGCGGAGCTTAACCTTTTCAAGCTGCTTGGGAAGCTGAATGTCTACATTGTATTCGCCGCTGTTATCGCTTATTGTAACAACTACATCTCCGCTGAATTTAAGAATCTGAATATTGACAGTACCCTGCCATTTGCCTAAGCCTATCATAATTAAAACCTCTCATACAGTATTTGTTGAAATAACAACTATCTATTTAATTCTAATTTTACAATATTGTTAATTCGTGAATTGTTTTTTATTTTTCTATTAAAGCACAAAATATCTGTTGAATTGTTATAAAAAATCGTTTATATTTAACAAAAGGAATATAGAAAGGAAGAAAATAAAATGATAAAAAACAGAAAACCTCTCGACGAGGATGAATACAGAAGCTATGAATTAAAATCAGATAAAACCAAGGTAAGTGCCCGTTCTCTTATGAAGGGTGCCGGTCTTACAGATGAGGAAATTTACCGACCCTTTATCGGTATCTGTAACTCCTACTCTAATTTTTTCCCCGGTCATTCAAACCTTGACAAAATAGGTCAGGCAGTAAAAGACGGTATTCTTATGGGAGGCGGTACACCCGTAGAATTCGGCACTATCGGTATATGTGACGGTATGGTTATCGGTACAGACGGTATGAAATATTCACTTCCCAGCCGTGAGCTTATAGCGGACAGCGTGGAAACAATGGCCAAGGCACATATTTGTGATGCACTTGTGCTTGTGTGTGCCTGCGATAAAATCATTCCGGGTATGATTATGGGTGCTTTAAGACTTGATATTCCCTTTATTGTGGTAACAGGCGGTCCTATGCTTCCCGGCAATCACAGAGGACAGCGCGTGGATGTACAGAATATAGCTGAATGTGCAGGTCAGGTCATAGCAGGAACACTTGACAGTGAGGTTTACTGTCAATATGAAAATGAGGTCTGTCCCACCTGCGGCTCCTGTCAGGGTATGTTTACTGCTAACTCAATGGCTTGTATGGCTGAAATGCTCGGCATTGCACTTCCCGGTACAGGTACTGTTCCTGCCGTTTATGCCAAAAGATACCATATGGCCAAGCGCTCGGGTATGAGAGCAGTTGAGCTTGCAAGATATGATTTCAAGCCTTCGGATTTTATCACTCAGGAATCCTTCTACAATGCAATAAAGCTTGATATGATGCTCGGTTGCTCGACGAACACTGCTTTGCATCTTCCTGCACTTGCTCACGAAGCAGGTATAAAAATCACTCTTGACGACTTTGACCGAATAGGTAAAGAGGTTCCTCATATTGTTAAGCTTTCACCTTCAGGCGATCATCTTATGATTGACATTGATGATGCAGGCGGTGTTTCAGCTGTTATTAAGCAAGGTATAGAAAAAGGCTACCTGTGGGGTGAACAAGAGACTGTTACAGGTAAAACCATCGCAGAGAATGTTGCCGATGCAGAAAATCTTGATACGGGTGTAATCAGACCCTTTGAAGAGCCCTATTCACCTGAAGGCGGTCTTGCCGTCCTTTACGGAAATCTTGCTCCCCTGGGTGCAGTCATCAAAACAGCAGGCGTTGACCCGAATATGTTTGAGCATTCAGGGCCTGCAAAGGTATTCAACAGCCATCAGGAGGCTTTGAACGGTCTCATTTTCGGTGATATAGTACCAGGGGATGTTATTGTTCTGCGATATGAAGGTCCCAAGGGTGGACCGGGTATGCAGGAAATGCTTATGCTCACAGCTCTTATGTGCGGTATGGGTATGGACAAGGATATTGCTCTTGTTACCGACGGCAGATTTTCAGGACTTTCCCGCGGCGGTGTAATCGGTCATGTTTCACCCGAAGCGGCTCTCGGCGGTAATATTGCATTGGTTGAAAACGGAGATATTGTTACTTATTCTATCAGTAAAAGAACAATCAATCTTGAGGTCAGCGATGAAGTTCTCAACGAAAGGAGAAAGAAGCTTGAGCCTTATGACTGCCCCGTAAAGACAGGCTGGCTCGCAAGGTATGCAAAATTAGTCGGTCCCGTTTCTGACGGTGCTGTACTGGAATAATATAAAGCTTTTAATTAGCACAGACTGTTTTCATTATCAAGAGCCGCTCTGCTTCTTCTCTTGACAACAAAAACATTCTGTGCTCTTTTGGAATTACGAGGGTGATACCCTCACCATATAACCGTTAAGGTTATCAAAAAAATTATTCTAGGAAGGATGTAGAATGCTTTTATCTCCATAATAAAATAATTGCAAAAAAAGACAATGGTGACATAATTGTTATGCCAAATGTTTCAAACATAATGGATAAGATATATTTTGAAAAACACGGTATTCCATATACACTCCCAGGACTAAAAAACAACTTATTAGAAGAAAAAAGGTTGGCATTAATGAGAAATGTCCGTGCGGAAGTGGAAAGAAATATAAAAAATATTGTCGTAGTAAGGGTATATATGATTGATATTTAGTGGATTTAATAGTGATTATGGACAAAGGTGTGTTTTAGATTATTTTTGAATGGTATTCAGGAATCCAAATGCGCTCTCTGTTAATAACATTCAAAGCAACTGTTTTTGTTTATTTGAATATAGTATTAGTAACACTCAAGGATTACAAAAGCTCCGCATAATACGGAGCTTTTCTATGTATAATTCAGATATAAACAAAAAATCCGAACCCTTTTCCTATTGAGAAAATCTGGTTCGGATTTTTCTGGTTTGGTGCGGATATTCATAACACAAGTTCAATTCTCCGGTAACACACATTCGCCGTACTATATAGATTTTCCTCATACACGGAGGAATACATAATGTCAAATATAATAGAAGAATTATTCTACGGAAACCTTGAGCCACAA
>JAZNEL010000047.1:0-23676 GCA_045588555.1 Acutalibacteraceae bacterium | reverse complement strand
CCGTTGCTATGGCTGAAAACGGCAGAGAGGCAGTGGAAAAAGCCGGAGAAAACGCCTTCGATATGATTATACTCGATGTGCTTATGCCTGTAACGGACGGGCTCACCGCCTGCAGGGAAATACGTAAATTTTCCGACACACCCGTTATCTTTCTTTCAGCTTTAGGCGAGGAAGAGGATTTGCTCAAAGGCTACAAGCTGGGCGGTGACGATTACATAATCAAGCCTTTCCCTCTGTCGGTGCTGACAGAGAAGATAATCACCACCGTAAACAGACACAAGGGAATAAATCCGCAGAACAGACTTACCCTCGGCGGCATCACCCTCGACTACGGGGCAAGAAAGGTCTTCTGCGGTGACAGAGAAATCCTTTTCGCCTCAAAGGACTTCGACCTGCTGGCGCTTCTGATGGAAAACAAGGGTAATGTCCTTTCCCGTGAGGTAATCCTGCGGAAAATATGGGGCTACACCTATGACGGTGACGAAAGAGTGGTAGACACACACATAAAGAGAATACGAAAAGATTTAAGAGAATACGCAGGCTGCATAAAGACTGTTATCGGTGCAGGCTATGCTTTTAAAAAGGAGGATGAAAAATGAACAGAAAAAAGCTGCGTTTAATAATAATCGCGTTATCACTTTTATTTTTTTCTATTTCAAGCTGTGCCAATTATACTGCCTCATATAAAAATATACGCTCAGATATTCATAGCGCCCCCAATGAAATTATTTCCGGAGTACAGAATTATCTGCACAGAGACGAGACTTTGACGGAACGGTTGGAGGCTTCCGGTATTTCCGTAGCCGATTACATAGCTTTTACTGTTGACCGTTGGATTTCAGCAAGCCCTCATCAATCAGCAGTTCTCGATGAAGATAAACGCATTATTTCACTGGGCGAAACTGCCGTATTTATAGACCCGACTGATGCGAATGTACCAAAATGCTACTTTTTCAAATTAGAAGAATATATGACCGCCTCCCTACGCAAGGAAATGCTCAGATTCAGATATTTCAACTCAAACTCATCTGTAAAATACATCTCCTTTTATCAGGAAGGAGAAGCACATATTCCCGTAGAAATCTGTCTGGAAAGCTCAGATTCAAAAAAATCCGAGGTATTCCGTTTTACGGAAAATGAACCTACCTTGTTTTTTAAGGATAACCTTTATAACATTTACTTTAGTCTATGGGGAGAGGGGGAAAAGCTTTTCGAAAGAAATTACACTAAAATGCTCCGTGAAAAGCTCGACGATGAAATGTACCGCGGCACCCAATATACCACCACTACAGGCAGTATGCTTTTCCCCGTAGAAATAGGTAAAGAAAACTATCAGCTTTATGTAGCCGTAAAGAAAAACCCCTATGTGCGGACTTTAACCTCGCCATATTTCCTGCTTACCGAAATACTTCTGTTTTTTGCCTTCGCTTTACCTACGGTGTTACTTCTGTTTTTCTCTATGAAATACTTAAAAAAAAAGGAAGAGCTCGAAAAATCCAAGCACTCCTTCATCTCTGCCGCCGCCCATGAGCTGAAAACACCCTTGGCGGTCATACAGAATCAATGTGAATGTATTTTAGAGGGTGCCGTTGAAGATAAAAATGACGAATATATTAAATCCGTCTATGATGAGGCTCTGAGGATGAATGACATAGTAACCTCTCTGCTTACCTTTAACCGTCTTTCTTCTGCTGATAAAATAGAAAAAGAGAAATGCAACCTCACCGATTTGGTAAAAGAAGAAACGGAAAAATATCTTCCCTTCGCACACTCGGAAGGCGCAGAAATTTCTCTCAAGGCAGAAGAAAGCCTGACCGTTACCTGTAATCCGAAGCTGATGGCTTTAGCTGTGGATAATTACCTTTCAAATGCAGTCAAATACACCACGGGCGAAAAGAGAATCACCGTCACTCTGAAAAAAGAAAGAGACAGCTTTTCCCTTGAGGTTTTCAATACCTGTGAGCCCTTAAGCAAGGAAACAGCAGAAAGCATCTGGAATCTTTTCGAGAGGAAGGAAATATCCCGAACACGGGACGGCTCCTCGACAGGCATGGGGCTCCCCATATGCAAAAGAATCTTCGACTGTCACGGCTACAGCTACGGCTGTAAAAGCACGGATAACGGTATGATTTTCACTGTCAGAGGTAAACTGTAAACAAAAAAATTGAGGCTGATAAAAAGTCAGCCTCATTTTTTATCTTATAATTGACACCGATAAATAAATATAGTATATTATTCTTATCAACAAAAAAAGGAGAATTACTATGAAGCTTTCAAAGAAAATCCTCAGTCTCTGTCTTGCCCTGCTTATGCTCTTTTCCGTGACAGGAACAGCTATGGCGACAGAAGAAATTAAAAGAGACTGCCCTGTAATTCATATCCCCGGCTTTTACTCCAGCAATATTTACGGCGATGTAAACGACCCCGACACCCTTCTGGAGCTTCCTTCGGCGGATAGATTGATTGATTTTATAAAAACCGTGTTTGTTCCCGCGCTTATCGAATTCTGTGTGGACCGCGATACGGATAAGCTCGCCACTGCCGTGTGCGAAGAAATAAACGAGCAGCTTTTCCCCCATTGGTTTAACGAAAGCACCGGCGATGCCAAAGAGGGCGCAGGACTTATCTTCGATGCCACTCCCGATAATGTTACTCCTTCCTCGGAGCTTACCTTCCGCTACGACTGGAGAGGAGATCTGGTGGATATAGCTGATGACCTGGCCGATTACATCGACTATGTTTCTTCGGAAAGCGGCTGTGAAAAGGTGGCTCTTTCCTGCCATTCCTTCGGCAGTAACCTCATTCTTGCCTATCTTACGAAGTACGGAAACGGCAAGGTTAATGCCATCGTTTTCGACTCCCCTGCCTGCGACGGTGTGGCAGTAGTAGGTAATCTCCTCACCGGCAAGGTTACACTCGACGCTGAATTTCTCGGATATTTCCTCGAAAGCACTTTAGGCGAGACCGAATATACCAAGCTCGTTTCGGGCGTCTGGGACATTTTCGAGCTGGCTGACATCCCCGGTGTAGCCGTCAGCTTCATCGATGAGGTAATCGAGGTATTGGCTCCCGCCGTTTACAAAGAAACCATCGCTCCCCTGTTCGGCTACTGGCCTGCTATGTGGGCTATGGTTCCCGACAGACAGATAGACGAAGCTATGGCATATATCTTTGATGATGTTCTCAAGGACGAGGATTTGTCCGTTCTCCGCGCCAGAGTAGAGGAATATAACACTCTCGTAAGAGCCCATAAGGAAGCTGTTCTCAAGGACTTCGACAGCACCGGTAAATTCGCCGTCCTTTCCCGCTACGGCTCTCCCGCCTTCCCGCTCACCGATGCCTCCGACCTTCTGGGTGACACTGTTATCGAAACCAAGGCAAGCTCTCTCGGTGCTCTCACCGCTCCTGTAGGCACCTGTTTCACCGAAGAGGAAACAGCAGGCGTGGATGCGAAGTACATCTCACCCGACAGAACGGTAAACGCCTCTACCTGTCTTTTCCCCGAACAGACCTGGTTCATAAAGGACACGGGACATTTCGAAACCCATTACACGGATGACTACTATAATCTGTTCCTTTTCTCCGATAAAGAGCTCACCTGTGAGGACACGGACTTCGGCAGATTCTGCACCTTCGAAAGAGAGAACTACACTCTCGTAAAGGATACCTCGGAGCCCGAGCAGACGCAGACAAAGAACGACGCTCCTCTCGCCCGTCTTTTCCGCTTCCTGGCCGCTCTTTTCGAAACCTTCACCGCTCTTATTAGAAGAATATTCGGCTGATAAATATACATAACTAAAAACACCCTATGGCCTTACCGCTCGACGGCATTAAGACCATAGGGCTTTTTTTAGTTTACCTCGACAACCTCCAACTGGAGCTGATGGGTTTTATTACTGCCGTCAGCGCCTACCGTGTTTATTTCGAAATAAAGATTATTCATAAAGGACTCGGGATCGTCTGTTTTATAGCCTGTAATTAAATCGGCACCGCTGATTTTTCCCAGGTCATCTCCGTCAGGATTAACCTTGCCGCCGCTCTCGTCAATGAGGCTGTTTGACATAAGGGTTTTCTTTAACCCGTTTTCCAAAACATAAAAGGTCGTATTATAAGAGGTCACGCCCTCGAAAAACTCGTCGGAATTAATCTCTAAAATGCCTCCGCTGAAGGTTTCTTCGTCTTCTGCGATAATAACCGTTCCGTTCATAACCGTCACGATTTCATCGGAGCCGCGGAAGGAATAAACCCTTGTTCCCGTGTTTTTCTCACTATGCACCCCAGTGCCGACATCGTCAGGCGAAACATCTGTCCATCCCATCCCCGACTTCGAAAAAGCAAGGCCGAATAAAATCAGCACAAAGGCCAACGCTATGATAAAAACCTTTTTCATATTACTGCCTCCTTGGTTTATTTCTGTTTTCATTATACATAATTTGCTGAACAAAGTAAAGCTTTGGCACTCTCTGTTTCCGGGATTTTCTCTCGTATTCTTTCCGATTTATAAAGCGGCTCAAAAAAAGTACACCTCCGAATAATCGGAAGTGTACATAAAGAATAAACTTTTATCTCTTTGAGAACTGTCATCGCGTTAAGAAAACAGTCCGGTGGACTGTTTTCAGCGGTGACCGCAACAGCTATGCTGTGAGGACCCGAAGTTCACCGAAAGAAAAGAACAGACTCCCGAAATATCGAGAGTCTGCAGTAAGCGGGAAAGCTTTTATCTCTTTGAGAACTGAGGTGCACGACGAGCGCCCTTGAGACCGTACTTCTTTCTTTCCTTCATTCTGGGGTCACGAGTGAGGAAGCCTGCCTTCTTAAGTGCGGGACGAAGCTCTTCGTCATACTGAAGGAGAGCTCTGGAAAGACCGTGACGGATAGCACCTGCCTGGCCTGTAACGCCACCGCCTGTTACGCGGCAAACGATGTCAAACTTCTCAGTGGTTTCTGTAAGATTGAGAGGCTGACGAACGATGAGCTTAAGTGTTTCGAGACCGAAATAATCGTCGATGTCTCTGTCGTTGATAGTGATTTTACCTGTACCTGCGTAAACACGTACTCTTGCGATTGACTTCTTTCTGCGGCCTGTGCCGTAGAAGAACGGAGTTGTTTCGTACATTCTGTTTGTCCTCCCTTTCTATTAAAGTTCAACTACTTCGGGCTTCTGTGCAGCGTGTGCGTGTTCAGCACCTGCATAAACGCGAAGTCTGGTGAGAGCCTGACGACCGATTACTGTGTCGGGGATCATACCCTTAACAGCCTTTGTCATAGCAAATTCGGGCTTGGTTTTCATAAGTGTGGAGTACTTAACCTTCTTCATGTTACCGATGTAACCTGTGTGATGGTAGTACATTTTCTGATCAAGTTTCTTACCTGTGAGAACAACCTTATCAGCATTGATGATGATAACGTGGTCACCGCAGTCAGCGTGGGGAGCGAAGGTGGGCTTATGCTTACCTCTGAGAAGATCGGCAGCTTTAGCAGCTACATGACCGAGGGTTTTACCTTCAGCGTCGATAATATACCACTGACGGGTGATGTCGCCTGCTTTGGGCATATAAGTTGACATAACTTTTTCCTCCATTAGATTATTTTTAATGCTTCGATATATTACCATAACCTTTTTAGTTTGTCAACACCTTTTTTGTAATTTTTTAATTTACATTTTAATTGCTCTGTTTTTCTTTCGTTTTCTTCGTTTTTCATAGCATTTGCTCACAAATGATTTTTATAAAAATTCTGCTTCATCTTTGTACAGTTCGCCTAAAGGTGTATCTTGCCCCGTCACGCTACGGGCAAACCGAAAAAAAACAGCTCTCCGAAAACCGAAGAGCTGTTCCCTTATCTTTTTGTATTATCAAACAAGTTCAATAATGCACATTTCTGCAGCATCACCGCGACGGGGACCTGTCTTAATAATACGGCAATAACCGCCGTTTACTTCCTTATACTTGGGGCTGATTTCGTCGAAGAGCTTCTTAACTACATCTTCCTTTGTGATGTATGCAAGAGCCTGACGCTTATTGTGAAGAGTAGCCTCTTTACCGAGAGTAATCATCTTCTCGGTCATAGCGCGTACTTCCTTTGCCCTTGTAACGGTGGTTTCAATGCTACCTTTTTCTAAAAGATATGTTACCATACCTCTGAGCATAGCGTTTCTGTGATCAGTAGGTCTGCCAAGTTTTCTGGTACCTGCCATTGTAAATCACTCCTTTACCGTTGTGTAGAATAAATGTTTCTTAGTCGTCTTCACTGCGAAGGTCAAGACCGAAGGAATGAAGCTTTTTGATAACTTCGTCAAGAGATTTCTTACCGAGGTTACGAACCTTCATCATATCGTCCTCTGTCTTGTTTGTTAAATCTTCCACTGTGTTGATGCCTGCACGCTTCAAGCAGTTGAATGAGCGTACGGACAAGTCAAGTTCCTCAATAGTCATCTCGAGGATTTTCTGGTTAGCATCTTCATCTTTGTCAACCATAATCTCAGTATCATAAGCTTCGCCTGAGAGGTCACCGAACAAAGCGAGATGTTCGTTGAGAAACTTGGCACCGAGTGAAACAGCCTCAACAGCTGAAATTGTACCGTTTGTCCAAACCTCAAGTGTGAGTTTGTCAAAGCCAATTTCCTGACCGACACGAATGTCGTCAATTGTATAGTTAGCCTTAAGAATCGGTGTGTAAATCGAGTCGATAGCGATAACGCCGATTACGGGCTGCATAAGCTTTTTGTTCTGCTCAGCAGATACATATCCACGTCCCTTGTTTACAGTAAGTTCCATATTGATGTGAGCATCCTTATCAAGAGTGCAGATGTGGAAATCAGGATTAATGATTTCTACCTCTGAATCGCACTTGATGTCTCCGGCTAAAACTTCGCCTTCGCCGCTTGCATCAATATACACTGTTTTGGGTCCGTCACCGTGAATTTTGAGAATAACATTCTTAAGATTAAGGATGATTTCTGTTACATCCTCTCTCACACCGGGGATGGTGGAGAACTCATGAAGAACGCCGTCAATTTTCACACTGGTGATTGCGTAGCCGGGAAGTGATGAAAGAAGAATTCTTCTTAAACTGTTACCGAGAGTAACACCGTAGCCACGCTCCAACGGTTCTACTACGATTTTACCGTAGGTGCCGTCAGCTGCTAATTCTGCAGTTTCGATTCTGGGCTTTTCAATGCCTATCATGCAAAACCCTCCTTACTTATTTGTGGATGTGTTTTACGCTAATAACCGTCTATTACTTAGAATAGAATTCGACGATAAGATGCTCTTCAACGGGTGTGCTGATCTGCTCACGCTCGGGAAGATTTACGATCTTAGCTTCGCAATTTTCGCGGTTAAGGTCGAGCCATGTGGGAACGGGTCTTGATGCGTTTGCTTCAAGAACAGCCTTAATCTTAACGCTGTCACGGCTCTTTGCTTTGATAGCAACTACGTCACCTGCTTTAAGAAGGTATGAGGGGATGTCAACCTTCTTACCGTTAACGGTGAAGTGTGCATGTGTAACGAGCTGTCTTGCTTCAGCACGGGAAGAAGCCCAGCCGAGTGTGTAAACTACGTTATCAAGACGGCTTTCACAGATTCTGAGAAGGTTATCACCGGTAACGCCGGTTTTCTTTTCAGCCATAATGAAGTACTTATGGAACTGACCTTCCTGAATGCCGTAGTAACGTCTGGCCTGCTGCTTTGCACGAAGCTGGAGACCATATTCAGAATTCTTTTTACGGTTCTGGCCGTGCTGACCGGGAGCATAAGAACGACGCTCAAAAGCGCACTTGCCTGTGTAGCATCTGTCACCCTTTAAAAAGAGCTTCTTACCCTCACGGCGGCACATCTTACATACCGCACCTGTATATCTTGCCATACGTTTGTACCTCCGTTATACACGTCTTCTTTTCGGGGGACGGCAGCCGTTATGGGGAATCGGTGTAACATCCTTGATCAGTGTTACATCGAGACCTGCTGTCTGTAAAGCTCTGATTGCAGCTTCACGACCTGCACCGGGTCCCTTAACATATACTTCAACGGTCTTCATGCCGTGTTCGATTGCAGCCTTGGCAGCAGTTTCAGCTGCTGTCTGTGCAGCAAACGGTGTGGATTTTCTTGAGCCTCTGAAGCCCATTTCACCGGCACTTGCCCATGACACTGCGTTACCCTGTAAATCAGTGATGGTAACGATTGTGTTGTTGAAGGTGGATTGAATATGGGCCGCACCGCGGTCAATGTTCTTTTTGTCACGGCGACGGCGAACGTTGGTAGCTTTCTTTGCAACCTTTGCCATAAATTTATCCTCCTAAGCTTACTTTTTCTTATTTGCGATGGTCTTCTTGGGACCTTTACGGGTACGAGCGTTAGTCTTTGAACGCTGACCTCTTACGGGAAGGCCCTTTCTGTGGCGGATGCCACGATAGCAACCAATTTCAATAAGTCTTTTAATATCAAATGCTGTTTCTCTTCTGAGGTCACCTTCAACCTTTACGTTGTGGTCAATGTACTCACGAAGCTTTGAAACGTCGTCTTCGGTAAGATCCTTAACTCTTGTGTCGGGATTGATACCTGTAGCTGCGATGATGTCGCAAGCAGTTTTACGACCTATACCATAGATATAAGTAAGAGCGATTTCTACTCTCTTATCTCTGGGCAGGTCAACACCTGAAATACGAGCCATGTTTCAGTTGCACCTCCTAAATTATTACGTCAATTAGCCTTGACGCTGTTTGTGTTTGGGATTTTCGCAGATAACCATAACTTTACCGTTACGCTTGATTACCTTGCACTTTTCACATATTTTCTTTACAGAAGGTCTGACTTTCATAGGATTGCCTCCTTTAAATTCAAAAATGTCAGGTTTATTTGCTTCTCCATGTTATACGTCCGCGGGTTAAGTCGTATGGAGACATCTCGACTGTAACCTTATCACCGGGAAGAATACGAATGTAGTTCATTCTGAGCTTACCGGAGATATGTGCTAAAATTTTATGACCGTTTTCGAGTTCGACTTGGAATGTTGCGTTGGGAAGAGCCTCCACAACAGTACCTTCGATTTCAATCATATCCTGTTTTGACATAACCTTACCCCCCTGGGTTCGCTATTTTGTTCAGTGTTTTTCTAAGCTTACGATTTGTTGCCATTGAGTCCTTGTCAAGAGTGATACGGGTCAGAGCGATGTGTCTGACATTCTTTGCCTTGGGCTTTTCCAGCTTACGGCTTTTTCCGTCACAGATAAGAACTTTTCCGTTTGCAATATCCTTCACTGCGAAAAGCTCACCTTTATCGTGGCCTTTGAGTGAAAGAACTACCTGTCCTTCTTTAAACTCCATAATGACCTCTTATTCTTTGGTAAGAATTACGGGACCGTCCTTCGTGATAGCCACCGTGTGTTCAAAATGGGCGGACAGCTTTGAGTCAAGGGTTTTAACAGTCCAGCCGTCGGGGAGGACTTTGACTCTTGCAGTTCCTTGGTTAATCATCGGCTCAATAGCGATTGTCATGCCCGGTAACAGGCGTACGCCTCGGCCGGCTGTGCCGTAGTTCGGCACACTGGGATCTTCATGTAATGCCTTGCCGATACCGTGACCCGTGTATTCACGGACCACACTGTATCCCCGTTCCTCGCAATAAGCCTGAACGGCGTAGCATATATCGCCGAGTCTGCCGCCGGGTACAGCGTATCTGATAGCCTCATAAAGGCTCTCTCTCGTTGTATCCATCAGCCGCTTTGCCTCTTCGCTTACGCTTCCGCAGGCAAAAGTAGCAGCATTGTCGCCGTTATAGCCGTTTTTCTTCGCACCCAGATCGATGGAAACTATGTCTCCGTCTTTAAGGATACGCTTGTCACTCGGTATTCCATGAATGACCTCATCATTTATGGAAATGCACGCGGTAGCCGGAAAGCCGTAAAGATGCAGGAAGTTAGGCTCCGCACCCTGACTTATAATGTAGTCGTAGGCTATTCTGTCAATCTCCTTGGTACTGATACCCGGTCTGACTGCCTCGCCGGCCACTCGGAGTGCTCCTGCCGAAATTCTGCAGGCCTCTTTCATAAGGGCGAGCTCACGGCTGGTTTTGAGCACTATCATGCTTATTCCTCCAAAGCTTTGAGAACAAGTGCGGAAGTGTCAGCCACTTCTTCCTGTCCTTCAACTATGAAAAGCTTGTTTTTCTTTCCATAGAAATCCTTAAGCGGCTCGGTCTGACTGTGGTAAACCTCTAGTCTTTCCTTAACCGTGTCGGGATGGTCGTCTTTTCTTAAAACTAACTCCTCACCGCAGGCATCGCAGGTGTTTTCCTTGGCGGGCTGTTTGTAAATGAGGTGATATGAGTTACCGCATTTGGGACAAACGCGTCTGCCGGACATTCTGGCTA
Source organism: Acutalibacteraceae bacterium (assembly GCA_045588555.1). GTDB lineage: Bacteria > Bacillota > Clostridia > Oscillospirales > Acutalibacteraceae > UBA6857. The sequence continues at coordinate 13,308 of JAZNEL010000047.1, read as the reverse complement.
CGATTTTCTCGTCGGGAACCTCGATGTCGATAACCTTATCGATTTCGATGCCCATTTCGTCGAGGGCCTCTGCCTGGGGAATAGTTCTGGGGAAGCCGTCGAGGATGAAGCCGTTTTTACAGTCATCCTCGCTCAGGCGTTCCTTGATGATGCCGATTACAACATCATCGGGAACAAGCTGACCGTTATCTATGAATTCCTTGGCTTTAAGTCCCATTTCTGTACCTGCCTTAAGAGCGGCACGGATAATGTTACCTGTTGAGATTGTAGGGATGGAAAGCTTACCGCAGATGAACTCTGCCTGTGTGCCCTTTCCTGCACCCGGAGCACCTAAAAGAATTAACTTCATGATGTTATCTCTCCTTTTTTATTAGTCAAGGAAGCCTTTGTAGTGTCTCATCATCATCTGGCTTTCGAGCTGCTTAACAGTTTCGACAGCAACACCTACAACGATGATAAGTGATGTACCGCCAAGAGAAATTGTCATGGGGGATCCGATAAGATTTGTGAACAGAGTTACGATGTTCGGGAAAAGAGCAACTACTGAAAGAAGTAATGCACCGAGGAGAGTAATTCTGCCTAAAATCTTTTTAATGTAATCGGATGTAGGCTTACCCGGACGAAGACCGGGAATCATACCGCTGTTCTTTCTGATGTTGTTAGCCATTTCTACCGGATTGTACTGGATGCTTGCATAGAAGTAAGCAAAGAACAGGATGAGGAAGAAATAGAGAATAGAATAGAACCAGTGGCTTGTTTTGAAGAGATTGAAGAAGCCTGCGAACTTCTCAACCTTATCCTCGCTGAGGAACATTTCTACTGTAGGCGGAAGTGAGAGGATAGAGGAAGCGAAGATAACGGGAAGAACACCGGACATATTAACCTTCATGGGAATGTGGGTGCTCTGACCGCCGTACATCTTACGGCCTACTACTCTCTTTGCATACTGTACGGGAATTCTTCTTTCAGCATTATCCATCCATACGATAAATGCAATCATAGCAAGAAGGCAGATTGCAACGATGGGAACGAGTGCATAATAAGCGCCGCCCTTGATTATATCGTAGTAGAGCATAGTGATGAGGGTGGGAATTCTGGAAACGATACCTGCGAAAAGGATGATGGAGATACCGTTACCGATACCCTTTTCGTTAACCTGTTCGCCGAGCCACATAACGAATGCGGAACCTGCTGTAAGGCAGAGAATGATAACCAAGCCCTGAAGAACAGCTGCAAAGCCGGTGAACTGCTCACCGTTTGCATCGGTTACAAGATAATCCTGTGCTCTGAGGTAAATGAAGTATGCAGTACTCTGTAAAAGAGCAAGTGCGATAGTCACATATCTTGTGATTGTTGCGATTTTCTTTCTTCCTTCTTCGCCTTCCTTTGAGAGCTTCTCAAGGGCAGGGATAGCAACTGAAAGAAGCTGAATGATAATCGAGCTGTTGATGTAGGGTGTGATTGACAGTGCGAAAATCGTACCGTAGGTGAAAGCATCACCCGTCATCATGCTCAGATAGTTCATAAAGGTTTCACCGTTAGGATCAACGATACCGTCGCCTACGATGTTTGTGAAAGGAACCGGAATAGCGGCACCGATTCTGAAAATCAATACTATAAGTGCTGTAAAGAGCATCTTCTTACGGAGATCTGCTACCTTCCAAGCATTTATGAAAGTACTAATCATATCAGATCACCTCGGTCTTTCCGCCCGCTGCCTCAATCTTCTGCTTTGCAGATTCGCTGAAAGCGTTAGCCTGAACTGTAAGTGCCTTTGTAAGGTCACCGTGACCAAGCACCTTAACACCGTCAAGCACCTTCTTAACAAGGCCCTTTTCGATGAGTGAGTCGATTGTTACTGTTTCACCGGCATTGTAAGCCTTTTCGAGTGAAGCAAGATTAACAATCGCCATCTCTGTACCGAAGATGTTTACGAAACCTCTCTTAGGTACACGTCTCTGAAGGGGCATCTGACCGCCTTCGAAACCGGGGCGCATGCCTCTACCGGCACGAGCCTTCTGGCCTTTGTGACCCTTGCCGGCGGTTTTACCCTGACCGGAAGCGGGACCACGACCGATACGTTTGCGTTCTTTGGTTGAACCTGCAGCAGGTGAAAGTTCATGTAATTTCATATTTGCGCACCTCCTCTATTAAGCTTCGGTGGTCTCGATAAGGTGACCGATTTTCTTCACCTTACCCTGAGTCTGAGGATTGTTGGGCTGAACCGTTACATCCCCGATTTTCTTGAGGCCAAGAGACTTAACTGTTGCAATCTGGTCCTTTTTGCAACCGATGAGGCTTCTTTTGAGAGTAATCTTAATGTCTGCCATTTCTGAAGTCCTCCTTAACCTAAGATTTCTTTTGCAGTCTTGCCGCGAACTTCAGCAACTTCTTCTACATTGCGAAGCTTTGAAAGACCGTCGATGGTAGCTCTTACTACATTGCAGGGATTGTTTGAACGAAGAGCCTTTGTACGAATATCCTTGATACCTACTGTTTCAACAACGGCACGTACAGGGCCGCCGGCGATAACACCGGTACCGGGAGCAGCAGGCTTAAGAAGAACTACGCCTGCACCGAACTTACCGATAATCTCGTGGGGAATTGTGGTACCCTTAAGAGAAACCTTGATAAGATTCTTCTTGGCATCGTCGATACCCTTACGGATAGCGTCAGGAACTTCACCTGATTTACCAAGACCGAATCCGATGATGCCATTACCGTCACCAACTACTACAAGAGCTGCGAACTTGAAAATTCTACCGCCCTTAACAGTCTTTGAAACACGGTTGATGGCTACAACACGTTCTGTAAGTTCATAAGCTGATGCGTCAATTTTAGTCATAATTAATTTCCTCCTTGCTTAGAACTTCAGGCCGCCGGCACGAGCGCCTTCTGCAAGAGCCTGTACACGACCGTGATAGATATAACCGCCTCTGTCGAATACGCATTCTTCGATGCCTTTTTCGATAGCGCGCTTTGCTAATGCTTCGCCCACCTTGTGAGCTGCTTCCTTGTTACCGCCGTACTCTGTAAATTCCTTCTCTACAGTTGATGCCGATGCAAGTGTAACACCGTTTACATCGTCGATTAACTGAGCGTAGATGTGGCTGAGTGAACGGTAAACATTAAGACGGGGACATGCAGCAGTACCGCTGATTTTAGCACGTACTCTCTTCTGTCTCTTCTGTCTTGCTTTATTACTGTCTTGTCTTCTGACCATTGAAATGTCACTCCTTTACCAATCTTATTTACCCTTACCGGCTTTACCTTCTTTGCGGCGGATATATTCGTCAACATACTTGATACCCTTGCCCTTGTAAGGTTCGGGAAGTCTCTTTTCACGAATTTCTGCTGCGAACTGACCAACGGCTGCCTTATCAGCACCTGAAACAATTACCTTGTTGGGAGCGGGAACTTCGACTGTAACGCCTTCGGGCTCTGTCATAACTACGTCATGAGAGTAACCGATTTTCATTACGAGGTCCTTGCCCTTTTTCTCTGCACGGTAACCGATACCGTTGATTTCGAGTTCCTTCTTGTAGCCGTTTGCTACACCCTCGACCATATTGGCGATGAGTGTGCGGGTAAGACCGTGAAGTGAACGGTTTTCTTTGTTGTCATTGGGACGGGTAACAGTGATTACGTTACCTTCCATAGCGATTGACATATTGCTGTGCATAGTTTTGGTAAGGGTGCCCTTGGGGCCCTTAGCTGTAACTGTGCTGCCGTCAATTTTAACCTCTACTCCTGCGGGAACCGTAATGGGAGCTCTACCTATTCTTGACATATCAGCACCTCCTTACCAAACGAATGCAAGAACTTCGCCGCCTACATTAGCCTTGCGAGCGTCCTTGTCTGTCATAACACCCTTCGGTGTGGAAAGGATAGCGATACCGAGACCCTTCATTACCTTAGGCATGTCTTCGCAGTTTGTGTAAATTCTTAAGCCGGGTTTAGATACTCTTCTGAGACCTGTGATAACCTGTGACTTATTGGGACCGTACTTTAACTGTACTTCCATAATACCCTGCTTACCGTCTTCTTCAACGGTGAAGCCTTTGATATAACCTTCATCAACAAGAATCTGAGCAATTGCCTTCTTCATGTTGGATGCAGGAATCTTAACTGAATCGTGTTTTGCTGAGTTAGCATTACGAATTCTTGTAAGCATATCAGCGATAGCGTCTGTTACTTGCATTATTCCTTTACCTCCTTAAAATTTGCAATTGCTTACCAGCTTGCTTTCTTAACGCCGGGGATCTGACCTGCGTGTGCTAATTCTCTGAAGCAGATACGGCAAATACCGTATTTGCGGAGATAAGCGTGAGGTCTGCCGCAGATTTTGCATCTGTTGTATGCTCTGGTAGAGTACTTAGCTTTTCTCTGCTGTTTAACTTTCATAGAAGTCTTTGCCATTTTAACTTACCTCCTTAATTATTTCTCGAAGGGAGCGCCCATAAGTGTGAGGAGCTCTCTTGCTTCTTCATCGTTTTTGGCTGTGGTTACGAAGCAGATGTCCATACCACGAACCTTGTCGATCTTATCGTAGTCGATTTCAGGGAAAATAAGCTGTTCCTTGATACCTACTGAATAGTTACCTCTGCCGTCGAAGGCGTTGGGATTGATACCTCTGAAGTCACGAACTCTGGGGAGAGCGAGATTGAAGAATCTGTCGATAAATTCGTACATCTTTTCGCCTCTGAGTGTAACCTTGGCACCGATAATCATACCTTCACGGAGTTTGAAGTTAGCTACTGATTTCTTTGCCTTGCAAAGAACGGGCTGCTGACCTGTGATCTGTCTGAGATCGGAAACTACAGCGTCAAGAACCTTTGAGTTTGCAATTGCTTCACCGCAAGCTACGTTGATAACAACCTTGTCAAGCTTAGGGATTTGCATAACGCTTTTGTAACCGAACTTTTTCATCATCTGAGGTGCAACCTCATTGACATAGAGCTCTTTTAATCTTGCCATTGTCATGTTCCTCCCTTATTATTCAAACTTTGCAAGACAGTCGCTGTGCTTGCAAGCACGCATTTTCTTGCCTTTTTCGTCGATTACGTGGCCTACTCTGGTAGGTCTGCCGCATTTGGGGCAAACGAGCTGAACCTTACATGCGTAAAGAGCTGCCTCTGCCTCGATAATGCCGCCTGCTTCGCCCATCTTGCGAGGCTTAATGTGCTTTTTAACCACGTTAACTTTTTCTACGATAACCTTGCCTTCTGCGGGGCTTACAGCCATTACTTTACCTCTTGCGCCACGATCTTTACCGTTGATAACAACGACTGTGTCGCCTGTTTTAACATGAACCTTACTCATCGTGACACCTCCTTAAAGTACTTCGGGAGCAAGGGAGAGAATTTTGAGATAATCCTTATCACGAAGCTCTCTTGCTACCGGTCCAAAGATACGGGTACCCTTGGGGTTTTTATCTTCCTTGATGATAACTGCTGCATTTTCGTCGAAACGAATGTATGTGCCGTCATCACGGCGAACGCCTGTTGCAGTACGTACAACTACTGCCTTAACAACGTCGCCCTTCTTTACGATGCCGCCGGGTGCTGCTTTCTTAACAGAAGCAACAATGACGTCACCGATATTAGCATATCTTCTACCTGTGCCGCCGAGAACACGAATGCACATAATTTCTTTAGCACCTGTGTTATCAGCAACTTTAAGATAAGTCTGCTGCTGAATCATTGTGTTTGGCCTCCTTTAGCTGCACCAATTATTTGGCTTTTTCGATAATTTCTACTACGCGCCATCTCTTATCCTTTGAAAGAGGGCGGGTTTCCATAATGAGAACACGGTCACCGATGCCGCACTCATTCTTTTCGTCGTGTGCCTTTACCTTAACGGTACGGTTAACGATCTTCTTATAAAGAGGATGTCTAACCTTATCCTTAATTGTAACAACTACTGTCTTATCCATCTTATCGCTTGATACGATGCCGACCTGAGTCTTTCTGAGATTTCTTTCCATTATTCAGTCCTCCCTTTCTTAAGAATTTGCGCCGTGAAGCTCGATATCACGCTGAACAGTTTTGATTCTTGCGATATCCTTCTTAACAGCGTTGATTCTCATGGGGTTGTCAAGCTGATTAACTGCCTGCTGGAAACGAAGGTTAAAAAGCTCCTTCTTAAGCTCTGCAAGCTTTGCGTCCATCTCAGCGGCGGACAGTTTTCTGATTTCACTTGCTTTCATTACTGTTCACCGTCCTTTTCCTGTTCTGCTTTAGTAACGAATTTGCACTTGATGGGAAGCTTCATAGCTGCGAGACGCATAGCCTCACGGGCAACTTCCTCGTCAACGCCCTTAATTTCGAACATAACTCTGCCCGGCTTAACTACTGCTACCCAATATTCGGGTGAGCCCTTACCGGAACCCATTCGGGTTTCTGCAGGCTTTGCAGTGATAGGCTTATCGGGGAAAATTTTGATCCAAACCTGACCGCCACGCTTGATGTAACGGGTCATGGCAATACGGGCTGCTTCGATCTGTCTGGAAGTGATCCAGGAAGGTTCAAGAGCCACAAGACCGAAATCACCGTAGGTTACTTTGTTGCCCTTATGAGCTGTGCCCTTAAGACGGCCACGCTGAACCTTACGTCTTTTTACGCGCTTAGGTAATAACATTATTTAGCTCCTCCTTCTCTGTTTTCTCTTCTGGGTCTGCGGCGGGCAGGTCTTTCGCGTCTTTCGTTGTTTGAAACCTGAAGAACCTCACCTGTGTAGATCCAAACCTTTACGCCGATACGGCCGTAGGTTGTTTTAGCCTCTGCGAAACCGTAGTCGATGTCAGCACGGATGGTCTGAAGAGGAATAGTACCCTCTTTGTAGGTTTCGCTTCTGGCGATTTCAGCACCGCCGAGACGGCCTGATACCTGACATTTGATACCCTTTGCACCGAGCTTCATTGCACGGCCGATAGCCTGCTTGAGTGCACGGCGGAAGCCGATTCTTCTTTCAAGCTGTGCAGCGATGCTTTCAGCAACGAGCTGTGAGTTAACGTCGGGGTTTTTAACTTCGATGATGTTAAGAGAAACTTCTTTACCGAGTTTCTTTTCGATGGTAGCCTTAAGCTTTTCGATTTCTGCGCCGCCGCGGCCGATTACCATACCGGGCTTTGCTACGTGAATATTTACGCGAACACGCTTTGCAGTACGTTCGATTTCAACCTTGGGTACTCCTGCGGGAGCAAGTGTTTCAAGGAGATATTCACGAAGTTCGTAGTCTTCTACGAGGGTATCGCCGAAGTCGCTCTTCTTGGCATACCAACGGGATTCCCAATCTTTAATTACGCCGATTCTTAAACCGGTGGGATTAATTTTCTGGCCCATGTTTTACCTCCTCCTTACTTATTCCATTTCCTTGAGTACAAGGGTGATGTGAGATGTCTTTTTATTGATACGGAATGCTCTGCCCTGTGCTCTGGGTCTGATTCTTTTGAGTGTGGGGCCCTGACATACATAGCACTCTGCTACATAGAGTCTGGAAACATCCATATCCTTGTTTTCTGCGTTAGCCATAGCTGACTTTAAGAGCTTTGCTACAACCTCACACGCTGCCTTAGGCGTGTATCTGAGGATTGCCATTGCTTTTTCAGCGGGCTGATTTCTGATAAGGTCGAGAACGATCTGAACCTTACGGGGTGCAATACGCACAAAAGTAACTTTTGCTGTTGCTTCCACTTTAATACACTCCTTTCGACTTATTTACCGTTATTTGAGGTTTTTGAGCCTGCATGACCTCTGTAGGTTCTGGTGGGCGCAAATTCGCCGAGCTTGTGACCTACCATATCTTCGGTTACATAAACGGGAACGTGCTTACGGCCGTCATGAACTGCGAAGGTGTGACCAACAAAATCGGGGAAGATTGTGCTGCTGCGGCTCCAGGTTTTAAGAACGATTTTTTCGCCCTTTTCATTCATCTTAACGACTCTTTCGTAAAGCTTCTCTTGCACGAAAGGTCCTTTTTTAGTGCTTCTGCTCATTATTCTTAGCTCCTTTCATCGACCTTATTTGTCGTTACGACGCTTAACAATAAGCTTGTCTGAACGATTCTTCTTAGCACGAGTCTTGTAGCCGAGAGCAGGCTTGCCCCAAGGTGTAACAGGGCCGGGACGACCGATGGGTGATTTACCTTCCCCACCACCGTGAGGATGGTCGCAGGGGTTCATAACAGAACCGCGGACTGTAGGTCTGATACCCATATGACGAGTACGGCCTGCTTTACCGATCTTCACATTTTCGTGGTCTTCGTTACCTACAACGCCTACTGTAGCCATACATGCTTCGGGAACTTTACGAAGTTCGCCTGAGGGAAGTCTGAGAAGTGCGTAGCCGCCTTCCTTAGCCATAAGCTGTGCAGAGTTACCTGCAGCTCTTGCTAACTGACCGCCTCTGCCGGGATAAAGCTCTACATTGTGAACTACCGTACCGGTGGGGATGTTCACGAGGGGAAGAGCGTTACCGGCCTTGATGTCTGCTGAAGGACCTGCTTCAACAACATCGCCAACCTTAAGTCCCTGGGGAGCAATGATGTATCTCTTTTCGCCGTCTTCGTACTGGAGAAGAGCGATATGAGCTGATCTGTTAGGATCGTATTCAAGAGTAGCAACAGTTGCCTTTACATCGAACTTATCTCTCTTGAAATCGATGATACGATACTTTCTTCTGTTTCCGCCGCCGCGATGACGAACGGTGATGCGACCGTAGCTGTTACGGCCACTCTTTTTGTTGAGAGGAGCAAGGAGGCTTCTCTCGGGGCCGCACTTTGAAAGTGCTGAATAGTCTGTAACTGACATATTACGTGTGCCGTTTGTTACAGGCTTAAATACACGAATTGACATTTTGTTCACACTCCTAATTGGTTTAGCGGAGGACTGTCATAACCTCCATACATTGCCATTGGATTTGAATAGTTATTTTGGTTTACGGTTATCTATTAAAGAAGACCGTCAAAGAAATCGATAGTCTTTGAATCCTCGGTAAGAGTTACGATAGCCTTTTTCCAGGAAGGTGTGTAACCTTCGTAGCGGCCGTATCTTCTGAGGTGACCTTTGCAGTTCATGGTGTTAACCTTCTGCACCTTTACGCCGAAGGCTTCTTCTACTGCGGCTGCGATTTCAGCCTTGTTAGCATCCTTAGCTACCTTGAAGGTGTACTTTTTAAATGCTGTGCCCATCATGCTTTCTTCTGTGATAACGGGCTTGAGGATGATGTCATGTGCTGATTTCATTATGCATATACCTCCTCGATTTTTGCGACTGCATCCTTGAGAACAACGATGCTGTTGCAGTTAAGAATATCATATACATTAAGTGTGTTAACAAGAGCAACCTTACAGCCTGCGATGTTTCTGGCACTTCTGTAGATGACGTCATTCTTTTCAGGAAGAACAAGAAGAACCTTCTTGCCTGTTTCGAGATTTGAGAAAACCTTAACAACTTCCTTGGTTTTGATTGCTTCAAGAGAAAGAGAATCGAGAACGATCATTTCGTTTGCTGCAACCTTTGAAGAGAGAGCAGACTTCATAGCGAGTCTTCTTACCTTCTTATTTACTGCGAAGCCGTATTCACGGGGCTTGGGACCGTGAGCAATACCGCCGTGGTACCACTGGGGAGCTCTGGTTGAGCCCTGTCTTGCGCGACCTGTACCCTTCTGTCTCCAAGGCTTTTTGCCGCCGCCGCTGACTTCAGAGCGGGTCAGGGTTGACTGTGTGCCCTGACGCTGATTTGCGAGATAATTGACAACTACGAGATGCATAGCGGATGTGTTCGGCTCGATACCGAAGATGCCGTCTGCAAGGTCAATATCTGAAACTTTCTTACCGTTTACGTCGAATACTGATACGTTAGGCATAATTCAGGTCTCCTTTCTTACGCTTTCTTAACGCTGTTGACTACCATTACGATGCCCTTCTTGGGACCGGGGATTGCGCCCTTGATAGCGATGAGGTTGTTTTCTGCATCAACCTTAACAACGTCTAAATTCTGGATTGTAACTCTTTCAGCACCAAGGTGACCTGCGAGCTTCTTTCCTTTAAAAACTCTGGAGGGGTCTGAACAAGCACCGAGTGAACCTGCGTGTCTTGCTACGGGACCTGTACCGTGAGATTCCTTAAGTCTGGAGAAGTTCCATCTTTTGATGGCACCGGCTGTGCCCTTACCCTTGCTTGTGCCGACTACATCTACCTTTTCGCCTGCTGCAAAGATGTCTGCCTTGATGATGTCGCCTACGTTAATAGCGCTGTCGTCCTCAAGTCTGAATTCCTTAAGAACCTTCTTGGGAGCAACATTTGCCTTGTCGAAATGACCCTTCATAGGCTTGTTTGTTCTTGTTACCTTTTTGTCCTCGAAGCCAAGCTGAACAGCGTTATAGCCGTCGTTTTCAACTGTCTTCTTCTGAACAACTGCGCAAGGACCAAGCTCAACTACTGTAACGGGGATTACATTACCCTTTTCGTCGAAAACCTGTGTCATGCCGATCTTTCTGCCGATAAGACCTTTTTTCATTTTGTTTGTCCTCCTTTGGTTATTGGTTGCCTTTGGCAACTTGACCTGTGTCCGTAAGATGTTTACTGTCGGGTATAGAAATCAGTTTACTTATCTTTTGATTTCGATTTCAACACTTGCGGGAATTTCAAGATTTGTCAGAGCCTCTACTGTTTTGGGAGTAGGTCTGATGATGTCGATGAGTCTCTTGTGAGTTCTCTGCTCAAACTGCTCACGGCTGTCCTTATACTTATGAACAGCGCGAAGGATGGTAACTACTTCCTTTTCTGTGGGGAGAGGGATGGGACCGGAAACAGTAGCGTTTGTTCTCTTTGCTGCTTCCACGATCATCTCTGCTGCCTTGTCGACAAGGTTGTGGTCGTAACCCTTGAGTCTGATACGGATCTTTTCCTTTACTGCCATTTTGTTTGCCTCCTAATAAGAATTAGTAGGGCGTTGCTTTTTTCGTATGCTTTTCCGGGTGTTTGCACGCCCTTCTTTAAAAAACCGGAAACGCAATATTTCCGGTCGCCGCTTCGAAAAAAGCACAGTTCACCCCTATACGCTGTTTAAGTCCGAGCCGGAGCATAGCACTCCCGCCGACACTTAACGCAAGATAACAGCGTTAAAGATGAAATATAGATCGCCCGGTTTTAAATCGGACATACTCCGCGGAAATTTCCTGCCTCGAGGGCAGCCACCTCCCGCATCATCGCATATCTTGAGGTTGTGTGAAGACAGAGTTATACCCAAACCCATTTCACACGCTCGACTATGATACCATACTCTTTGGTGAATGTCAACCAATTTTTAAAAATTTCTTTGTGAAAAATGCAGATTTTTATTTTGTTCATAAATTGCGCCTAAATGTAGTGTTTACGGGCATTTACGGCACGAAATATGGGCAGATTGCATTGCCCTTTTAACTGTTTAAAGTAACAGCAAACACGAGGAAAGGTGTAAATTAATTCGGAAATGAGTAAAAACACAAGGAGTACAGGCTCACTGTGCTGAACGCACAGATGAACCCGACCCCTTGTGATTAAAGTTCTTTACTTTCTTTATTGCTTGAAAGGAGTTGCTTTATTCACTTTTACACAAAATTTTCGGCGGTCTCTGGCGGAGAGGTTTCAACGCTAAAGGACAGGCCAACCGTGACCTGTCCCCTGTTATATTCAATTATGCGATTACACCGCTATTTTGTCCGGCTATGCTTACAGATGATGTACCCGTGTAATAACTTGACATTATTTGTCCGTTATTGATGCTTACAACACCACCGGGATAACTATAATTATTCCAACCAACAGCAAAAACTGTTCCTGACGCTTCACAAGCAGTAATTATACCGTCGTTTACAGCAACTATTCCGCCTGCATATGCTTTTTCACCTGTTTTAGCATTGGAAGATACATTCGCTTTAGAAACACAGGAAATAATCTTTCCTTTTGCAGAATTATATTTTGCTATACCGCCGGCATATGCATCGTGATAGGAAGAAACACTTACGGTAGCACTAACTTCACCTGACGATATACAATTAGTTATCGTTCCATAATTACCAAGAGCTATCATTCCTACACTCACTATATCTCCTGTTGCTATTGTTGTAATACCGTTAACATCGCAACCCTGCACCTTACCATAATTATCCTTAACAAGTAAAGCCGTATTATTTCCCACCACACTGCAATTACTCATCTTCACATTCTTAATGGTACCCTTTTCGCCTACGGTGTCAAAAAGAGCCGCTGTACCCGAAATGTTATTTATGGCTTTTCCCGCACCGTCATAAGTACCGGTGAAGGGCTGGTCAGCGGAGAACAGTGAGGGAATGGAGGTGTAATTAAAGTCGATGTCATTTACCTGCTTGTAATAAGCAGAGGGATATTTTACTGTCTTTTTGAGATGTGCGATGCTCTGAACGGTAAAGGGATTAGTCTTTGAGCCGTTACCGTCTGCGAAATCGTTCTTTGCATTAAATGTGAGATAATCGGAATAAGAAACCTTTGAGCCGATTTTTACCTTTACTCTGTAGCTTCCCGTGGAAACATATTTGCCTTTGGTGTTTTTACCGTTCCAGGTGAAGGTGTATTTCTTATTCTTTGTAAGCTTTTTGAGAGTCTTTTTATATACGGTATCGCCTGCGGCATTTTCTACCGTAACAGTAGCCTTGTATGCATTATACTTCTTCGGCTTTACTGTTACCGTGGCTGTGCTTTCTCCCTTTACAAAGTAGCCGCCGCCCGTTACCTTGAAGCTTGCGGATGCGGTTACATTTCTGTCCTTTACGGTTACGGTGCATTTGTATTTCTTTTTTCCTGCCGTAGCTGTAACGGTGCACTTACCGGGAGCGACGCCTGTAACCACGCCCTTTGAGCTGACCTTTGCTATCTTTTTATTGCTTGTAGTCCACTTTACCTTACCCTTATAGTTCTTAATCTTAAGAGTAGCGGTTGATTTGTAGTATACCGTTTTCTTTTTGGCCGAAATGGCGGGAGCTTTCTTTTTTGCCGCCTGTGCCGTTACGGTAAAGGGTGTGTCGTAATCTCCGCTGATAACCGGTGCCGTCAGAAGCGCCAGGCTTACCATCATAAAAGCGAAAATCCGTGTGAGCTTGTTTGTCATAAAAATTCCTCCTGTCTGATTTCGTAAGTTTACACTATGTTTTTATATTATAAAATTATAGTTATGATTATAATATATGAAATGTTCATTTGTCAAGATAAAATAGTAATATAAGCTGTATTTTTCGGTAAAATAAATTTAAGGAAGAAAGCGATATGACGAATGAATTTATAGAAATCAAA
>JAZNEL010000046.1:0-38436 GCA_045588555.1 Acutalibacteraceae bacterium | reverse complement strand
CCGCCCGAGCCTACACCGTAGATGCGTTTTACCTTCATCCCGTCGCAGGGACAGTAAATGTAATCTCTGCCCGTATCACTGCACCCCTCATCGATGGGATAATCCTTCGGTGAGCCTGTGGTGTGAGGCAGATGCGAGGTGTTTCCCGTGTAGCTTTGAGTAATTCTCATCGTCTTACAGGGATAAATAAGATAGTTTTTCATTTATTTTCTCCTTTGCAAAAAAATAAACTGCCGTTTTTCCTCTCCCAAAAGGAAAACAGCAGCCTGATACCTCACAGAAAACTGTGAGTAAATATTTAATTTGAGTGGCTTGCGGAACCACTATATATAATTTTAGAGTAAAATACGGCACTTGTCAAGTGTTTTATTATTTTTGTTCCTTTTGACGAAGGAAGGAGGCGGAAAACCTTTTTAAAAGGGACATTTTTTTCGTTTTTCTGTGAGATTTAAACATAATTTTCTGCGGTTTTTTATTAGTCTTGCCCAAAGAAAAGTGCTGTATGAATTTGACAAAAAAGGGTGAAATCTGTATAATAATTAGGATTTCGTTATTTTTTATAAAGGAGAATCAAGGTTTATGGGCAGATATATGATGCGCTTCATTAACGGCACCGCATTCATAAGAAGAATAAACCCTAAAAAAGCTATTGCCTTCGGTATACTTCTGCTTTGCCTTCTGATAGGCTTTCTCATCTACAAATCCGATGTGGGCGCTGTCTATGTTTTCTGCGACAATGTGGAGCACAAGGTAATGACCTTTTCCGAAAATCCCGAGGAAATAGTCGCCCGGGCAGGCTTGACTCTTGACGACAAAAACAGTCTCGTGCTCGACTACTTTAATCCCGACGATGGGGAAAAGGTAATAGTGGTGGCAGAGCCGCACAATGTGACGGTTTATGACGACGGCGAGAAGTTAGCCACGGTCAATGTGGCGGGCACGGTAAAATCCGCTCTTGACAAGGCGGGCGTAGAGCTTCGGGACGGTGACCGTCTGAATTATGACGAGGAAGTGGGCATCACGGCGGATATGGAAATCGAGGTTACCCGTGCCTTCCCCGTTAAAATCAAGGTAGACGGTAAGGAAAAAACCGTAAATACCACGGAGACTACCGTGGAGGAGCTTATCGGAAAGGCGGGCATAAATCTCGGTCAGTACGATAAAATCTCGAAGAAAATGACCAAGCTGCTGACGAAAAAGACGACCCTTACCATAAACAGAATCGAATATAAAACGGAGACTAAAACCGTAAAAACCGATTTTAAAACCAAGGTAGAGTACGATGACTCTATGTACGAGGACCAGAGAAAGGTAAAGAAAAAGGGCGTAAAGGGTAAAAGCAAAAATGAATACAGATATAAAATAGTTGACGGCGAAATTACCGAAACGAAGGTTTTAAGCAGTGAGGTAGTGAAGGAGCCCGTCACACAGGTTATCGTCAGAGGCACGAAGGTACGCTCTACAGGCTTTACCGGCGCATCGGTAAAATCGGGCAAGGTTATCTCCGAGCTCAAGCCTCCCTTTGAAATACCTCTTAATAAAAACGGCAGACCCGTTAATTATATTAAGGTTATCACGGGTAAGGCTACAGCCTACTGTACGGGCACGACCTGCTCTACGGGTGCACCCGCTATGCCGGGCAGGGTAGCCGTAGACCCGAGAGAGATACCCTACGGCACTAAAATGTACATCGTCTCCTCCGACGGAAAGTGGAATTACGGCTACTGCATCGCCAGCGATACAGGCGGATTTATCTATAACAGCAGTACCGTAGTAGACCTTTATATGCGCGGCTACAGCACCTGCAGAAGCTTCGGCAGACGGAATGTAGACATTTACATCCTCGAGTGGGGTAACGGCATAAAGAACTGGAAAACACATTAAGCTATATAACCACAGAGATTTGCGGTCTCTGTGGTTTTTCTTTATTCTATGAAACAATCAAGGAGCTGTAAAATTTTACAGCTCCTTGATATTAATGCTTATTAATCGGATTATGGTGTTTATATAAATTAACCTATACCGAGCTTTTTCATTACATCCTTATCGGCTGTCTCATACATAAATGTAGTAGTAGCCCAGATTTCGTCTGCCTTCTTTTTCCATTCGGGGAAGCTGTCGGGAGTTTCGGGATAAGTGTCGTAGTGCTTGCCTACCTTGTCACTGTCGAGGAGACCCTTGACGATTTTCTTAAGAGTGGAGGGACGGAGCTTCTTTGTGGCGATACCCGAAGCGATGCCGGAAACGAGCTCTGCGATGTCCTTTGCATTTAAGGCGAGATCCTGTCCCATACCGCCGAGAATCTTCTGGCTGAAGATGATGTCCTTTTTGAAAAGATATTCTGCTTCGTCGTAGGAGGCCTGAACGATACCTGTGAGAAGAGGACGCATTGAGTCGAAGGCCTTACCCTGGACATCGATGTAGCGCTTGTTTATGGACCACATATTTCTCTGTGTGAGCTCTTTGCCCTCGTTCAGAAGATCAGTGATAACATCAACGGCGATTTCTACCTGATAAAGAGAGGAGGTACAGCCCTCGCCGCAGTTGGGCTTGGTGAGGCAGGCGGTGTCGCCGAGAGCGATGAAGCCGTCCTCTGTGAAGCAGTAAATACCTCTGTGGTAGGGAGTCATACCCTTTTCTACCTTTTCTACGGTGTACTCGGGCCAGGGCACATTCTTACGGAAATCCTTATAGACCTCTTCTGCGTAATCGTAGGAGAAGTTTCCGCCCACACCGAGGATAGCGCCGTGGTCGTCGCCCGAGGGAGCAGACCAGGTCTTATACTGGAGGAAGGAGCCGTGAAGCTTCGTCGGGTCTACCTTTTCATCCTTATATTTGGCATAATAGAGAACTACATAGAAAATATCCTTCGGCGTAAGCTTGAAGTTTTCTACGAAGGAGGTGTCGGGAAGCTTTGTTCTGGCCGCGGCAGGAATACCCGTGCAGTCAGCCACGAGCTTGGCAGAGATTTCCTGTACACCGTTTTCGGTTTCGTATTTAGCACCGGCTATTCTGCCCTGTTCATCGTAGATAAAATCCTTAAAGGGTGCACCGTAAATGTATTCGGCACCCGCTTTTTCGGCACGGTCGATCATAGTCATTATGTACTCGTGCTTATGCATACCCACTACGGCCTCGTGTGTTCTCTTCGGGTAGTTTCCGTAGGGAGACACGACGGCAGTGGAGGCAAACTCGAAGCCGTAAACCTTTTTGTTTTCCTTGTCGGGGATTTCGAGGTCGAATTTAATCATATCCTCTTTTCCCATATGGAAAATGTCATACTCACGGGAAATATTATCTTTCTCCTGCTTTTCGATTACCACTACCTTAAAGCCTCTTTTAGCCATCTGATAGGCAAAGTATGAGCCTGTGGTGGATGCACCCGCAATAAGAATATCGCAATTTTTCATATTTCAGCACTCCTTAAATAATATTCTGACACTATTAATCATAACATTATTTTAAAGAATTGACAATATGTTCTCAAAAGTTGCACTTGGGCTTAATGTATAAACTTTTCTTTCATTTCATAGTACTTTTCCACAAACCAGAACTTTATTTCGTATTTCTGACCGCCGGTAACGATTTCGTTTTCCTTATCGGAAAGGAGCGCGGAAAGGTCGGGACTGTCCTTAACGGCGGCGGGAAGACACATAGGCGGGAACATAACGCACCACCAGTTTTTACCCTTGCCCTCGCCGATGATAACCTTCACTGCCTTATAGTAGCCGGCGGGAAGGGTGATGCTTTCGTATTCGCGGGTGGGGAAATATGCTCTGCCGAGGGTGACGGTGACGGGATAATCACAGCCGAGCCGACGAAGGGTGCTTTGGGCACTTTCGCGCAAAATATCCAAAGCGTCTCCTATTTTCTCCTCTGCCTGAATAACGGTCTCGCTGCCGCTGAAAATGCTCTCTCCGTCCCTTAAAAGCTCATCTCTGACGGCATATTTTATGCTTTGGTCGGTGACGGAATCCGAGGCGGCGATAATGTGGAGACGGAGCACCTTTTCCCTGATGCCCTCGCAGGAGCTTTCGAAGGAAAGTGCGGAAATAACGGTGAAAATCAGTGCTATGAGGGCAGATATTTCGATGGCCTTAAGCTTCATAATCAAACCTCCGTTTATTAGAGATATGCTGATTATTGGAAGTAACTGCCCGAAATATTCTTTCTTGCCATAAAAAGGAAGATAAAAATGCTTTTATACCCGCTGACAGAAGGGCATTATAGATAATATGATATTTTTCGCAAAAAAGGAGAAACAGGATGGATACTTTTGAAAGAATATGTGATATAATAAGAGAAAATATGAGCTTTGATGAGGAGGTTACCTTTACTGAGGAGATGACCTTCGGTGAAATGGAACTGGACAGCCTCGATGTGGTGGACTGCGTTATGTGCATCGAGGACAGCTTCGGTATAGTAATCGAGGATGCGGAGCTTCAGACGATAGGTACACTCGGAGAGCTCGTGGAAATCGTAAAAGTTAAAAAAGGAATGTAAAAATGGAAAACATAAGGTATATTATGTGGGACTGGAACGGAACGCTTCTGGACGACCTGCAGATTAATTTCGAAATCGAAAACTCCCTTCTGCGCAGAAGGGGGCTGAAGGAAATGGAAAGCATAGAGAAATACCACAGAGTATTCACTTTCCCCATTATCCGTTTTTATGAAAGAATGGGCTTCGATTTGGAAAATGAACGCTTCGAGGATATAGCCAGAGATTATGTGTACGAATATGAACAGCGCTTTCACGAGGCGGAGCTTTTCGAGGATGCGGAAGAAGTAATCAGATATTTCCGTACGGCGGGTATCGAGCAGATCATTCTTTCTATGAC
Source organism: Acutalibacteraceae bacterium (assembly GCA_045588555.1). GTDB lineage: Bacteria > Bacillota > Clostridia > Oscillospirales > Acutalibacteraceae > UBA6857. The sequence goes on along the minus strand of JAZNEL010000046.1, from coordinate 33,596 downwards.
GGAGAACAAATGGCTTTTCAGTCAGGTGGCCTACCACGGTATAGACCATCTTTTTTCGGATATTCTCGGTACAGGGGATATTTATGCCCGCAGTAAGGTGGACATCGCGAAAAAATGGATGGCGGAAAAGGGCATTTCGGGAGACGAGGTGCTTTTCATCGGAGACACCACTCACGACTTTGAGGTAGCACAGAGCATAGGCTGTAAATGTATTCTCATAGCTAGGGGACATAACAGCAGAGAGGCCCTGGAAAAGACAGGAGCAAGAGTAACAGACAGTATAAGTGAATTAATCGGATAAAAAACCTGCTTTAAAGGAAATTTTTTCCGTTACGACTTGATTTATTTGCAATTTTGTGGCTTAATATAAGGTGACAGAAATCATCGTCAGATGATAAAATAATAAAGGAGTTACATAAAATGGAACAGGTAAAAAGATTACGCTATTTCGTTGACGGTCAGTGGTTAGAGTCAAAAACCGAAAAATATATGCCCGTCTACAACCCCAGCACAGGCGATGTTATCGCCGAAACTCCCTGCTGTACGGCAGAAGAAGTGGAACAGGCTATCGCCGCTGCAAAGGCAGCCTTCCCCGCATGGTCAAACACACCCGTTATGAAAAGAGTGCAGGTGCTTTATAAATTCCGTGAGCTTCTTATCGAGCATCTTGATGAGCTTTCAGAGCTTTGCGCTCTCGAGCACGGTAAGGTTCTTTCCGAAGCCAAGGGTGATATTCTTAAGGTAAAGGAGCCCGTTGAGCTCGCTATCACAGCTCCTATGTCTCTTTTAGGCGACGCTATGAGAGATACCTCAAACGGTTATGACACCACTCTTTATTATGAGCCTGTAGGCGTTTTCGCAGGCATCGTACCCTTTAATTTCCCCGGTATGATTCCTATGGGCTGGATGGTACCCTGCTGTATCGCATCAGGTAACACCATCGTTCTTAAGCTCGCATCTATGACGCCGATGACTGCTATGAAGCTTAATGAGCTTCTCTGTGAGGCAGGCCTTCCCAAGGGTGTAGTAAACCTCGTAACCTGTTCCAGAGTAGAGGCTGACATCTTTCTTAAGCATCCCGATGTAAAGGGCATCACCTTCGTCGGCTCTACAAAGGTAGGTCTCCATGTTTATAAGGAGGCTGCCGCTACAGGTAAAAGAGTACAGGCTCTCTGCGAGGCAAAGAACCACGCTCTCGTTCTCGAGGATGCCGCACTCGAAAGAAGCGCCAGAGGTATCATTAATTCCGCCTTCGGTTGCGCAGGCGAAAGATGTATGGCTCTGCCCGTAGTTGTAGCACAGGAAAGCATCGCCGATAAGTTAGTAGCTCTTCTCAAGCAGTACGCTCAGGAGCTTAAGCTCGGTCCCGCATATCTTCCTGACTCTACTCTCGGCCCTGTAGTCACAGCTGCACACAAGGAATCGGTTATCGGTTGGATTAACAAGGGTATCGAGGAGGGTGCAACTCTCGTTCTCGACGGCAGAAATGCTGTAGTTCCCGGCTGCGAAAACGGCTTCTATGTAGGTCCCACCATCCTCGACAATGTTACAGAGGAAATGACCGTAGGTACACAGGAAATCTTCGGACCTGTTCTCTGCATTAAGAGAGTAAAGAGCTTTGAGGAGGGTCTTGCACTTATGAACCGTAACCCCTTCGCTAACGGCTCTGTTATCTTTACACAGAACGGCTATTATGCCAGAGAGTTCGCAAAGAGAACCGACGGCGGTATGGTAGGCGTTAATGTAGGTATTCCCGTACCCGTAGGCGTATTCCCCTTCACAGGTCATAAGCTCTCATTCTTCGGTAATCTTCACTGCCTCGGTAAGGATGCATTCCGTTTCTTCACCGAAACCAAGGCTGTAACCACACGCTGGTTCGACGAGGAAGAAATGAAGGCTACCACCGTAGATACCTGGGACGGCTCTGTAGGCGGCGGTGTTTAATCTGAACGGTTAAAGTATGCGGTGTCCTTCTGTAACAGAGAAATGATGCACCGCACTGAAAGATAAGCATAAAATGATTAATGCAGAGGCTGAAAAACCTCTGCATTAATTTTATGCTGTATTACTTTATTTTCCGCATCTTTCGTGACGGAAGGAAGTTTTAGCTTATCTTCTGAATATAGCGGAGGGTCTCTTAAGGGGCTTCTTTCTTCTGTGCTTTTTCTTAATCTCGATGGGAGTATTAATGAGCATATTTGTAAGTACAGTCCAGAAAATAACGAGGATGTACATACCGAATACTGCGTAGAAGCCTGCAGAGAGTGTAGCCGAGGAAACGGTTACTACGGCCGTGAGAAGCTGTACCCAGGTGCTGTCAGAGAACATTTTGACCAGATCGGTGAGGGGAATTTCGCCGCCGATTATTTTGTCAAAGGCGAGCTTCGAAATGATGATACAAATGAAGCAGAGAACGAGACCGCCCACAGACATACCGATAACGGTCTTTCTTTTGCCTGTGGCCGCCGCTACCGCGCCTAAAGCGAGGAAGAGGAGCATAGTAAGCACAAAGAACACGATAAAGGCGATTATGTGGGGAAGTACGGGCTCGATGATGGTGAGGAAGCCGGCACTTTCCGCTGTAGTATCGGTGGCTGCTTTGGCTGAAAGGTCAGTGGAAAGCAGGAGCTTGATAATTTCAAAGGCGGAAAACTCGTAATTTGTAGCTACACCGAACTGGGAGGCTAAGGTAACGATAGAGCTGATTTCATCGGTGAGACCGCCGATGGCGAAGTAGAAGAGCTTAAGGAAAAAGCCCATTACTACTGCCCCTATTGCTAAAAGGGGAGTGATTATACGGTAAGCAATTTTCATTTTTTATTCTCCTTTTATTTCCAAGATGATTTGAGGTCAACTGTTCTGTTAAAGACTATTTTGTCCTCTGTACTGGTGATGTCTGCGCAGAAGTAGCCCTGACGCATAAACTGGAAGGTATCACCGGGCTTAAGGTCTTTGATTTCACCCTCTAATTTACAGCCCTCTAAAACAGTAAGAGAGTCGGGGTTGAGATTGTTTTTGAAGGAGCCCTCTGATTCGTCGGATGGGTTTGAAACCTTGAAAAGACGGTCGTAAAGCCTGGCCTCGAAGTCCGTGCAGTGGTTAGCACTTACCCAATGGAGAGTGCCCTTTACCTTTCTGCCGTCGGGGGAGTTGCCGCCCTTGCTTTCGGGGTCGTAGGTGCAGTGTACAGCGGTTACCTCGCCGTTTTCGTCAGTGTCGTAGCCTGTGCATTTAACGAAGTAAGCACCTCTCAGACGCACCTCGTTGCCGGGGAAGAGACGGAAATATTTTTTCGGAGGCTCTATCATAAAGTCCTCTTTTTCTACATAAATTTCCTTTGAGAAGAAAATCTTCCGTGTTCCCATTTCGGGTCTGTCCTGGTTAACGGGAAGCTCGATTTCATCACTCTGTCCCTCGGGATAGTTGTCGATGATTACCTTAAGGGGACGGAGGACAGCCATTGCACGGGGAGCATTCTGGTTAAGATTATCTCTTACGCAGGCCTCTAAAAGACCGTAATCTACCACGCTGTATGCCTTCGAAACACCGACACGGCTGATGAAGTCTCTGATGGCTTCGGCGGGGTAGCCGCGTCTTCTCATACCGCTGATGGTAACCATACGGGGGTCGTTCCAGCCGTCTACGATGCCTTCGTTTACGAGAGCGAGGCATTTTCTTTTACTCGTGAGACAGTAGTTAAGATTGAGGCGGGCAAATTCGATCTGTCTCGAGGGAGTTTCGAAGCCTAATTCCTTAAGAAACCAGTCGTAAAGAGGTCTGTGGTTTTCGAACTCGAGTGAGCAGAGAGAATGTGTTACGCCTTCTCTGGTGTCAGAGATGGGGTGTGCGAAATCGTACATAGGATAAACGCACCATTTGTCGCCTGTCTGATGATGGCTGATGTGAGCGATACGGTAAATAACAGGGTCGCGCATATTGATGTTAGGCGAGGCCATATCTATTTTAGCACGGAGAACTCTGGCACCGTCGGGAAATTCTCCGTCGGTCATTCTTTGGAAAAGGTCGAGATTTTCTTCGATGCTTCTTTCTCTGTAGGGACTGTTTTTGCCGGGCTCGGTGAGAGTGCCTCTGTACTCTCTGATTTCGTCGGCTGTCAGATCGCAGACATAGGCCTTACCCATTTTTATGAGCTTTACGGCACATTCATAAATAAAATCGAAATAGCTGGAAGCGTAAAGCACCTTGTCCCATTTGTAGCCGAGCCACTGAATGTCTTCCTTGATAGCGTCCACATACTCTACATCCTCCTTGGAGGGGTTTGTGTCGTCGAGACGGAGATTACAGGTGCCGCCGTACTTTTCTGCGGTGCTGAAATCTATCTGTATGGCCTTGGCGTGGCCGATGTGAAGATAGCCGTTAGGCTCGGGCGGGAAACGGGTCTGTACATGGGTATAGACACCCTTTTCCAGATCTTCGTCAATGAAATCGTGAATAAAATTAGAAACTTTGATTTCTTCTTCCATAACTGTATCCTTTCTGTCGGAGTCTTACACCTTATTTATGGCGGCGGTAAGTCTTTCCGTAACTGTATCCTGGCCTAAAAGAGCCATAATGGCGTGAAGGTCGGGAGTGTTTTTTCTGCCGGTAACGGCAAGTCTGATTACTGTGGAAACATCACCCACATGACCCTTGAAGGCATCGGGGTTCTTTTTGTATTCCTTTACATTGGGGGTAAAGCCTAAAGGCTCACAGAGCTCTTTGATTTTTCCGAACCAGGTGTCCTTGTCATCCTCGGCATTGAATACCTTGAGGTAGGCCTCGAGAATGGCACGGGTGTCCTCGGCACTGATGTTTTCGGGCTTTTCAAAGCTGCCGTCGAAGTATTCCGGGAAGAAATAGCTGACATATTCCTTTACCTCACTCCAGCAGGCGATGTCTTTTCTCGGTTTCGGTGTTTCACGGTCGATGTTGAGGATTGCCTTGCCGAATTTTTCGTCTCGGGCAAGAACGGCGGCGAAATCGCTGTCATATTTTTCAGCCCATTTGAGAGTGTAATTATAAACCGTGTCAGCTGACATAAGTGAAATGACGTTTTTGCTGACATCGTTAAGCTTTACCATATCAAAAAGAGCACCTGAAACGCTCATTTTTTTAAGGCTGAAGGGGAAGGCAGAGATGTCTGCTTCCTTGTTTGTCTTGCGCCAATCCTCGAAGTTGGAGTTGGCGAGAGTCATAATATATTCGTTTACGCTTTCCTTCGGGTAGCCCTCCTGCTGATAGAAGGTTACTGCTGCCTCGGGATCCTTTCTCTTTGAAAGCTTTCTTTTGCCGCCGTTTTCCTCCTTCATAATGGGGGCAACATGGGCGAATTTAGGAACTCTGTAGCCGCAAAGCTTAAAAAGCTGGATGTGGAGAGGCACGGAGGAAATCCATTCGTCACCGCGGATGACATGAGTGGTTCTCATAAAGTGGTCATCGACAGCGTGGGCGAAGTGGTATGTAGGAATACCGTCGGTTTTAAGTAAAACTACATCCTGGATGTTTTCGGGCATTTCGATTTTACCCTTTATCATATCCTCAAAGGTGATTCTCTTTTCTGTGCTGCCGGGAGAGCGCAGACGGAGCGTGTAGGTTTTTCCGCTTTCGATGAGAGCCTTTTGCTCGTCGAAGGTCAGCTCGCGGCATTTGGCCCACTTTCCGTAGTAGCCCTTATTGTCGCATTTTTCCTCCTCCTGCTTTTCTCTTAAAACGGTGAGATCTTCCTCGGAGCAGAAGCAGGGATAAGCGTAGCCGTCCTGTACGAGCTTTTTAGCTACTGTGTGATATATTTCTTTTCTGTGGCTTTGGTAGTAGGGGCCGTAGTCGCCCTTTTCTTTATTTTCACCGATTACACCCTCGTCAGCGATAACATCGAAGGCCTCGAGTCCGCCGAGCATAACCTCGACAGCACCCTCGATTTTTCTTTTCTGGTCAGTGTCCTCGACTCTGACGAAGAAAATGCCGTCGTCGGAGGTTTTAGCGGTTTTATAGGCGATGGTACCTGTGAAAAGGTTACCGAAATGAAGAAAGCCTGTAGGGGAGGGGGCAAGTCGGGTAACCTTGGTTCCCTCTTTCAGCTGTCTTTCGGGAAAGCGCTTCTCTAACACCTCTGGGGTGTCCTTTATATCAGGAAAAAGTAATTCTGCAAGCTTGAAATTATCAGTCAAATAAAGCCCTCCAATCAAATGGGTATATTTCAATATATTATCTCAAATTTCAGAGAAAATATCAAGTGTTTCAGTAATAAAAGTTTGAAAAGAGGGCAAAAAATAACACCCTCCATAAGAAGGGTGTTAGATTTCTGTTTAGAATTATGTTCCTTTATCTGACATTAACCAAAAGCCTTTGCAAGGAAATCAATGAAGAAGGTAAAAATTCTGGTAAATGCGAGATAAAGATCTTCCATCATAGGCCAATCCATAATTTATCTCCTTTCGGAATTTTAAAAAATAATTGTTTTTAGCGGGGGTATTCTTCGGGGGGCCATGTGTTATCTTCTCTGTCGCCATTGAAGAGGTACATAAGCCACTGGAACGATCTGTCAAGGAATGCAAGGAAGTCATTCCAAAGATCCTGAAGGCCTTTTAAATCCATAATAGTTTTCTCCTTTCGGCAAATTAAAGTATTATAACCACAGGGCAAGGCCCCATTTAAAGTTCACAGATATTGTACTACTTAATTTTTGTAATGTCAACAAAAATTTTCAAAAAATTAATTTTTCGTGAATTTGCACATAATTTTTACGGAGATTTTATGCCTGTGGTATGCAGTAAGGCATAATGTACATATTTAAGGCTTGTTTTTATTCTCTTTCACGAGATATGGTGGGCGAAAATGTACAAGGAAAATCTTTTTCTGACGAAAAAAGGAGGTGTTCTTTTGTTTATTTTATATATTGTATGATAAAAAATAAATGTGTATAATATAATTGAAGAAAACAAAAGGAGTTGATTGTATGAAAAAGATAATCACCGTCAGCCGTCAGTTCGGCTCGGGCGGAAGAACCATCGGTAAAGCTCTGGCAGATAAGCTCGGCTATAAGTGCTATGATACGGAGCTTATCAATATGGTTGCCGAGGAAACAGGCTTCGACCCGTCCTTTATCGCTGATGTGGGTGAGTATGCACCGGGTAAAAGCATTCTGTCTTACGCGTTCACCTCTGCTTTCCCTCACGGTGCACCCCGACATATGAATGCATCCGATTATCTGTGGAGTACACAGTGTAAAATGATTAACGAAATCGCCGATAAGGGTAACTGTGTAATAGTAGGCCGCTGTGCCGATTACATCCTTAAGGACAGAGAGGACTGCCTGAATGTTTTCATTTATGCCGACGATGCGTTCAGAGCGCGCCGCATAGTGGAGCTTTACGGTGAAAGAGATGCTTCTCCGGAAAAGAGAATCGAGGATAAGGACGCCCGCAGAAAGGTGAATTACAAATACTTTACGGGAAGAAACTGGGGTGAAATGAGTAATTATCACATCTGTCTCGACAGCAGTGCGATCGGTCACGACGAGTGCGTGGAGATTATCGCGGGTATAGCTGAAAGATAAAGGGCATAAAGTCGCTGAACGGCTTTTCTGATTTTATAAGATATTACAGGGGCTGTAAAAAAGCACAGACCGCATAAACCAAGATAAAAACAGGGCTTCTACGGATAAAAAAATCCGCAGAAGCCCTTTAAACATTAAAAAGCATAAAATAATTGCAAAAGCTTTGTTTTTGCGGTTTATGCTATAAGCAAGCCTCGCCCTCGGAGTGCCTGTGTACGCCGTCAGGTAACCCAAAATAAGCCTTTCTGCCTTATTTTGGCTCGGTTTGTTCATTCTGCGCATTTTTTCACGCCCCCTGAAAGGAGCTGCAAAAAAATCCCTCCGAATTTCTTCGGAGGGAAAATTTATTCCTGAAGGAATTATTCAGCGTCGGGAGCGTAGAGGTCCTTGAGCTTGAGAAGGTGTGCATATCTGTCGAGAGCAACCTTTTCGCTCTTCTGGAAGAGTGCTTCAGCTCTGTCGGGGAATTCACGCATAAGTCTGGTGTAACGGGCTTCGTTTTTGATGAATGCCTGATACTCTGCGTTGGGCTCCTTGGAGTCGAGAGTGAAGGGATTCTTGCCTTCTGCCTTGAGAGCAGGATTGAAGCGGAAGAGATTCCAGTAGCCGCATTCTACAGCCTTCTTCATTTCTGCCTGGCAGTTAACCATACCGCCCTTAATGGAGTGCATTTCGCAGGGTGAGTAACCGATGATGATGGAGGGACCCTTATAGGCTTCAGCTTCCTGGATAGCCTTGAGAGTCTGGTTCATATTGGCACCCATAGCGATCTGTGCTACATATACATAGCCGTAGCTCATAGCGATTTCAGCAAGGCTCTTCTTATTGATTTCCTTACCTGCAGCTGCGAACTGTGCTACCTGGCCGATGTTGGAGGCCTTGGAAGCCTGACCGCCTGTATTTGAGTAAACCTCTGTGTCGAATACGAAGATATTTACATCCTCGCCGGAAGCGATAACGTGGTCGAGACCGCCGTAACCGATGTCGTAAGCCCAGCCGTCACCGCCGAAGATCCATACGGATTTCTTTGAAAGGTATTCGCTGTTATCGAGAACATCCTTACAAAGCTCGCAGGTAGCGCCTGCTTCTTTGATAGCGGCAACGAGAGCGTCAGCTGCTGCTGTGTTCTTTTCACCGTCGTCTACGGTAGCAAGATATTCCTCTGCAGCTGCCTTAACCTCTGCCTTGCAGGAGTCGGAAGCAACCATTTCCTTAACCTCGCTGATGAGTCTGTCGCGAAGAGCCTTCTGGCCGTAGTACATACCGAGACCGTGTTCAGCGTTATCCTCGAAGAGGGAGTTAGCCCAAGCGGGACCGTGGCCCTTTTCGTTTACGGTGTAGGGAGATGTAGCTGCGGGACCGCCCCAGATGGAGGAACAGCCTGTAGCGTTGGAGATATACATTCTGTCACCGAAGAGCTGAGTTACGAGACGGGCATAAGCAGTTTCAGCACAGCCTGCGCAGGAGCCGGAGAACTCGAGGAGAGGCTTTTTGTACTGGCTGGAAACAACATTGATGGTAGCAGTTGTTTCGGGCTTCTCTGTAACATTAGCTACGCAGTAATCGAATACTTCCTGCTGTGCGAGCTGTGACTCACGGGCAACCATCTTAAGTGAGTTTGTCTTACAAACACCGATACATACGCCGCAACCCATACAATCCATGGGAGAAACAGCGAGGGTGTAGGTGTAGTTTGTCTTAATGATGGGCTTTTCAGCCTTTTTGAGAGCTGCGGGAGCTGCTGCTACCTCTTCTTCACTCATAGCGAAGGGACGGATAGTAGCGTGGGGACATACATAAGCACACTGGTTACACTTTGCGCAGGTAGCTGCATCCCATTCGGGAACGAGAACTGCAACGCCTCTCTTTTCGTAAGCGGAAGCGCCGTGCTCGAAGGTACCGTCAGCGTGGTCTGCGAATGCGGAAACGGGAAGAGAGTAACCGCCCATAACGGAGATGGGCTTAAGAATACCGTCAACCATCTTAACGAGCTTTTCCTTGCCCTCGCTCTTTGCGGCTGCTGCATCGTCGGTAGCCTCTGCCCAAGCGGCGGGAACCTCTACCTTGTGGAATGCTGTAGCACCGGCATCGATAGCGTTATGGTTAGCGTCTACGATATCCTGACCCTTCTTTGAGTAGGACTTTGTAGCGGCATCCTTCATATACTGGATAGCTTCTGCAGAAGGCATAACATTTGCAAGAGCAAAGAATGCGGACTGAAGAACTGTGTTTGTTCTCTTACCCATACCAACCTTCTGTGCGAGGTCGATAGCGTTAACTGTGTAGAGCTGGATGTTGTTCTTTGCGATGTATCTCTTTGCATCTGCAGGCATGTGTGCATCGAGCTCTTCGTCAGACCACTGGCAGTTTATGAGGTAAACACCGCCGGGTTTAACGTCGTTAACCATCTTGAAGCCTTTTTCTACATAAGAGGGGTTATGACATGCTACGAAGTCAGCCTTATTGATGTAGTAGGGGCTCTTGATGGGCTTGTCACCGAAGCGAAGGTGAGAAATGGTGATACCGCCTGTTTTCTTTGAGTCGTACTGGAAGTAAGCCTGTACATACTTGTCAGTGTGGTCACCGATGATTTTGATGGAGTTTTTGTTAGCACCTACGGTACCGTCACCGCCGAGACCCCAGAACTTACATTCGATGGTTCCTTCTGCAGCAGTGTTGGGAGCTTCTGTTTCCTCGAGTGAGAGACCGGTGAGGTCGTCTACGATACCGATGGTGAAGCCGTTTTTGGGCTCATCCTTTGCGAGCTCATTGTAAACCGCGAAAACAGATGAGGGAGGTGTATCCTTGGAGCCGAGACCGTAACGGCCGCCTACTACCTTGATGTCAGCTCTGCCGTTTGTAGCAAGAGCGGTAACAACGTCAAGATAAAGAGGTTCACCGAGAGAGCCGGGTTCCTTTGTTCTGTCGAGAACAGCGATTTTCTTACAGGTAGCGGGGATAGCTGCGATAAGATGCTTTGCGGAGAAGGGTCTGTAAAGACGAACCTTGATAAGACCGACCTTTTCACCTGCGGCTGTAAGGTAGTCTACTACTTCCTCAGCTACATCGTTGAAGGAGCCCATAGCTACGATAACCTTTTCGGCATCGGGAGCACCGTAGTAGTTGAAGAGCTGGTAGTCTGTACCGAGCTTTGCGTTTACCTTGCCCATATATTCCTCTACGATAGCGTGAACTGCATCGTAGTATTTGTTACAGGCTTCTCTGTTCTGAAAGAAGATGTCGTCGTTTTCGTGAGAGCCGCGCATAACGGGTCTTTCGGGATTAAGAGCTCTTTTTCTGAACTCCTCGACAGCCTTCATATTTGTCATTTCCTTGAGATCCTCGAAATCCCATACCTCGATCTTCTGAAGCTCGTGAGAGGTACGGAAGCCGTCGAAGAAGTTAAGGAAGGGAACACGGGATTCGATGGAAGCCATGTGTGCTACTGCACCGAGGTCCATAACCTCCTGTGTATTTGTTTCGGCGAGCATAGCGAAGCCTGTCTGACGGCAAGCATAAACGTCTGAATGGTCACCGAAGATGTTAAGAGCGTGTGATGCTACGCAGCGTGCAGAAACATGGAAAACGCAGGGGAGAAGCTCACCGGCGATTTTGTACATGTTAGGGATCATAAGAAGAAGACCCTGTGAAGCTGTGTAGGTAGTTGTGAGAGCACCTGCTGCGAGAGAGCCGTGAACTGTACCTGCGGCACCTGCTTCGGACTGCATTTCAACAACATTTACTCTTGTGCCGAAAATGTTCTTAAGACCCTGTGCTGACCACTGATCAACATAGTCTGCCATGGGGCTTGAGGGTGTGATGGGGTAAATACCTGCTACTTCTGTGAACGCATAGGACACGTGAGCGGCGGCATTGTTACCATCCATGGTTTTCATTTTTCTGGCCATTGGATTTTTCCTCCTTGTATTTTTACATTATAATTTAGCAATTAAATTACCACCTAACATTCTAACACTTTAATTGCAAATTGTAAATAGACTTTAATGAAAATTTTTTGGTAAAAGAGAAAGGAAATGTAAAAAACGCGGGTGTACCGGTATAAATAAGTAATCAGTTTATTTTTTTGAACATTTAATCTCTTTCCGCATATACTGCAGTGAGGTGTATTTTATGAACTGCTGTGTTACCGACCTTCGCAATAAAGAGGTTATCAATACTAAAAACGGCCATCGGCTCGGCTGTGTGAGCGATGTGGAAATCTGCTGTGAAAACGGTCAGCTCTGCGCTGTCATCATCTGGGGCAAAAGCAGGCTTTTCGATCTGTCGGGAAAATGCGATGATATACGCATACCGTGGAAGGATATACAGGTTATCGGAGAAGAGACGGTGCTCGTCTGTGTGGATGAGTGCGACTGTGCCTGCAGTAAGGAGAAGGATAAAAGGAGACTGTTTGAAGGCCTGTTCGGGTGATAAGCTGTCGGCTGTCCTGATTTTTTTGCAGTTTTTGTTGACCCGGCTTCAAATTAGTTATATAATGGAAATGTTAAGGTGACAAAGGAGAGGAAAATATGAAGAACAAAGACATACTGGAAAAGCTCACTCTGGAGGAAAAGGCGGAGCTGTGTACGGGCAAGGGCTACTGGCAGCTTAACGGAGTCGAGCGTCTGGGCATACCCTCCGTTACTCTCACTGACGGGCCTCACGGTCTGAGTCTGCGTAAGCCGGACGGAGACTTGAGAGAGTCGGTAAGCGCCACCTGTTATCCCTCTGCGGTAACCACTGCCTGCTCCTGGGACAGAGACCTTCTCTACAGAATGGGACAGGCTATGGGTAAGGAATGCCTTAAGGAAAAGGTAAGCATTATTCTCGGCCCCGGTGTGAACATGAAGCGTTCGCCTCTGTGCGGAAGAAACTTCGAATACTTCTCCGAGGACCCGCTTCTGGCAGGTGAGCTTGCCGCGGGACTCATTAACGGCATACAGTCGCAGGGCGTGGGCACCTCTCTTAAGCATTTCGCTCTCAATACGCAGGAGAAGCGCCGTCTGATTATCGACAGCGTGGCGGACGAGAGAACACTCCGCGAGATTTATCTTACCGCCTTCGAAATCGCAGTCAAAAGGTCACAGCCCTGGACGGTGATGAGCGCCTACAACCGGGTGGGCGGCGAATACTGCACGGAAAACGGTTATCTCCAGAATGAAATACTCCGCGGAGAATGGGGCTTCGAGGGCGTGGTAATGTCCGATTGGGGCGCCGTCAACGACCGCGTGAAGGGCCTGAAAAGCGGAAACGACCTGGAAATGCCCTCCTCCAACGGATATAATACAAAGAAAATCTGCGATGCGGTGAGAAACGGAGATTTAGACGAAAAATATCTGGATACAGCCGCTGACAGAATGCTGACTCTTATCGAAAAATCGAAAAAGGCTCTCGGTGAATTTACCTACGACGAGCAGGAGCATCATAATCTTGCCGCGGAAATCTGCGCCAACTCCGTAGTTTTACTTAAAAACGAGGATAACACTCTTCCTATTTCGAAGGATAAGACGGTGGCGGTTATCGGTGAAATGGCGAGATCACCCCGCTATCAGGGTGCAGGCAGCTCGATTATCGTACCGACGAGGATTACCGATGCCTTTGAGGGTCTTTTGACGGAGGGCTATAGGGTCAGCTATGCTCCCGGATATTTCAAAAAACAGGACGAGTCCAATGAGGCGATGATAAAGGATGCCTGTAATGTGGCCTCGAAGGCGGATGCGGTGCTTCTTTTTATCGGCCTTACGGAGGAATACGAAAGCGAGGGCTACGACAGAAAGTCGATGAAGCTGCCCGCTTCCCATAACAGGCTTTTAGATGAAATTTTAAAGGTAAACGAAAATGTGACTGTCGTTCTTTCGGGCGGCTCACCTGTGATATTACCGCGTGTAAAGCAGATCAAGGCTATCCTTAACGGCTATCTCGGAGGTCAGGCAAGCGGAAGAGCCATCGCAGAAATCGTTTCGGGCAAGGTGAATCCCTCGGGTAAGCTGGCCGAAACCTATCCTCTTTCCGAGGAGGATGTGCCCTGCAGTGCTTATTTCCCGGGATTAGGTCTTACGGCCGAGCACAGAGAGGGTATTTACATCGGCTACCGTTATTATGACACAGCAGGGAAAAATGTTCTCTTTCCCTTCGGTCACGGCCTTTCATATACGGAATTTGAATATTCCGAGCTGAAGCTTTCTGCCGGAAGCATTACCGATACGGATACTCTCACCGTTACCTGCAAGATTAAAAACATCGGAGACAGAGACGGCGCAGAGACAGTTCAGCTTTATGTTTCCGACTGCGAAAGCACCGTTTTCAGACCCGAAAAGGAGCTTCGCGATTTCACCAAGCTTTATCTGGCTGCAGGTGAAGAAAAGGAGGTCTCCTTCACTCTTTCGAAAAGAGCCTTCGCATACTATAATATTAATATAAACGATTGGCATACCGAAACGGGCGACTTTAAAATCCTCATCGGTGCTTCGAGCCGCGATATACGGCTTGAGGCGAAGGTAGAGGTCATTTCCTCGCTTCCCGAGGCAGAGGTGCCCGATTACAGAGAAGCCGCACCCTGCTACTACGGTGCAGACATAAAAAATGTACCGGACAGGCAGTACAGAGCACTTCTGGGCAGAGACATTCCCCGTCAGTACCTCGATGTGAATGACAGATTTACCGTGGAAAGCTGTCTTATCGATGCGGAGCACACCCGATGGGGTAAGCTGATAATCCACATCCTCACGGGAGGAAAAAAGCCCGACCCCAACGCCGTAGGCGGCGACCCCATGAGAGACCTCGTTCTCGCAAGCCCCATAAGAGGTCTTTATTCCTTCGGTCAGGGGCTGTTTACGGAGAAAATGGCAGAGGGTCTGCTGATGCTGCTCAATGAGGAGGGCTCCGCCGCAGGACTTATGAAAATTTTCACAGGCTTCATTCCTAATCTGAAAAAGATAGCAGAGCTGGTTAAAAAAATGTAAAGGAGAGAGAAAATGGCTAAATTATTATCACTTATTATCACGGTTATAATGCTCTTTGAGTCCGTGCCTCTCGTGTGGGTGCCTACTCTCACGGTGGATGCGGGCGACAGAGGTGACGAGGTTTCAAACTATGCTACAGGCTTTCTTTACGGTCTTGCCGAGCCGGGAGTACCCAGTGAAGCGATGACAAACAGCCTGGACATTTCTACCGTCTCACAGAAGGTTATCGGCGGACTTCAGCATCCCACGGGTGACATCGACCGCCTTTCAGACCAGCTCGGAAGCTGTGACTACAGAGTAGTTTACCTGCAGGACAGCTTCGATACCTGGTATTACTGCTACGACGAAATAATGGAAATGAGAAGGAACGGCACCTATGACTGGGAAAAATTCCTTTATGAAAGATACCTTCCCGTGGTAAGAGAAAAGGTGACCGAGCTTTCGGAAAAGGCTTATGCCGATGACCTCGTTTACTGCATTTTCAATGAATGTGACAATGCGGTGTGGTTCGGTAATTATGTAAACGGCGAGGTTCTTTACGACGAGGTGGGCAAGGCTAACTTTTTCAAGGCGTGGAAAATCACCTACGACCTCGTGAAATCCATTGACCCCGATGCCAAGGTAGGCGGCCCCGGCTTTTACGATTATGTGACGGAAAAGATAGACGAATTTCTTACATATACCGTGGCAAATGACTGCGTTCCCGACATAATGATTTACCACGAGCTCGGCTTCTGGTGCAGTGTGGAATGGCCTGCCCATGTGGAGGACTACCGCAGAATCGAAAAGGAAAAGGGTATCTCCGAGCTTCCGATTATCGTAACCGAATACGGCGCCATGGAGGAATGCGGCAACCCTGCGGCCATGATAAGGTACATCGTGGCCATGGAAAAGACAAACACCTACGGCGATATGGCCTTCTGGAGACTGGCGAATAATCTCAACGACACCTGTGCCGACGATAATTCACCCAATTCAAACTGGTGGCTTTACAGAAGGTATGCCGAAATGGAGGGATCCACTCTTTCTGTCAGCACCCATGCACTTAAAGATGATGCACTTTTCGATAATGACTGGTGGTATCACTACACGGGAATAGCCTCTCTGTCCTCCGACGGTAAGGAAATCAAGGTAATCTGTAACGGCAGTGATAACAAAAAAGCGGTTAAGATTAAAAATATGAACGAAACCGAAATGGGTAAAATCGTGGATGTTACGGTGGAGTGTGTTTATTTCAGCGGCCTTTCGGGCATCGTAAGTGAGCCTTACACCGTAAGAAAATATAAAACCAAGGTATGCGGTGACACTCTGAACATAAACATTCCCGGTACGGATACCGATACGGTTTACTTCCTTTCCGTAAAGGAGCATACAGAGGATTTCGAGGCCGTCAGAAACACAAATCTTCCCGTAAGATACGAGTTCGAGGACGGAAAGCTTCTCGGTACGGCCTATACCTATGACAGCGCCTACGCCACCACCGGTCAGGTGCAGGGAATGTGCGGCGGCTTCGAAAAGGAAGGCGACGGAGTAAAAATCACCGTTAACGCCAAGGAAAAGGGTCGCTACAGACTGGACATAATCTACGGTAAGCATAACGATTCGGGCGTGAGCGAAGGCAGAGATTACGGCGTGGCTGATTTTACTCTCGACGGAGAAACATCAGAGCTTAAGCTCGAAAACACCGTAAAAAGCGAATATACTACGGTTAAAACTCTTTATGTTGACCTTTGTATGGGCAGACATACCATCGAGCTTTCACACAATGAGGGCACCTTCGTGCTCGACAGTCTTCTTATGTCAAAGGCTGTGGAGGATAACACTCCCGCAGTGCTTGCCGATTCCGAAGACGGCAGGTCATATCTTGCAGTGGCACCCGAGGACGGATACTATTATGCAGGTCTCGGCGACGGTGTTTATGACATCACCGTAGACGGCGCACAGGCGAAGGCAGAAAACGGCAGTACCCTTTATCTTCGCAGAGGTCTCAATGAAATAACTCTTTCTGCTCCCTCGACCCTTTCTCTTGTAAAGGCAGAGCCGAAAACTCCCGTTGCTTATATCCCGGCGAAGGATATTACCGTAAGTGACGGTGCTGAAATCCTCACCGATAAGTACGCAAGCACCTATCTGGGCGGTATCACGGGAGGACAGGGAAGGGGTACCTTTAAGGTGAATGCACCCGAGACCGGGGACTACCGTATAACCCTTCTCTATTCCAATAATTCCGAGGGCGGCTATCACGACTATAATGTAGACCTTATCGAAAGGTATCTGACCGTCAGCGTAAACGGCGGTGAGAGCAGAGATATTTTCTGCAGAAGCACCTACAGCGATTATACATATAAGACTATGACCTTCAATGCCGTGCTCGAAAAGGGCGAAAATGAAATCGCTTTTTATAATTCGGGCGAGTACAGCTTCGCGTCGCTAACTCCCGAGGCACCGCTGATTCAGAGCGTGACGGTAAACAGTGTCGTTTCATAAATATGCATTGTTTTGTATAATTTTTGCATAAAACATTGACAAAGGTGTTTTTTGGTGATAGAATATCCGCATCAAAAAATTTACGGAGGTAAAAAACAATGAAAAAATTATTAGCAATCGCACTTGCTGCTCTTATGCTTTTCGCACTCGCAGCCTGCGGCGGTAACGGAGACACAAACACAACACAGGTAAAGCTTATCGATATTCAGCTTTCCAGCGAAGAGTATGCCTTCGGTGTGGATAAAAACCAGCCCGAGCTTCTCGCTGATGTAAACGAATTTATCGATAAAATCCTCAAGGACGGCACCTTCGATGCTATCTGCGCAAAGTATCTCGGCGACGGCACACCCGAGGGTGTTACATCCGCTGAGCCCGATGCCTCCAAAGATCAGCTCGTAGTAGCTACAAACGCTGAATTTGCTCCCTTCGAGTACAAGGAAGGCGACCTTTACTACGGTATCGATATGGAAGTAGCCGCTCTGCTTGCAAAGGAGCTCGGTAAGGAGCTCGTAATCGACAATATGGATTTCGACTCTGTATGTCTGGCAGTAGGTCAGCAGAAATGCGACATCGCTATCGCAGGTCTTTCCATTAACCCCGAAAGAGAAGAGTCCGTAACCTTTACCACTCCCTATTACAAATCAGCACAGAAAATCATCGTTAAGGCAGACGACACCAGATTTGATGCCTGCACCACAGCTGAAGAGGTAGAGGCAGTTCTCGCAAATCTTGCCGAGGGTACAAAGATCGGTGCACAGGCAGGTACTACAGGTCAGTCCTACATCGAGGGTAACGACGCTTTCGGCTTCGCAGGTATCGCAAACGCTGAAGCAGTAACCTACGACAGCGCAGCTTTGGCTACACAGGATCTCGTTATCGGTAACATCGACTTCGTTATCGTAGACGCTGACCCCGCAGTTTCCATCGTTGAGTCCGTAAACGGCTGATAAAAGTTAATCATTATACGCAATACCTCACTTTAAAAGTGGGGCATTGCTTTGTTTAAGAGGATAAAAATATGCTTGATTTTGAAGTGAAAATTGCTAAATTTTTAGAGCAGTTTATCGAAAAGGGAGCTTACGAAAGCGTTCTCGAAGGCTTACAGAATACTATGATTATTGCCGTGAGCGGTCTTTTTATCGGTATTCTCATCGGTACTCTCATCGCTGTGGTAAGAGTTCTCCCGAAGTATAAGGCTCTCCCGAAAATTCTGGACGGCTTCTGCTCCTTTTATGTAGGTCTTTTCAGAGGCACCCCCATCGTGGTTCAGCTTCTGGTTTTCTACTATGTGGTGCTGCCCCTTTTAGGCTTTACCAGAGTGGATTCCGTCTCCGTCGCCATTATCGTTTTCGGTATGAACTCCGGCGCATACATTTCGGAAATTATGCGAAGCGGTATTCTTTCCGTTGACCCCGGTCAGATGGAGGGCGGCCGCAGTGTGGGCATGTCCTACGGGGCGACGATGCTTAAAATCGTTATCCCTCAGGCCATTAAAAACATTCTTCCCACTCTCGGTAATGAATTTATTGCTCTGGTTAAGGAAACCTCCGTCGTTTCCTTCGTCGGTGCCACCGACCTTTATAAAGCATTCAGAAGCATAGGCAGCCGTACCTATGAATATATGGTTCCCTATCTGGTTATGGCTGTTATTTACATCGTTATCGTTATGATAATCACCCTGCTTGTCAAGCTTATGGAAAGGAGGCTGAGGAAGAGTGACAGATAAAAATGAAAACCTCATAGTAGTCACTGACCTCTGCAAATCCTTCGGTGACAACAATGTTTTAAAGAATATTTCCACCACCATAAAAAAAGGCGAAAAGGTAGTGGTTATCGGTCCCTCCGGCTCGGGCAAAAGTACATTTCTGCGCTGTCTGAACTGTATGGAGGACCCTACGAGCGGCTCCATAATCTTCGGCGGAGAGGATCTGGCCGACCCGAAGGTAGACATCAATGTACACCGCCGAAAGATGGGTATGGTGTTCCAGCATTTTAATCTTTTCGCTAATAAAACGGTTATCGAAAACATTATGATGGCTCCCGTTTATGTGGCGAAAAAGACCATTAAAAAGCAAAAAAAGGAAAATCTTCTCATAAAGCTTCACCTTAAAAAGGGCGAAATCGTTCCTGTTACGGTCTCTTTGGCCGACATTAAAAAGCAGGAAAGGGAAAAGGCCGTGGAGCTTCTTAAGAGAATCGGTCTCGAGGAAAAGGCTGACGCTTATCCCTCGTCGCTTTCAGGCGGTCAGAAGCAGAGAGTTGCCATTGTGCGCTCCCTTGCCATGGAGCCCGATGTGATTCTCTTTGACGAGCCTACCTCCGCTCTCGACCCGGAAATGGTCGGAGAGGTGCTCGAGCTTATGAAGGAGCTGGCCAACCAGGGAATGACTATGGTTGTGGTTACTCACGAAATGGGCTTTGCAAGAGAGGTTGGCACTCGAATCGTCTTTATGGATGAGGGCAGATTCGTTGAAGAAGCCACTCCCGAGGAGTTTTTCTCTGCTCCGAAAAGCGACAGAGCGAAGGAATTTTTATCAAAGGTGCTTTGATGAAAAGTATAACTGCAAGTTAATAGAAAAAACCATTGTAAAAGCCGAGAAATTTCAGCTGCTACAATGGTTTTATTTTTTTATGACGGAGGGAGCGGAAAAGTGAATGGCATCAGCTTAATGAATATGTCTTGCCCTTTTCTGCCGTAAAGGTAGTCACGCCGTTTTCGAAGACGGTTTCGATTTCCTTTCCGTTTTCGTCGTAAACGAGCATAATTTTGCCGTCATATTTAAGAGCACATTTTCCTCCTGTGTTTGCCTTTACCGTAGCGGTCTTAAGCTTATCCTTTTCCCATTTAATGCTTACTTCAAAATTACCTCTGGCCATCAGACCCTTAATCTCGCCGTCGTGCCAGGAGGAGGGCAGGGCAGGCAGCAGGGCGATGTAATCGCCGTGACTCTGCACGAGCATTTCGCAGACACCTGCAGTAAAGCCGAAGTTTCCGTCTATTTGGAAGGGTGGATGAGTACCGAAAAGATTTTTAAGTATGGCTTTCTTCAGTATATTTTCCACGATGAGATTACATTTGTCACCCTCACCTAAACGGGCATAGGAGAGCAGACGGATAGCCAGACCCCAGCCCGTGCTCTTGTGTCCTCTGTCCTCGAGAGTGGTAAGAGCGGCTTTTTTAAGTCTTTCATCATCGGGTGAAATCTGATTAAAGGGATAAAGGGAGAGAAGATGGGATATGTGACGGTGCTTTTTCTGCACATTCTTTGTTCTGTAGCCTCTCATAAAGAAGCTGTCCTCGTCATACCATTCCTTAAGCTGTCCCCATTTTCCCGTGTGAAGAGGCTGAAGGCGGTCTATCTGCTTTTCTACGGTACAGATAAGCTCTCTGTTTACCGCGTCACCGAAGCCTTTTTCCGTAAGCTCCCTTGCGGCGTGGAGAAGGTCGGAGTAAAGATTATAAACAATGCATTGGTCATAGGTGTTACCGGCGGCTACGGGTCCGTGCTCGGGGGAGTAACCGGGAGAAACCACCAGACGGCCGCTCTTTTTATCCTCGACGAGAAGCTGTGTCCACATCAGCGCACATTCCTCCATAGCGGGATAAATGTCCTTTTTCAGCTTTTCGATGTCGAGGGTGAAGCGGTAATAATCATACATTCCCTGCAGTGCCCAGGCACCGTTTGTGGGAGCCCAGCCCCATTCCCATTGGGAGCCCAGTCCCACATAGCCGAGAGGGGAAATCATAGTATGGAACATAAAGCCGGTGGGCTTGTCGTAATCGGGAGTGCCGTCTGCTTTATCCTCGCCGATGCCGAGACTCTTGTTTGCGATTATTCTGCCGGGCTTTTTAAGTGAATTGACGAAATCGATGTAGGGCAGAGCCGTCTCTGCCAGATTAGCCACATAGGCAGGCCAGTAATTCATCTGAACATTGACATTGAAATGATAATCACAGCACCAGGGAGGATTATTTTTCGCGTTCCAAATACCCTGAAGATTTGCGGGCAGAGAGCCGTCGCGGGAGGAGGCTATGAGCAGGTATCTGCCGTACTGGAAAAGAGTGGCGATGAGGCTTCGCTTATATTCGCCCTTTTTACCGAAGCGCTTAAGCATAAAGTCTGTGGTGAGTGGAGCTTCCTCCTGACCGAGATTAAAGGTGACTCGGTTATAAAGGTCGGTGTAGTCCTTTATGTGAGCTCTGTAAAGGTCGCCGAAGGACTTTTCCGATGCCTTGAGAACCGCTTCCTTTGCCGCGGCGAGCGGGTCGCTGTCGCTGAAAAAGCTCGGGTAGTCGTTTATGTAGTTTGTGGCAAGGCTCATAAGCACCGTAGCCTCTGTGGCGTTTTTCACGGTGATGCAGTCCTCTTTGTATTCCACGGTGCCGTCGGTGGTGATTTTTACGAAGCAGCCGTATTTCATTCCGTTGGCGTCATCGCTGTCCTTACCCTCGAGACCGATGTTGCCTTTGACCGTGCCGAAAAGAGAGATTCCGTCTTCGTCTGTTTTCACGGTGCCCTTCTGCTCGGATACCACATAGGCCTCAAAGCCGAAGGCAGGTGCCTCGGTGGCTTCTTCGTCAGTGCTCTCACACTGGAATCTGCCCACGAAAACATTATCGGGATAGGATACGAAGTAGTGACGGGTGTAGGCAGTCTTTTCTATTTTATAGGATACCATAGCCGAGGCTGTGTCAAGGTCGAGGTCACGGACATATTTATCTGCCGTCTCGCCCGAGTCGAAGCTGAAGTAAAGATTACCGAAGGACTGATATGCACCGAAGCCTGTCATATCACCCTGGAGGTTTTTCATTTTTTCCGTGGCGGCCTTATTGTCGCCGGCGGCTAAAAGAGACTGAATCTCACGGAAAGCCTCGCCCTTATCCTTTTTGCCTGTTCCGCCGTCAAAGCCATTTACGGTCATTCCTCCCGACCATAAGGTTTTTTCGTTGAAATGGATGAGCTCGGTTTTTATTCCGCCGAAGACCTTGGCACCGATTTTTCCGTTACCTAAAGGTAAGGCCTCGTTTTCCCAGCCGTAGTAGCTCATATGTGCAGGCTCTTTATAGCATAAATACATAGTTACACCTCTTTATTGATTAGAAATAGAGATTATTTTTTCTATTATATCTTTTTTTGCTTATTCGTGTCAACCTTAATGAAAAAATATATAATATACATAATAAAAGATGAGAAAAAAATTGATTTTTGAATTAAACTGTGTTATCATATATTATGTATATTTATATTTAACTTTTAGAAAGGCTCATACGATGAAGGAAGATTATCTTGTAACCATTGTCACCAGACAGGAAATCGAGGGCGAAAGAGATCTTTTAGAGGTCACGACCCACGGCCATCTGGAGGGTGAGGGTGACAGCTACACTCTTATATATACCGAACAGGAGGAGGACGGCACCGAAAGCACGACGAAGCTGCAGGTGGAAAAGGGAAATCTGATTACCGTAAGCCGTGAGGGCAGCATCAGCACTTATATGCTTATAGAAAAGGAAATGCGCCATCTTTCCCATCATGTGACACCCTACGGAAGCTTTTCCATGGGAGTGTGCGGGAACGAAATCTCGTCCGATATGACCGCCGAGGGCGGCAAGCTTAAGTTCAGCTATGCCACGGATATTGAAAAGAATCCTTTGGGTATGATTGAATTTGACATCACAGCAAAAAGAAAAACTAATTACAAAGGCGAACAGGAGGAGCTTTAATGTCCGTTACAGTAGACAAAGCACAAAATCAGATAAGACAGATAGTAAACACAGCTATTGCCGCAGCACAGAGTAAGGGGCTTTTACCCGAGGGTGAGGCAAATGCTTTTTCCGTGGAGGTGCCCGCAGACAGAAATAACGGTGATTATTCCACTAATGCCGCTATGGTAAATGCCAGAGTCTTCCGTCTGCCTCCCGTAAAAATCGCACAGGCCATTACGGAAAATGCCGAGATTGAAGGTACATACTTCAGGGAAATCAGAATAGCAGGCCCCGGATTCATTAACTTCTACCTTTCAGATGTCTACTATGCCGACATCCTTTTCGAAATCAAGGAAGCAGGCGACAGCTACGGCAGAAGCAGCTACGGACAGGGCAAAAAAATAAATGTGGAATTTGTTTCGGCCAATCCTACAGGTCCCATGCATATGGGTAATGCACGAGGGGGCGCACTCGGTGACTGTCTCGCAGGCGTTCTCGATTATGCAGGCTATGAGGTAGCCAGAGAATTTTATGTAAACGATGCAGGTAATCAGATCGAAAAATTCGGTCTTTCACTCGATATAAGATACCGTCAGCTCTGCGGTGAGGAAACGGAGCTTCCCGAGGACAGCTACCACGGTGAAGACATTACCGAAAGAGCGGGTGAGTTCAGAGCTGTTTACGGTGATTCCTTTATGAAAAAAACCGAGCAGGAAAGAAGAAAGGCTCTGGTAGAGTTCGCTCTTCCGAAAAACCTGGAAAATATGAAAAAGGCGATGGAAAAGTACCGCATCGATTATGACCTGTGGTTCAGTGAGCTGACCCTGCATAACGGCGGTGAGCTGAAGGAAACCATCGATATTCTCACCCGGGGCGGCTACACCTACGAAAAGGACGGAGCTCTTTGGTATAAGAATAAAGAGGTGCAGACGAAAATGCTCCTTCGCGAGGGCAAAAGTCAGGAATATATCGACAAGCTCGAATTAAAGGATGATGTTCTTATTCGTGCTAACGGAAATCCCACCTACTTTGCCGCTGATATTGCCTACCACAGAAATAAGCTGGAAAAGCGAGGCTTTGATAAGGCTATCGATGTATGGGGTGCCGACCATCACGGCCATGTAGCCCGAATGAAGGGTGCTATGGAGGCTGTGGGTATCGACTCCGACAGGCTGGACATTCTTCTTATGCAGTTTGTTCGTCTCGTCAGAGACGGAGAGGTGGTAAGAATGTCAAAAAGAACCGGCAAGGCGATTACTCTGGTTGATCTTCTCAATGAGGTGCCCATCGATGCCGTGCGCTTCCTTTTCAATATCAGAGAGCCGGGCTCGCTGATGGACTTTGACCTTGATCTTGCCGTGGAGCAGAGCTCACAGAATCCCGTTTACTACTGCCAGTATGCTCACGCCCGCATTTGCAGTATACTCGCCAAGCTCGAGGGTGAGGGTGTAAAGGTCAGAGACTGTACCTCCGAGGAGCTTCAGAAGCTCACCTGCCTCGAGGAAAGAGAGCTTATCCGCTTCCTTTCCACTCTCGGCGACACCATAATCGGTGCGGCGAAAAACTACGACCCGGCCAAGGTTACGCACTATGCAGTTGATCTTGCCACACTGTTCCATAAATTTTACAGCGCCTGCCGTGTAAGTGTGGATGACGAAAGTCTGATGCAGGCCAGATTATTCCTTTGCATCTGTGTCAGAGATACGATGAAGAGCATTCTCACGATGCTGAAGGTTGACTCTCCCGAAAGAATGTAATGTATTTTTATTGCTTTTCTATAAAATACTAATTAAAGTAAAGTAAATTTAAACCGGATAAACCATAATAAAATAAACTACAAAGAAAGAGAGAAAATATTATGAATTCTGAAAAAATTCTCGTCGTTGATGACGACCTTAACATCTGCGAGCTCTTAAGGCTTTATCTTACAAAGGAGGGCTACAATGTAGTCATAGCTAACGACGGTCAGAGTGCCGTTACCACCTTCCAGGAGGAAAGCCCCTCTCTCGTGCTTCTCGACATTATGCTTCCCAAGCTTGACGGCTGGCAGGTATGCAGAGAAATCAGAAAGTTTTCCGAAACTCCCATCATTATGCTCACTGCAAAGGGTGAGGTGTTTGACCGCGTTTTAGGTCTCGAGCTCGGTGCTGACGATTATGTGGTCAAGCCCTTCGATACGAAGGAAATCGTGGCCCGAATCAAGGCAGTTCTGCGCCGCAGTGCTTCTGCCGTTACCGAGGAAATCAAGGAAGTACATTATGACAAGCTTTCCATTAATCTGACTAACTACGAGCTTAAGGTAGGCGGAGTACAGATCGACACTCCTCCGAAAGAAATGGAGCTTATTTTCCATTTGGCAAAGAATCCCAACCGTGTATTCACCCGTGACCAGCTTTTGGATGAGGTGTGGGGCTACGACTACTACGGTGACTCCCGTACGGTAGACGTTCACGTAAAGCGTCTGCGTGAAAAATTAGAGGGTGCATCGGACAAATGGGAGCTTCGCACAGTATGGGGCGTAGGCTACAAATTTGAAACAAAAGAATAAGCCTGATAAAAAGTAACGCCTGATTTTTTCAGGCGTTTTCTTGAAAAGAGGGAGAAAAATGACAAAAAGAAAAAAGACAGGAAGAAGAAAGAGAGCGGGTATACTTCGTAAATATTTCTTCCGCTCCGCAGTCACTGTCGTGGCCGGCTTTATCGCTCTCTGCTTTATTATGATGTTTTTCATCGGCAGTCAGTGGTGGGACGAAAAGAATGTTTCTCTTAACCGAAACATAGATAATATATGCGAAGCCTACATTACTCTGTCCGTTCATAAAAATCCGCAGAAAAGCAAGGCAGAGGCGAAGGCGGACGAGACGACCCTTCATAATGTTCTGAACACGATGGGCAAGGCTACTCTTTCGGAATACTTCATTACCGACATGGACGGTAATGTGCTTTACTGCAGTGACTGTGAATCGGGAGATTTCCACGGCTGCGAAAATCACCGTAATTACAATGTAGCGGATGAACACATAAGCAGAGCTCTTAAGGGCAGATTTTCCGATTACATCGGCGACGAGGATTTCGAAATCGGCTCCTTTGTGGCTGTGTCTCCCATTCTCGACGGAGACGAGCCAGTTGCCGTAGCCTTCGCTGTCGAGGATGCCATTACGGGTCTTGTACCCTACATCGTACGGATTATCGAATCCTTCTTCTACTCGCTGATTATTGCTCTCATAGCAGTGTTTATCGCCCTTTATGTCATCACGAGGGACGTGGCGGTGCCCCTTTCGGATATGCAGAAAATCACCGACCATTACGCTAAAGGCGATTTCGACCATAAGGCCAAAGAGAACTATAAAAACCGTGAGCTTAACGATTTTGCGAAGGCTCTGAATAAAATGGGCTATGAGCTGAAAATAAACGAGGACTCACGAAAAAGCTTCGTGGCTAATGTTTCTCACGAGCTTAAAACTCCCATGACCTCCATCGGAGGCTTTATCGACGGCATTATGGACGGCACCATTCCTCCGAATGAGGAGAAAAAATATCTCGGTATAGTTTCAAACGAAGTAAGAAGACTGTCGAGAATGGTGGTTTCTATGCTGAATCTTTCGAAAATCGAAGCGGGAGAAATCGAGCTTTCGCCCATTATCTACGATGTCAGTGCACAGGTTTTTGAAACCCTTCTTTCCTTCGAAAAAACCATCAATGAAAAGCAAATCGAAATCGAAGGCTTCGAGGAAATCGGCTCTGTTTTAATGCGTGCCGATAAGGATCTGGTTCAGCAGGTAATTTATAATCTTATAGATAATGCCGTAAAATTCACTCCCGAAAAGGGAAGGATAACGGTCTTCGCCGAAAATGACGGTGAGGTAACGAGAGTATCCATCAGAAACTCGGGACCCGGTATTTCAGAGGAAGAAATAGCACGAATATTCGAGCGCTTTTATAAGGTGGACAAATCCCGCTCTTATGATACCAAGGGCGTAGGACTCGGTCTTTACATCGTTAAAACCATTATAAATATGCACGACGGTGAGATTTCTGCGGCCAGCAAACAGGGCGAATATACTGAATTTTCCTTCGAAATTCCTTATATCGACGAATAATTAAAGATTTTTAAACTTGCTTTTAATGAAGGCGGTTATTCTTTATTCATAAAAAATAACCTGAAAGGCAAACCCCAAAAAAAGGAGCAAATACTTATGAATGACAATGAAAACAGAATCGACGGCTTCGGCGGTGAGGATAACAGAGAAAGCTCTGCTCCTGCACAGGAAAATCCTTCTCCCTATTTTTCCTTCGATTTTCCGAAGCCTCCCGTATATCCCACCGAGGAAAAAAGTGAGGATGTATTTTCTGCCGGTGCACAGGAAAATAAGGCAGAGCCTGTCTTTAATCCCTACGCACCTCCCGAAAACAGCACCTACCACTACGCACAGGCCGACATTCCTCACAGCGAGGAGTCTGCACCCTCACAGCGGCCTCCCCACAGAACCTATCAGCCGGAAGCACCATTTAACTTCGGTACACAGCCCTCTTATCAGCCTGTTCCCGAGGAGCCGAAAAAGAGCGGAAAAGGTAAAAAAATCGCCGCAGTGATAATCGTCCTTTGTCTCATCGTCGGTGCAGTGGCTATTGCCTTGAGCTTCTCCGACGGGGGAGTAAGCGTGAAAAATCCCCAGTCTGACACTACCGTTCAGAACGAGGTGCCCACCACGGCTGACACGGTTTATGCTACCACACAGGCTGGTGCGGTAGACCAGTTTAACTCGGTTATCGTCGCTGAAAAGGCAAGACCCAGCGTAGTCGGTGTTATGACCTATAAGCAGGGTCAGCTCGACGGCGAGGGCTCGGGTGTTTTATGGAAGGAAGAGGGCGGCTTTACCTATGTTATCACCTGCGCCCATGTTATTAATTCGAAGGGTGTTACCTACGGTGTTCTGCTCGAGGACGGTAAAAGCTATGAGGCAGAAATGGTAGCCGCTGATACCAGAACGGACATCGGTGTTCTTAAGGTAGAGGCTACGGGTCTTCCTTTAGCGGAGATCGGTAATTCCGCCACTCTTAAAATCGGTGAGCCCATTTACGCCATCGGAAATCCCGGAGGCAGTGCTTTCTTCGGCTCCGTAACCGACGGTATCGTTTCCTCTATCGACCGCTCTATTTCTTCTACCTACACTATGACCGTAATTCAGCACAGCGCCGCAATTAATCCCGGTAACTCGGGCGGTGCTCTGGTTAACACCTCGGGTCAGGTAGTAGGCATTAATTCCTCTAAAATCGCCGACACGGAATATGAGGGTATGGGCTTCGCTGTTCCTATGTCTATCGCTCTCCCCGTGGCACAGTCTCTCGTACAGTATAAGTATGTACCGAACAGACCCAAGCTCGGCATCGAATATGCTTCTGTAAGCTCCTATCAGCTTTACAGTATGGTAGTTTCCATTAAGGGACTTCCCCAGGGCTCTCTCGTTATCGCAGGTATCTCCGGCGACAGCTCTCTCGCTGATACTGAAGCAGAGGTGGGCGACCTTATTATCGGTGTAAACGGCAAGGAAATGAACGACTCAAGCGTTCTCCTCGACCTTATCGAAACAGGTGCCGTAGGTGATACTCTCACTCTCACCCTCTGCCGAATCGAAAGCAGAACCTACAAAACCTCTACCTTCGATGTAACCATCACTCTCGTCGAG
This sequence comes from Acutalibacteraceae bacterium, assembly GCA_045588555.1. Taxonomy (GTDB): domain Bacteria; phylum Bacillota; class Clostridia; order Oscillospirales; family Acutalibacteraceae; genus UBA6857. The sequence continues at coordinate 5,201 of JAZNEL010000046.1, read as the reverse complement.
GATAAGGGATCCTCCGTGGAGGAGGAAACCACCACAGAGCCTTACGGCGGTGAAGGCTACTACTACGGCGGTGCCAGTGACTTCGAGGATTTCTTTAATGATTATTTCGGATTTGGCTGGTAAGTATAAATAAAAAACCACGGTCACGGAGAAGCTTCCGTGACCGTTTTTTACCGTTATTCTGTGCTTGCAGCTTACTTGGCGATAGCTTTATATTTTTTATTTCCTTGCAACAATAATCGGCTGATAAAAGCCTGTTTCTTCAGGAAATAACCATAACACATTTTTACAACCGCTTTTTATGAAAAGATGTGTCATTTCTTCTCTTCGGGTTGCTCTGTATTCACATTCAAACCTGCTTATTTTTAAAGGTTCATTATCATCGATTATATACTGAATAAGCTTATAACGGTCTCCGTTCCAATCCCAGGTCTGAAAAGAAACCCGTTGTCCTTTATCGGTTTTATGAATATACGGCGGCGAGTAAGGCGGTTTTTCTTCGAGCAAAGCATCATAATCACGGATGCTGCCTACAAACATACCGTTTTCTTTAATCTGATTTGCGATGCTTTTTATCGCTCTTTCCAAATTTTCACCTGATAGCATATGGGGTAAGGCATTGTCCATAGCAATAACAATGTCAAACTGCTCAGAGAAGGTATTTGCCAAAGCGCAGAAATCAGCGTGTTTAAAGGAAATATTTACATTGTTCTTCCCGGCTCGTTCTTCGGCTTCGGCTATTTCACCGTCACTGATATCCGAACCTGTTACATTATAGCCGATGGCAGCAAGGCCGATTGCTTGTGTACCGATACCGCAGGCGCAGTCGAGAATATTTGCATTTTTGTCAAAACCGTTAGCCGTAAAGATTCTGTCCAAAATGAGAGCCTGCTCCTGCGTAGTCGCTTTCCAGTCTGAAAACAGTTTGTTATATTGTGATGCTAAATTATCGTAAAAGGTCTGTGTTATATTCATACATACACCTCCGTCAAATTCTTATTTTCAAGCTGATTATACCACACAAAAAACTGAAATTCAATCGGGTGCGGGTGTCCCGCCCATACTTATTCACTATTACTTCTTCCTTATTACCTTCCGAAAATCCCTACCGAAGCAAAGCGGAGTGACAAGTGAACTGGTAAAAAGTAAACAGGTAAAAAGTAAAATCCCTCTTGCTAAAAAGCAAAAGGGATTTTTGGTGATCCACCGGAGATTCGAACTCCGGACACCTTGATTAAAAGTCAAGTGCTCTGCCGACTGAGCTAGTGGATCATCTGACAGCGTGGTTTATTCTACATTAAAAAGGAAAAAATGTCAATAGTTTTCAGGAAAAAATTTGTTATTTAATATCTTTTACCAAAAAGGGTCTTTTATGCAGAAGGAAAATATCAAATATGTCAATAAATATTGAAAATGTCATTTGTGTGTGATAAAATGATTAAGTTAAGTAATTTGAAAGGAAGATGGTAATGAAATATATAGTTCTTCTTTGCGACGGTATGGCTGACTATGCCGTAGAAGCTCTCGGCGGTAAAACCCCGATGATGTGTGCACACAAGCCTAACATGGATTATCTTGCCTCGAAAAGTGAGGTAGGATTAGTAAAAACTGTGGCTGACGGTCTGAAGCCGGGCAGCGATGTGGCTAATATGAGCGTTATGGGCTTCGACCCGAAAAAATATTACACAGGCCGTTCACCTCTGGAGGCGGTCAGCATCGGCGTAAAGCTTAAGGATGACGATGTTACTCTCCGCTGTAATTTGGTTACTCTTTCCGAGGAGGAAAGCTTCGAGGAGAGAACTATGGTCGACTACTCCGCAGGCGACATCAGCACCGAGGAGGCTGCGAAGCTTATCGAGGCTGTGGAGGAGGCCTTCGGTAACGAAAAGTACAGATACTACAGCGGCGTAAGCTATCGCCACTGTCTGGTGGTGTCAGAGGGTACGACTGATTTAGGTGATATGACACCTCCTCACGACATCAGCGACCGTGTAATCGGCCCCTACATTTCTAAAAGCGAAAACGCGAAAGAGCTTATCGCTATGATGAAAAAAAGCTACGAGGTGCTGAAGAACCATCCCGTTAACCTCGACCGTATTAGTAAAGGAAAAAGACCCGCTAACTCCATCTGGCTCTGGGGCGAGGGCAAAAAGCCTATTCTTCCCTCCTACAGTGAGCTTTACGGCATAGAGGGCTCGGTTATTTCCGCAGTGGACCTGCTTAAGGGCATCGGTATCAGCGCAGGAATGAGCACTCCAGATGTGCAGGGCGCTACAGGCTACATCGACACTAACTTCGTCGGCAAGGCTGAAAGGGCTCTCGGGGAGCTGGAAAGCGGCAAGGATTTCGTTTACATCCATGTGGAAGCACCCGACGAATGCGGTCACAGAAACGAGCCCGAAAATAAAGTCAGGGCAATAGAGCTTATCGATGAAAAGATACTTTCTCTGCTTCTTAAGGAGCTGGAGAGATATGAGGATTATAAGCTTATGATTTTACCCGACCATCCCACACCCATCGCTACGAAAACCCATGCGAGTGACCCTGTGCCCTATCTTATCTATCATAAAAAGGGTGAAAGGCAGGGCGTGGATACCTTCACCGAGGAAACAGCGAAGAATACGGGTAATTACATAGAAGACGGCCCGTCCATTATGGGTAAATTTATAAAGGAGATGTAAAAAAATGGCAGAAATCAATAAAGAGCTGGCTCTGCAGAATTTTCAGAGGATAGTCAGAGCCAAAACTGTTTCAAATAAGGATGATGAGATTTATAAGGAGGAGTTCCGTGCCTTCCTTCCGATGCTTAAGGAGCTTTACCCCGAAACCTTTAAGACAGTAGAATGTCAGCTTATCAATGAGTTCGGTATTCTTATCCGCTGGAAGGGTAAGGACAGCTCCCGTAAGCCGGTAGTGCTTATGGCTCATCACGATGTAGTTTCTGACGATGGTCAGAATTGGCAGCATCCTGCCTTCGGTGCAGAAATCATCGACGGTGTTATCTGGGGCAGAGGCACCATCGATAACAAGTGCATTTTTACCGCTATTTTAGAGGCTATGGAGGGTCTCATCAGAGACGGCTTCATCCCCGAAAGAGATATTTACTTCGCCTCCTCGAATAATGAAGAGGTGGCTGGTGAGACTATGCCCGAAATCGCCAAGTGGTTCGAAGCGAACGGCATCACTCCCGAGTATGTTCTCGACGAGGGCGGAGCGATTATGCTGGAGCTTCCTATGGGTGTCAAAATTCCTTATGCTATGATCGGCCTTTCCGAAAAGGGCTTCGCAAAGGTTACTCTCAAGGCTTACAGTAAGAGTGCCGCACACTCTGCAAAGTCCGTTTCAAGCAAAAAGTCCGCACCCGAGCAGATTATCGATGCGGTAAATGCTATAAGCAAAAATCCCACACCCTCTACCATTACTCCTGCGCTCGAGGGTATGCTCAAGGCCTTCGCTCCTAATGTGGATGCACCTCTTAAGCAGGTGTTCAATAACATCGGACTTCTTAAGCCCGTGGTTAAAAAGGCTATGGAATCCATTCCCGACGCGGCGGCTATGATCAGAACGCAGATTACCCTCACCTCTCTGAAGGCCTTTAACGAAAAGGGAACAGTACCCGATGAGGCTACGGCTACCTACTCCGTAAGACTCGCTCCGCAGGATAAGTTCGACGATATTTTAGCTCATATTCAGAAGGTGGTAGGCGAGGACATCGAAATCGAGACAGAGAGAAAGAGAGAGGCTCCTCCCATTTCAGATTTCCACACAGACGGCTTCGAATACATAAAGCAGACCGTTAAAAAGGTTTATCCCGAGGTGGGTGTAGCGCCCTTTATTCTTAATGCGGCCACCGACTCAAGACATTTCGCACATCTGTGCAATACCTACCGCTTCGGTGCTTTCGCCATTAATAATGAGCTTTTCTCCTCTGTTCATAATGAAGATGAGAGACTTCCCGTGGCAGAGTTCAAAAAATCCATTGACTTTTATGTAGAGTTTATAAAGGGACTTAAATAATTCCGAAGGGTGCGTAAGGCACCGACAGCTTTAAGTCGGAATATTAAAACCGTTATCTTAAGATTTTCTTAAAATAACGGTTTTTTATTGTGTACAGAGATTTGACTGTGATATAATTTTTACGAAGCAATAAAAGGTAAGGGAAGGATTTCTTTGAAAGGGATATTCAGAAAAATTCTAAAAATCTATTGTATATTATTGGTAACGGGTACAGTCTGTTTTTTCGCTGTGGGAAATTTTATATACAGCTATGCTCTCGTCAGGGAGCCGTCAGCTGTCAGCTCGGAAAAGGAAAAGCTTAACTGGTTAGAGAGAAACAGTGAAGAAAAGCAGATTATTTCTGATGACGGACTTTTGCTTAACGGATATTTTGTAAAAAATCCCGGTGCAGGGCATAATTATGCTGTTGTTTGTCACGGATATTCCGGTGACGGAACTACTATGTCTTCCTATGCTAAAAGACTTTATAATATGGGAATGTCTGTTATGTGTCCTGATGCCAGAGCATCGGGAAAAAGTGAAGGAAAGTTAATAGGAATGGGTTATATCGAAAAAAGAGATATTATTCTGTGGATAAATGAAATAGTGAAGGCTGACCCCGATGCACAGGTTTTACTTTTCGGTGTTTCGATGGGTGGCGCAACGGTGCTTTTTACAGGAGGAGAAAGAGATCTGCCGGTATGTGTAAAGGCGATAGTTTCTGACTGCGCTTTTACGAGTGTTTATAAGGAAGTAGGAAATGTTATAAGATTATATGTACCTTTTGTGCCCGATTTCCCTGTAGTTTACAGTGCCTCGCTGGTATGTAAAATCAGATCAGGGTTTTCTTTTAAAGAGGCAAGCTGTGTCAGAGCTGTTAAATCGAGTGAAACGCCTACGCTTTTTATTCACGGCAGTGAGGATACCTATGTGCCTTTTTATATGCTGAATAAGCTGTATAAGAGTGCGGCCTGCCCGAAGGAAAAGTTAGTGGTAGAGGGTGCTGCCCACGCGAGAAGTGCTAAAACAAATCCGGAGCTTTATTGGAGTACGGTAGAAAAGTTTGCAGGCAAGTATATGCATTTATGACAGAAAAGAGGTGAACGCCGACACCACGTAAGGGAGTACTTCTTTAAATTCTTTTTGGCATCAAATCTCGGAATGCTTCCCTTTAACATTCTGTTTTCACTTCTGGGAAACAAGGG
>JAZNEL010000045.1:0-59759 GCA_045588555.1 Acutalibacteraceae bacterium | reverse complement strand
GGTCTACAATACCGTCCTGTATTCTTATCTGCATTTGTATCTTCCTTGCTTTATATTTTAACTGATTATATCACAGTTACCGAAAAAATACAATCAAAAAATTTTTTAATGTTCAGGGCAGGTTTGTGCAAGATTTACTATCAACTATACAAAATCAATATTTTATATAGTAAAGGGGATTAAAATACGGAAATTCAGATTTTTATTCATCATCACATATTACAAGTATCAATCATAAGTCTAATCCTCCGTACAAATTTAATCCCATTTATTAAAAACATTTCTTTTTTTACATTTATTTACTACTGATAAGCATCAGATGATTCTAATTAATCCAGATTAACAGTTATGAATTGCATTTTATGTCTGTTTGCAAAAATTCCGTTTAACAGAATTTTTTCTTATGATACTTTGTATTAAAATAATAATTCCATTAAACGGCTTTTTCTTTTAATTTTGTGTTTTATGCCAAAATCCCGTTTAATCAGTTTTTTTCAGATGATGTCTGCATCGTTTTAAAAATTTCTGTTAAACGGGATTTCAATAGTCATTGTATTAATTTATATGAAAAGAAGAAATTTAAACAGACTATTGACAAAGCGCCCAAAAATTTTGTATAGTTGATATAGAAAACAGTCAAGGAGAAAAACGATGGCAGATTATATCGACAGAGCCTTATTACCGGATCTTGTTAATGAATACATAAGTGAGCTCAGCGTGGTTAAAGGCAGAAGCACACAGACGGTCAGTGAATATATTTCTGATTTGAGACTTTTTTTCAGATTTCTTGTGGCAGAAAGAAGCGGTCTCCAATCCCCCGATGAATTAGAAAAAAATTTCGACTTGTCATATATCGGTCTGGATTTTATTTCCGAAATAACTCTTAAAGATGTCAATGAATTTTTAATATATTGTGCCGGCAGCCGTTCAAACAACACAACTACCAGGTCCCGCAAGGCATCATCTATAAGAGGTTTTTTCAGATATATAGCCGATAAAATGCACTATATAGAAACAAATCCCGTTTCACAGCTACAGGTGGCAAAAAGAAAAAAAGAGCTCCCCCGTTATCTCACTCTCGAAGAAAGCATAAGTCTTCTCGAAAGCGTCGAGGGCCCTAACAAGGCGAGAGATTACTGTATTCTTACTCTTTTCCTTAACTGCGGTTTAAGATTAGCTGAGCTGGTCAGTCTTAATGTAAGAGATGTAAATCTCACGGAAAAAACGATGATAGTTACAGGTAAAGGAAGTAAGCAGAGAAAGATTTACCTTAACAAAGCGTGTGTGGACGCACTCACAGCATATCTTCAGGTAAGACCGCAGAATAATCTTAAGGGTGATGACAGAAATGCCCTGTTTATCAGCCGTCTTAACAAGAGAATCGGCAGACAGGCCGTACAGCTGATGGTTTATCATTATCTCGAGGTCATAGGTCTGGACGGACAGCATTACTCCTGTCATAAATTACGACATACAGCGGCAACTCTTATGTATCAGCACGGTAATGTAGATGTCCTCGTCCTTAAGGAAATGTTAGGACACGAGGCTATAGCAACCACGGAAATTTACACTCATCTCGAAAGTAAGCAGCTTCGCGAAGCAGCGAAAAGAAACCCTTTAAGCAAAGAATTTGATTCGTCAGAAGCTGAATAAGGATGAAAAGCTGACGGCTAACAGACAGTCAGTCAGCGACGATAAAATGAACAGGATAACAGCAGTAGCGGTTTTCACAGCGAAAAGATTACTGCTGTTTTCTTTATTGCACTCCCCTTTTACGAGCTTACTTATATATAAAGAATTATTCATACAGGTATTCATCATAAAAAGAATAGAAAAAAGCATTATGAACTTGCCGGGCAGAAACACTAACATCGAATATTCCAGACCCTTAAGACCGAAGCAGGAATAAAGATATGCCGTTATGATACCGAGACCCGCAGTCTTTATAAAGCTTGTCGCCGAGGAGAAGATAAAGCCGACGGAGCTCGTGCCGAAAACAATCATCAGAATTATATAAGGGATGTGAGATAAAAGCAAGCCGGAAAAAACTTCAATTTTACTTTTAGATGAAAAATCCACGGAAAACCCGGTAAAAGCCTCCCATATTTCTCCCGTGAGATAATTCTCAAAGGAAAGATATAAGACAGTACCAGAAACCAAAGCAACGGCAAGCACTAAAAAATTAATAAAGAGAGTTTTATCCTTAAATATACCTTCCCTTTTAATAATGTCAGATGAAATCACAGCACTAATTTTCATAATTTTACCCTTTTATTTTAATCTTATATTAACCGAAACTATGCCGCCTGCCGCTGACAGTAAAAGACCTGTCACTGCGTTCAGAAGTAAATTAATATCTGCAGAAAGCTTATTGCAAATCAAAGCAATAATTATTACAGACACATTTAAGGGTAATGAGCTTAATACACCGCACAGCAAACCGTTTTTTCTTTCCTTGATGCCTGCTGTAAAACCCGATATAAACGACGACGCTCCGATAAATACTAATGAAGCATAAAGCATATAATCCTTCTGAAGGTCTGCCGCCAGAGAAATACAGCACACCACAGCAAACACTGTCACATAAATAATCAGATTAATTATCTGCAGTCTTAAATATTTGTTCAGTGTGTTATTAGATGCTGATTTATTTTTCGGCATAAAAATACCCCTTTCATACTCACTGTTAATGAATATGAAGGGGGGTGAATCATTTATGACGGATTAGTCAAGATTCTTTTTTTCTTTTGAAGCTTTCTTTTCTTCCTTTGCTTTTTCAGCGGCAAGTCTTGCAGCTTCTCTTTCAGCCTGAAGTCTTTCGTTTGCAGTGTTGTTCATCTGAACAGCCCAGCGCTTGATCATCATTCTGTTTCTGTCAGCACCTGTCTCGATGATAAGGGCATCTTCCTTAGTGGTTACTACCTTACCGCAGATACCGCCGATGGTGGTGATTTCATCGCCGACCTCTACAGAATCACGCATTGCCTGTTCTTCCTTCTGTCTCTTTTTCTGGGGACGGATGGTGAAAAAGTACATAAGAACGAACATACCGACAAGCATAATAATCATAGTAGTTGATGAGCCGCTCTGTGTAGCAGTTGCAGTTAAAAAGTTCATTTAATTTTCCTCCAACATTTAAAAATTCCATAGTATTATAGCAGAACTCTGCTGAAAAATCAAGCGATTTTCGTAATAATAGTGATTTTAAATAAACTGCTCCATATTTTCCGTCAGAAGCCGTTTTCTGATAAGCGTATAAGCGTCAATTCCTGCCCTTTTCTGAATCTCATCAGCTAAAAGTGACGGATTTATGTTAGTTGTGCTTCCTGCTGGTAAGATTACACTTAATTTGACTCTTTCACCGAAGCAGGATACAGAATAATACTTAATAAATTCTATGAGATTTATATCTTTAAGCACCTTATGCCGGCCTTTCTTTCCGAGCTTCTGAACGATAAGCTCGTCCTTTGAAAGCATATCTTTGATAAGATTAACCATTTCATCTGCCTTGCCTGCGCAGTCAAGTAAAATATCAAATTCACCGAAAGCTATTTTTTTAGGGTCGAAAACCGGGTCTGACACCTTGATTATCTCTATTCCCGGAGGCATAGTATCCTTAAGCATAGAATAGATTTCTTCATTGGTGCTCTCCCCTTCTATTCTCATATCCATGCTTTCGCAAAGGCTCTCCATACCGAGAGAAAGAGGAAGAGCAAAGGTGATGTAGGGATGAGGATTAAAGCCCTCCGTATACCATAAGGGTACTCTCGCTCTCCGAAGGGTGCGGGTCATCGCTCGCATAAGATCCAAATGAGATACATAGCGGCTCATGCCCATCTTTTTAAACCATACTCTTACGCATCGCATCGCATTTACCTCCGTTAAGCATATTAGTACCGCAACCTGCGCATTTAATTTTACAGTGCGGAGTGGTCTCGTTTTCGTAGGCCTTTTTGCTTTCGGCTATGAGAAATTCCTTTCTTATGCCGTAATCGAGATGATCCCAGGGAAGAACCTCACTGTAATCTCTTTTTCTGCTCGAATAAAACAGCGGGTCTACACCGCATTTTTCGAAAGCATCGAGCCATACATCAAAAAGGAAATTATCATCCCAGGAATCAAACTTACATCCGTGTCTCCATGCAAACTCGATAACATCCGAAAGTCTGCGGTCACCGCGAGCAAAAACACCTTCGAGAAAGCTGATGTTTACTTTGTGATAGCTTACACTGATTTTTTTGGTTTTCACCGAGGAAAGCAGATGATTCTGCTTGCTGATAAGCTCGTCCATTGTGTTCTGCGCTTCCCACTGAAAGGGAGTGAAGGGCTTCGGCACAAAGGAGGAGACGCTGATGCTTACCTGTACTCCCTTGCCCTTCGGCTTGTCGGGATTTCGGTAAAACTCATTAACCACCTTCTGCGCAAGCTCGGCTATTCCTGCCACATCATCATAGGTTTCTGTGGGTAATCCGAGCATAAAGTAAAGCTTTACAGCTGTCCAGCCGCCATTAAAGGCCTGTCTTGCCGTGTTCATAAGCTCTTCCTCGGTAACATTTTTATTAATGGCATCACGAAGCCTCTGTGTACCGGCCTCGGGAGCAAAGGTGAGACCGCTTCTGCGTACTCTTTTGAGGTATTCCATCAGCTTTTCGGAGAAATTATCTACGCGAAGCGATGGAAGGGCGATATTGACCTTGTAATCCTCTGTCCACGAGAGAAGCTTTTCCATAAGCTCCTCCAGATAGGAGTAGTCGCTGGTGCTGAGGGATGAAAGGGATATTTCATCGTAGCCGGTGCTTTCACAGAGTCTTTTGCATTGTGAGTTTATGGTTTCGGGAGATTTTTCACGGATGGGTCTGTATAAAAAGCCTGCCTGGCAGAAGCGACAGCCGCGGATGCAGCCTCGGAGAATCTCGTGAACAACTCTGTCGTGAACTACTTCCACGAAGGGAACAATGAATTTTTCGGGATAGTGAACCTTATCAAGATCAGAGATAATTCTTTTTGTTACCCTTTCCGGTGCACCGTATCGCGGAGAAACGGCTTTCACCGTGTTATCGGGATTATAGGAAACCTGATATAATGAAGGAACATAAACACCTTTAATCTGTGCCGCGCGCTTTAAAAATTCTTCCTTTGAAGCCTTTTCCTTTTTACAGGAAATGAGAAGGTCGAAAAGCTCGTCGGAAACCTCTTCGCCGTCTCCGAGCATAAACAAATCGAAGAAATCAGCTATAGGCTCCGGATTACAGGCACAGGGGCCGCCACCGACGATTATCGGTGTAAGGTCAGCTCTGTCCTTCGCTCTGACGGGAATGCCTGCCAGGTCGAGCATATTAAGAATGTTTGTGTAAGAAAGCTCATACTGCAGAGTGAAGCCGATGATGTCAAAATCCTTCAGAGGGTCGCCGCTTTCAAGTGCATAGAGAGGGATGTTTCTCTCTCGCATTTCCTTTTCCATATCTGTCCAGGGCGCAAAGACTCTTTCGCACCACACATCGTCCCTCGAATTGGCGCCGGAATAAAGAATTTTTATTCCGAGATGAGACATACCTATTTCGTAGCTGTCGGGAAAGCAAAAGGCATATCTTAAATCTACCTTGTTTTTATCCTTGATTACGCTGTTAAGCTCTCCTCCCGTATACCTGCCCGGCTTCTGGACAAGAGGGAGAATTTTTTCCACTTCTTTACTTATCATTTTTTAACTCCATTTCTTTATAACAGTTATGAAAATCAAATACAGATTTATACAAACAAGGCTTATATTGAAGCCTATTATTACTGTGTATAACAGTGAAACAGCGGTAAATGCCGCCGTAAATACCGCTGATACGGTATCGGAATATTTTTCACTTTTCTCTTTGCTTGTTCTCATCAGAAAAGCATAATGTAAAGCTCTGCCGCAGTCGAGAACGGAAACAGGAAATGAATTTACAGCAGCAATTATCAGGTTAACCGCTGATATAATGACAAAATCCGACCTTTCCGTAAAGCAGTACGCAGTAAGGCATACTAAAGCGAACAGTGTGTTAAAAATAATACCGCCAAAGGCTATAAGCAGCTCTTTTTTATAGGAAACAGCACCGCCGTCAGTTCTGTCTATCCTTATGCCGAAAAGCGTGAACACTACCTTTCCCGGGACATCACCCGAGAGATACATAAAAAACAGGTGTCCGCTTTCGTGAATAAGCGAGCAGGCAAGAGAGTAAATAACTATCCTTTCTTCGCAGAGAATTATCATCAGCACGAGAAGTGCCGCAAAGGAAAAGGATAGCTTGAATTTGGTTCTGCCGACAGAAAGAATCATTTCTTAAGAAGCCACAGCGGATTATATCTTATGTTATTCTTCCTTACCTCGAAATGCAGATGAGGACCCGTAGAATAGCCCGTAGAGCCTACCAGAGCGACAGCTTCACCCTGTTTTACTACCGTGCCCTTTGCTACTAAAAGCTCACTGCAGTGACAGTAAAATGTCACAAAGCCGTCACTGTGGGAAAGATAAAGATAATTTCCCGCCTGTGAATCATAACCTGCCTTTATAACCTCACCGCTGAAGGCTGCACGGATTTTCGTTCCTTCCGCCGCCGCTATGTCGAGACCTCCGTGAAATCCGTATTCACCGGTAATCGGACTGATTCTGTAGCCGAAATAAGAGGTGTATCTGCCATTTTCGATGGGAGGCAGAATTTCCGCGGTAGTAAAAATCGGCGAAAAGCTCGTGTTTTCAGCCGCTTTTCTGTACTCAATGTCTTCTCCTCCCGTACCGTTCAGTTCGGTAGTGGTAACCTCGGCGCTTACGGGGAAATCGTCCTTTATGTTCAGAGCGGTAAATATCTCCCCAGTGTAAAGATGCTTTCGGAAGGTTTCTACAGCGTTATTTATTTCGACGGAATCAAGATTACTGTTTAACAGCATCATATAATTCTCTCTAAAGTCTCCCTGTGAGCCAAAAAGATATACCAGAAGGGTCAGCAGAAGAAAAATAACAATCTGACTGACGAGAACAGGAAAATAATAATCTTTTTCATTAGATTCTTTCATAATAATCACCCGTAAAATATATGCTTGAGACGGGCAGAATATTATACAGAGAGTCTTTTCGTTATTATATCACAAATATTCTCAAAGTCAAAGATTTTACGCTATATTTTGTTGACTATTTCTGTTCAAAATGATATTATATCTGTAATGAATGCGCCCAAGCGCCACAAATAATAAAACGGAGGAAACAAAATGTTCTCAGATTTCAAATCAGACGGTTTTATGTACCTTTTGGTTCTCGCTGTAATCATTTTCGTATGTGCACAGGCACTTTTCTTTATGAAAAAATCCTGGACCAGAGGTCTCGAACTCGGAATCACAAAAGAAAAACTCAAAAACGCAATCACATCAAGTGCAATATTCTCATTTGCTCCTGCAATCGGTATTGCCGTTACGGTTATCACTCTTTCCGTAGCACTCGGTTATGTCCTTCCCTGGATAAGACTTACGGTTATCGGCGCTATTCAGTATGAAACCACCGCCGCTATCGCCGCACTCGAGGCTTCGGGTATGACAGGAGGCATCGCCTCTCCGATTACCGACCCGCAGATTTTCGCTGAAATAGCCATCGTTATGACTCTCGGAAGCTGTCTGCCCCTCATACTTATTCCTATTGTGCTTAAAAAGATTCAGAAGGGCGTTACAGAGGTAGCCAATAAAAACTCCGCCTGGATGGATGTTATGACAGCAGCCGCCTTCATCGGTCTTATCGCCGCTTTCATAGGCAGAGGCCTCGCAGGTACAGGCTCGAGCAAGGAAGCTATCATCGGTGACGGTGCAGGTGTGCTTTCTCTTACAGCACTCGTCTCCTCCATCGGCTTTATGCTTATTTTCACTCTTGCTAACAAAAAGCTTAAGAAAAACTGGATCGATGCCCTGGCTATGCCCTTAAGTATGGTGCTCGCCATGGTAGTCGTAGTTCTCATCAACCAGTTTGCACCCGAGCTTGCCGCCATAGAATGGCGCTATTAATAGGAAAGGAGAATGAAATTATGAAAACCTATATGGATAAAGTACATACCTGGGGCAGAATCTGGATCGTCGCCGCACTCATTTTCTTTCTCTGTATCCCTGTCGCTATCTGCTTACATTTCGATGTAACACCGAGAATGGATGTCGTAGGTAAGGGTCTTGCCTCTATTGCATTCTTCTTCGCTACGGGTATCATCGAAGTAATCGCCTACTCCCCTATGCTCGGTGCGGGAGGTACCTACCTTTCCTTCGTAACCGGTAATATTATGAATCTTAAAATGCCCTGTGCTCTTAACGCTCTGGAAAACTGTAAGGTTAAGGCAAACACAGAGGAGGGTGAGGTTATCACTACCATCGCTATCTGCTCCTCTATAATCGTTACGACTATCGTTATTGCCGTATTCGTTATTATCTTCGCTCTTAATCCGAACTTCTCCGCACTTATGTCGAGCGAGGCCTTTGCTCCCGCCTTCCAGCAGGTAACCTACACCATCTTCGGTTCTCTTGCCGCCACATACTTTGTAAAGCACTGGAAGATTTCTATTTTCCCCATCGCCGCCATTACGGTCCTTCTTCTCTTTGTAGATCCCGGTATCGGCGTTCTTATTCCCGTTGGTGTAGTTCTCTCTATGCTCGGAGCACACATTATGTTTAAGATGAAAAAGGTCTGATAATTAACATAAAAGCACCTTCTTTTACCGGAAGGTGCTTTTATATAGATATTATAAGAAAACAGATATGCCCGGTGAACACAACCGAAGCATATCTGTTCATTTTTTTATTCAGTAATTAACCGACGGTAATCTTATGGAAGATTTTTTTGCCCTTCTTTACGATTACATAGCCCTTTTCGAAGTCGGCAAGAGAAATCACATCAGCGAAGCTTTTTGCCTTTACATCATCCACAGAGACACCGCCCTGCTCGATAAGTCTTCTGCCCTCGCCTCTCGATTTGATGATACCTGTCTTAATAAGTACATCGATAAGAGAAACGGCACCGTCAGTAAAGTCAGCCTCCGAGAGAGCAGTGGTAGGCATATTATCTGTATTGCTTCCACCGCCGAAAAGTGCTTTGGCTGCTTCGTCGGCTTTATTTGCCTCATCTTCACCGTGTACAAGCTTTGTAAGCTCGTAAGCGAGGATTTCCTTTGCCTTATTGAGCTGACTGCCTTCCCAGCTGTCCATAGCCTGTATCTCCTCGATGGGAAGGAAGGTAAGCATTCTGATACATTTGAGAACATCGGCATCTGCGACATTTCTCCAGTACTGATAAAACTCGAAGGGTGAGGTTTTATTCGGATCAAGCCATACGGCATTACCTGCTGTTTTACCCATCTTTTTGCCCTGTGAGTCAGTGAGGAGTGTGATGGTCATAGCGTTGGCATCCTTGCCGAGCTTACGACGGATAAGCTCTGTACCGCCTAACATATTACTCCACTGGTCATCGCCGCCAAACTGAAGATTACAGTCGTAATTTTTGAAAAGATAGTAGAAGTCGTAGGACTGCATAATCATATAGTTGAACTCAAGGAAGGAAAGACCCTTTTCCATTCTCTGCTTGTAGCATTCTGCACGGAGCATATTGTTTACAGAGAAACAGGAGCCTACCTCACGGAGCATATCTACATAATTGAGCTTGAGAAGCCAATCAGCGTTATTTATCATCATAGCCTTGCCTTCGCCGAACTCGATGAATCTCTCCATCTGACGCTTAAAGCATTCTGCGTTATGGTCGATGTCTTCCTTGGTGAGCATTTTTCTCATATCTGTTCTGCCCGAGGGGTCACCGATCATAGTGGTTCCGCCGCCGATGAGAGCGATAGGTGTATTGCCCGCCATCTGTAAGCGCTTCATAAGAGTAAGAGCCATAAAGTGACCGGCAGTAAGGCTGTCAGCCGTACAGTCAAAGCCGATATAGAATTTCGCTTTACCGTTATTTATCAGATCACGAATCTGCTCCTCATCTGTAACCTGGGCAATAAGTCCTCTTGCCACAAGCTCTTCGTAAATTTTCATTTTATATTCGTCCTTTCAGAATTATTTACATTTCTTAATATTTTAACACAGAAACAGATAAAGTCAAGAGTAAACTGAAATTAATTACCCCGTGCATAATTTATCAGCTCTGCCGCCGAATCTAAAGTAGTTCTCGAAACGATGTCACCGCCGATAATGCGAGCAATTTCCTTTACTCTTTCGTCCTCACTTAAAGAGCTTACCTTGGTGTAGGCGCCGTCCTCAAATCTGTTTTTCTCGATAAACAGATGATTATCGGCATAAGCGGCTATCTGTGCCAGATGCGTTACGCAGAGAACCTGCTTGGCTTCGGAAAGCTCGTGCATTTTATATGCGATTTTATGTGCCGCTCTGCCGCTGACACCTGTGTCGATTTCATCGAAAATCATAGTGCCTACGCTGTCACAGTCAGACAGTACACATCTTATGGCGAGCATCACACGGGAAAGCTCGCCGCCTGAAGCGATTTTAACGAGAGGCTTCATTTCCTGTCCGGCATTAGCGGAAAAGATAAACTCTATTTCGTCCATACCGTTTTCTGTGGCATTAGCCTCTCTGAAATCGACGCTGAAACGTGCGTCGGGCATATCGAGAAAACGTAGCTCATCGGACACCTTCTTTTCGAACTCGATTGCTGTCTGCTTTCGGCAATCGGAAAGGTAACATCCGCGCTTGAAAAGCTCATTTGACAGCTCGTTATATTTGTCGTGAAGCTCGTTTATCGTTTCATCGCTTGAAACCAGTGAATTATATTCCTCGACAATTTTCGCCAGATAGATCAGCATATCCTCTTCCGTAGCACCGTATTTGCGTGAAAGGCGGTAGATTTCATCCAGTCTTTCCTCTATGGCATTAATATCGGTGTATCCCGAATCAAACGAGTCAAGAGAAGCTGCGGCCTGCGAGGAGCATTCAGCAAGAATATATCTTATATCCTCGATGCTTTCACGATAACCCGAAAAGGTTTCATCAAACTCCGAAAGCTTCCTCAAAGTATCCGTAAGGGCATAAACCGTCTCATTGAGTCCCCTGCTTTCGCCGTCGCCGTTTATGAGTGCCTCCACGGCATTCAGACACCGCAAGGTTTCTTCGCGGTTTGATATTTTGTCCCGCTCTTTGGTAAGAGCATCCTTTTCACCGATTTTAAGCTCTGCCGCGGAAAGCTCATCGATCTGATATTTCAGATAATCTATTCTCTGCTCACGCTCATCCTCGGATTTAAGGAGCTTTTTTAACTGTTTACGGACTGTTTTAAGTTCATTATAGATTTCTCGGTAGGATTCGAGGAGCTCGTCGCATTCTGCCATAGCATCGATAAAGTCGATGTGATTATCCTTCTGCAGAAGATGCTGACTGTCGTGCTGTCCGCAGATAGTAATCAGCTCTCTGCCTACGGATTTGAGCATAGAAACGGTAACATTACTGCCGTTAATTTTACATATATTTCTGCCGTCGGTATTAATAACCCGCGAAATAAGCAGACTGTTATCACCGTCGCAGTCGACACCGTATTCATCGAGCATAGATAAAACGGCCGACGGGACATTCTCGAAATAGGCAGTCACCTTTGCCTTTTCGGCGCCGGTTCTGATAATGTCCTTCGAGGTTCGCTCGCCGAGCACAGCATTAATCGAGTCGATTACGATGGATTTACCTGCACCTGTTTCACCGGTAAGTATATTAAGTCCCGAATCGAAAATTATTTCGGAATGTTCAATTACGGCGACATTTTCGATTTTTAAACTTGAAAGCATATACTTTTAGATTCCTTTCGGATTTTTACTGCGAATTACTGCTTAAAATGTCTTCGATGCATTCTTTAAATTCCCGCGCCGACTCCTCATCCTTGCACAGAACGAAAATGGTATCGTCGCCTGCGAGTGTGCCGACGATTTTATCGATAGAAAGATTATCCATAGCGGCGCAGGCGGCCTGTGCCATTCCTGAAAAGCATTTAACCACAGCCATATTACCGGCATAATTAATGCCTGTAACAGAATGGGCTAAAATAGAATAATACTTTCTGGAGAAATCCTCGAAATCATTATTGACATAAGAGTATTTATACTGCCCCGAGCTGACGGGAGTTTTGATGAGCTTAAGAAATTTGATGTCTCTGGAGACTGTGGCCTGTGTAACCTTAAAGCCAAGCTCATTCAGCTTCGTCATAAGCTCCTCCTGGGTGCCTATATCCTCTTTGCTGATCAGATTAAGAATAGCCTCGTGTCTGTTCTTCTTCATATTTTCACCTGCAGTACTGTCTTTTTCTCCCTATGTACTGCCTTCCTTTCTTGCGTTTTGAAGTTCCGTTTTTCAGTAGCCGTTACGCTCGATGAGCTTACGGGTCAGAATATCGGAAAAGCTTTCCGATTTGATTCTGATAATTTTAGTGGTTTTGTCCGATTTGGTTACAGTCAGTTTAGTTTTATCTGTCATCACTATGCCGTCTTCGCCGTCACAGCTGAATATCGGCATAGATATTTCCGAATTTTTTACTGATAACTCTATTTCTGTGTCAGCCTTAAATATCATCGAGCGCGATAAAATGGAATGAGGACACACAGGAGTAATGATAAGTCCTTCGATAGCTGTGTCGACCACAGGGCCGCCCGCTGAAAGTGAATAAGCGGTAGAGCCTGTAGGAGTGGCGACGATGAGACCGTCGGAAATATAGCTTCTGATTTTTCTTCCTCCGCTTTCAGCTTCTATTTCGCACATATGCATAGAAGCACCGCGCGCTACGACCACATCGTTCAGACAAAGATATTCCTTAACGAATTTTCCGTCCTCATATCTTTTTACCGAAAGCATCATCCGACTGTCAATGAGATAGCTGCCGTCAATAAGCTTCTTCAGCAGGTCAAGCTCCTCTTTTTCGATTCCCGCCAAAAAGCCGAGTCGCCCTGCATTTATGCCGAGAATAGGCTTATCGTAAACGGCGGCTATGTGAGCAGAATGGATAATGGTGCCGTCACCGCCCACAGCGACGATAACATCACAGGAGGAAACAGCTTCATCAATAGGTAGAAAAACAGCATCCTCAAAATCAAAAACACCCTTTACATCGTCGATAACGATTATTTCGACACCGAGTGAGAGAAGCTTTTGGTAGACATTTACGGCGACCTCATAAGCATTTTTTCGCGTGATGTTTATGTGAAATGCTACCTTCATCAGCGGTCACCTCCGTCGAGCTTAAGATGGGAGGCATCAACGATTTCTTTAACCGTTTTGTCAAGATAATTCTGCGGTTCATCTGTTTTTTCTATAAAAATAAGATATTCTATGTTGCCCTGGGGGCCCTTTATGGGTGAAAAGTCGAGATTAAGAACAGAGAAGCCGTTTTCAGTAACGAAATCCTTAATCATCTCTACCACCTCATAGTGGGTTTCAATATCACGCACGACACCTTTTTTGCCGATTTTTTCCTTTCCTGCCTCGAACTGCGGCTTTATAAGACACACAGCTCTGCCCTTATCCTTAAGAAGATTACGCATTACGGGGATAATGAGCTTAAGGGAAATAAATGAAACATCCACGCTGGCAAAGTCGATTTCTTCGGGTATTTCCTCGTGAGTAACATAACGGAAATTAGTCCTTTCCATATTAATTACTCTTTCGTCCGTACGAAGCTTCCAGGCCAGCTGACCGTAGCCTACATCTATAGAATACACCTTGACAGCGCCGTTCATAAGCATACAGTCGGTAAACCCGCCCGTGGACGCACCGATGTCCATACAGATACAGCCGTCAAGCTTAAGATTAAATTCATCTATTGCCTTGGCAAGCTTATAGCCTCCGCGGCTGACATAAGGCATCTTTTCTCCGCGAAGCTCGATACAGTCCTCGCTTTTTACCGATGCACCGGCCTTGGTTTCCTTCTGACCGTTAACATAAACCAGTCCCGCCATAATGAGTGCCTTGCCCTTTTCGCGGCTGTCAACGAAGCCTCTCTCAAATAAGGCCACATCAAGTCTTATTTTTTCTTTCACTTATTTCTCACCACTTACTATTTCTATCATCGAAGCCGTGTCCAGACGGTATTCCTTAAGTAAATCCGAAACGGATGCCTGTCTGACAAACTCATCACAAACGGCCGTGATTTTATATTTGCCCGAAAAGCCGTTTTCCAAAAGCTCCGAGCCTAATTTTTCGCCTACGCCGCCGCTTTTAAGGCCTTCCTCAAAAAAGTAAACCTCTTTTTTATCTGAAATTATTTTAAAAGCATTTTCGGGGACAGGCTTAATCTGATTCAAAACAACGAGAGCCGTGTTTTCAAGCGCATCCACCGCAGAAACGGCATTCGCCGCGATTCTTCCGTAGGTCACTATCAGCTTCTCCGCATTCTTATTTCCGTAATAAGCATAGCCGATTTCGTCGAATTTCAGCTTATCCGCTCTTTCATCCGCGGCGCCTCTCGGGTAACGGACAGCTACGGGATAGTCGTCAGCATAAAGTGCACTGCTCAAATCCGCATAAAGAGATTTGTAACAGCAGGGCGAATAAACTCTGATGTCCGGAACGGTATTAAGGAAGGGTACATCGAAAAGACCGTTATGTGTTTCACCGTCCTCACCGACGAAGCCTGCTCTGTCGACGGCAAGAATAACCTTCAGCTTCTGGAGAGAAACATCGTGGATAATCTGGTCATAACAGCGCTGTAAAAATGTCGAATAAACCGCATAAACAGGCTTCATACCGTTTTTTGCAAGACCCGAGGAAAAGGTTACGGCGTGCTCCTCTGCGATACCTACATCAAAAAAGCGTTCCGGGTAAAGTCGGCCGAATTCATCCAGTCCGGTTCCGATTCCCATAGCGGCAGTGATGGCGCAGATGCTTTTATCTGTTTGTGCGTGACGGCAAAGATACTCACCGAGCTTCGAAGAAAAGCTTTCCGAGGAAGAAATAGGCTCACCCGTTTCGATGTCAAATTTCGAAATTCCATGGAACTGACTGGGAGCTTTTTCCGCGTGGCCGTAGCCCTTGCCCTTTACGGTGATAACGTGAAGCAAAACGGGACCGTTCACGCTTTTGGCACTTTCGAGAGCGTCACAGAGATTTTCTATATTATGCCCGTCAATAGGGCCCATATATCTGTAGCCGAGATCCTCAAAGAAGGTGCTTTGCTTGTAAATTTTATTTTTGATGTCAGTTTTTATATTGTAAATTTCTTTGGCTATTTTTTCGCCTAGAGGAATTTTGCTTAAAACCCTTTCGGTATTAGCCTTAAAGCTGTAATATCCGGGACGGGAACGGATAACGGCAAGATATTTAGCGAAGGCACCTACATTTTCCGAAATAGACATTTTATTATCATTCAGAATAATAATCTGCCTGGCATCGCTTCTGCCACCGTTATTCAGCGCCTCGTAAACCATACCGCCCGTAAAGGAGCCGTCTCCGATTACCGTAATGACATAATTTCCGTCACCGCTGATTTTTTTAGCCTCTGCCAGACCCAAGCCTGCAGAAACGGAGGTTCCGCTGTGACCGCTGTAAAAAATGTCGTGCTCACTTTCACCCGGTCGGCAAAAGCCTGATATTCCGTCCTTTTTACGCAGGGTTGAAAAGCTTTCATACCTTCCCGTGAGAAGCTTATGGGTATAGCACTGATGACCCACATCAAAGACAAACTGATCCTTCGGTGAGTCGAAAACCTTATGCATAGCTATAGTAAGCTCTACCACACCGAGATTAGGTGCCAGATGTCCTCCGTTTTCCGATACGGTTTCTATCAGCTTATTCCTTATCTCGTCGGCGAGCTTCCTAAGCTCATTGTCCTTCAGGCTTTTAATATCATCAGGACATTTAATTTTTGAAAGAATTTCAAATTTCATTATAACCGTCTCTTTCAGTTTGTACGCTCTGTAAGCTTTACTGCCAGTCCCTTAAGAAATTCAGCCTCGTCACCGAAATAATCGATAGCAGAAAGAGCTTCATCAGTTAAAGAAGCGGCGAGCTCCTTTGATTTTTCCAAGCCTAATAATGAAACATAGGTGCTTTTTTTGTTTTCAGCATCGCTTCCTATGGGCTTACCGAGCTTCATTTCGTCACCAGTCACATCGAGAATATCATCCACCACCTGGAAGGCGTGTCCGATTTTTTCAGCATATTTCAGACAGGCGTCTGTTTTATCGCTGTCAGCCTCTGCACAAAGACAGCCCAAAAGTGCGGCACATTTAATTAATGCACCTGTTTTTAATCTGTCGAGAACCTCGAGTGTTTCCGCGGAGGTCTCTTTATCCTCGTTTTTAAGATCGATAACCTGGCCGCCTATCATTCCGTTACAGCCTGCCAGATAGGAAAGGGCAGAAACGGCATTTACGGCGATGAGCGGCTTCCTTCTGGCCACAGCACTGTTTGCCATAACACCGAAAGCACGGGTAAGCAGTCCGTCACCGGCTAAAAGCGCATATTCTTCGCCGTATTTTATGTGGCACGAGGGCATACCCCGGCGAAGGTCATCATCATCCATACAGGGAAGGTCATCGTGGATGAGAGAGTAGGTGTGCACCATTTCGAGAGCACAGGCAAAATCCAGAGCATCTCTCACGTTACCGCCGCACACACGGCAGCACTCGAGCACGAGCACGGGCCGTATTCTCTTTCCGCCGATGGAAAGGCTGTATTTCATCGCCTCGTGAACTACCGCCTCACCGAAGTCGCAGTCGGGAATGAGCACATCAAGTCTGCTGTTTATCAGGCTGATGTATTGGTTTAATCTTTCATTAATCATTTTCGTTTTCTCCGAGATGGTCTTCCGAAAGTTCAGTTATTTTCTGTTTGGCGGAAGACAGAGTTTTATTACAGAAGGAGATTATTTTCACACCTTCTTCGTAAAGCTTGATTGACATTTCGAGGTCATATTCACCGCTTTCGAGACTTTCGGCTATTTCCTTAAGTCTTATCATCGCAGTATCAAGAGTATACATTTCCATTTCTTTATCTTTATCCTTTCAGAGTTTAACAGCTGTTTTTAAAACCGCCTTAAATAACATCATCTACCGTGCACTTCAGACTGCCGTCAGAAAGAACTACGGAAATTCCGTCACCGGATTTAACATCGGCTGTGCTTTTTACCGTAAAGCCGTTTTCATCCTTAACCAGTGAGTATCCGCGTGCCAGAACCTTTAGCGGACTTGTCCCGTCTAATCTTGCCGAAAAATTACCCAGAGCCGAATAATAAGAATCAAGCTTTCGGTTGATTTCACCTTTTATTTTATTTTCACAGGCCTCGAGACACTGCGTGTAAAGCATAACTGTCTTTTCGGGGCTGTGCTCGGAAATGATTTTTTCGTAATTCATAACCGACATAGTGTAGGAGTCAAGCAGACGCTCCAGAGAATCAGTCATAGCGTCGAGTGTTTTATCGGCGGCATAGAGTATTTCTCTGTAGTCCGGCGCCACTAATTCAGCCGCCGCTGACGGAGTAGCCGCACGCACATCGCTTACGAAGTCGGCAATAGTAAAGTCCGTTTCGTGACCGACAGCGGAAATTACAGGGATTTTTGACTCGAAGATGGCAAAGGCTACCTCCTCTTCGTTAAAGGCCCATAAATCCTCCACAGAGCCGCCTCCGCGACCGACGATAAGTACATCGGCACCCTTGAGACGGTTGAATTTCCTTATGGCATCAGCTATCTGTCCGGCCGCACTTTCTCCCTGAACCTGTACACCCTCGAAAACTATCTCGCCCGAGGGATAACGGCGTGAAAGAACAGAAAGAATATCCTGTAAAGCCGCGCCCGTAGGTGAAGTTATTACACCGATTTTCTGCGGGTAAGAGGGAAGCGGTTTTTTATATTTTTCATCGAACATACCCTTTTTGCTTAATCTCTCTTTAAGCTGCTCAAAAGCAAGGGTCAGCTCCCCTACTCCTTCGGGAATAATATCCTCACAGTAAAGCTGATATGTACCGTCTCTCTCGTAAAGCGAAAGATTAGCTCTGACGAGCACCTTCATTCCGTTTTCGGGCTCAAAATTCAGTCTCTGCGCCGACGAGCGGAACATCACAGCCTTAACGGCCGAGCTTTCATCCTTAAGAGTAAAATAAAGATGCCCCGTACGGTAATGGTTAGTAAAATTTGAAATCTCGCCGCTAACATATAAATTTTTTAAGTTATAATCAGCATCGATGATCGATTTAAGATAAGTATTTATCTGACTTACGGTTAAAATGTTTGACATTTAGTTTTTGTTCTCCTTAAGATAAGCCATAATAGCCACACCTGCCGCGTTATCACTCGAAAATTCAGGCGCGGCAAATATACCGCCGAATTTTTCGGTGAAGCGTTTTTTCATAAAGCTGTTTGACATTACACCGCCCGAATAAACCAGAGGAAGCTCTCCGTATTTATCGATAAGGCTTTCCGTCAGCGCCTCCACAGAGGAACTGATGTACTCTATGCAGTATTTAGCGATGTCACAGGGCTTTTCGCCCTTTTCGAGCATCTGTCTGCATTTATTTTCGACTCCTGAAAGACTGATTTCGGTTCCTTTGATGCAAGGCTTTATTTTAAAGCTTTTCTCACTTTCAGAGGAAAGTCGGTCAAGCTCCGCACCGCATGGAAAACCCATACCGAGCATAACACCGACTCTGTCGATGGCTTGTCCTGCCTTCAGGTCGTTTGACATACCGATTAAAGTGCATTTTATGATTTCATCCTCGTCCGGCTCCACTAGAAGCGCCTCGGTAGTGCCTCCCGAAAGATGAAACGCGATAAACCTTTCTCCGATAAGACCGAGCTTGTCCGCACTGTAAAGTGCGGCGAGAATGTGACCTGTCTGATGGGATGTGGTGTGCATATTCACTCCGTCAAGTGCGCTGATTATTTCAGCAGTATTAAGTCCTACCAGAAAACAGGGCATATAGGAGCCCTCTGCCATTCTGGGAAAAGCAGAAGCTCCTACGGATTCGAGAGTAAAGTCGGCATTCGAAAAAAGCTCCGAGCAGACGAGATTTAATTGTCGGGTATGATGGAACACAGCATCACTCTGACGCAGACCCTTTTCCCCTTTTTTGACAGGCAGAAGCATTTTTCGGTGAATGATTATATTTTCTTCCGGGAAATAAAGAGCCGCAGAGGTAGTGTAGTTACTGGTGTCGAAGCCTAAATGAGCCATAATTACTTTTTAATTTTCTTCGCCACGGTACCGAGAACGCCGTTAACATAAGAGGCATCGTCAGCAGTAGCGTATTTTTTCGCTATTTCCACAGCTTCATTAATAGCCACGCCCACAGGCATATTTTCACTGTAAAGGAGCTCGCATACGGCGAGTCTTAAAATAGCACGGGAGACCCTTGAGATTCTCTTCGCTGACCAGCCTACGAGATTTTCATTAATGAGAGCATCGATTTCGTCCAGATTTGCGTAAACCTTTTTGGCTAAATTCTCTGCGAAAGCATTAGTCGGAAAGATCTCGAGCTCGAGTGCATTTTCGATAAGCTCAACGATAGATACATCCTCCTGAAAGCTTTTTTCGAAAATAAGAACGAAGGCCAATTCTCTTGCTTCATGTCTAGTCATATTTAACATCCTCCCCCAACCTGTATATCAGGTTGGTAATTGATTATATAAATTCATATTATTGTACCACAGTTTTTAAAATCCTACAACTATTTTAACTCAATTATTGTTAAATTTTCTGAAAAAATATCCGTATTTTTCTCTATAATTTCGGTTATTTGCAGAATAAGTGTGTCATTGAGTGTATTTTTTTCCAAAATCACCTGACAGCTGTCACCGTTAATTATTACCAGACAGTCCTTTCCCGTCTTCGCACTGATGAGATTTTCCGCATCTGTCTGAACCTTCATATCATTCTGATAATCGGTCAGCATTACTGTGATTTTATTTTTTTCACCGCTGTCAAGATTACCATCGGAGATAATTTTTTCTATATCAGCGATTACTTCATCATAGCTTTGGGATCTTTTAAGCTTAGCCGAAGCGAAGTATTCCTCCGCCTGTGCTTCTTCCTCGCTCGTTTTCACCTCGTTATCCCTTAAAAGAGACTCTGTGCTGTCTTCATCGGCCGCTGTGGTTTCGTCGGCTTTTGCCGTAGTGCCGGCCACAAAAAGCGTGTCACCGAGATTTCCCGTTACGGCCTCATCTGTTTCCGATGTATTATTGCCTGCGCTCTGCGGCTTGGTAAAATACCAGTTTACGGTGAGTGCCGCGCACAAGGCAATTATCAGCGTCGCTGTGAGCACCTGTCTTTTTCTTATAAGCATATCAATTCCTCCTATCTGCTCATTTCTGAAATACTTATGCTGTTACTGCTTATGTTATATAAAGCCTTTAAAAGCTGTGTAATGTCATTTTTTACCGTAGGACTGCCTCCGCCCTCACAAACCACCGCCACTCCTGTAACGCGCGGATAAATCGATTTAACCAGAAGTCCGTCCTCGCCGCTCCCTTTGTCAATGATTATGTGCTCCTCCTGGGTTTTACTTTCGCTGTCCTTTAACTGCTGTGAGGTGTTATTAGCATAGATGTTTTCAGCTGTTCCCTCGTAATTAATCATCACCTCCACCCTGCCGACACCCTTTATCTTTCCGATAATGCTCTCGAGCTCCTCTTTTTCGTTGCTGTCGGTCACAGCGGTCTGTGTATAGCCTTTATCGGCAGATCTTTCCTCTGCAGGTAAAAGTTCCGAAAAGAAAATCAGCAGAATACCGCTAATACCCAAAAGAACTATAGCGAAGGTCTTTTTGTCCTTTTTAAGCTTTTCGAAAAGGAGAAAAAGCTTTTTGATGCTTGCGTCACTCATAAATTTCACCGTTAATTCTTACCTCGGTTTCCTCATCAGTAATTTCTTTTATTTTTTCGTAAATCAGACTTCTGTCCTCCTCTTTTACCTTCCCTTCGATTTCTACGGATTCGATGGTAATTTTTTCGCCGTCGTAATAACATTTAACACTGCAGCTGTATTCCTTATCCATCGAAGTCAGCACCTCCTGCAGATAACGCTCCGTTTCGCTCTCCGCCGCCAGAATCAGCGCAGAATCCCGATAGCTTTCTATTTCTGTCACATTCTCATTAGTTATGAAATCCGATAAGTCATCGAAACGAAGAAAATCTGCACTCTTTCCCTTAAGCGGATAAAGAAAGGAGAACACGAGTATTACAGTCAGCAGGATTTTATAGCCGCTTTTCACTCTGCCTTCTGGAACTATAAGCATAAAAACAGCTGAAGCCACCGAGGTTACCGCTACCAGACGGCACCAAGTATTAAGATTCTCCGTTTCACCCACCCCTTACCGTCAGCATAACAGCCGTGGAAATTATCAGAATAAAAGCCTCAAACACGACGAGCAGACCTGTTATCTTAACTCCGCAGGCGAAGGCCTTAAGAATATTCGAAAGCTCATTACACTCGAAAAGTTCACTGATAAAGCTCGCCAAATTAAGAGAAATGTTAAAGAGAACTATTTCGGTTATAACCGGAAGATTAATAATAATTACGGCTAAAATTCCGACCAAAGCCACGGAATTTTTCAGTATGCCTATACTGCCTAAAAGTGTGGAATAGGCATCACTTATGGATGAGCCGATAACAGGAATCAGACTGCCGATAGCGAATCTGATTCCCTTCGAGGCTACAGAATCAGTAGCGGCTGAAAAAATCCCCCGCACCGACAAAAGAGAGGTAAACAGCGATGAAACCAGACCCAACACAAAAGAAACAAACCTGTTTACGGCGCTTATGAAACGGGGAAAATTAACAGTGCTGTTAACTGAAAAGCCGATGCTGATACAGAAAAAGCACCCGACTATATCAGAAAGCCCGTAATTAATTACCGCTGAAATTATTTCTCCGAAGCCGAGCACAAGCGAATTATATGTAAGAGCTGTGGCGGGATTTCCCGCTACGGCTATAGCAATGGCATATACAGGCACGAATGTCAGCATAAAATTACCGTTAAGCTTCAGCAGAGAAAGAGCGGAGCTGACGCACAGATTAATGTCGCCCACGAGTATGACCGTCACTGCCGGAATGAGCAGTGCGTTTATTATATCCCTGTATTTTTTATCGTCTGTAACGAGAGTAACCGCTCCGCCTAAAATAATCACAGCGAATATTTTTATGAAAAGCCTCAAGGCATTATTCAGACACCCCGTAAAGCTTTCTTTATAGTAAAGAAAAATACTCTTAAAGGAGATATTGAAAATGCTTTCATAATCCAGTGAGCTTATCCCGAATCTGTCGAGAGCCTCGGCTATTTCGTCATCCAATTCAGAAAAAAGCCTTTCGTTAAGCTCTGCTTCAATATTTTCGGTAGCGCAGACAGGAATGCAGAAGGAAAAGCAAATTAAAGCTATCGTAAGAATACTAAAAAATATTTTCATTTCACAAAAGCGAGGGCTATACTTATTATTGACTCTATGTACGGTAAAGCAATAACGGTCAGCATTATCCTTCCCGTAAGCTCGATTACATCAGCAACTAATTTGTTTCCGCTTTCAACACAGATATCCGACGAAAATTTGGTAATCAGACATATAGCCGCACCCTTGACTGCTGATGTGAAAATCTCATCACCGTATTCCGTCTGACCGACAACCTCGGACAGACCCGAAAATATTCCCTTAAAATACTCGATTAAGAGCGCGGCTGTAACGGCTAAAAAAACAATCTCTGTAGGCAGTACAAATTCACTCATTTTGTTTTTCAGGAAAATATTTACCAAGCATACTGCGAGCCCTGCGAAAACTATCTTTAAAAGCATCAGAAATCTATTATCCTTCTTATGCTTTCGAATAGCTCCTCGATATGAGGTATTATCATAAGAAGAACTATAATTATTCCCGCCACGGTAGTAAGCGTGGCATACTCCCCCTTCTCACTTTTCGTCAGAAGCTGATTAAGAATAGCTACAATAACGCCGATAGCGGCTATTTTAAAAATCAAATCCATTTCCATAACAGTCTGCCGTAAATCCTTCTTAAAGCATATTTAAAGGAGTATAATAAACACCGTCGCACCGGCAAACATCCCGAAAAGAGAGGATACCTTGCCGTATTTTTCGTATTCTTCTGCCGCCGTTTTAAGATAATTTTCGAAAAATGCCGAATACAGTCTTATGGTGCTTATCTGATTATCTGCATCGGTTGTGCCTAAAAATGAGCCTAACTGCAACATTTTCATCTTTTCATCCCTCTTATAATAAGTAAAAGAGGAGACGGCTTCCTTCCACATTTTGCGGAAATCCTCATAATCCGGGTAATCCGTAAAAGCTTTAAGGAATTTAAGACTTTTAAAGCTGCTCTCTGATGAAAGCTCCGAAAGAAGCTTAACTATACCGCCTTTAGAAAAACCGATGCCCGTACACAGTGAATCGAGAAACACTACGGTCTCCTGCATAACCGTGAGCCTCATTTTAAGCGATGATGATATTTTCATTCCTGTCAGCGTAAATGCTGTCCATAATAAAACTGCTCCTGTATATTTCATCCCGCACCTCTGACACCTCGTATATTCCCTCTGTCTCTCCTGGAACCGATGTATTTTTTAGCAGAATAATCCTCGTAAAGGCACCCGTATCGATGAGCTCCTTTATCTGCGGTCTTTTCAGTAAATCTCCATAGTCCACGGCGTGAACTGTTACTATAAATTCCACACCGCTGTTAACGCCTCTTTTTATTCCTTCGATTTCCTCCTTTTCACCGATTTCATCGATGGCTATAATGTCGGGTGACATAGTTTTCACCGCATTCATTATTGCTTTACCCTTCGGATAATTATTGAATACATCAGTATTTACTCCCACATCAAACTGACAGAAGGAACCGTTCATACAGGCAATTTCCTGTCTTTCGTCGATAAGACAGATTTTTTTCATCCTGTCAGAGAGCTGACGGACACAGTCTCTTAAAACCGTAGTCTTTCCCGATGAGGGCGGACCCGCTATAATAAATGAATTTTCATTATAGCCTATCTCCTTTAAAACCCCGTCAGCGGCACCCTTAATCTGTCGTGCTATTCGGATATTCACCGAGGAAATGTCCTTTACGGATGTTATCCTTCCCTCCGAATTAAGCACAGCCGTACCCGTTATGCCTGCTCTGTGCCCGCCCTGAAAGGTTATGTAGCCGTTTACGATGCTTTCGATGTGACTGTAAACGGAATAACAGCAAAGTCTGTTAAAGGTCTCTGTAATGATTTCCTGCTTACAGATGTAGCAGTCCTCTCCGCACACAGACGAGGTCTCACCGTCCGTTTTCAGAAAAAGATAGCCGTATCTTCCGAAAAGAAGAATGGGCTTACCCGCTCTTAATCTGATTTCATAGGTATCATTTTTTACTATACAGTTAAGATTTATAAGCTTACTTTTAAGCAGCGGGGACAAAATATTAACTGCACTGTCAAAGTTTTCTTCTTTAAAATTCATAACATATTACCGCCTTAATTTTTTCTACACTCAAAAACTATGACAGCGTGTCCGATTTTATTACAATTTTGAGAAAACATCTTGAAGAATGAAGCGGTTTATTGTATTATGTATTTAATATTCCTTTATAAGTGAGGTTAGCTATGATTAAGAACAAAAAATCCTTTATCGCCGATAATCAGTATATACTTATCGCCTTTCTGGCCACGAGTGTTACGATGTTGGCTGTCTATCTGTGTAACGGTATGATACCCTTCGGTGATAAAACTATTTTAAGAATGGACCTTTACCACCAATACGGACCTCTGTTTGCAGAGCTTTACGACATCGTAAAGGAAGGAGGAAGCTTCTTTTATTCCTGGAAAACAGGTCTCGGAAGCTGTTTTTTGGGTAACTATTTTAATTATCTCTCGAGTCCCGTCGGTGCGATTATAATGTTCTTCGGCCACGAAAATATTCCCGAAGCCATCGGTGCTATGATTCTCATAAAGGCCGCTCTTTCCGCCTCAACCTTTACCTATTACATCAAAAACTCTCTCAAAAATCAGAGCTTTGCCACTGTTTCCTTCGGTATTCTTTATGCCTTCTGCGGCTATATGCTCGCTTACTACTGGAATGTTATGTGGCTGGATGCCATGGTGCTTCTTCCCGTGGTTTTGCTCGGTATCGAAAGAATAATCGATCACGGAAGACCCGCTACCTACATCGTCGGTTTATCCCTTACGATGTTTTCAAATTACTATATGTCTTATATGCTCTGTATCTTTGCAGTGATTTACTTTATTTACTACTATGTAAATTCCTACGAGAGCGGTGCACTGATAAGCAAAAGATATGCCCGTAAAAAAAGAGGCTTTGTTTTCACTCTTTCTAACCGACGCTTTTTCAGAACAGGCTTTATTTTCGCCTTATCCTCATTAGCCGCCGCAGGTCTTATGGCTGCTGTGCTTCTTCCTGTTTATAATGTGCTCAAATCAAGCTCCGCTACCTCCGGAACCTTTCCTGACAGTCTTAAGAGCTATTTCACCTTCTTTGATTTCTTTGCCAACCATCTGGCAAGTCTCGAAACCACCATCAGAAGCAGCGGCGACGATGTTCTGCCCAATGTTTACTGCGGTGTTATTACTCTCATTCTCGCTCCCCTGTACTTTTTTACTAAAACTATCTCTAAAAAAGAGAAAATCAGCACTCTCATTCTGCTGACTGTCCTTTATTTCTCCTTCAATGTAAACTATCTTAATTATATCTGGCACGGCTTTCATTTTCCTAACGATCTCCCCTACAGACAGTCCTTTGTTTATTCCTTTATACTTCTTATAATGGCGTACAAGGTCTTTATAAGACTGAAGGAGTTTACCTCCCGTCAGATAGGCGCTGTCGGTGTTGCTCTCGTAGCCTTCGTGTTTATCGTAGAGGATATTACCTCCAAAAATGTAAATTCCGTAACTGTTATACTCACTCTCGCTCTTTTAGTGCTTTATGTGGTACTGCTGACGCTGTTCAAGGACAAAAGATACCACAGGGCATCTCTGGCACTTCTGCTTCTCGTATGCATCTGCAGTGAGGTGGTAATGTGCGACTCGAGCAGAGTCAGCATCACCATTACCAAAGACTCTTACGCCTCTGATTACGGCGAATTTGAGACACTTAAAAAAGCTTTGGATACAGCAGAGGATAACGAGTTTTACAGAATGGAGCTCACGGATTTAAGAACAAGAATGGACCCGAGCTGGTACGGTTATAACGGTGTTTCCGTCTTTTCTTCCATGGCCTTCGAGGCTCTGTCAAATCTACAGGATGACCTCGGAATGATGAGTAACCGAATCAACAGCTATACCTATAATCCCCAGACACCCGTTTATAATATGATGTTCTCCCTTAAATACATCGTAAACAATGCTTCACCGAATACAATAGAGTCTCCGTTCTATTCGGCATCCCTCAAATCGGGTAAATATTCGGCATACAAAAATAACTACTATCTTCCCATCGCCTACTGCATCAGAAGCGAGGCTGAACGCTGGGCAGATGAGGAATATATGAACACCTGGAAGCTCGAAACAGGCTCTGACCCCTTTATGCTTCAGGGTGATTACTTCGATTTGGCTACAGGTGCAGGAAACCCCTTCGAAAAAATCGATATTTCCTATGTAACCTACTCAAATGTGTCTCCTTTTACGGAGGATCTTACTGCTACTAATTTCAGCTATTCGAAAACTACACCCGATGCCGACGGCTCTGCTGTTCTCTACATCACCACGGAGAAAAAAGGAAATGTTTATGTTTACTTCGATGTTACGGGCGGCTCGGAAAAGAGCGTTACCATAACCTCGTCTCTCGGCACCATAACACAGAATGCCAATCAGAACTGCATTTTCGACCTCGGCTATTACAGCGAAAACGAAACCATCACCGTAACGGTGCCCTTCGAAAACAATAACGGAACTCTTACCTTTAACGCATATACGATTAATGAGGAAATATTCGAAAAGGGTTACGAAATTCTGTCTGACACCCAGATGCTCGTCGAGGAGTTCGAGGACACACACATCAAAGGCAGAGTAACAGCCAAAAGCGACTGTCTTCTTTACACATCTATTCCTTACGATAAGGGCTGGTCAGTAATCGTAGACGGAGAGAAATTAAGCGAAGACAAGATAGTACAGTTCGGCGGCGGTCTTTTAGCGGCAAAGCTCGAAAAAGGCAATCACGATATTGAATTTGTATTTCATGCGAGAGGCTTTAAGGCCGGTGTGATTATCTCCGCATTCACCGCTCTCATTCTTATTCTTCTCATCATAGTGAAAAAACTTCGTGAAAAGCAGAAGAAAAAGAAGCTGTTTCCTGTTTTCGCTCCCATAAATAAAGCTTACAGTGAGGAGCTTTTCCTTCCCGAATCAGAAAGCGAAAGGATAGATTTACCGGAAACTCATAATAATTCAGTCAAGGCTTTACCGGAAAAAGAAATTTTCTACCCTGCGCAGAGCTATGTAAAAAAAGAAATTTTTACACCGACTCCCGAAATCGAAATAGAGCAGATTGATTTATGATTAACGAGCCAAAGCCCTTCGCGTTTCCGCGAAGGGCTTTTTCCGATAACCGGCTTATTTCATATTTCTTTCATATGATTCGATCATCTTTTTAACCATCTGACCGCCGACACTACCGGCTTCACGAGATGTGAGGTGACCGTTGTAACCCTGCTTAAGGTCTACACCTACTTCAGCAGCGGCTTCCATCTTAAATCTGTCAAGAGCATCTCTTGCTTCGGGTACCATACCCTTGGAAGAACCGTTTCTGGACATTTGTTTCACTCTCCTTCTGAAAACTTTTTGCGTTTGCAAATATATTTTGTGTCTGTCAGTCAAATATATTAATGTTACTATTTGGTAAAACAGGCGATAAAAAACGAATTTTTTCTGCATATTTAATATAAAATATTGCATATTTTTTCATTTTGCTGTATAATACTTAAAATTTGTTTTGGAGAGATGTAAATGAGCGGTCAAAGACTGATTGATATGCATGTGCATTCAGACAATTCGCCCGACGGAATACATTCACCGATGTACATCTGCGAATGTGCCGTAAAGAATAAGCTGGGTGCCATCGCTGTTACCGATCACTGCGAGGTCGACACGTTTTTTGAAGAAAAATACAATAATATGATTTTTCATTCATTTTTTGAGTGCAGTAAGGCAAAAGCCGCCTTCGAGGGTGAATTACTGGTGCTTATCGGTCTCGAGATCGGACAGCCCTTAAGTAATAAGGCTTTGGCTGATAAAATCGTAAGTCATCACAGCTACGACTTCATTTTAGGCAGTATTCATACTCCCGAGGGCTTCGACAAGGATATAAAGGAAATCGAATACGATAAGCTGGATGTATACAAATTTATGGAGGATTATTTCCTGCAGCTGACTGAAATCGCCAAATGGGATGGCTGCGACGCTCTGGCTCATATCACCTGTCCGATGAGAAGAATACAGGGAAGATATAAAATCGACTTCGATTATTCTAAAATATCAGCCGCCACCGATGAGCTTCTCAAAACAATGATAAGCTACGGCAAGGCGCTGGAAATCAACACCTCGGGACTTCGTCAGGACATAGGAAGAACGATGCCCGATGCAAACATCATCAAAAGATACAGAGAGCTCGGCGGTAAGCTTCTGACCATAGGCTCCGATGCACATAACGCTAACGACTGCGGCAAGGGCATCAGAGAAGGAATGATGCTGGCGAAGAAATGCGGCTTTGATAAGCTGACATTTTACGAAAACAGAGAAATATTGGAAATCAAATTATAATGAGGTTAAATTAATGGATAAAAACAAAAAAGTTACATCGGGTATCAAAATAGAAAAAAAGACCATCATAGGCATAACCGTTTTGCTCTTTGCGATTATGATTTTTGCAGGTGTGCTTACACAGGTAGTACCCACGGGTGCTTATCACACCGACTCGAGCGGCGCTATAATCAACGGCACATATCACGAAATCGACCGTGAGACAGTCGGCTACAGCTTCTGGAGAGTCTTCATCTCCCCCATCGAAACCTTTATCTATTCCACAGGCGATGCACTGACGGGTGTTTCTATCATTCTGATCATAGTTTTAATCGGCGGAACCTTCCTTATCCTCGATAAGAGCGGTGTTCTGAAATATATGATGAATGTGGTAGTCAATAAGTTTTCGGATAAAAAATATCTGCTTTTATCGGTTATGATTTTCTTCTGTATGCTCTTAAGCTCATTTGCGGGTATACTCGAGGAATCCGTTACTCTGGTGCCCTTGGCTGTGGCTATCTCCCTTTCTCTCGGCTGGGACTCCTTCGTCGGTCTCGGCTTCAGCCTTATCGCTGTAGCCTTCGGCTACTCGGCCGCAACCTTTAACCCCTTTAATGTAGGCATCGTGCAGTCAATGGCTAATCTTCCAATGTTTTCGGGTGTTCTTTTCAGATGCTTCGTTTTCGCGGTAATTTACGCTGTTCTTACGGCCTTTTTAGTGCGGTACGCAAAGAAAATCGAGAAAAATCCGCAGTCTTCACTCTGCTATGAAAGCGATAAAGAGTTAAGAGAGCGCTTTCTGAATAAAGCAGAAACAGAAAAAGCCTTAAGCAATCCGATGATGAAAAAAGCCTCCGGTGCATTCATAAAGGCACTTCTGGCTGTTTTGGTTATTACGGTTGTCTGCCTCGTAGCAAACACCTTTATCGAGGACCGTACACTCTCCGATATTATCGGTTACCTTCCCCTCGTTTCGATGGCTATACTCTTTACTGTCGGAGGTATGCGAGCAGGTTATATTTCGGGCATTAAGGGAAAGGAGCTCGTGTCAGGCTTCATAGCAGGCGCGAAGACAATCCTTCCCGTAGCACCTGTAATCATACTGATTATCTGTGTTACATACATTCTTAAGCAGGGCATGATTATAGATACGCTTCTTTACTGGGTATATAATCTCATCAAGGGCATAAATCCATACATTTCGATAGTGATTATTTTCTTCGTAATATGCGTATTTGAGTTTTTCATCGGAAGCGGTTCTGCTAAAGCCTTTCTTCTTATGCCGATTCTCATTCCTCTCGTGGATATGCTTTCCATCGGCAGACAGAATCTCATAGTAGCCTTCTGCTTAAGCGACGGCTTATGTAATGTTCTTTTCCCGACAAACGGACTTCTTATCATCGCTTTAGGTATTATCAATATCTCCTATTTCAAATACATAAAAATTTCCTGGAAGCTGTTTTTATCGGCATTCGCAGTAAGCATCGGACTTATGATGCTCGGTAATGCTATCGGTTATTAAAGCTCATAAATACGGCTGTTACAATAAGAGAAAACAGATATGCTTGAGTGCTTAAGCTCAAACATATCTGTTGTTTTTTTGCTGATTTGCCCTGATTTTAGCGTTTTAATGTAATCTGATATTTCTCTTACCGTTGCTTTCAAAAAAGCATATAAAGCGATGTAAAATCAAAATATAGGCCACACTTTTATATGGAGGTAAAATCGCCTCGCCGACATCATAAGTATCAGTTCGGATAAATTAAAGGTTCCTGCAAGCAACAGCTGACAGGAACCATTTTCGCTATTTAAACTTATGAAAGCGCTTATTTTGCCTTTGAAGCCTTTCTTGCCTCGATTTCGGCTACGATTTCTCTCTGTCTCTTTTCTGTAAGAGTGTAGAAGAACATAGGAACAGCACAGGCAAACATACTGATAGCACCTGAAAGGATAAGAACATTCCAGAGCTTGTCAGGATTTGCTACATGACCTGTAGCAGCGTCGATACCTGCGATGCTCATAGACATAACACCGATGAATGCACCGACAGCCATACCGATTTTATTGATAAGAGTCTGCATAGCGAAGCAGATGCCTTCGCCTCTTTCGCCTGTTTTCCATTCAAGATAGTCAACAGTGTCGCCGATCATAGCATAGCTCATAATGTTGTTAACACCCTGGGGAATACCGAGAAGCACGAGACCTACAGCACCGATGATAAGCTTCCAGGGAGCATCATAGCCTACAAAGTACATAACAGCCATAACTACGCCGCCGAAAAGATGAACGAGAATGTAGGTGTATTTCTTCGTAAATCTCTTTGTGAGCCAGGGAACGAGCACCGAAGCTACGAGACCGCCGGGGATAACGAGAAGTGTGATAATGCCGTATAAGCCTTCGTTTTTAAGAACATACTTTGCGAAATAGAGACCGCCTGTGTAGGAGTAAACCATTCTGGCGCCGCCGAGAATACCGGAAAGAACGATGAGAAGGAGTTCTTTATTTTTAAAGAGAAGCTTAAGGTTATGACCGAACGAGGGAACCTCATCATAGTCAGCTGTGATGTGCTCTTTAGTATTTTTGAAGCCGTATAAGAACATGGGAACAGCGGCCACAACGAATACGACAGCACAGATGAAATAAGTCCATTTAAGTGTGTCAGCGTTTGCGTTTACACTGCTGTTCATAACTGTACCGATAAAGGTACGGGCTGCCTCTTCAGCTGTTTTGCCCTGATTTGCTACGATGGAAGAAATCTGCTCTGCCTTGTCTGTCATAATAAGAGCAAGGTCAGCCTCCGTGTACTTGAACTTTGCTGTAACTGCATTAGTGATAATGGGAACACCTACTGTTACGATACCTGCACCTACAGTACAAACGAGACGGACAACAGTGAGAATGTTACCTCTTACAGTAGTGTCATTGGTAAGGCAGGTGGCAAGGCCCCAATAAGGAACATCGGCTACGGTGTAAAGCACTGACCAGATAACATAAAGGACAGCGATAGTAACAAATGTCCACATTGCCTTTGCTTCATAAACGGGAAGGAAGCAGAGAATGGTGCTGATAGCAATAGGAATAGCCATCCACTTGAGATAAGGTCTGCACTTACCCCACTTTGTTCTCGTTTTGTCAACTATTGAGCCCATAATCGGGTCATTAAAAGCGTCAAACACTCTGGTTCCGAGCATAAGAAACGCCACAGCGATAGCGCCCTCCATAGCGCCAACCTTTACACCTTCAGCACCGAAAAGAAGAGCATCAGTCATAAATACGGTGATGTAAGAACCAATGATGGTACAGATGAAGTTCTGACCGAAGCCGGCTACACCGTAAGCAACTGCTTCCTTCGGCTGTACACCCTTGCCGGGTGTGGTACCGAACAGCTTGTGTAAAAATTCATTTACTTTCATGTTTTCCTTTTTCCTTTCATATGTTTATTTTTCACTAAAAGACACCAAAAGTGTGCATTTAACTTAACAATTATAGCATAACGAAAAAACAAAGGCAAGTTAAAAACAACCGCCTTTGTTCTTATTTACAATTTATTAAAAAATAAAATACCTTTTCAGATACTGTCCCGTATAGGAGCTTTCGTTTTTTGCTATTTCCTCGGGAGTGCCCACAGCCACCACTGTTCCTCCCCCGTCGCCTCCTTCAGGTCCGAGGTCGATTACATAGTCAGCGGATTTAATCACATCCAGATTATGCTCGATGACGATTACGCTGTTTCCCTTGTCTACAAGGATCTGCAGAACACTGATAAGACGGTGTACATCGGCAGTATGAAGACCTGTAGTGGGCTCATCGAGGATGTAGACGGTTTTACCTGTGGCAGGCCTTGAAAGCTCCGTGGAGAGCTTAACACGCTGCGCCTCACCGCCCGAAAGCGTAGTAGCAGGCTGACCGATTTTTACATAGCCGAGACCGACATCATAGAGGGTTTTAAGCTTTTTATAAATTTTAGGAATATTTTCGAAGAAAATCATTCCCTCCTCGATAGTCATTTCGAGAACATCGTAAATACTTTTACCCTTATATCTGACATTAAGCGTCTCCGAGTTATATCTTTTACCCTTACAGACCTCACAGGGCACATAAACATCGGCTAAAAAGTGCATTTCTATTTTTACGATACCGTCACCCTCACAGGCCTCACAGCGTCCGCCTTTAGTGTTAAAGGAAAATCTTCCCGCGGTGTAGCCCTTGGCCTTTGCATCGGTGGTAGCGGCAAAGAGCTCGCGTATATCCGTAAACACTCCTGTATAAGTGGCAGGGTTTGAGCGAGGTGTTCTTCCTATCGGTGACTGGTCTATATTGATGACCTTGTCGAGATTTTCTATGCCCTGCATCTTTCTGAATTTACCCGGAATCATTTTGGCACCGTTAAGCTCGTTTGAAAGATGCTTATTCAGTATTTCATTAACAAGAGAGGATTTACCCGAGCCAGAAACACCTGTCACGGCCACAAATTCACCAAGAGGTATTTCTACATCAATGCTTTTCAGATTATTCTGTGCTGCACCGAAAATTTTAAGAGCTTTACCGTTACCCTTTCTTCTTTCCTCGGGAATGGGTATAAGCTTTTTACCGCTTAAATACTGTCCGGTAACGGATTCCTCACAGGCAAGAATATCATCGACGCTTCCCGCGGCAACGATTTTTCCTCCGTGAATACCCGCACCCGGCCCGACATCGACCACATAATCCGCCTCGAGCATCGTATCCTCATCGTGCTCTACTACGATAAGAGTGTTTCCTATATCACGCAGATGCTTGAGAGTATTTATGAGCTTTCCGTTATCACGCTGATGAAGACCTATGCTCGGCTCATCGAGAATATAAAGCACGCCGACAAGAGATGAGCCTATCTGTGTAGCGAGACGGATTCTCTGACTTTCTCCGCCGGAAAGAGAGCCTGACTGACGGGCTAATGTGAGATAGCCAAGACCTACACTGTTAAGGAAGGATAATCTCTCTGTTATCTCCTTGATAATCAGATTAGCGATAATTTTTTCTCTTTCAGTAAGCTTTTCGGGAAGAGAATTAATGAACTTAAGAGACTCGGCTACGGACATAGAGCATACCTCGTGGATATTTTTCCCGTCAACGGTTACGCTCAAAGCCTCTTTGCTTAATCTTGCCCCGCCGCATTCCTTACATTCGGTTACAGTCATAAGAGCCTCTATTTCCTTTTTGGAGGCCTCCGAGGCAGAATCGGTGTATCTGCGCTGGAGATTATTCAGAACGCCCTCAAATTCGGCGAGATAGGTTCCGCTGCCGTAGCTTGTGGTGCGCTCCATTTTAAGCTTCTCACCGTTTGTTCCGTAGAGGATAGCATCGAAAGCCTCCGTGCTCAAATCCTCGATGGGAGTGTCAAGATCAAAGCCGTACTTTTTACCCAAAGCATTATAGTACATCGCTGAAATGGAATTTTCATCACGGCACTGCCATCCCGCCGCTTTTATAGCTCCCTGTCTGATAGAAAGCTTTCTGTCGGGAATAATCATAGACGGTGAAATCTCCATAAATACGCCCAGACCCGAGCATTTTTTACAGGAGCCGAAGGGACTGTTGAAAGAGAACATACGGGGTGTAATTTCACCGAAGCTCACCCCGTGCTCCGGGCAGGCATAATTCAGAGAAAACATTATCTCCTCGCCGCCGATAACATCCGCTAAAAGCAGACCCTCAGACAGCTTTGTAGCCGTTTCGATAGAGTCGGCAAGTCTCGATTTAATGTCGGGCTTTACTACGAGTCGGTCAACTACGACCTCTATATTATGCTTTTTATTCTTTTCTATTTTTATTTTTTCCGATAGGTCGTAAATAACGGAATCCACTCTGACACGAACGAAGCCGGACTTTCTGATGCTCTCGAGCTCTTTTACATATTCACCCTTTCTACCACGAACCACGGGTGATAACAGCTGTATTTTAGTTCCCTCGGGAAGCTCGAGAATCTTTTCGACTATCTGATCTACCGTCTGCTGTTTGATTTCGTTACCGCAGACGGTACAGTGAGGAACGCCTATTCTCGCATATAAAAGGCGGAGATAGTCGTAAATTTCAGTAATGGTGCCGACGGTGGAGCGTGGATTTTTGGATGTGGTTTTCTGATCGATGGAGATAGCGGGAGAAAGACCTTCGATATAGTCTACATCGGGCTTATCCATCTGACCTAAAAACTGTCTGGCATAGGATGAAAGTGACTCCACATACCTTCTCTGTCCCTCTGCATAAATAGTATCGAAGGCAAGAGATGACTTTCCCGAGCCCGAAAGCCCGGTAAAGACAATAAACTTATCACGGGGCAAGGTCAGATCCACATTCTTAAGATTATGCTCTCTCGCACCTTTTATAATAATACTTTTCTGTGACATATTTACCTCTTTGTTACATAATACTTTTCAGCTTTTCTATCTTATCGCGCAGAAATGCCGCATGCTCAAATTCGAGTATTTTAGCCGCTTCCTTCATTTCGGCGGTAAGCTGTCTGATAACCTTTTCCTTTTCGGCTCTTCCGAGCTTTCTGAATGCTTTATCTGTGTCGAGCTTCTTTTCGGAAATTTCTATAACATCACGAACCTGCTTTACGATAGTCTTCGGCACGATACCGTTTTCGATGTTGTATTGATTCTGTATTTCACGGCGTCGTTTGGTTTCACTGATGGCATAGCTCATCGAGGGTGTGATTTTATCGGCGTACATTATTACCTCACCGTTTGCATTACGCGCCGCTCTGCCGATGGTCTGTACCAGAGAAGTTTCGGAGCGTAAAAAGCCCTCCTTGTCCGCATCGAGAATAACCACCAGAGAAACCTCGGGAATATCCAGACCTTCCCTTAAAAGGTTAATGCCGACCAGAACATCAAACTCGCCCAAACGCAGATCTCTGATAATTTCCATTCTTTCCATAGTATCGACATCATAATGCATATATCTTACTTTTATGCCGAGATTATTAAGATAATCCGTAAGAGATTCGGCCATTTTTTTAGTAAGAGTGGTAATTAGGACTCTTTCCTTTCTGTCGGTGCGGATATTGATTTCACTGACGATGTCTTCGATCTGCCCTTCTGTGGGTCTCACACTGATGAGAGGATCAAGCAATCCCGTGGGACGGATAATCTGCTCGACTATGCGGCTGCTCTTTTCCTTTTCGAAGGCACCGGGAGTAGCGCTGACAAATATTTTCTGTCCGACCATATCGTAA
Source organism: Acutalibacteraceae bacterium (assembly GCA_045588555.1). Lineage (GTDB taxonomy): Bacteria > Bacillota > Clostridia > Oscillospirales > Acutalibacteraceae > UBA6857. Next base: position 23,830 of record JAZNEL010000045.1, on the reverse strand, counting down.
AATTCGACAAATTTAAGCGCTCTGTTATCATAGGCAGATGGCAGACGGAAGCCGTACTCAATAAGGGATTCCTTTCTCGATCTGTCCCCTCCGTACATAGCACGGACCTGCGGAAGCATAACATGGGATTCGTCCACGAACAGCAGAAAATCATCGGGGAAATAATTCAAAAGAGTGAAGGGCGCCGCACCTGCGGGTCTGTCGGACATAATTCGCGAATAATTCTCGATGCCCTTACAAAAGCCTGTTTCACGAAGCATTTCAAGGTCATAAAGAGTTCTCTGCTTTATTCTTTCCGCCTCTAAAAGCTTACCTGCCTTCGTAAATTCGACCACACGGTCTTCCATTTCCTGCTTTATGTCTTCGAGAGCTTTTTCGAGCTTGTCCGGTGCGACTACATAATGGGAAGCAGGATAAACGGCTACATGGGAAACATTATTTTTTACCTCGCCCGTAAGAGGGTTAATTTCGGAAATACGGTCGATTTCATCACCGAAAAATTCGACACGGACAGCCGTATCGGTGGTGTAAACGGGGTAAATCTCCACTACATCTCCGCGTACGCGGAATTTATTTCTCACGAAATTCAAATCGTTTCTGTCATACTGGATTTCTACGAGCTTTTCTATGAGCTCCTCTCTGCTTTTTTCCATACCGACACGCAGAGAAATTACCATATTGCGGTAATCGATAGGGTTACCGAGAGTGTAAATGCAGGAGACGCTCGCCACGATGATTACATCCCGTCTTTCAGAAAGAGCGGAAGTGGCTGAATGGCGAAGCTTATCGATTTCATCATTAATGGCCGAATCCTTTTCGATGTAGGTATCCGTGGTAGGAATATAGGCCTCGGGCTGATAATAATCGTAATAGGATACGAAGTACTCCACAGCGTTTTCAGGGAAAAATTCTTTAAATTCACTGCAAAGCTGTCCTGCAAGAGTTTTATTATGAGCAAGCACCAGGGTGGGTCTGTTAAGCCTGGCGATGATATTCGCCATGGTAAAGGTTTTACCCGAACCCGTTACACCCATAAGTGTCTGCTCCTTGAAGCCCCTATTCACACCGTCTACCAAAGCATCGATAGCCTGCGGCTGGTCACCCGTAGGCTTAAAATCGGATACGAGCTTAAAGCAATCCATAGCAATCTCCTTTCATTGACTGTTCCGGATTATTATACTACATTTTCAATATAAAAGTAAAGGAATTTACAATAAAACCGAAAAAGGAAAATTATAGTTTTTTTAAGTTATTGATAAAGTGGAAAATATATGATATAATCAAAAAAACATTTAGCGAGGTGTAAAATGAATATAGCAAATAAATTAACCGTTTTCAGAGTAATTCTTGTTCCGTTTTTCGTAGTTTTTATGCTTACGGATTTTACGGCATATAACAGATGGATAGCCTTCGGTATTTTCGTGGTCGCCACCATCACCGATAAGCTCGACGGCACCATAGCACACAGATACAATATGGTCACTACCTTCGGTAAATTTATGGACCCTATCGCCGATAAGCTTTTAGTCTGCTCGGCTCTCGTCTGCCTGACTGCTTCGGGTGAGGTTCCGGCCTGGGTTACATTACTTATCATCGGTCGCGAGTTCGCCATAAGCGGTGTCAGATTGGTCGCCGCCGATAACAAGGTAGCCATCGCGGCATCCTGGTGGGGAAAAAGTAAAACTATAGCACAGATGTCAATGATAATCATAATATTAGCGGATATTCCCGCTTTACATCTGCTCGGACAGATAGTAATGTATATTTCCGTGGTGCTTACGGTAGTTTCTCTGGCAGATTACATCGTAAAAAACAGAGAGGTACTTACCTTTGAAGACAAATAAGAGGATAAAGAGTCTTTTAAGGCTCTTTATTTGTTTTTAATATTGACAAAAGGCAGATAATATTGTTAAAATATAAAGTGAAATTTTATTATTCGAAAGGATGTAATTATATGAATAAGGGTAAGTTTTATATAACGACCGCTATCGCATATACCTCGAGAAAGCCACACATCGGTAACAGCTACGAAATAGTTCTCACCGACGCTATCGCACGTTATAAGCGCCTTCAGGGCTATGATGTGTATTTCCTTACAGGCACCGATGAGCACGGACAGAAAATCGAGGAATACGCAAAAGCGGCAGATGTTTCTCCGAAGGAATATGTAGACAAGGTAGCAGGAGAAATCAGAGAAATATGCGACACACTCAATACTACCTACGATAAGTTCATCAGAACTACTGATGACTACCACGAAAAGGTGGTACAGAAAATCTTTAAAAAGCTTTATGACCAGGGTGACATTTATAAGAGTGAGTACGAGGGTCTTTACTGTACTCCCTGTGAGTCCTTCTGGACCGAATCACAGCTCGTTGACGGCAAATGCCCCGACTGCGGCAGAGAGGTAAAAAAAGCAAAGGAGGAAGCTTACTTCCTTCGCCTCTCCAAATATCAGAAGCAGCTCGAGGATTACATCGAAAATAACGATAATTTCATCTATCCCGAAAGCCGTAAAAAGGAAATGCTCAATAACTTCATAAAGCCCGGTCTTCAGGACCTTTGCGTTTCCAGAACCTCCTTCAAATGGGGTATCCCTGTCTCCTTCGACGAAAGGCACGTGGTTTATGTATGGATCGATGCACTTTCGAACTATATCACGGCATTAGGCTACGATCCCGACGGCTCCGGTGACCTTTATAAGAAATACTGGCCTGCAGATGTTCATATCATCGGTAAGGACATCGTACGCTTCCACACCATCTACTGGCCCATTATGCTTATGGCACTGGGCGAGGAGCTTCCGAAGCAGGTTTACGGTCATCCCTGGCTTCTTTTCGGTGACGACAAAATGTCAAAGTCAAAGGGTAACATTATTTATGCGGACGAGCTGGCAAAGCTCATCGGTGTAGACGCTGTCAGATATTATCTTTTAGCTGAAATGCCCCATGCGAACGACGGCTCAATCTCCTACAAAACCATTATCGAAAGATTCAATTCCGATCTTGCTAATACACTCGGCAATCTCGTTAACAGAACTGTCGCTATGACAAACAAATATTTCGGCGGTACGGTAATGGCTCCCGTCTGCGGAGATGCTCTCGATGAAGAGCTTAAGAGCTTCGCACTCGAAACCGTCAGAACAGTAGAAGGTAAAATGGAAACCTATCACATAGCCGATGCTGTCGAGGCTATTATGAACCTCGCAAAAAGATGCAACAAATATATCGACGAAACTGCACCCTGGGCTCTTGCTAAAGACGAGGCAAACAAAGAAAGACTCGGAACTGTACTCTATAATCTACTCGAGGGAATCAGATTTATCTCCGTGCTCCTTTCTTCCTTTATGCCCGAAACAGCGAAGGCTATTCTCGGTCAGATTAACTGCGATATAGCTGATTATGACAGCCTTTTCTCCTTCGGTGCTCTTAAGGCAGGCGGCACTGTAGGCACTGCCACTCCCCTTTTCGCCCGTATAGATGCCGAAAAGATGATAGCTGAAATTCAGGCACAGCAGGAGGCTGCACAGGCCAAAGAAAAGAAATTCAGCGAAATCGAGGGTATAGCACAGATAAGCATAGATGATTTCGCCAAGGTAGACTTAAGAGTAGCTAAAATTACGGACTGCGAGCCTGTAAAGAGAGCAAAGAAGCTTCTCAAGCTCACGCTCAATGACGGCACAGGCACACCCAGAACAGTCGCTTCCGGCATCGCAAAATGGTACAAGCCCGAGGATCTTATCGGCAAAAGCATCATCGTCGTTTCAAACCTTAAGCCCGCCGTTCTTTGCGGTGTGGAAAGCCAGGGTATGATTTTAGCCGCAGACTGCAGTGAAGACGATGTCAAGGTAATTTTCGTAGACGGTATTCCCGAAGGATCAAAGGTAAGATAATGTACAGAAACATTTTTGACACTCACGCCCATTACGATGATTCACGCTTTGATGAAGACAGAACAGAGCTTCTGTCTTCTCTTTGCTTATCCTGCGTCAGCGGAATAATAAACTGCGGCTGTGATCTTAAATCCTCTCTCTCGACTGTCTCACTTACGGAAAAGCATCCGTTGATTTACGGTGCCGTGGGTGTTCATCCCCACGAGGCAGAGGAAGCCACGGAGGAAGATTTCGATAAAATCAAGGAGCTTTATAAAAAAGATAAAATCGTAGCTGTCGGCGAAATCGGTCTCGATTATTTTTACGACTTCTCACCGAGAGAAAAACAGAAAGAGGTTTTCCGCAGACAGATTATAACCGCCAATGAGCTTTCTCTGCCTGTTATAATTCACGACAGAGAGGCTCACGAGGATACGATGAACATTCTTAAAGAGCTTAAGCCGAAGGGCGTGGTTCACTGCTTTTCGGGCAGTGCCGAAATGGCTAAAGAAATACTTAAGCTCGGTCTTTACATCGGCATCGGCGGTGCCGTCACCTTTAAAAATGCGAGAAAGCCCGTCGAAGTGGTTGAAATGCTTCCTCTCGACAGACTTTTACTCGAAACAGATGCACCCTATATGACTCCCGTACCCTTCCGCGGCAAAAGATGCGATTCATCGCATATAGCGTATACTGCTGAAAAAATAGCGGAGATTAAAGGAATAGATGTGCAGGAATTAATCGATAAATGCGCAGAAAACGCGAAAGCTTTATTCGGTATTTAACTGAAATAAATGCAAAGGGTTTCTTTGGAAAAGCTCCGAAGAAGCCCTTAATTTTTATCCGAAAATCACATCGAGACTCATCATAAGCAGAAATCCGGCAGAAAAAAAGAGAGTAATTCTCCCATTTTCGTTTTCATTTTCGTACATATCGGGAATCAGCTGTTCTGTAACCACATAAACCATAGCCCCCGCCGCAAAGGAAAGGAAAAACGGAAGTGCCACAGCCATAAATCTTGATGCCAGAATAGCCAAAACGGCACCCAAAGGCTCTACGATACCCGATGCAAAGCCCCACAGAATGGTTTTAATTCTGCTTTTATTCTCTGTCATAACAGGCATAGTTACTATGGCCCCCTCGGGGATATTCTGCACGGCAATTCCGAACGCCAGAAGAAAGGCCGAAGTGAAATCCCCGTCACCGCCCTGCGCCAGCAACGAAGCGAAAACCATACCTACAGCCATACCCTCGGGGATATTATGAACGGTGACGGCTATTAACTGCATAAGAGTTTTAGTAGCGTATGGTGTATATTTGCCGTATCGGCTTAACCGTCTGTCTATCATTCTGTCCGCCCATATCATAGACAGTACGCCTGTAAGAAAGCCTGTAACCGTCTGTAAAATTTTAGCTATTCCCTCTCCCGCACTCATTTCTACCGACGGAATAATAAGACTCCACACGCTCGCCGCCATCATTATTCCTCCCGCTAAAGCGGAAAGAACATTTTTAATATGTGAGGATACCTCTTTTTTTATCAGAAAAATCACGGACGAGCCTAACATCGTGCCAATGAAAGGAATCATTATTCCCGCAAAGACTTTAAAAAACATAAAACCACCTCGTATTATAACGCTATAATCATAATATGAGGCAAAGAAAAAAGGGTGCGGTGTGCACCCTTAAAGCTTATTCACAGATTTCCTTGGCAAGAGCCTTTATCTGCTCTATATTTTCGTCTTTCACTGCCGAATGAACGGAAACGGTAGTATCGGTAAAGGTAATATTCTTACTGCCTTCGAGCATCTTTCTCATTGTCTTGGCGGCAACAGGCATCCAGCTTCCGTTTTCCATAAGACCGATTTTTCTGTTTTTGTAGCCTCTTTCGGTAAGCTCCTCGATAAATGTACGCATAAAGGGGAAAATCTCACCGTTATATGTGGTGGTGGCAAGAATAATCCTGCCGTAGCGGAAGGCATCCTCGACTGCCTCTGCCATATCATCGCGGGCAAGGTCGGTAACTGCTACCTTAGGGCATCCGCAGGATTTGAGCTCCTCGGCAAGAAGCTCAACAGCCTTTTTGGTGTTTCCGTAAACGGAGGTGTAGAAAACTGCTACGCCTTCAGTCTCTACGGCATAGGACGACCAGATATTATAAAGATTAATATAATAACCGAGATTTTCTTTTAAAACAGGTCCGTGCAAGGGGCAGATGATTTCAATATCAAGTGCGGCCGCCTTTTTAAGCACATTCTGCACCTGCGCACCGAATTTACCAACGATACCGAAATAATATCTTCTCGCTTCACAGGCCCAGTCCTCATCTGCATCAAGAGCGCCGAACTTACCGAAGCCGTCAGCAGAAAAGAGTACCTTGTCACAGCTGTCATAGGTCATAATTACCTCGGGCCAATGCACCATGGGAGCGGCAATAAAATTAAGAGTATGCTTACCGAGAGAAAGGCAGTCGCCCTCTTTCACCACTATTCTCTTATCGGAAAAATCCGTTTCAAAATAGCTCTCCATCATTTTAAAGGCTCTTTCAGAGGAAACGATAACCGCTTCGGGATAAGCCTCGGAAAATTTAAAAACATTGGCTGAATGGTCGGGCTCCATATGCTGAACGACGAGGTAATCGGGCTTTCTGCCCTCCAGAGCATTCCCGATGTTCGAAAGCCATTCGTCTCCGAAATTTTTATCCACGGAATCCATTACCGCTATTTTTTCGTCAATGATGACATAAGAATTATATGCCATACCCTCCGGTACAATAAACTGACCCTCAAAAAGGTCAACAGCGCGGTCGTTAACACCTACATATTTAATATCCTTTGTAACCATTTTATAACTCCTTTATATTAAAAATTTAATTAACCTAATAAAACATCGAAAGCAAGCATCAGACAAAAGCCCGCTAAAAGAGAGAATGTGGCTCCGCTTTCATTTCCGTGAGAATGAGTTTCAGGAATCATTTCATCGCTGATAACATAAATCATCGTTCCTCCCGCAAAGGCAAGAGCAAAAGGAAGAACCGCATTAGATATACTCACGGCAAAAAATCCGAGAAGGGTACCGATTGCCTCGATAACTCCCGTCATAGCCGCCGCAATAAAGGTTCTGCCGTGACTCATCCCCGCCGCAAGCATAGGTGCTATTATTACCATACCCTCGGGAACATTCTGAAGTGCTATACCTGCCGCGATCATCAGCGCATCGTTAGTGTTACCCGTACCGAAGCCTACACCCGCCGCTATACCCTCGGGCAGATTATGAATGGCAATAGCTATAACAAACAGAAGTATTTTATTCAGCTGATCCTGCTTCCCGGGATGGGTTTCGGTGTCGACGCCCGTCAGACGGTGAAGATGGGGAACTATCTTATCGATAAGATTAATGCATACCGCACCGCAGAAAACACCGGCCACGGTAGTCAGAAGCTTCCATTTTCCAGCATACTCCAGAGAAGGTATAATAAGACCGATTACAGCTGCCGAAAGCATTACACCGGCCGCAAAGGACAAAACTATGTCGCTGAATTTATGGCTCATCCTTTTAAAGACAAAGCCGAGCAAAGCACCGATAACCGTAGCGCCGCCGACACCCAGTGCCGTAAGTAAAACCATCTGCATATTATCATCCTTTCCTTTGAGATTTTAGCATATCCCGGGGATAAAAAATATATAAATCGGAAAAATTCAAAAATTGTTTTCCTTTAAGGGAATTATTCCCCCGAAATCTGTCAGTCTGAAGCTGAAATGTACTGTTCTAATCCCACGCTCGTGAAGGAAACTTTTAATCCTTTCATAATCCCTGTGTTTAGTTATATCACCGAAAAACACTACCTCGTCCTTCGAAATTTTACCGCTTGCGCCCCCGATAAAGCCGTATTCGTGTCCGTCAAGAAAAACATCACCCTTGCTTATCAAGAGGCAGTCTATCCCCTTTTCGGCGGCTTTACGGGCGACAGACCCGTCATCGGTTATAAGCGAGTTTTCATCTACTACGAGAACGGAGCATTTGCAGTAGCCCTGATTAACGGAAATAACCTCGAGCTCACGGGCAAGGCTTGTGACCGATTCATCAAAGATTTTTTTCTTGCCGATAATATATCTGCCGATTACGGTGTGATTAAGTATACAATCGTCGGGATAAAAGCCCTCTGCCGATTTGACGGCTTGCGTGACGGAAAAGCCCGATTCCTTAAGCTTTTCAATCAGCTCCTTCTGTGAGCTGTCGGCTATAATTCCGCCGTCACCGAGGTAAAGCACAGAAATGTCGGCGTGCTTTCTGACAGACTCATCCGACGAAAGATTTTCACAGGTATAAAGGATTTGTATACCTCGGCTTTCGAAAAAGCGGATAAGCTCATCGTTCAGTCCTCCGCAAATAAGCAGATTGACATCTCTCACGGGAAGATTCGGATTTTTAATAAAATCTGTCATAAAATTATCGCCTCAAAGGCCTGTCTGATAGTTCTGACACCAACGATTTCGATTTCTCTTTTCAGCGGCGCAGAAATATTTTTAAGATTAGCATAAGGAATAATGCATTTATTAAATCCGAGTCTTGACGCTTCCTTTATTCTCTGCTCGCAATGAGAAACACCTCTTATTTCCCCTGCGAGACCTACCTCTCCGAAGGCAAGCACATCGTCGCGCAGAGCATAATCCTTCAGTGAAGACACCAGCGCCATAACTATCGTAAGATCGAGAGCAGGCTCGTCCAGCTTCATACCGCCGACGATGTTGATGTATGCATCCATATTTCCGAAGAAGTATCCGCCTCTTTTTTCGAGCACGGCTATGAGCATAGCCATACGGTTAAAGTCGAAGCCGTTAGATATACGGCGAGGATTTCCGAAGCCCGTAGCCGTTACGAGTCCCTGAATCTCCGCTAAAAGAGGCCTCGTACCCTCCATAACACAGGCTACACAGGAGCCGGGAGTATTCTTCGGTCTGCCCGAAATGAGCATTTCAGAGGGATTTTCCACCTCGCGGAGACCTGTATCAAGCATTTCAAAAACACCTATTTCGTTGGTTGAGCCGAAACGGTTTTTTACTGCTCTTAAAATTCTGAAGGAAAGATTTCTTTCGCCCTCGAAATAAAGCACCGCATCTACTATGTGCTCGAGGACCTTCGGGCCGGCTATGTTACCGTCCTTATTGACGTGACCTACGATTATCACGGGTATACCGAGGCTTTTAGCCGTTCTCATCAGAAGGTTTGACGATTCTCTTACCTGTGTCACACAGCCGGGAGATGAGTTAAGCTCCGTAAAGTTCATCGTCTGTATCGAATCCACGATAACGAGGTCGGGAGATGTGGCGCGAATGTGTTCGCACACTGCCTGTACATCAGTTTCGCAAAGAACGAAAAGATTATCTGTTTTAACGCTTAATCTGTCTGCGCGAAGCTTAATCTGGCTGTAGGACTCCTCACCCGAAACATAAAGTATTTTCAGCTTTTTGCCGAGCTGACGGCAGATCTGTAAAAGTATGGTGGATTTACCGATGCCAGGGTCACCGCTTAACAGAACCAGAGAGCCCTTTACTATGCCTCCGCCGAGTACTCTGTCAAGCTCGCCCATACCTGTTTTGTAGCGAAGCTCATTATCCGGCTCTATCTGTGTGAGCTGATAGGATGCTACGCTTTTCGCATTAAGAGAACCTGCGGACTTACCCTTCGTTCCTTCAGTTTGTCTTGTTTCCTCCTCGAAGCTCGCCCATTCTCCGCATTCGGGACATTTACCGAGCCATTTCGCAGTTTCGTATCCGCAATTACTGCACACGAAAATGCTTTTTGTTTTCACTGCCATTGTTTGTTTCTCCTTCGGGTTTGCTTTTTAAATAATTATCCAGTCCGTCAGCTATGGCCTGTGCCATACTATGCTGATATTCGTCACTCTTTAGCTTTTCGGCCTCGGCTTCGTTGGACATAAAGCCGCATTCTACCATAACCGACGGCACCTGCGAATGGTAAAGCAGATAAATATCTGTGCCGCTTTCTTTTATTTGTCTTGTATTCTCCGGCTGTAAGGCTGATACCACCGATTTCTGTATTTCAGAAGCCAGCAGTTCACTGTCGGGATTATTTTTAGAATAAAACACCTGGGTACCGCTGTATTTGCTTTCGGTAAAATAATTCTGATGCACGGACAGAAGAATACAGCTTCCGTTTTCTTCTACGATTTTCAGTCTGTTATGTATGTCGGAAACCTTCTTTTCCCGCTGAGTCGATGCGTCAGCGTCATAAATCATAAAATCACCGTCACGCACCATAACCGTTTCCATACCTTTATCCTTAAGGATTGCCTCTAATTTCAGACTGACAGCAAGATTAATCTCTTTTTCAAGTGTTCCGTCAGCGGACTGTGTGCCCCCGTCCTCACCGCCGTGGCCTGCATCGATGATTATAACAGGTGTGCCGTCAGAAGAAGCAGATACCGAGCCGAAATAAGTTCCGGCCAGATTTATCACAGCCGCCAGGCAAACCATCAGCACAGCCGTCACGGTAAAGCTTAAAGCCCTTTTAAAATTAAAAGTCAAATATAAACCGTTTTTCATAATATCACCCATTAAATGTTTATGGGTAAAATTCGATTTATATAACAGATATATTCTACAATAAAACTGACAAATAATCAATACAAAGCACAAAAATAGGAGCTGTAATCCGTGAAACTCCCGCAGGAAAAGCTTCTCATATATTATGAAAAGGAGCTGTAAAAAACTTCCGTTTTTTTGCAGCTCCTTTTAAGATGATACATAAATTTTATTTTACTTCAACTCTCCAGCCGTAGGGATCCTCTCTTTTGCCCCACTGAATGCCTGTGAGCTCATCGTAAAGCTTCTGGGTAAGCTCACCGATACCGCCGTTTCCGATGGTCATAACATCATCGACATAACGAAGCTTGCCTACAGGTGAAACAACTGCAGCGGTGCCTGTGCCCCATACTTCTTCAAGTGTACCGTCTTTAGCGGCGGCAACAACCTCGTCAACGGAAATTCTTCTTTCCTCTACCTCGTAGCCCCAAGCCTTACATACATTAATAATGGAGTTACGGGTAATGCCGGGAAGAATACTGCCGTTAAGAGCAGGAGTAACTACCTTGCCGGCGATTTTGAACATAATGTTCATAGCACCTACCTCTTCGATGTACTTTCTTTCTACACCGTCGAGCCAAAGCACCTGTGAATAACCGCTGTCGTGAGCCTTAACCTGTGCGATGAGAGATGCAGCATAGTTACCGCCTGTCTTCGCAAAGCCCATACCGCCCTTTACAGCACGGACATATTCATCCTCGATCCAGATACCTACGGGAGCAAGACCGCTTTCATAGTAAGCGCCCGAGGGAGAAAGAACGATGATGAACAGATATGTCTTCGAAGGAGCAACACCGAGAAATTCATCGGTAGCGATTACGAAGGGACGGATGTAAAGTGAAGTACCTTCATCGGAGGGAACCCAGTCTCTGTCGATGTCAACTACAGCCTTTACAGCGTCAACGAACATATCCTCGGGAATCTCTGGAATGCAAAGTCTTTCATTGGAAGCATTGGCTCTCTTTGCATTCATATCGGGACGGAAAAGATAAATTTTGTCATCGTCACCGCGGTAAGCCTTAAGTCCCTCAAACATTTCCTGTCCGTAGTGGAAGACCATAGCACTGGGAGCGAGAGAAATATCACCGTAGGGCTCGATTCTGGCGTCGTGCCAGCCCTTGCCCTCTGTGTAGTTCATAATGAACATATGATCTGTAAAAATATGACCGAAGCCGAGCTTTTCACCTTTAGCGGGTTTAGCCTTGGGTGAAGAAGTTCTGGTAATTTTGATTTCCATTTTAAACACCTCTTAATTAATAATCATAGCCTGTTTTAAGGGCTTTAAGGTTAATTTCCGTAAGACTTGCCTTCTTGGGAGGAACTACCTTTTTGAGAACCTCCTCTGTTCCGTCGAAGGAGAAGGTGTCACACTCTTTGATAAGCTTACCCATAAGAATCATATTGGCGAGAGTGGAGAAGCCTTCGTCATTAGCCATTTTAGTAGCGGGAACAGCGAAAACGGTTACATCCTTTCTCTCTGGCATCTCACCGATGAGAGAGGAGTCGATGATAATGATACCGCCTGAAACTACATCGTTCTCATATTTTTTTAGCGAAGGAAGATTCATGGCGATAAGGCAGTCGGGAGCAGTTACGATAGGTGAACCGATGGGCTCATCACTGATTATGACACTGCAGTTAGCTGTACCGCCGCGCATTTCAGGACCGTAGGAAGGAAGCCAGGAAACCTGCTTATCAGCTAAAAGCCCCTTATATGCGAGGAATTTACCGGCAAATAGAACACCCTGTCCGCCGAATCCGGCAATTAAAATCTGTGTAGTACTCATTTCTTCCCCTCCTTATTCTGCGTCTCTGTCTTTATAAACACCTAAAGGATAGTAAGGGATCATTTTTTCCTCTACCCATTCGAGTGCCTTTTCGGGTGTCATACCCCAGTTAGTGGGACAGGTGGAAACGACTTCAACGAGTGAGAAGCCTTTTTTGTCTATCTGATTCTGGAAAGCCTTTTTGATGGCCTTTTTTGCATTTCTGACATTTTTTACATTATTAACCGCTACTCTTTCGATGTAACCGGCGCCGTCGAGCTGTGACAGCATCTCAGAAACCTTTACGGGGAAGCCGCAGTGAGAGGTATCTCTGCCGTAGGGTGAGGTCTGTGTAACCTGGCCGGGAAGAGATGTGGGAGCCATCTGACCGCCTGTCATACCGTAAATAGCGTTATTTACGAAAATTATGGTGATATTTTCGTTTCTTGCCGCGGCATGAACTGTTTCTGCCATACCGATAGAGGCAAGGTCGCCGTCGCCCTGATAAGTAAATACGATGTGATTATCGGGGTCGGAGCGTTTGAGACCGGTGGCTACAGCGGGAGCTCTGCCGTGCGCAGCCTCTACCATATCACAGGTGAAATAATTATAAGCGAGAACTGAACATCCTACAGGAGCTACACCGATAGTTTTGCCTTCAATTCCTAATTCGTCGATGGCCTCGGCTACGAGACGATGAATGATACCGTGGGTACAGCCGGGACAGTAATGAAGAGGAACATCAGCAAGTGATTTGGGCTTGTCAAATACTACCATTATTTTGTACCTCCTTTAGAATATGCTTTGATTGCTTCAAGAACCATATCAGGTGAGGGAATCATACCGCCCACTCTGTTACAGAGATATACGGTTTTTTTGCATTCTGATGCAAGTCTGATGTCCTCGATCATCTGACCCATAGAAAGCTCAACTGAAATGAAACAGTCAACCTTGTCAGCGGCCTTTCTGAAGGCCTCGTTGGGGAAGGGCCAGAGTGTGATGGGTCTGATGAGACCTACCTTGATACCTTCCTTTCTTGCGGCATTGATAGCATTTTTTGCGACTCTTGCGGCAATACCGAAGGCGGCAATGCAGATTTCAGCATCGTCCATCAGATATTCTTCGTACATTACTTCGTTTTCTTCTACCGCTTTATATCTTTCGTATCTGGCGAAATTAAGCTTTTCGAGCTCCTCGGGAACAAGAGCAAGAGAATTAATGATGTTCTTTTTTCTCTCGCACTTTGTGCCTGTAACCGCCCAAGATTTATCATATTCATTTACGGCTACCTCCTCGAGAGAAACGGGCTCCATCATCTGACCCATAGTTCCGTCAGCTAAAATCATAGAGGTCATTCTGTACTTTTCAGCCAGATCGAAGCCCTTGATGGTAAGACTTGCCATCTCCTGTACGGAGGAAGGAGCCAGAACGATCATCTTAAAGTCACCGTGTCCACCACCCTTTGTAGCCTGGAAATAGTCAGACTGGGAGGGCTGGATACCGCCGAGACCGGGTCCGCCGCGCTGAACATTTACTACGAGAGCGGGAAGGTCACTGCCCGCAATGTAGGAAAGACCCTCTGCCTTAAGGGAAATTCCGGGGCTTGAGGAAGAAGTCATAACTCTTTTACCTGTACCTGCGACACCGTAAACCATATTGATAGCGGCAACCTCGCTTTCAGCCTGGAGGAAGCATCCGCCGATTTTCGGCATCTTTTTAGCCATATAAGCGGCAATTTCTGTCTGAGGAGTAATGGGATAACCGAAGTAATGACGGCAGCCTGCGAGAATAGCAGCCTCGGCAATAGCTTCGTTACCCTTCATAAGAACTTTTTCTGCCATTTTCAGCACCTCACTTTTCTACCTTAATAATACAGTCGGGACACATAGTAGCACAGAAGGCACAGCCGATACATTTCGACTCATCCGTCATTTCTGCAGGTGAATGACCCTTTGCATTGATTTTGTCTTTTGCGATAACGAGAATTTTTTTCGGGCAAGCAAGCACACAAAGGCCGCAACCCTTACACATATCTGTTTTAAACGTTACTTTAGGCATAGTAATACCTCCATTTAAAATAATTTACTTTGTAATTCGAGAGGGAAGATTTCCTTTCCTGTGTCTTTAAGCTCGGCGAAGAGCCTTTTTTCACAGCTCGTGAAAATCACCGGTAATGAGGTCATTTCCGAAAGCCTTTCCGTTTCGGCGAAGGTGGAAATAACATCCTCTGCCACCGTCAGCTCTCCTAAATTTGAGTTATTAACGATAGCAGTGAATTTCAGAGAGGATGCCTTTTCGATTTCCTTCATAACCTCATAGGCCTCCTCGGCATTACGGGTGAGAGGTCGGAAAAAATTCGCCACGAAGATCATTTCGTAATCGTTTTCCTCTCTCATAAAGGGCGCAAATCTTCCGAGAGCTATGGCGCCTGCATCATCTCCGCCTATGTCCATAACCGCACGGAATCTTTTATCGTTTACCACGCGGTACATATTTTTAGGCAAGGAAGGAATATCAAGGTTTGTATTGGCAAATTCGGAGCAGATAAGCTCTATTCCGTTTTCAGCCAAATCCTTTTCGCTGTCCTTTGTGCGGAAATAAGGGTTAACGATGTCTAAATCCGCGATAAGAACAGGAAAGCCTTCCTTTTTTAGTCTGATGGCATAATTCACAGCAATATTAGTTTTGCCGCTGCCGTAATGACCCGCAAAAAGAACTATTCTTTTATCTGTCATAAGAACGCACCTTTTATTATATTACAATTATTTCCGTATTTCAACATCTGACAGAAAAAATATTAAAGTTTATTTCTCTGAATTTTACCGCTTATTGTCTTCGGAAGCTCGTCACGGAATACGACGATTCTCGGATATTTATAGGGAGCGGTATTCTTTTTTACATAGTTCTGGATTTCCTTTTTAAGCTCCTCGGTGGGCTCGGTTCCCTTAGTGAGAACGATGCTGGCCTTTACCACCTGACCTCTTATCTCATCGGGAGCGGCAGAAACACCGCACTCGAGAACATAAGGAAGCTCCATAATAACATTTTCGATTTCGAAGGGTCCGATTCTGTAGCCGGACGATTTGATAACATCATCGATTCGGCTGACATACCAGTAGTAGCCGTCCTCGTCGCACCAGGCCGTATCACCGGTGTGATACATACCGTCGTGCCATACCTCATCGGTTTTATCCTGCTGACGGTAGTAGCCCTTAAAGAGACCGCAGGGAATCTTTTTATCCGTTCTGACGACGATTTCACCTGTTTCACCCACAGCACACTCGTTGCCGTCGGGATCTACGATAGCAATGTCATAACAGGGAACAGGCTTACCCATAGCACCCGGCTTCGGTGTAGTTCCGACCAGATTTGCGATGGTAAGTGTGGTTTCGGTCTGGCCGAAGCCCTCCATAATTACGAGTCCCGTAGATTTGTGGAACTGATGGAATACCTCGGGGTTAAGAGCCTCACCGGCAGTAGTGGCATATCTGATGGAGGAAAGATCGTACTTTGAAAGATCTTCCTTGATAAGCATTCTGTACATTGTAGGAGGAGCACAGAAGGTAGTAATCTGATATTTGGCGAACATCGGAAGAATTTCGGATGCATCAAAGCGGTCAAAGTCGTAGGTGAATACTGCACCCTCGCACATCCACTGACCGTAGAATTTACCCCACATAGCCTTACCCCAGCCTGTGTCAGAAATGGTAAGATGAAGATCACTGGGCTTTACTGAATGCCAGTATTTTGCCGTGATGAAATGACCGAGAGCATATTTATAGGAATGAGCGGCGATTTTAGGATAGCCTGTAGTACCCGAGGTAAAGAACATAAGCATAGTATCGTCACCGCAGGGGCTCTCGGAGGTTCTTTCGTAAATGCTTCTGAAAAGTTTATATTCTTTATCGAAATTATGCCAACCTGCTCTGTCAGCACCTACGATTATTCTGTGCTCGAGACCGTCATACTTTTCTGCGGCCTTTTCGATCTGTGCCGAGGTCTGTCCGTCGCTTGTGCAGATAATAGCACTGACACCGGCAGCCTCAAATCTGTACTCATAGTCGTGCTCAACGAGCTGATTAGTAGCAGGAATGATGATAGCTCCGATTTTATGCAGAGCAAGTGCACATATCCAGAACTGATAGTGACGCTTAAGAACGAGCATTACTCTGTCGCCCTTTTTAATTCCGAGGCTGATGAAGTAGTTTGCCGCACGGGCAGACTCCTTCTTCATATCGTTATAGGTGAATCTTCTCTCGGTTTTATCATTTGAAATGTGAAGCATAGCGAGCTTATCGGGATACTTATCAGCTACAGCGTCAACTACATCAAATGCAAAGTTGAACTCGTCCTCGTTTTTGTAATCAAGCTTGGTAAGAACACCCTTTTCGTTTTCTTCGGTTTCGATGAACTTTTTAACCTCAAGCTCGTGAGAAACCTTGGCAGAGGGAAGAATCTCCTCTTCTGTTTCTACCTTGTTCTCCTCGCCAGCCACAACCACGGCAACGAAGGCACAGTCCTCACCGTCAACAGCAATCATACCGTGAGGTGTGGAGCTGTTATAGTAAATGCTGTCACCCTCGCCGAGAACCTCGGTGTGGTTACCTACTCTGATTTTAAGCTTACCGGAAAGCACGTAGTCAAACTCCTGACCGCTGTGGGTAGTGGTTTTTATTGGCTTATCCTGGAGCTCCTCTTTGTATTCGTATTTGGCAAGATAGGGCTCTGCGAGCTTCTTTCTGAAAAGAAGTGCGAGATGGTTAATCTCTATTCCGTCCTCCTTAGAGGTTATCTTACCCTGATTTTTACGTGTCACGGTGTAGGAGGAAAGGTTACTGCTGCGACCCTCGAGAAGGTCAGTCTTTCCTATATTGAACACCTTTGCACATTTGTGGATAAAAGAAAAGGGGAAATCTGCCGTGCCCTGCTCATAAGAAATGTACTGCTCGGCACTGATGTCTACCTTTTCAGCCATTTCCTCGGGAGTATATCCCGCGATTTCACGCATTTCCTTGATTCTGAATGCTACTTCCTTAAGCTCATTGTTAATTTTATTAAGTTCCATAAATCTGTCTCCTTAATAAGTAATTTTAAAAAATAAAAACCCGTCTCAAAGAAAAAACTTTGAGACGAGTATAATTACAATACCCGCGGTACCACTCAAATTGCGGATTTACCGCCCCTTCAAGCTCTGACAAGCTCTATGCACTGACGTAGCATTCACGGAAAGAACTACTGCAGGTTCGCCCTTTCAGCTCAGAAGTGATGGGATTTGAAAATTCGCAATACCGACATTCCAGCACCGTCAGCTCTCTGTTAATGCTCCGATTCATCCGTCTTCGTCACAGCCTTTATATTTAATTTGAAAAGATTTTAACACTTTAAAACATCTTTGTCAATATAAATGTAAAAATATTTTTTAAAAAATCAGAAAATTTTACTTTCATCGATTCCGAAAATTTTAACGGCATTCCTGTAAAGTATTTTCTCTGTCTCATTCTCTGTCAGACCAAGCGACGAAAACCTTTCCAGCTCGTCCTCGTAAGGCCACATCGGGTGATCTGTTCCGAAAAGCACGCGGTCTGCACCGTAGGCTCTGACAAGCTCTCTTCCCCTCTCTGCATCCATGGCATAAAGGGAAGATGAGCAATCTACATAAAAGTTAGGATATTGTGTCAGCTTGCTCACAGCCTCATCCCACACTGACCAGCCGCCGAAATGAGCACCGATAAAGGTAAGGTCGGGATATTTTTCGAGAACTGCAACCATACGGTCGGGATTAGAATAATCATATCTGCTGTCTCCCGTGTGAAGAAGCACCGGCAGCTCTCCCCTGCACAGCTCGTAAATCCGTTCACATCGTTCATCGTCTATAGCGATTTTCTGAAAGTCGGGATGGAGCTTGACTCCCTTAAGACCAAGCTCCTTTAAATGCCTGTAATCCCCCGCCATATCGTCTGAATCGGGATGAAGTGAGCCAAGACCTGTCAGAAGATCTGCGCTGTTTTTTACTGTATCCGCGATAAAAGAGTTAATCGACTGCACCTGCTTCGGTGTAGTTGCTACGGAGAAAACGACATAATGCTTTATTCCGTTGGCACTGCCTTTCTCGATAAGAGTAGAGCATCTGCCGTCGTATCCCATATCTATGTCGTAGAAGCTTCGTATGCTCTGTACTGCCCTGTCAGCTATTTTATCGGGATAGACATGACAGTGGCAGTCTATTATAGGGAAATTCATAGCCTTCATCCTTATGCCGTTACCACTGAATTTGCCTTCTGAAGGCCGTACTTCTCTACAGCCTGCTCGCGCATTTTATATTTAAGAATTTTACCCGCTACATTCATCGGGAAGCCGTCTACGAAGTCGATATATCTGGGCACCTTATGCTTTGCCATATGGTCACGGATATACTGCTTCATTTCATCCTCGGTCATTGTTTCGCCGTCCTTGAGGACAATCCAGGCGGCTATTTCTTCACCGTACTGCTCATCGGGCACACCGATAACCTGAACATCCTTTACCTTTTCGTGGGTATAGATAAATTCCTCGATTTCCTTCGGATAAATGTTTTCACCGCCGCGTATAATCATATCCTTGAGTCGGCCGGTAATTTTATAGTTACCGTCCTCTGTTTTACAGGCAAGGTCACCGGTGTGGAGCCAGCCCTGCTTATCGATAGCAGAAGCGGTAGCCTTAGGCATTTTATAGTAGCCCTTCATAATATTATAGCCTCGCGCCACAAACTCACCCGTTTCACCTACAGGCATATCCTCACCTGTTTCGGGGTCTACGATTTTACATTCGATTTCAGGGAGAGCGCGGCCTACCGTGTTTACTCTTACCTCCAGAGAATCGTCGGTAGAGCTCATGGTACAGCCGGGTGAAGCCTCCGTCTGACCGTAAACGATGGTTATTTCCTTCATATTCATCTTATTGACCACATCCTGCATAACGGAAACGGGACAGGGAGAACCGGCCATAATACCGGTTCTCATATAGGAAAAGTCTGTCTTCGGGAAGTCGGGATGCTCCAAAAGAGCGATGAACATAGTGGGAACACCGTGGAAGCAGGTAATCTTTTCTTGGTTAATACAGGCAAGAGCCGGCTTCGGTGTAAAGTAAGGAATAGGTGAAAGCGTTACACCGTGGGTCATAGATGCAGTCATAGCCAGAACCATACCGAAGCAATGGAACATAGGCACCTGAATCATCATTCTGTCAGCGGTGGAAAGGTCCATTCTGTCACCGATACACTTACCGTTATTTACTACATTGTAATGCGTAAGCATAACGCCCTTCGGGAAGCCTGTAGTACCCGAGGTATACTGCATATTACATACATCATCCGGATTAACGGTGGAAGCGATACGGTAAACCTCTTCCACAGGTACATTTTCACTTCTCGCGATAGCCTCATCCCATTCGAGACAGCCTTTTTTCTTAAAGCCTACGGTAATTACATTACGAAGGAAGGGAAGTCTTTTACTGTGTAAGGGCTTACCGGGCTCCAGAGAATCGAGCTCCGGACAAAGCTCGCCGATAATTTCGGCATAATGCGAATCACGGTAGCCCTCCACGAGAATAAGAGTATGGGTGTCGGACTGCTTGAGAAGATATTCAGCCTCGTGAATCTTATAGGCAGTATTCATAGTAACGAGAACGGCACCGAGCTTTGTAGCTGCCCAGAAGGCGATGTACCACTGAGGAATGTTAGTGGCCCATACGGCTACATGAGATCCGGGCTTGACACCGAGAGAAAGGAAGGCACGGCAGCATTCGTCTACATCGTCTCTGAACTGTGCATAGGTTCTGGTATAATTAAGAGTAGTATATTTGAAGGCGTATTGGTCAGGGAACTCCTCTACCATAGTATCGAGCACCTGTGAGAAGGTCTTGCGGACAAGAGCCTCCTTTTTCCACACGAAATTACCTGTGCCTCTTTTATTCCAATAAAGGTGACTCTTTTTTCTCGAGGGTGTCTGGAACTGCTGCATATACTGGAAGAAATGAGCGTAAATAACATCTATTTCCTTAAGGTCGTCCATCCAGTCAGGGTTCCATTCGAGAGAAATGAAGCCGTCATAGTTAACCGAAGCGAGGGCATTTATCATAATCTCTGTAGGGATTTCACCTTCGCCTATGAGGCAGTACTCACGCTTACCGTCAATCTCTGCCGAGTCCTTTATGTGAACGTGCTTGATGTATGCACCGAGGTTTGTGATGGTTTTTTCGGGGTCCTCCCCTTCCTCGCAGAAGGTGTGATACATATCCCATAAGGCCGCTACCGAATCACAGGCAAACTCGATGAGAATATCACGCAGAGCGGCAGTATTTTTAAACATACCTGTAGTTTCGATAAGTACGGTAACATTTTTCTCTGCGGCATATTCCGTGATTCCTCCGAGACACTCAAGCACATTTTCCTTCGCATTTTCGCTCTCTCCGGAAGCGTAAACTCTCACATAGGGAGAACGGATGGATGATGCAAATTCGATGTATTCTCTGATGTGTCCCTTGTTTTCTTCGATATTGCCGTCGGATATATCGACACTGATGTCTACACAGGGAACAGAAATCCCCTTATCGCCGAGGGCGCGGACAGTAGCCGCTGAATTATATTTATGGAAGGGACCGTCCTTTTCGGAAAAGGATGAACCGATTATATTATGAAGCTCGATTCCTTTAAAGCCGTTTTCCTCTGCAAGAGTAACAAAATCCTGCCAGGAATAATCCTTCCAGCCGTTTATGGAAAAAGAAAGTTTAGTCATATTACTTATGCCTCCTCGTAAACGATTTTATTGAGAGCATTGAGGTATGCTCTGATGCTGGCGCCGATAATGTCGGTGGAGATACCCTTGCCCGAATAAAGTCTGCCGTTTGAGCGGAGCTTTACGAGAGCGGAGCCCATAGCCTCGCGACCCTCGGTAACCGACTGGATCTGGAAATCATCGAGCTCATAATGACGGCCTACTATCTGCTCAATAGCAAGGAAGGAGGCGTCGATGGGACCGTCACCTATGCTTAAGCCGCTTACCTTTTCTCCGTTTTTATTAAGAGTGATGTTAGCCGTGGCGGAAATAACATTACCGCTGTTAATCACATAGCTGTCAATTACATAAGTAGCAGGAACCTGTAATGCGGCAGAGGCTACGATGGCATCGAGCTCTTTGGCGCCTACATTCTTTTTACCGCTGATGCGTCTGAATTCCTCATAAACCTTTGAAATATCTTCATTGGAGAGGTCATAGCCGAGCATTTTAACTGCCTTTGTAACCTCGGTGATGTCGTCGTGCTCATTGAGCACGAAATCGTCGGCATAAAAATCCGCAACGGAGCTTAAGCCTGTTCCTTTATCGTTTTTAGAGGAGATGATCCATTCTATCTGTTTTGAAACTCTGCCGAGCTCTGTGGTTTTTACATCACACTCACATCCGAGTTCATCACCGTGCACGCTGATAACCTTGCATACGGAATCGAGATAAGCGGCATCGGTAGAGCCGATAGCGGAGGTCTTAACCTCATTTACGCCCGATTTAACTGCTGTAACCGTGCAGGCGGAAGCCATACCGAGAGTGTTAATGCACTTGACACCGAAATTCACGCTGTCGCTTTCAACTACGCTTGATTTAACATCGTCGATAAACGCACTGATTTCGTCGGTGAGCATAGTACCGGCCGCATCGCTTAAGGTAACTGTGGTAGCACCGGCAGAAACAGCGGCGCTTACAGCCTTGGCGAGAAATTCGGGCTCACTTCTAGTGGCATCCTCTGCGATAAATTCGACATCGGAAACATATTCTCTCGCTTTTTTAATAAGTCTTTCGATCATTTCGATAACCATAGGAGGCTTTTTACCGCAGACAAATTCCATCTGAACGGTCGAGGTAGGAACTACTACCTGTATTCTGGGTCTAGCTGCATTTTTAAGAGCATCAGCCACTCTGTCCACATCCTCCTCGGCAAGGCAAACGGGAACAGCAAGCACACTGCTTTTGATGCAGGAAGCGATAGATTTGATAAGCAGAACATCGGTTTTTTCCTTTTTGATTTCAGGAAGCTCGATAACGCTTACATTTACCTTGTCAAGTAATTTGGCGATTTCGATTTTTTCTCTGAAAGAAAGAGAGAAATCAGCCGACTTCGTTACTTCCTTTAATGTTACGTCTGCGATTAATAATCTTTCCATAATAAAGACTCCTTAAAATTAGATTCATCACATACACACAAGAAAAAATGCCCTTGAAATTACCAAGTAACTTCAAGGGCGAATTAAATCCGCGGTACCACCTTGTTTACTGTCAGCGACAGTCACTTTCGGGCTCTGACAAGCCTTTAGCCATGATAACGGGGCATCCGTGACCGCCTACACAATTTCGGGAAAATCTTCAGCAGTCCTGCTCTGAAACGAGACTGAATTATCTGCATCTGCCGACTCGCACCAACCGACGGCTCTCTGAAAGCATGGGAGGATAACTCATAATTTCTTCAACGCATTTGTGATATTGTCAAAGATTTTAACACCTGTCAGTGGATTTGTCAATAGTTTTTTATTAAAAAAATGAAATTCTTTATCAGATTAAAGTGCTGATACGGCATATTTTAATCTAAAATCGGAAAATCGGTTATTTTGTTCCGAAAATTCTGTCTCCCGCATCACCGAGACCGGGAACGATGTACCCCTTTTCATTGAGCTTTTCATCAAGTGCGGCACAGTAAACGTGAACATCGGGATGAGCCTTCGTGAATGCCTCAATGCCTTCGGGAGCCGCGATAATGCACATAAATTTGATAGACCGGGGATTACGGAGCTTAATTTGGGAAACGGCATCGATACCCGAGCCACCGGTAGCAAGCATAGGGTCAACGACAAAAACATCTCTTTCGCTGATATCCTTCGGTAATTTACAGTAATACTCGACAGGAGTAAGAGTTTCCTCATCTCTGTAAAGTCCGATATGTCCTATACGGGCAGACGGAACCAAAGAAACGATACCCTCTACCATACCAAGTCCGGCGCGGAGAATAGGCACAATAGCGAGCTTTTTACCACAGATATGCTTTGCTGTCATTTTACAGATGGGGGTTTCGATTTCCACATCCTCGAGTGGCAAATCTCTCGTAGCCTCGTAACCCATAAGTGTGGCAATTTCCGAAACAAGAGCTCTGAAATCCTTTGAGCTGGTTTCCTTGTTACGGAGAATAGAGAGCTTATGCTGAATCAAGGGATGATTAAAGATGGTTACATTACTGTTCATTTGAATTTTCCTCTTTCCTTCATATTTTCTTCAATAAATATTATACACTTAAAAATTAATAAATCAAGGTGGATAGGTTAATTTTTTAGCAAAAAAGCACTCACGGTAAAGTGAGTGCTTTTTTGAAAATGGTGCGGATGTTCATAACACAAGTTCAACTCTCCGGTAACACACATTCACCGTACTATATAGCTTTTCCTCATACACGGAGGATTACATAATGTCAAATATAATAGAAGAATTATTTTACGGGAATCTTGAACCGCAAGAGCTCACTACTGAAATCACACCAAGACTCAAAAAGAAATTAAGTGAGCTTGTAAAGAAAGA
>JAZNEL010000044.1:0-5333 GCA_045588555.1 Acutalibacteraceae bacterium | reverse complement strand
GGGCTCGAACCGTCGACCTCTAGCGTGACAGGCTAGCGTTCTAACCAACTGAACTACCGGGCCATTGGTGGGAACAACAGGGCTCGAACCTGTGACCCTCTGCTTGTAAGGCAGATGCTCTCCCAGCTGAGCTATGCTCCCGTTTCCAAATCGTTTGTGCGCCATTACTCACAAGCGACTTGTATACTATACACTATAAAAGCTGATTTGTCAACAGTTTTTGGAAAGTTTTTTTGATTTTTTTTAAAAGTTTTTACGGAATCCGTGGCTGAAATTATTTCTTCGCCTTACGGATAAGACCCCTTATATCCTCGGGAGTGAAGACATATTTTTTGTCACAGAACTGACAGGAAACCTCTGTTTTTTCGTCCCTCGCCATATCCTCGAGCTCCTCGATTCCCGTGCTTATCAGTGCGCCCTCTACTCTTCCTCTGGAGCAATAGCACCTGTATTCGGGCTCAGCCGTGTCGAGAACATCGAGCTCAAAAAGATGAAGAGCGTGTCTGCAGATTTCCTCGGGAGTCATTCCCCTGTCGATGAGAGTGGAAATGGGCTCGAGTGTTTCGATGCACTTCTCTACCTTATCAATGGTATCGTCCAGTGCAGTGGGAAGAAGCTGAATGATAAGACCGCCTGCCGCTTTTATCGTAAGCTCGGGATTAACGAGCACGCCCAGAGCACAAACGGTAGGAGTCTGCTCGCTGGTGGAATAGTAGGCGGTGACATCCTCGGCGATTTCACCGGTGATAATAGGACTCTGTCCCACATACGGCTCCTTCATACCGAGATCCTTGATAACAGTAAGGAAACCGTCAGTACCTACTGCACCCGCCACATCGAGCTTTCCCTTTTTATTGAGAGGAATCTCAACCACCGGCTCGGTCACATAGCCTCTGACATTACCCTCACTGTCCGAAACAGCGATAACGCTGCCGATGGGGCCGCCTCCGTTCAGACGCAGAGTTACAGAGTCGTCCTTGCCCTTAAGAGAAGATCCCATAAGGGATGCCGCAGTCATAAGTCTGCCCAAAGCCGCAGAGCATACGGCGGAGGTCTCGTGAATTTCCTGGGCACGGTTAACTATGTCTGTGCTATCCACGGCCATAGCGATTATCGTACCGTCCAATGATATACATCTGGCTAATTTACCCATAAACAAATCCCTTTCAATAATACATTACTGTGTGCCATGCTTTCTGGCTACGAAAACCGCCCTTTCTGTCCTGTCGGTCACGGGTTGTCTCGTCATTTCCTCATACACGGCCAAAACTTCAAATTTATTTTCTTCGAGCCACTCCTTTATTTTATCAAGAGTGTACCCGCGCTCGCAAAATTCCTCACTGTAGCGATAATACACATCCTCATCATCCTCGATGTCGTGCTCGAAAATGTCGAGGCTGACCTCGGTGAGAAGATTTTCATCGGTGCTGTTCTGCCAAACGCAATATACCTCCTCCATATCGTAAACGAAGGTATTATCTCCGAGCACCTCCCTGTGCTTGTAGGGAGTATTAACATCGAAAAGGAAAATACCTCCGTCCTCCATAAAGAGAGAAACGCGGCGAAAAATCTTGCGCAGAGAGTCCTCGTCGGTAACGTGATTAAGACTGTCAAGAGTGGAAACGGCCGCGTTTACGGTACCGAAAAGATCCAACTCCTCCATTCTCTGACAGAGGAAAATAATGTCTGCGCCCTTTTCCATTTTCTTTTCCTGTGCCTGCGACAGCATCTCCTCGGATGCATCGACGCCGATAACATCGTAGCCCTTCTCGCTCATAAGCAGAGAGACCGTACCGGTACCGCAGGCAAGGTCAAGTAAAATCCCCTTGCCGACACCGTTTTCAGCAAGGAGAGCGCCAATATAGTCACATCTGCTTTCGTAGTCGACATTCCCCGTAAGAAGGTCGTAGTAATAAGCGAAATCACCGTAACCAGCCATTTTTTATTCCTCTTTACCAAAGATTTTATCGTAACCGCCCGCGCCAAAGGCTAAAGAACGGTTAACACGGCTGATGGTAGCGGTGGAGGCACCTGTCTCTGCCACGATTTCACTGTAAACCTTTTTATCGTTAAGCATTTTAGCTACAACCAATCTCTGTGAAATAGATGCGAGCTCCGTTTTAGTGCACAGGTCGTCGAAAAGAGCCTCACACTCCTCCAGAGTTTCTATCTTCAGTATGGTTTCATACAGATACTGAATGTTTTTTAATGTCTTTTCATTGATTCTTTCTGCCATCCTAAAAATATCCTTTCAATACAGCACATATTTTCTCGTTCTGTTATTTTAACACATTAAAACGAAAAAGTAAAGGGTGTTTGGGAAGAAAATAAAACCCTTACATAAAAAAAGCCTCCCCTTGCTTTAAGAGGAGATGGCAGTGGCAAGATTTACGAAGGGGGTTCTTTCCGCAAGGGGACATACCCTATGTGTGAATGCACAAAAGGATATGTCCCCTATCTTCGTTGCTTATTTAACCTTTATACTCTTCGCCGAGCTGTATGCACCGTACATTTTCTTTCCGCTTACAGTCTTATAGGCTCTGACCTTAACATAATACTTTTTGCCCTTTTTAAGCTTTTTGATTGTAGTCTTTTTGGTCTTTGCCTTTTTGATGGTTACTTTCTTTGTTGTCTTTTTGCTGAACTTCTTTGAGGTAGAATATGCTACCTCATAGCCTGTGGCACCGCTGACGGTCTTCCAAGTGGCAGTGAGCTGCTTTGAGCCTGCGGTGAGCTTGGAGAGAGTGACAGTGGCAATTTTTGTTTTCTTGGTTACTACGGGGCTGAAGGTGCCCTTGTAGGAGCCGACTACAGCTCTTACTTTAAAGCTGTATTTTGAATCGGACTTGAGACCCTTTACAGTGTAAGAGGTTTTATCTGTAACAGCAACCTTTTCCCACTTTTTGCCGTTACTGCGGTAAATCTCATACTCCACATTACCCTTTACCTTTGACCACGAAAGCTTAACAGTGTTTCCCTTGACGGAAGCAGACAGCTTTTTAACAGCCGTAGGCTTTATGTAATAGGTAACTGTTTTCTTGCCTGAATATTTACCCTTAAAGGTAACCGTCGCAGTGTATTTGCCGGGAGCCGTGCTTTTTTTGTTTGACCAGGAAACGGAGTAGGATTTTATTACTGTGCCGTTAGTATCAGTAACCGTAATTTTCGGTCTCCTTACCTTGCCGTTATAGTCGTAGGCCTTTTTGGACAGCTTTACCGATTTTATCTGCGGAACTGTCTCGGTATTAAGCACCTGCTTGCAGCTCTTACATACTGTCTTTTTCACGCCTGACATTTTAAGAGTGCTTTTGGGGTCGTAGGTTATTTTTTCCTTGTGTCCGCTTCCGCAATCAGCAAGGATGAAGCCATAATGACCTGTACTACCGGTAATTTTCACATAATAGGTTCCGGCTTCAAGATAAGTCGTACCTGTATATCCTACACTTATATAACCGTCATAACTGTTATAAATATCATAATATACGCTTGTGCTGCTCATAGAATAGCATCTGATTCTATATTCACCTGAGCTGTTAAGCTTAATCTTAAACCAGTCGACATCACTCGAAGCTTCAAGATGACTCTCTTTAGGTGTATTGAGCTTTATTGATGTAGCTTTTTCTTTTTCATCGGAATCTTTGTCGACGGTGTAGGATATTTTAAATTCGTAGTTTGAATTACTGCCTGTAAGTTCTACATAGTATGTACTGTTTGTTTCTAATTTTATACTTTTATCAACTGCATAATAATCAGAAGATGCATACAGCACTTCATTTCCGTCTGTGTCATAAACAGAAAACCTTCTCAACCCGCCATTGAGATTGTTTAAATAAAAATGGTAATATGCTTTCTCTGAAGATGTTTTGAACTTGACATAATCAATATCACTTGTTCCATCATAGGATGATGTATACTTTTTATTTAAAGATACAGTTTTGGCTTTTTCTAAAATATCGGGATATGCATCCTTTTTCTGCGTTATTTTAAATTCATAATTTGAATTGCTGCCTATAAATTTCACATAGTATGTACTATCTGTTTTTAATTTTGTGTTTTTGTCAAGTGAATAATAATCAGAAGACGCATACAGCACTTCATTTCCGTCTGTATCATAAACATAAAATCTTCTTAACCCATCATTAAGATTATTAAAATAAAAATGATAATATGACTCTTCTTTACTTGTCTTAAAAACATAATAATCTGTATCACTATTACCATCATAAGATGAAAGATATTTTTCGTTAGGTTTAACCGTATAAGCCTCACTCATCGAATTGCCTGCGGCATCCAATCTCATGGTTACATCGAGCTGATAGCCTCCCGTACAGGAGCCGTCGCCGTAAATGCGGTAATAATACTTTGAATTTTCCTCAAGCTGAAGATTGAAGCTTTTAGTGGAGCCTCTGCCTACAGACATGCTTTCTATTTTTCTCATCGGGAACTCACCGGCACCTGCCACATACTGATAAAGAACAAAATTCATAGTAGATGTGCCGCTGATGTTTTCCAGATTAAAGGTATAGTATGCTCTTTCAGGCTCCGCATTAAATGTGAACCAGTCGCTGTCCGAGGTTGTATCTATGGCAGAAATGATCTGTGCATTGGAGATTGCAGATGTGGCATCGCTCCATGTGTCCGCACCGATGTCAGCAAGCTTTGTGGCGGTAAGTCTGTAGTTGCCTGTAACGGTACTCTTGATGAAAACATAATATGTCTGACCCATCTGCAGCTTAAGGGAAATCCGGCCCTCGTAGCCGCATCTGATGTTGTATTCAGCCAAGGTCATATCATACTGGTCTCTGATGGTTATGGTAAGATAGCCCTGAAAGAAATTTATAAAATCGTCCAAGTAACCGTTTGCAATACCTGTTCTCGCTTCAACACTCTGATTAAGAATGTGAAAACGGTAGTATTGTGTCTCATAAGGGGTAATCTTATACCATTCGGTTTCAAGCAGAGAAAGATTAGACTGATACGCCTTATCAGTCTGCATAGCTGTAGCATTTCCTTTGTTTGTTCCGGCACCGAACACGGTCATCGAAAACAAGACAATAAAGAGAATACTGGTAATTAATATAGAACCGATTTTTTTCATTTTTCATTCCCCTTTTCAGTTGATACTTCCATTATAATAATTATTTATAATTTTGTCAACAAAAAAACAGCCTACTTTCGTAGACTGTCTGATATACCTTCAAAACTGAACAAAGGTTAAGTAAAAGAGGAAGTAGTACTTAACTTGAACCAAGCATATGGTCAAGCCCTCGACCTATTAGTATTGCCTAGCTGAATGCATCACTGCACTTACACATGCAACCTATCAACCTCAT
>JAZNEL010000043.1:0-73906 GCA_045588555.1 Acutalibacteraceae bacterium | reverse complement strand
TGACTTGTGCACGGACATAATCTTTACCGTGTCGGTGCTCTGAACCTGACCGAGGCAGGCGGTAAGATCCTTTTTATTATGCTTCAGACGGTCGATGAAGCGGACAAAGCCCGTAATACCGCCCGAGCCTGTTTTTTCATAAGTATCAGCGTAGTCCGTCAGAAGCATAAGATTAGATCTTTTCATTCCCGTAGGATCCATAGCATCGAAAATATTAAGTATGGATGTATCCTCATAAACGCTGTCAATAAGGTCTCTCACACATCGGCACAGGCTGATTCTGCGCCAGTGTCTGATTTTTTCATTAAAGGCTGTTACAGCCCCGTCACCCTTTTGCTCCTGCAGCAGAAGACAGGAATAAATGTCACCCCTTCTCGATTCGATGCGGTATCGGCTAATATCATCGGGGGTAAAGCCGAAAATCGGAGAAAGCATCACGCTTAAAAGGGGCACATCCTGCTTCGGATTATCGATTATCCGCAGAATGTTCATCGCCAGAGAAATCTCCGATGACTCGAGGAATGAGCCCGTAGGCTCCGTAAAGGAGGGCACACCCATACTGCGGAAGGCATCGGCATAAATACTGCTTCTGCTTTTTGCCGAGCGTAAAAGCACCGCGAAATCGCCGAAGGTGGCTTTTCTTTCACCGCTTTCTCCCTTTACGGTAAAGCCCGAGTCTATCATTTCCTTTATCAGCTTCGCTATATATCTTGCCTGGTTTTCGTCGCTGCTCTCGAGAACGAGATCGCCCGTCTCCAGAAAATGCAGCTCTGTGCCGAGACGGTCTTCATCCTCGTAAAAGGCAGAGGGAACGAGCCTTTCCTCCTCGTCGTAATCCACGGCTCCGCAGGATTTGCTCATCAGCGCATCGAAAATAAAGTTTATTATATCCGTCACGCCCTTACGGGAGCGGAAGTTATTTCCGAGGACGATTTTCGCGGGATAATTATCTTTTTCGCGGTCGTAAAGAGGATACCTTTCCTTAAGGGAGATAAAGATTTCAGGCATAGCCTGACGGAAGCCGTAAATGCTCTGCTTCACATCGCCCACACGGAAAAGATTATTTCGCGAAATGGCGGTAAAGAGCATATCCTGTGCTTCGTTTGTATCCTGGTATTCATCGATAAGTATTTCGTCGTAGGCCTCGGCTATCTCCTTCGCTTTTTCGGTTTTTTCATAGCCGTCGGCTGTCTTTTTAACCAAAAGCTTAAGCGCTCCGTGAGCTATATCGCTGAAGTCAGCCAGCTTTTTTCTCTTTTTATTCTCCGAATAAATCTCTCCGTAAAGCTTTACGGTTTTAACGAGTGCTTTTACAGCCGGTGCAAAGAACTCCATATCATCTCTGAAATCCTTTTCCGAGGAGAAGAAATGGCTTTTGAGCGCCTTTACTTTTTTGGTGCAGGCGTCGCGCTTGAAAACGAGAGAGTCGAAGAAGGCATCCTCCTTAAGTCCCTTCGGTGCCCTTCCTCTTTTGGCGGGAGCGAAGGCGAGGATTTTTTCTCTTGCCTCATCCCATTCACCCCTCGAGAGACTGTCAAGACAGGAAGCAAAGTACCGTCTGTCCTCACTCACGGCATCGTAAAACACTCCGCTGTAATCCGCGTTACCTGCACTTTCGGAAAGAATGTAATCGGCTATATCCACGGCATAGCCGAGGCAGTCGGAAACATAAGAGATTATGATTTTTCCGTAAACGCTCTCACCGAGAGAGGCTTCGCTGATGAAGCTCTCATAAAGTGAATCGAGCCACGACTCGGGGAAGGGAAAGGAGCGTGAGCTTTCGTAAAGCTTTTTCACCGTTTCGGCCAGATAAGAGTCATCCCGCCCTTTGAAAAGAAGCTCGGAAAGACTGCGGAAGTCCTCTCCGCCCTCATCGTACATAAAGCAGAGTGCCTCGTTAACGCTGTCGTTTTTGATTATCTCCAGCTCGCCCTCCTCGGCATTTACCGTTTCCGGTGAAAAATCGAGAAGCTCGAAATTTTCCTTTACCAGAGAGGCGCAGAAGCTGTCGATGGTGCAGATTTTAGCCGAAGGCAGAAGCATCTGCTGTTTGATTAAATTACTGTCCGTGGGATTTTCCCGCAGAAGCCCCTCCACGGCCCCTGTTATTCTTTCGAGCATTTCATTGGCGGCGGCCTTGGTAAAGGTAACGATAAGAAGACGGTCGGCAGAGGTAGGTCTTTCGCTGTCCGTAAGCCTCTGAATTACTCTCTCTACGAGCACTGCCGTTTTACCCGAGCCGGCGGCCGCTGAAACCACTATGTCTCCCCTGCGGGAGGCAATAGCGTCCTTCTGATTTTCTGTCCAGCTTCTGCTCATTCCTTTTCCTCCTTTTCCGCCAGCAGCTCCATACATTCATCGTGAGGTATTTTTCTGATGTATCTCTTTTCGGGATTTTCCTCGAGGCAGATTTCCCTGTAATCGCACCAGTCACAGACATCCGTGTAGGACGAGCCGTAAACGGGTGTGGCGGGGATGATGCCGTCCTGTATGCTCTCGGCCATATTTTTAATCACCTCATCCATCCTTTCACCGAGCCTTCCGAGGTGATAAAGAGAGATGAATTTACCTTTTATTTTACCTGTTCTTTTATCTGTGGACACGGGAATAAAGAGGCCCTTGCCCTCCTTATCCATATGGCTTACCATATCGTATTCATCCACTATCATACCGTTCATTTTACCTGCACGGTAGCGGTTTTCTCTGATGATTTCCTCATCCTCACCGCGCTGCTCTACGGTGACAGTACTCATTTTCGCAGGGAAATACAGTATACCTGCGGGGATGATGTCCTTATATTCTCCCTCACCGTTTCGCCAGATGGAGATAAGATAAAGGAGCATCTGCATATTGAGGCCCTCCAGAACATCGGAAAGCTCGAAAGTTTTTCCGCCTGTTTTATAGTCCACGACTCTGATAAAGCGCTTTCCGTCCAGATCCATTTTATCCACGCGGTCGATGATACCTCTTATCTGCACGGTGCCTCTTTTCAGCTCGAGAGTAAAGGGCTTCACATCACCGTCACGCCTTATGGAAAGTTCGAAGTCACAGGGCTCGAAGTCGCTGGTCGCAAACTCACGGCGCAGTCTTTCCGTAATGTCGGAAAGAACCTTCAGCAGTCGGTTATAAATGTAATTAAACCGTGAATCCTTTGAGTCGCTTCCGCCCATTTTATCTGTCATATATTCCGCCAGACAAAGACGGAGCTCCTCCTTCAGCTCCTCATCAGAGAGACGAAGAAAATCCTTTCCCCTGTATTTTTTCAGCACCAGCTCCAGAACGTGATGCACCACAGTACCGCTCTGAGAAGCATCCAGAGCAGCCTTTACTCTCGGTGAGGCACCGATGCCGTAGCGGCAGTAGTACATAAAGGGACATTTGCTGTAGGTCTCCATCTGGGAAGCGGAAAAGTACAGATCCTTACCGAACAGAGTCAGTGCGGTTTCCCTGTTTTCGATTTTATAGGGCTCCTTATATATAGCCTTGCTTATGGAGGAAAGTACAGCACTGTATTCGGGCTTATCCCCGAAATAGGAATAAAGAGAATTACTCTCCGTGCTGTCGTCACGGTACCTTTCGGCCATAAGACGGAAGGCTGACCTTTCGCTTTCGATGAGGTCGATAAGAGGCTCATTACCCGTAACGGTGTGATTAAGACCGGGAAGCATCCTTTCGCAAAGGGTCACAGCCTCGCTTTTCGTTCTCTTTTCGTCTCCCTTGCCCGAAACGCAGTAGGAGAGATAAAGTCTGTCCGAGGGTGAAGAAAGAGCATTATAAAGAATGAATCGCTCCCTCATACTCTTTTCCTTAACGCCGTCACCGAGGGAAAGGCCCGTACCCTCGAGTCTGCTTTTCTCAAAAGCAGAGAAAAGTCCGCCTTCACTCTGATTCTTCGGGAAAAGTCCGCTGTTAAGACCCACGGCAAAGACTACCTTCGCTTTTTTGGTGAGCATTCTTTCAGCGTCTGCCACGCTTACCTCGTCAAAGCCGTCGGGAAGCTTGCCGAGAGTTTTTTCGCTGATGACCAGCCCGAAAATTTCACTCAAGCGTACGGCGGTTATCTTCCTTTCGCCGAGAGCTCCCGCCATATCATCGAGAGCCTCCATCAGAATATCCCATACCTGCTCCTGCTCGAGAGCCGGGTCTGTGTCACCCTCCGCCTCCAGAGCGAGTGCATACTGCTTAAGTCGCTCGTCAATACGGTTTTCTCTCAGAAAATCATAAACCGCCTTCAGTGCCTCACGGGCATTACCCGCAGTTATTTTTTCACGCAGAGAGACAATGGGAGAGACGGTTCTCACTCTTAATTCGTTCAGCTTTTCCAGCTCTGCTCTTCTTTTTTCGTTCATATCCTCACCGAAGCCGTCGGGATTATATGTCCACTCGCTGAGCCATTTTTTACCGCTGATGTCCCACATAAAGCAGTAGTTTTCCAACAGTGCACTTTCCTCATCGCTTATTCCGGCAAGATAGGTTTTAAGATAACGGAAAACATAATCGCTGTCGAAGCCCTCACTGCAGATTTTAAGCAGACTGCTCACGAGATTTATGAGAGGCTGACGGACTATCTCCTGTCTTTTATCCTCGAAAAAGGGTATTCCGTAGGTAAGGAAGGAGCGTCGGAGCTGTCTTTCGTAGCTTTCGTCATCTCTGTAAACGACGGCTATATCTCTGCAGCGGTACTCACCCTCACGGATGAGAGCCTTTATTTTACGGGCCACGGCATCACATTCGTCATAAAAATCCCCCGCCGTGATAACCGTCACATTATCCGCCTTGCCCTCATAAAGAGAAAAATCGGGCTTATACAGATTTTTTTCGATGTGTCCGATGTCGGCTCTGAAGTACTCACCCTCACCCGTGCATACCAAAGGCTGTGCCACCTGAACATTATACTCTCCCGCCAGTCGCATCAGCTTGCGTGCAGTTTGCTGAATGTAAGGAAAGGGGCCTGTTTTGGCGGTAATGTCGATTTTATCCAGACAGAGAGTAACATAAACATTTTCCGCCTGTCTCATCATAAGAGAGATAAGACGGAGTTCATCGTAGGTAAAGGAGGGAAAGCCGTCGATAACCACAGTTTTTCCCGCGAAAAAGCTTTCACCGCAGAGAATTTCGTAGACCCTCGCCAGCAAATCCGCATCGTCGAAGGCACTCTGTGCCACCACCGCCTCATAGGTGCGGTAAATGAGAGCCGCCTCCTCTGTCTTTTCACGCAGAAGCCGGTCAGCTATATCTGCGGCACTTTTTTCCAGAGCATCGGCTGTGATGCCCTCATTTTTCATTTCATCGACAAAGGCGAGCAGCTTCGAGGAAAGAGCGATGTCCTTTTTATGCTTTGCGAAAACGCGGAGTCTGTCACTTAAGCTTTCCACGGCCAGAGACATATAAATCAGTCTGGCCGCACCGGAGGCCACATCCTTTTTTATCCCTCCGTAAACCGAGAGAACGATATGTGACAAGCGGGTAAAGGAAAGCACCTCCACCCCGGAGGCCGCCTTCGGGCCTAAAAGGGAAAGAATACCTCTGTCGCTTTCAAAGGTATACTGACGGGGCACGAGAAGCATAGCCTCCCCGCCCTGCTTTACCCTTTCTCCGAGTATTTTATGAGCTGCAGCAGTTTTTCCGCTGTTCTTTCTGCCGATGATGAAATTAAGCATAATTTTCTCCCCGTAAATTTTGATAAGGCTATTATACATTAAGCTTTCAGTTTTTTCAAGTAATCAGAATGCAGTCTGTTACCGGACGGGAATCCTTCTTTTCTCCTTCCGTCCGCTTATTATTTATTAAATGTTCTGCATTATATAGTATTATTATATCAAAAATATTGAAATTTCACTAAAAATGAGGTATAATGAAATGTATTACTTTCAGGAGATGAAATTATGAAAACCTACCGTATACATCTTATCAGACACGCACTCACACAGGATAACCTCGACGGCGTTTATGCCGGCAGAACGGACTCCCCTCTCTGTGACGAGGGCATCGTACAGCTGAAGGACGCCAAGGAAAAATATATCTATCCCGAGGCAGACTTCGTTTTCTCCTCACCCCTTAAGCGCTGTACCGAAACGGCAGAAATCCTTTATCCGCATCTGAAGCCCATCGTAATGGACGGACTTACGGAATATAATTTCGGAGAATTTGAGGGACAGACAGCCGAGGTTCTGCACGAAAAGCAGCCTCTCTTTGACCGCTGGATAAGAGGCGAGGAGGGTGTCAAGCCGCCCTTCGGAGAAAGCAACGCGGATTTCGCTAACAGAGTATGCTCCACCTTCGAAAAAATGGTGGACGGCATCATCAAATCGGGAACGGATTCCGTAGCCATCGTAACTCACGGCGGTGTCATCGCCACCATCCTTTCTAATTTCGGCATTCCCGAGGGCACCGTAAGCCAATGGCTTACCCCCTCCTGCTGCGGCTATACGCTTCTCGTTTCTCACTTTTTATGGATGAGCGGTAAAAAGGTCGAGGTCATAAAGGAAATACCCGAAAATCCCGACGAGGGAAAAAGCGGTAACTACTACGACGGATGGGACTATTATCCCGACGATGACGATTTCGACATTACCGAATATCTTAACGACTTTAAAGACTGATAGGACGGAATAATATGAACATTCTGGTTTTAGGGGATGTAGTCGGCGGTGTCGGCTGTGACTTTTTAAGAAAAAAGCTCCCCGCTCTGAAAAAACTAAAGGGAATAGATTTCTGCATCGTAAACGGTGAAAACTCCGCCACAGGTAACGGCATCACGCCCGACTCGGCAGAGCATCTTTTCACCAGCGGTGCCGACTTCATCACCACAGGCAACCACGTTTTCCGCAGAAAAGAGGTTTACACCTATCTGGACGAAAACGAATTTATAATAAGACCTTTTAACCTCTGTCCCTCTGCTCCCGGCAGAGGCTACGCTCTGATAGATACGGGCAGATATTCCGTAGCAGTTATCAATCTTATGGGCAATATGTACAGCGACAGCTGTGATAATGCCTTCCGTGCCGCAGACAGAGCGCTTAAGGAGCTCGAGGGCAAAACCAACCTTATCCTCGTGGACCTTCACGCCGAAGCCACCAGCGAAAAAAAGGCTATGGGCTTTTATCTTGACGGCAGAGTATCCGCTCTTTTCGGTACACATACCCATGTCCTTACCGCTGACGAAAGAGTTTTACCCGGCGGCACGGGCTACATCACCGACATCGGTATGTGCGGTGTAAAGGACAGCGTTTTAGGTGTGGACAAGGATTTGGTTATAGGCAAATTTCTCACAGGTATGCCCGTCCGCTTCGACGGTGCGCAGGGTGCCTGTATGATTAACGGATGCATTTTCACTTTAGACGAAAAAACAGGAAAATGTCTTTCCGTGGAAAGAATATCACTGGAATAAGTGGGTGAAAAATAAATGAAAAAGCTTATCTGCATTTTTCTGTGCATTATTACCGTTTTCTGTGCTTTCTCTGCCTGCAGAAAAAGAGAGGAGGCTCCCGTCGAGGAGACCACAGCCGAGACCGAAACCACACAGCAGGTCATCTCGGAAAAGGAAATAACTCTCGGCTACTTCGAGGGCAAGGGGCTCAACCCCTTTAAAACCGAAAGCCCTCTTAACAGAAATCTCCTCACTCTCGTTTACGACAGTCTCTTTCTCATCGGAGACGGCTACACCGTCACTCCCCTCATCGCCGAAGCCTTTACCAACGAAGGGAAAAAGCTCACTGTCACACTGAAAAGCGAAATGTATTTTTCCGACGGAAGCCTCGTGGATGCCTCGGATGTGGTTTACTCCTTCAATATGGCAAAGGATAACGATTTTTACGGCAAGCGCCTCGAAAACATAAAAACTGCCACAGGCTCTGATTCCACGGTTATCTTTACCCTCGGAAATGAGGATATTTTCGCCGAGGCCTGTCTCATCTTCCCCGTTATAAAAGCCGGTGACGGCGGCGAAAAAATACCCGTAGGCAGCGGAAGATACACCCTGCAGAAAAAGAGCGGTGCCTATTATCTTAAGGCCAACGAAAGCACCACCCGTAAAGAGGAAATGACCACAGAGAAAATCAATCTTGTACCCGTAAGTGCCGAAAAGGGAGAGCTTTATCTCCTGCAGACGGGAGACCTGACCTACTTCTTCGACGATTTAAGCGACGGAGAATACACGAAAATCGGCGCAAATATGGTAAAAATGCCTCTTAATAATCTCATATATCTCGGCTTTAACAGCGAGGGTGTTTTCGCCGAGGAGGCTCTGCGCAGAGCCGTCAATTACGCCATAGACAGAACGGGAATCTGCGACAGCGTCTACGAGGGTATGTACCGCAGGACCAAAAGCGTATTTAATCCCGACTGGTATGAGGCAGCTTCTGTTCCCGTGAGCGAAAACCCCTTCAATACCAAGGAGGCAGAGGCTCTTCTGGAAAAAAGCGGTTATGTTTATGCTTACTCCAATAATGCCTACCGCTCAAAGAATTTCGAATTTTTAAAGATAAAGCTGCTCGTGTGCAGTGATACACAGGCGAAGGTATCTTTAGCCAAGCAGGTAAAAAAGGCGCTGGAAAGCGTCGGCATCGGTACGGAGCTTTACGAAAAGGAATACAGCGAATACATCAGCGCTCTGAAAAGCGGTGACTTCGACCTTTATGTGGGCGAAATAAAGCCCGGTGCAAATATGTCCCTTTCAGCCTTTTTCTCATCGGACGGAGGTGCCCGCTACGGCATCGACACGAAAAGCGTAGCAGCGAAGGCCTACTTCGATTTTACCCGGGGTGCCATCGACATTTCCACCTTCGTTCAGGTTTTCGACAGCACTCTCCCCTTCATCCCCCTGTGCTACAGAGACGGTATGGCTTACTATTCCCGTGAGCTTTCCTACGAGGGAGGGGTAAACGAATTTGACCCCTTTAAGAATGTGTACAGCTGGGAGGCATAAATTATCCGCACACACGGACACGGCTATTCCGCCGTTTTCAGAAATCTAAAGAAGGGAGGATAAAAATGACCCCTGTCCAATATATCAAGGGAGTAGGCGAAAAAAGAGCGGCACTGCTGAAAAAGCTCGGTATAGAGACCCTTTATGATCTGGTGCATTTTTATCCCCGCTCCTACATCGACTTCACCTCTCTTACCCCGATATGCAAGCTCACTCCCGACAGTATCGGCTGTTTTTCCGCTGTGGTCGGCTATGACCCGGTAGAGCATCAGATAAGAAAGGGTATGACTGTCTACAAAACTCTCGTCACCGACGGTGAAGCGGGAGTTCACATAACCGTTTTCAATAACCGCTTTCTCGCGGAAAAAATGAAGCAGGGCGAGGAATTTGTCTTTTACGGCAAAATAACCGTCAGCCGAGGCTCCTTCGAGATGACGAACCCCATCATCGAGCCCTACAGCGAGGGAATGACTATGATGCCTGTCTATCCCCTTACGGCAGGTCTTACCTCAAACATTCTGACGAAGATTATCGGCAACGCTCTCCCCCTTTATATGGAAAAAAAGGAAAAGGATTACCTTCCCGACCCGGTAAGACAGCGCTACGCTCTCTGCCACGAAAGCTTCGCACTTAAAAACATTCATTTTCCGAAAAGTCAAAAGGAATACGAAATAGCCCGCCACAGACTGATTTTCGAGGAGCTGTTTATTCTCCAGGCGGGAATGAAAATGCTCCGCAAAAGAAACAGACGGCAGACCTCGGGCAGAATAGAAAATGACTGCAGCAGAGATTTCATCGATTCTCTGCCCTTTACACTCACGGGCGCACAGAAAAGAGTTATCGATGAAGCGGTAAAGGATATGCAGAGGGATGTACCGATGAACCGCCTCGTACAGGGTGATGTGGGCTCGGGTAAAACCGTAATCGCCTGCTGTCTTACCTTCGTAGCGGCTAAAAACGGACTGCAGAGTGCCTTTATGGCGCCGACGGAAATTTTAGCGCGACAGCATTACGAAACAGTAAAAAAGCTCACGGAAAATACAGATGTAACCGTAGACCTTCTGGTAGGCTCCCTTACACCTAAAAGAAAAAGAGAAGCAAAGGAAAGACTGAGCTCCGGAAAAACCGACATAATCATCGGCACTCACGCTCTGCTCACCGAGGACACCGCCTTCAGCCGTCTCGGTCTCATCGTCACCGACGAACAGCATCGCTTCGGTGTAGCACAGAGAGGCTCTCTTTCGGCTAAAGGAAGCTGTCCTCACACTCTCGTAATGAGTGCGACACCCATCCCCCGCACCCTTTCACTGATTATTTACGGCGACCTGGACCTTTCCGTAATCGACGAATTACCGAAGGGACGGCAGAAAATTTCCACCTATTGCGTGGATACCACCTACCGTCAGCGCCTTTATGCCTTTATCAGAAAGCATCTGGATATGGGGCTTCAGGCATACATCGTGTGTCCTGCCGTAGAGGAGGGCGACGGTGACCTTACAGCCGCCACCGAATATGCCGAAAGGCTGAAAAACGACATCTTCCGTGATTACACGGTAGGGCTTTTACACGGCAAAATGAAGGCGGCAGAAAAGGAAAGGGTTATGGAAAGCTTTTCAAAGGGCGAAACAGGTCTTCTGGTCGCCACCACCGTTATCGAGGTCGGTGTCGATGTGCCGAATTCCGTGATAATGGTCATCGAAAATGCCGAGCGCTTCGGTCTCTCACAGCTCCATCAGCTCCGCGGAAGAGTCGGCAGAGGTACGGAGAAATCCTACTGCGTGCTCGTCAGCGACGCGAAAAACGAAGCCGCCGCGGCGAGACTCGACATTATGTGTAAAACCTCTGACGGCTTTAAGATAGCCGACAAGGATCTCGAGCTTCGGGGACCCGGTGACTTTTTCGGCTCGAGACAGCACGGTCTTCCGGACCTTAAAATAGCCGATCTGACGGAGAATATGGACATCGTCAGAGAAAGCCGACAGGCCTGCGAGGATCTTTTCAGAGAGGATCCCACCCTTTCAAAGGAAGAAAACCGAGGTGTAAGACAGGGCATATCCCGACTCTTTTCCTCGAAAAAATACATTACCTTCAATTAAAACCGAAAGGAAAATACTACTATGAAAAAAATAGCAAGCTTTACCATCGACCACACCATCCTGCCCAAGGGTATGTACCTTTCCAGAACGGATATGAACACGGTCACCTACGACATCCGTTGCCGCCGTCCGAATGTGGAGGAGGTAATGGAAAACGGCTCCATTCACACTCTCGAGCATCTTTTTGCCACCTATGTGAGAAACAGCGACTTTTCGGACAGGATAATCTATTTCGGTCCCATGGGCTGCAGAACGGGCTTTTACTTCATCACAGCCGACACCCTTCCGAAGGAGACCGCCATCAGCCTTACGAGGGATGCGCTGGCCTTCTGTGCCGCCTTTGAGGGTGAGGTGCCCGGAGTTTCTGCCGAGGAATGCGGAAACTACCGCGACCATAATCTTCCTTCAGCTAAAAAAGAGGCCGAGGAAATGGTAAAGGTCCTCGAGGGCTGGACAGTGGAAAAGCTTACCTATCCCACTAAATAATCAAGACTATTGAAAATATCCGTATTCTGTGATAAAATAATGCAGATTCATCGGACAGGCTGCAGATGCCACAGAATATTCACCGATAAAAGATGATGCTTTCTCCGAAAGCGGCGAAGCATTATCCCCTATCGCGAGCCTCTGTCCGTGTTTTATTTAAAGAAAGTGAGGTGAGAGTCACGGAAAACAAGGAAAGCTTTAAAAGAGAGCTGTCGGACACGGTATCCTTTAATCTGAACGATACCTATTTTCTCGACGACGATGTACCCTACAGCCTTTTCTGCGGAGAGGATGCCGAGGAGATTATCATTCCCGTCGAGGAAGAAATTCCGCCCCGGACAGTCAGTTTCGCCGAAGCCGAAGAAGGTCAGGCGACACCGGGAAATATAAAAAATCCGAAGAAGGCTCTCTCCGAAATCGACATTACCTACCTTCTCTACACAGCAGAGGATAAAATCGAACAAATCGGTGAGCAGACAATAAAGCTCGTCAAATACATTTTCTCGAAGCTTTCCCCTGTCTTTGTAATTCCGTATCTGCTCGTCTGCAATCTGGCCGCGAGCTTATGGAAAAAGCTGCGGACTCTGCCGAAAAAGGTGCACTTAAGCTTAAACGACGACATAAAACGAATCGCGATGGAGATAAAAGCTATTATCGGTGCCACGAAGGCAGTGAAGAAAAAAAGAGGCTTCGTCTTTATCAGGGCTATGGGTAAATATTTCCTTATATCCTTTAAAAGGCACAGCCATTTCTGGAAAACACTTTTCAATATTTCACTTCCCCTGGCTACCTGCTTTGCCGTTTTTCTTGTCATAAGCACCGCTTCAGAGGACACCACCTTCGCTCTGGAGGTATTTTATAACGGTAATTCCCTCGGCTATGTGGAAAACACGCAGACCTTTGAAAAGGGCAGAAGTCAGGCACTCACTCTTTTATCCTCCGAGGAAAATTCAGACCTTGCCCTGAACAAACAGCCACAGTACAAATTCAGCAGAGTCAAGGTAAACGAATTAAGCAATTCACAGATGATAAGCGAGGGCATTATCGCGGGAAGCGGTGAAAGCTATATCCGTGCCTGCGGTGTCTACATTAACGGCGAGTTCATCTGTGCCGTAAGAAACGAATCGGATGCCGTGGCGGTATTTTCGGAAATTTTAGCACCCTACGAAAGCAAGGCAGAGGAAGGCACTATGGTCAGCTTCGTAGAGGAAATCGAATACATCCAGGGCTATTATAAAGAGAACAGCGGTCTTATCTGGGACACGGCAAAGCTCCAGGATATGCTCTCGAAGCCGAAGTCCCAGGCCAAATACCATAAGGTCAGAAAGAAGGATACTATTGCCTCTGTGGCCAAGCAGTACGGTCTTACGAGAAAGCAGCTGCGCGCACTTAACCCCGGTAAGAATTTCGATAAACTCTCCTCCATTAAAAAGCTGCTTGTAGCCGAGGAGGAAAATTATGTCCGTGTCAAGGTTATGAAGACACGCACACGAAAGGTGTCCATACCCTACGAAACCATAGAAAAGCAGAGCGCCTCCCTCGCCAAGGGCACAAAGAAAACCTCCCAAAACGGTGTCAACGGTCAGAAGGTTATCACGGAGCTCGTCACCTACATTAACGGTGAGATTTCCTACACCTCCTTCCTTTCGGAAAAGGTAACGAAAAATCCTGTTAACAAAATAGTACTCATCGGTACCAAAACCTACTCATCACCCGTTTACGGCGGTGCGGTTACCTCGAGAGGCTTTACCTGGCCCACGAGAGGAGCCTACAGCATTTCCTCCTACTACGGCTACAGAAACCCGGGTATTTCGGGCTGGGGCTTCCACGGAGGCATCGACATCATCCGTTACGGCGGCTCGACGGGTATCCCCGTCGTGGCATCTGCATCGGGTACCGTAGTTACAGCCTACAGCGGTTGGTCGGGCTACGGCCACACGGTAGTTATAAATCACGGAAACGGCATTACCACCCGCTATGCACATATGCAGCCCGGCTCCATTTGTGTAAGAGCCGGACAGTATGTATATCAGGGTCAGCAGATAGGCAGGATAGGCTCTACCGGTAACTCCACCGGCCCGCATCTTCACTTTGAGGTGCTCGTTAACGGACAAAAAGTTAACCCGCTGAATTATATCAGATAAAGCACCGCGTGAAATCATATATGAAAGAAAGCACCCGCAGAGATGTCTGCGGGTGCTTTTAAGTTAATTATGTATTTACTGCGGATAAATTACTCTCCGCGTCCCTTTTCGGCGGCTACCTTCGGCTTATTCTCCTTCGGTCTTATATCTCCTGCCTTGGTAAGTGCTATCTTCGTCATAAGAGGACCGAAGAGCTCATAAACGAGCACACCGAAAAGCACGATATTTCTGATTATCACACCTGTTTCTCCGAGCTCGAGAGCACTGACGGACATACCGAGTGCCACACCTGCCTGGGGAAGGAGAGTTATGCCGAGATATTTTTTTATGTTCGGCTCACATTTGGCGATGTTTGCGCCTATTCTCGCACCGAAGCATTTACCGAAGGAACGGGTAAGGATGTAAACGACACCGATGCCCACTACCGCTATCTCACCGAAGACGGAGAACTCGAGCTCTGCACCGCTTAAAACGAAAAAGAGAATGAAAAGAGGTGCTGTCCATCGGTCGGTCTTTTCCATAAGGTTAGCGGAAAATTCACAGACATTACAGAATATGGTGCCGAGCATCATACATACGAGCAGAGGACTGAAGCCGACCTCCACGGGGCCCAGATGAAATTTAAGCTTCGCCAGAGCCACTGCAAGGAAAATGGCGGTTACCACGATAGCCTGTCTCTTTGAACGGGAGAAGAAATACTTCTCTGCCCAGGCGAGAAGATAGCCTAAAATCGCACCTAAAACCAGCGAGAAAACTATCTCTACCACAGGATCGACGAGTACGGAGTAAACATTGAACTCTCCGCTGATGAGAGTTTTCGCAAAGCCGAAGGATACGGCGAAAATAATAAGACCTACGGCATCGTCCAGGGCAACGATGGGAAGCAGAAGATTAGTCAGCTTACCCTTTGCCTTATACTGTCTGACGACCATCAGAGTGGCGGCAGGAGCAGTAGCCGAAGCGATGGCACCGAGGATAATGGCTGATGAGAGCGGGAATTTATCCTCACCTAACAGAAAATGAAGTCCCACTAAAGCCACATCTACTATCACTGTGGTAAGAACAGCCTGTAAAATGCCGATAATGGTGGCGGCCTTACCTGTCTTTTTCAGCTGCTCGAAGCGAAATTCGTCGCCGATAGCGAAGGCGATGAAGCCCAGAGCCACATCGTTGATTATGCTCATATCGCCTACCTGCTCGGTGGAAGCGAAGCCGAAGCCGTCTATGCCGAGTCTGCCCAGACAGTAAGGGCCGATAAGTATACCTGC
The DNA here is from genome assembly GCA_045588555.1 of Acutalibacteraceae bacterium. Lineage (GTDB taxonomy): Bacteria > Bacillota > Clostridia > Oscillospirales > Acutalibacteraceae > UBA6857. The sequence goes on along the minus strand of JAZNEL010000043.1, from coordinate 58,986 downwards.
GATAAGATAGCCCGTAACTGCGGGAAGCTTAAGAGGCTTTACCACTCTGGACATAAAAAGACCTGCACTTAAGGCTATCGCTATTGATAAAAGAGTTTCCATTTTTATTCCTTCTTTTTTTTATAAAATCCAAGGATTTATTATAGTTTCCGCGACAGCTAAAGTCAATGATTATATTGACGAAAAAAGTCGGAAATTTGCATTTTAATTTATTGATAATTTAGCGAAAAAAGGCAGTAAACGGGTGTTGATTTTATAAAGGAAATATAGTATAATTAATGTGACCTGACATAAAGACGGTTTTTACCCTCTGAGGAGAAGGCAACAGCAATAATTCCGAATAACCCTTAATCTGAAGCTTTTGTTGCCATACTCTCTGAAGAGGTATGGCATTTTTATTTTTATCGGAGGTAGCTATGGAAACAAGAGTAGCGGTAATGAGCATTATCGTGGAAAAAAGCGAAACCGTGGAGCAGCTTAATTCACTGCTGCATAACTACGGAAATTACATTATCGGCAGGATGGGTATTCCCTACCGACAAAAGAACATAAATATTATCAGCATAGCCATCGATGCGCCCCAGAACACCATTTCCGCTCTGTCGGGACAAATAGGCAGACTCGAGGGCATCAGCGTCAAAACGGCTTATTCGGGTGTGATTTCGAATGAATAAGAGAACGGATTATCTTGCCGAAAAGCTCATCAGCACCCACAGCCTCACGGAAAAGGAATACGAGGAGCTCATCGTGCTTCGTGACGAGGAAATAACCCTTCGTTTACAGCGGGAGGCCGTAAGGCTTCGTAAAAGCATTTACGGTGACTCGGTCTTTATCCGCGGTCTCATCGAGGTCAGCAACATCTGTAAAAACGACTGTTATTACTGCGGAATCAGAAAAAGCAACCGACTGTGCGACCGCTACAGGCTCGGGAGAGAAGAAATTCTTTCCTGCTGTAAGGACGGCTACGGGCTGGGCTTTCGCACCTTCGTTATGCAGGGCGGTGAGGACGGCGCCTTCAGCGATGCCTTTCTCTGTGATTTAATAAGAGAAATCAAAGGACTTTATCCTGACTGTGCCGTTACCTTATCTCTCGGTGAAAGAAGCCGCGAATCCTACGAAAGGCTTTACGAGGCGGGAGCGGACCGCTATCTTCTGCGACACGAAACTGCAGACAGCGAGCATTATGCCCGTCTGCATCCCGAAAAGCTTACTCTGGAAAACCGAATGGAATGTCTTCGGAATCTGAAGGAAATCGGCTTTCAGACAGGCTGCGGCTTTATGGTAGGGTCACCCTATCAGACGGACGGATGTCTGGCAAAGGATCTGAAATTCATCGAAGACTTCAGACCCGATATGGTAGGCATAGGCCCCTTTATCCCTCATAAGGACACTCCCTTCGGCAAGGAGATACCGGGCAGTGCAGAGCTTACCTGCTTTCTTCTTTCGGTTATCAGAATTATCCATCCGCCCGTGCTTCTCCCCTCCACTACTGCTCTGGGCACTCTCGAGGAGGGTGGCAGAGAAAGGGGCATTCTCCACGGTGCAAATGTAATTATGCCCAACCTCTCACCTACGGCTGTGAGAGACAAATATATGCTTTACAATAATAAGCTTTCCACAGGTGCCGAATCGGCGCAGAAGCTGGAGGAGCTGAAAAAGAAAATTAACTCTATCGGATACACGGTAGTATGCGACAGAGGCGACTTTATAAATACAGAAAGGAAGTAACTTATGGCTATTTATAACCCTAAATCACTCAAGGCAGAGGAATTTATCAATGACGGAGAAATCCGCGCCACTCTCGAATATGCAGAGGCTAACAAAAACAACCGCGAGCTTATCTTAAGCATCATCGAAAAGGCCCGTCCCCGCAAAACGGAGACAGGCACAGTATGCTCGGGACTTTCCCACCGTGAGGCAAGTGTGCTTTTAGCCTGCGAGGAGGAAGACCTTATCGAAAAAATCTACGAGGTAGCCGAGGAAATCAAGCTCGCCTTTTACGGAAACAGAATCGTTATCTTCGCTCCCCTTTATCTCTCAAACTACTGTGTAAACGGCTGCGTTTACTGCCCCTACCACATCAAAAACAAAAAAATCGCCCGCAAAAAGCTTACACAGGAGGAGGTAAGAGCAGAGGTTATCGCACTGCAGGATATGGGCCATAAGAGACTGGCCATCGAGGCGGGAGAGGACCCGAAAAATAACCCCATCGAGTACATCCTCGAGTGCATCAAGACAATTTACAGCGTTCATCATAAAAACGGTGACATCCGCCGCGTAAATGTAAACATCGCCGCCACCACCGTAGAAAATTACCGCAAGCTCAAGGAAGCGGGTATCGGTACCTACATTCTTTTCCAGGAAACCTACCATAAGGAAAGCTATCTTCAGCTTCATCCCACGGGACCCAAGCACGACTACGATTATCATACAGAGGCTATGGACAGAGCTATGGAGGGCGGAATCGACGATGTAGGTCTCGGTGTGCTTTTCGGACTGGAAATGTACAAATACGAATTCGCCGGTCTTATTATGCACGCAGAGCACCTGGAGGCAGTACACGGCGTAGGCCCTCACACCATCAGCGTTCCGCGAATCAAAAAGGCAGACGACATCGATCCCGAAGCCTTTGATAACTCCATCTCCGACGAAATCTTCGCTAAAATCACTGCCTGCATCCGTCTCGCCGTACCCTACACGGGAATGATTATCTCCACCCGTGAGACCGAGGAAACCAGAACGAAGCTTCTGCGTCTCGGCGTTTCACAGGTAAGCGGCGGCTCGAGAACCTCCGTAGGCGGCTACACCGAAAGCGAAAGACCTCACGACACGGAGCAGTTCGATGTTTCCGACCAGAGAACCCTCGACGAGGTAGTGGCATGGCTGATGGAAAACGGCCACATCCCCTCCTTCTGTACTGCCTGCTACCGCGAGGGCAGAACGGGAGACCGATTTATGTCTCTGTGTAAAAACGGACAGATCATTAACTGCTGTCACCCTAACGCTCTTATGACGCTCACGGAATATCTGGTGGACTACGCCAGCGACAGAACGAAGGAAATCGGATTTAAGATGATAGACGAGGAAATCGAAAAGGTTACCAAAGACAAGGTAAAGGCCATCGCCAAGCAGAACATCGAGGACATAAAAAATTCTAACCGCAGAGATTTCAGATTCTGATGTCCTTCTGCCCCCTCTCCTATCCTTCAGGCAAGGCAAATATAACACAGTTCAGACGAAAGGAGAAAATTATGAGCCTTAACAATACTCCCTCCTCGGAAAGAGCTCACATCGGATTTTTCGGTCTGCGAAATGCGGGCAAATCAAGTCTTGTCAATGCGGTGACGGGACAAAATCTCGCAGTGGTTTCCGATGTCAAGGGAACCACCACCGACCCCGTAAGAAAGTCAATGGAGCTTTTACCCCTGGGTCCCGCGGTTATTATCGACACCCCCGGCATCGATGACGAGGGCACCCTCGGTGAGATGCGTGTGCAGAAGGCCAGAGAAGTCCTTTATAAGACCGATTTAGCCATTCTCGTGCATGATGCCGGAGAAGAGCTCACCGAAGCGGAAAACGAGCTTATAGGCCTTTTCAGAGAGAAAAGCATCCCCTTTATCCTCGCTCACAATAAGTGCGATACTATCGAAGCCTTCCCCGAGGGCGAGGACAACGAAATATATGTAAGCGCTCTCACGGGCGAGGGCATCCACGCTCTGAAAGAGCTCATCGCGAAGACCGCAAGGGCCACGAAAAGCGAAAAGGTCATCGTCAGTGATCTGATAAACGAAGGCGACACGGTGCTTTTAGTAATCCCCATCGATAAGGCCGCGCCCAAGGGCAGACTCATTCTGCCCCAGCAGATGACCGTACGCGACATTCTCGACAGAGGCGCCTACCCTCTCTGCTGTCGGGACAGCGAGCTTAAGGGGGCTTTGGCTAAATTAAAGGAGCCGCCCGCTCTCGTTATCACCGACTCACAGGCCTTCGGCAAGGTTTCAAAGACCTTACCCGAGAGTATTCCCCTCACCTCCTTTTCCATTCTTATGGCAAGATACAAGGGTGACCTGCCCACTCTCTTAAAGGGAGCAGATGCTCTTGCCGGGCTGAAGGACGGTGACAGAGTGCTCATCAGCGAGGGCTGTACCCACCACAGACAGTGTAACGACATCGGCACGGTGAAAATGCCGGAATGGATCAGTAATTTTTCAGGTGCGCAGCCTGACTTCTCCTTTACAAGCGGCGGAGAATTTCCCGAGGATTTAACGCCCTTTAAGCTGGTCGTTCACTGCGGCGGCTGTATGCTTAATGAAAAGGAGATGCAGTCGAGAATTAAGCGCTGTGAAAATCAGAATGTACCCATCGTTAATTACGGTATGGCCATAGCGAAAATGAACGGGATATTGGAGAGGAGTATGAAGCCACTGATTCACCCCGTAACATCTCCCCTCTCGGAGTAAATATCCTTCCGGGCGATGCTTGAAAGGGTTTCATAAGAAAAGAAGCTAGGAAAAGTTAATATAATAAAAGCCATTGTAAAGCGGGAATTGACGCTCTTACAATGGCTTTACTCTTTTAAAAATCAGTCCTTTCGTGACGGAGAGGTAAAAAAAAGAGGCTGCATCTCTGCAACCTCTTTAAAGTTAACTTTTAACTTATGCAAGCTCTGCGAAGTACTTGATAGTACGAACCATCTGGCTTGTGTAGGAGTTTTCGTTGTCGTACCAAGCAACAACCTGTACCTGATAAAGACCGTCTTCGATCTTTGTAACCATTGTCTGTGTAGCGTCGAAGAGTGAGCCGTATCTGATACCAACGATGTCGGAGGATACGAGTTCTTCTTCTGTGTAACCGAAGGAATCGGAAGAAGCAGCCTTCATAGCAGCGTTGATGCCTTCCTTAGTTACATCGTCACCCTTAACTACAGCAACAAGGATAGTTGTGGAGCCTGTGGGAGTGGGAACTCTCTGAGCAGAGCCGATGAGCTTGCCGTTGAGCTCGGGAATTACGAGACCGATAGCCTTTGCAGCACCTGTGGAGTTGGGAACGATGTTAGCAGCTGCAGCGCGGGCTCTTCTGAGGTCACCCTTTCTGTGAGGACCGTCGAGAACCATCTGATCGCCTGTGTAAGCGTGAACGGTGGTCATAATACCGCTCTGGATAGCAGCGTAATCGTTGAGAGCCTTTGCCATGGGAGCAAGGCAGTTTGTGGTGCAGGAAGCAGCGGAGATGATAACATCATCAGCTGTAAGAGTCTTTTCGTTAACGCTGTAAACGATAGTTTTGAGGTCGTTACCTGCGGGAGCAGAGATAACTACCTTCTTTGCACCTGCATTGATGTGAGCCATTGACTTGTCCTTTGAGCAGTAGAAGCCTGTGCACTCGAGAACTACATCAACACCGAGCTCACCCCAGGGGCAATCGTTAGCGTCTTTGCAAGCATAGATTTTGATTTCCTTGCCGTCAACTGTGATAGAATCCTCTGAAGCTTCTACAGTGTGACCGTCATATCTGCCCTGTGCAGTGTCGTACTTAAGAAGGTGAGCAAGCATTTTGGGGCTTGTAAGGTCGTTGATAGCAACAACTTCATAACCTTCTGCACCGAACATCTGACGGAATGCAAGACGACCGATACGACCGAAACCGTTAATAGCAACTTTTACTGACATAATAAATACCTCCAATGTTTCATTGAATAATATAATTTTACCTTTAATATATTAACCGATTTATCAATATTTTTCAACCTTTTTTCGAAAGATTTTTCCCACAGCATAAAGTTTTGCTATTCTTAACAAAAACTTACCGTATGAAGGCTGAAAGAGTGTGGATTATTTCTTACCGATAAGAGCCTTAAAGTCGGTTTTTTCTACCTTTTCGCCCTTTTCTGCTTTAGCTTTATCCAGAGCGCCCTTATAAGGCATCAGCATACCCTCGTTCATCATATTGCCCATTTTGCCCTTTACCTTCGGAGAAGCCATAAGTCCGCCTACGAGATACATAGCGATTACTCTGCCCATTTTCTTCTGCGGGAAGTCGTACTGACCGTGTGCCTTATAGAATTTATGGTCAGCCTTCATAAGACCCTGCATCTGGAAAATGAGGTCGCGGAAAATCTTCATACCGCCTACACCGTAGAAGTTGGCGGGCTGTGTGTGCTTATTAGTCAGAGCGTAAACGAGAGTGTCAGCCATACGGTCGATTTCCTTATCGGGATTAACCTCATCCGTAGCCACACCTGCGAGGAAGTTACCGCCTACCTCGCTTCTGCCCTCTAAAATCATCTGTAAATTAAATTCCTTGCTGTACTCACCGCTGACCAGATAGCCGATGGGCATACCCATAGTCACGGTACGGTGTCCGTTACAAAACTGTCTGTCATCGTACATTTTAAATCTTGCGCCCATAGAATGATCCTTTATCTTAAAGGCATAAACGATGGCTGTGGAGGACTGAATTTCATTACGGAGATAATCGTCGAAGCCGTCCTTGTAAATGCACTTTCCGCTGACTGCACAGTTAAAACAGCCCAGACAGCCGCCCTTAAAGGGGTACTCTGCGATATTGATTACCTTGCTTCTCATAGCCAGCGAATTACGGAAGCGCTCGATCATAGCGATAAGCTGTGTGTCGCCGTCCTCAAAGTCGGCCACAATGGCGATTTCGCCCGATTCGGTTTTCTCTCTGTTTTCACCGAGAGTAACCTTTACCGGCTTTTTGGCCTTTTCCTTTTTAACGATGGGCTCATAATAATCGTTATCGAAGCAGTGCATAAGGTATCTGAAAAATGCCACGAGCTCCTTCTGACCCTTTTCCGTGGTAAGGTCATCCATATCAGCGGAAAGGCCCTTCACATATTTCATTTCCATATCCTTACAGTTGTCCTCGATGTACTTATGAGCGGTGATGTCATAAAAATGCTTCGAGGTGCTTATCTGGGAAACGAACTTATCCTTCACCTGCACCTTATGCTCCTTCATAAGCTCGATGAAGCGGTGAAGCTGACAGGGAGCGATAAAGGTGTAAACGGGATAAGAGAAGATAATAAAGTCTGCCTCCTCCAGCTTCGTTTCGGCTTCGCTGAAATCCTTTTCCAGCTTTTTTATCTGCTGTCCCGCGTGAATTACATCAAAGTCAATCCAGGGAAACTTAATTTTAAGATATTCCGTAGACTGAAGCGTTACGCTGTATTTACCCTTGGGGCTTCCGTTAACTACTAAAATCTTCATTTTTAACCGTCCTTTTTTTTAAATCAACTTATGCTGCCCGGAAAATTATTTTTTGCTTTTCTTTTCTGCCTTGGCAGCGGCTTTTTCAGCCTTAAGTGCGGCGGCTCTTTCCGCCTTTTCCTCCTCGAGACGCTTCTGCTCGTCGAGCTTTGCCTGATGCTCTGCTTCCTCGGCTGCCTTTGCCTCGTCGTAGCCGGCGGCGATTTCATCGAAGTGAAGGGTGTTTTCTCTTTCCTTTACGATACGCTCCGCATCAATATAGGGCTTGGCGGCACGGGCAAAGAAGGCGTGCTTATCCATTTCAGCTTTACAGGCCTTCTGAATATCCTTCTTTTCGTTTTCGAGTGATTTGAGCTTTTCGCCGATTTCCTTAAGCGAGCAGGAATCCTTCGCCTTCTTTGCCGCAGCCTTTGCTTCATAAAGAGCTTTGAGCTCGACATTGATGTCATCCTCACGGTCAAAGAGTCTGTCAAGTTCCTCGAAGCCGGGCTGCACGAAAGTATCTGCACTCTTGTAGTATTTATCCATAGCCTTGCGTGCGGAAAGCTTATTCTTTGCAGTTTCGATTCTGAATCTGCGGTATTCCTTTTCTTCTGCGGTGGCTTTTGGTAATTCTCTGGCCGCGGCAAGCTCCTTACAGATTTCCTCACCTGTAAGTGCATAAAGTCCCATAAGTCCGCGCTGATAAAAGGCTAAACATTCCTCATACTTTTTCTTATCGAGGCCTCTTTCGAACTTTCCGAGCTCTTGGCAAACGATACGGGAAATCTCGATTTCCTCGTTTTCTTCCTTGGCGGCTCTGCGCTCCTTTTTGCTCATCGACTTTTCGATGGGCAGAAGCTCCTTACCTGCCTTTTCACGGGCATCTCTGATAATATCTATAGCCTCGATGATTGTCTTGTTATTAGTTACACCGTTACCGTAGTCCTCAAACATAGCACGGATTTTAAGAATACGCACGATGCTCTTCTGCTGTTTTTCCTTAAGGTCATAAAAGAAATAGGGCACCACATTAAGGAATGCACCGAGTGCGGCCATAAGGATAAGAGTGTTCATAACTCTCGAAAGTAGACCGGGTACACCCGTATTCACATCCAGAATCGCCATACCGCCGTTTCCGTAGCCGTTACCCTCAAATATACCGTAGCTTTCGTAAACGAAGGGAAGAACAGAGGATGTAACCATAGTTACCATACCGCCGATGGTGGCAACGGTAGCAAACATACCGTCGACACGGACACCGGTCTTATACTGATGATAATCACGGATATCGGCCTGAATGGCGGGAGAAAGAATCTGCTCGAAGGCGCCGAAAAGGTAGTTTATGTAAATGCATACGGTAAGCCAGATGAGACTTTCCTTTCTGATTCCCATAGCCAGAATACACAAAACATTCATCAGATTAACACCGACGAGAACTGCCTTTTTACCGTATTTTTTAACAGCGATGGGAGCTAAAAGCATACCCCAAAGAGAGGCATTACCCGTAATGGTGTAAATGAGAGCGAGCTGGTCGCCGTCGCCTGTGTGACCGAAGGTTACCGACCAGTTAAGGAGATTACCGTAGGCACTTTCGAGGAAGCCGAGCCAGCCGGCAAGAGCGATAATCCAGAAATATTTATTCTTTGCTACCTCCTTGAAGGCATCGGTGAAGCGCACCTGAATGACACGGCTTCGGGCCTGTATGATTTTTTCGTTTGTATTGGCGAAAATAAAGATAGTAAGACCGATACCGAAAATGGCAAAGAACGGATATGTAAAGCGGTAAACGGCTATATCATAAAGATTATTGTCAGCCACACGCTTTGCGACTATGGGAGTGACGATGTTCATAATAGAGGGTGCCAGAGAATAAACGACGGCCTTTACGGCAAGTACATCTGTTCTTTCCTGGGTGTTCGGAGAAAGAACATGGATAAGGTTAGTATAAGCGTCGTTAAAGAAATTAAAGAAGAACTGGAGCAGAAGGTTAAAAAACAGCACAAGCACCAGCTTTGCAAAGTAGCCGCCCTGCATACCGAAAATCTGATTCGGGAACCATTCGTAGAGTGACTCATAGGGGAACCACACATAAGCCAGACTGATAAGAGCCGTGGGAATACCCATCGATAAAAGATACGGTCTGTACTTACCTGCTCTGTTACGGGAATTATCGACCATATTCGCTCTTATAGCGGTAAGAGGAATATTGGCGAAGGTAGAAATGAGATAAAGCACATAAATATCCGTAAAGGAAATGCCTATGGCGCCGCTTACCAGCAGATTATTCGTGCTGACGATAAGCTGTGAAGCCATAGTGATGATAAAATAGGCACCGATACCGCCGCCTGCATAAGCCGCTATCTCCTTAAAGGGCATATAGCGTCCGGGAAGCGGAATTTTCCAATGGACTTTGGCATCTGTAAGTAATGATCTGACTTTAGTAATCAAATTAACTCCTCCTCTTTCTTTCAGGTTAAAGGCAGATTTCTCCACTTTATTAACTCTTTAATTATAGCACATCCCCTCCTTTATTTCCACAGTTTATATACACTAAAAGTTTTTTTGACGATTTAAACAAGAACGGACGGTAGATTTAATGCAAAATGACAGTCAATATTTGAAATGCCCGATGCACAATTCTCAAATAGAAATTAGGCTCATAAAACTGACTTCAGCGAAAGGTATATACTGCCCGTAAAAAGAAAAAGAGACGGGCATAACCCATCTCATAAATCTTCTTTTGATTATTTGCTTGCGTTGAGCTTGCTTACAAGAGCGGACTTCTTTCTTGCAGCGTTATTTTTGTGAAGAAGACCCTTAGCAACAGCCTGGTCGATTTTCTTAACTGCAAGCTTAACTGCTGCATCCTTATCTTCAGCGTTTGCTTCGATAGCGGCATTAGCCTTTTTGAGTGCAGTTTTGAGTGCTGAATTAGCGGACTTATTACGAGCCTGCTTTGTTGCGTTAACGAGAACGCGCTTCTTTGCTGATTTAATGTTTGGCATAACATTACACCTCCTCTTAATTTACATCAATATGCATCGTATATCATAGCATCTTTTTAAAGAAATTTCAAGATATTTTTGCAAAATTGGATAGACTTTTTTCAAAGCGACAACAATAATACTACATAATCGTAAAAAAAGCAATAGTTTAGGAGAAAATAATATGAACTTTCGTACAGATTTAGCCCTCGAAAGAAAGGAATATATCGATAAGCACAGTCTTGACGGCATAATCAGCCGCAAAAAGACAGTCGACGGAATAACCGTAGACATCATCACCGTGACAAACGAGCAGGGAGAAAAGGCCCTCGGGAAGCCGAAGGGCACCTACATTACCGTGGAGACCGTACCCTTTACTAAAAATTCCGACCTGTTCTCCCCTTCTCTTTATGTCCTTCGCGATGAGCTGAAAAATCTTCTGCCCGAGGGAAACGGCTGTGTGCTGGTGGCGGGTCTCGGGAACGAGGAAATCACCCCCGATGCATTAGGCCCGCGATGCATTTCTCTGCTTTTCGCCACCAGACATATTCCCGATGCCTTCGCACGGGAAATAGGCTTTTCCTCACTCCGTCCCGTGGCCGGAATCGTGCCCGGTGTTCTGGGCAAAACAGGAATGGAGAGCTCGGAGATAATCAGCGGCGTGGTGAAAAAAATCAGGCCCTGCGCCGTAATCGTAATCGATGCTTTGGCTTCACGAAGCACGGAAAGGCTCGGCAGAACGGTACAGCTGTGTAACACGGGAATTTCACCCGGCTCGGGTGTGGGAAATCACAGGCAGAAAATCGACGAGGAAACCCTCGGTGTGCCCGTAATCGGTATCGGTGTTCCCACGGTGGTGGACGGGCGTACTTTGGCTATCGATGTACTTGAAAAGGCGGGAGTCAGCAGTGATTTACTCGGAAAAGCAACGCTCGATGAGGCGATGATGGTAACACCGAAGGAAATCGATGCCCTCATCGACAGAGCCTCCCGGCTTATTGCCATGGCTGTCAATACTGCACTGCACCCCGACATCGACGGAGAAGAAATTCTTTCGGCGGTGTCGTAAAAGCGGCAGACTCCGAATATAGATTATATACAGACTGATTCGGAGGAAAATTATGAAGATAAACAAGGATAAGGTCATAAAAGGAATAATCGCTCTGCTGTCCCTGCTTTTTTCGGGAGTGATGGTTTTCTTTTTCAGCGACAATATAATAACTTTAGCGGCAGAGGTGGCACTGGAAAGTGCTAAAACCTTTCTGCCCGAAAAGGGACTGAAGCTTAATTCTCCTCCTGTCACCGAGGCGGTAACCACTACTCTGCCCCCTGTCACCGAGGAAGCCACTACCGCGCCCTCCGCCGCCACAGAGCCCACCGTAACTGAAAAAGCGGTACAGACCGTGCAGGAGCTCAAATTCAACCGAACCGACGATGACATTCTTGCCCTCATAAAAAGCGCGGAAAAAACGGCAAAAAACGATAAAAAGGACGGCGCCATTTCGGAATACACCTACAAAAACGACGGTGTAACGGACAAGTACGGTAAGGTCAGAGTGAAAAATGTAAACAGTAAAACGGAAATCAACATAAAAAAGCTCCTGGCCACCGATGCTTATCTGACCGTAAAAAAGGATGAGCCTGCCGTGCTGATTTTCCACACCCATACCACGGAGACCTATGAGATTTTAGACAGAGATTTTTACGCTGTGGGACATAAAACCCGTACCGATGACAGCGGTCAAAATATGGTGCGTGTAGGTCGGGAAATCGTAAAAGAAATCGAAAGAGCGGGCTATAAGGTTATTCACGACACGGAAATTCACGACAGCAGCTATAACGGCGCCTATGCCCATTCGAGAAAGAGCGTGGAGAAAATTCTGAAGGAAAACCCGTCCGTAAGGGTGGTTTTAGACATTCACCGCGATGCTATCCAGCGCTCGGACGGCACCAAGATTAAGCCGACCGCTACGGTAGAAGGCAAAAAGGCGGCGCAGATTATGATTATCTCCGGCTGCCAGGAGGAGGGCGGCCCCATCGAGGGCTTTCCGGACTGGAAGAAAAATCTTGTTTTCGCGGTGGAATTACAGAACACTCTCGAGGAGCTTTTCGAGGGCATAACCCGCCCCCTTTATTTCAGTCCCAGAAAGTATAATATGGACCTTACCACCTGCTCTCTTTTAGTGGAGATAGGCTCCGATGCGAGCACTCTGGACGAGGCCGTTTACACAGGCAGATGCCTGGGCAAGGCTGTCAGCAAAATTTTAGAGAAATACGAGGAATGATTATGAACGATGAAATGAAAAGACTGCTTTCACGGTTTCTTTTCGTGAGCGTCCTCATCTGCTGTCTCGGGCTTTTAGCCTCGGGAAGCATCACCGCCTCACAGAAAAGTGCGAAAAACACCTTCGACAAAGCCTATGCCGTGATGAAGATAAAAAACAGCGATGACCGTCTCGAAATCAGTATGGGTGAGGAGCAGTATAATTTCGATTTAAGCATCACAGATAAAATCAAGGAGTATGAGGATTACATCATCCTCACACCCCTTGCATCTGTTTACTATTTCGGGCAGAGTGCCCTGAAGCTTTTCGGCAGCACCGGATAAAAGCTTATTTAACCTTTACGCTCTTAACTGCGCTGTAGCCGCCGTATACATTCTTCTTATTGAATACCTTATATGCTCTGACCTTTACGTAATACTTCTTACCCTTCTTAAGCTTTTTAAGGGTAGTCTTTACGGTCTTATATTTCTTTACTGTAGCGGTCTTTGTAGTCTTGTCGGTAAACTTCTTCGAGGTAGAATAAACTACCTTGTAGCCTGTTACGCCCTTAACTGCTTCCCATTTAACCACGGCAGTCTTTGTCTTCGAGGATTTTACACTCTTAAGAGTTACGGTGGCGGGCTTTGTAAGAGTGGTAACTACGGAGCTTGCCTTGCCGTTTTTACTGCCCTTTGATGCCACTACCTTGAACTGATACTTTGTGCCCGATTTGAGCTTTTTGACGGTGTAGCTTGTTTTGGTGGTGGTTTTCTTCGTCCACTTTTTGCCGTCGGTGCTGTAGTATACGGTGTATTTGTCAGCACCGCTTACCTTTGACCAGGAAAGCTTGACGGAGGTAGCTTTGACGGAGCTCGTCTTAAGCTTTTTAACCTGACCGGGCTTTTTTGATGAGGATGCTTCCTCGTCACCGCCCACGGTAGCTACCTTAACCTGATATTCTACAGGCTTGCTGTTGCCGTCATTGTCTAACAGCAAATAATATGTTCCGCTTTTTCCGGCTTTAAATGTCCAGACCTTGGCAGAGCCGGAATTTTTATTGTCGGGATAAAATTCATCATTATCAGCATCGTAAAAATCAACGATAGTGGTTCCTTCATCGAGCTCACTGTAATTATATATGGTAACTGTATATTCCTTACCCTTTGTAAGCTTGAACTTATAATAATCCCTGTAGTTAGAAGCATAGGACTCCTCACAGTAAACGGCATTATATTTTTGTCCGAGAGTAAGTGATGTAGCCTTTGAAGCATCGTCGTTTGACTCGATTTCCCAGTTATCCGATTTAGTAAAGGTATACTTATATTCGGTTTCTATCATACCGCTTTCTACATAAAACTGGGGATCAAGATTCATATAATAGGTACCCTTATCCAGACCGATTTTATATTCAACAGTATCATTGAATGAATCTTCAACCAGGGGCTCCGTATTACATGACCACACCTTTTTGCCGTTTACATCGTACAGAACAAGATCGCAGGCAGAGCTTCTGCCGTCATCATCGGTAACCTTTTTCATAGCGAAAGTAATGTAGCCGCGTGAGGAAAGCACGAATTTATTATAACAGTTAAGATCATCGTTATTTTTAGTCCATGCTCTTTTAACCCACTGACCCGACTTCATTTCGATGGCATCGCCTACTGTAGTACCCTTATAAGCCGATGTGTCACCCTCGAGGTCGATATAAACCGTGGTGCTCGAAGGAGCGTCGTGCCAGTCATACATCGAATAGAAGGACATCTGTGACACTACCTTATACTGACCGCCGGGATAGTCGGAGGTATCCCAGCTGAGAGTGTACTCTGTCGTATATGAAGAGGGATAAAAGTTTTTTTCAGCTGATGCTACCTCACTGCCGTCGGGCGCATAAACTATACTCGTCATAGTTTCACGGTTATACTCATGAAAAACAGTATACTTGATTTCTACTACATCTCCTGCTTTTGCAGAAATCGTGTATGCTTCGGGGAAAGCTGACGGATAACTTGCCGCACTTACACTTACTGTCGCAATACTTGCGACGGAAAATATCATAATCAATACCATCACTAATGATATTATTCTTTTAGAAATATTCATTGTTTAATTCCTCCTCTGATTTTTCTTTAATAAAAAAATGTGCCTATCCTCCTTTTTTGGTTTAGACCTGTATGTCATTCTCATTATAGTCATATTTATGACTATTGTCAATAGTCTTTTTCAAAGGTATCATAAAATTGGTGATAATTATGATTTTATATGAGCCCTTCTGGAACACGCTCAAGCTCAAAGGTGAAAGCACCTACACTCTGATAAATAAGCACGGCATCAGCAGTGCCACCATCGACAGAATAAGAAAAGGTAAAGGCATTACCACGCAGAAAATCAATGACCTGTGTAATATTCTCGAATGTAATGTAGAGGACATAATTGTGTTCAAAAAGGACGAATAAAGGGGCTGTAAAAAAAGTGCAGACCGCATAAACCAAAATAATAATAGGGCTTCTATGGATAAAAAAATCCGTAGAAGCCCTTTAAAACATTAAAAAGCAAAAAATAATTGCAAAAGCTTTGTTTTTGCGGTTTATGCTATAAGCAAACCTCGCCCTCGGAGTACCTTTGTACGCCGTCGGGTAACTCAAAATAAGCCTTTCAGCCTTATTTTGGCTCGGTTTGTTCATTCTGCGCATTTTTTCACGCCCCTGAAACGGGCTGTAAAAAAACTTCCGTTTTTTACAGCCCATTTTACTGTTTTACTGCTTTTTCTGATAACTTTTACAGAAGTGAGGCACCGCGATGGAATCAGCACCTGTCTTTTCATGTGTTACTTCGATTCTTTCGAGATTGCACTTGTCGCAGCCTTCGTGCCACTGACACTCGGTTACTGTACATTTTACGCCTTCGTTTGCCATGAAATTCACCTCCCTTTTCTTAACTGTGATTAGTATAGACAAAGGGAGGTGATTTTATTCATTTTAAATCATTTCCATTATAAAGCCGATAAGCTTCGTGACCATAGAGTAAATAAAGGAAAGGAGATTTTCTACGAAATCTTTGGTAAGAATATTTTTAACATCCTTATCTACCACGATGTCCACGCGGAAGGATTCGTCAGCCTTCGTAAAGGGATTTTCCGCATCATAAAGGACTGCTTCACCGTTCATAAGAGTGAAATCGAAGGTTCTGCCGCCGATGGGGGTAAGACTTTCCATAAGCCAGGAAACATTTACCTCGAAGTTTTTAAGACTTACAGCGGGGATTTCTCCCTTAACGGGGATTTCTCTGCTTTCGCCCGCCTTAAGAGTAAAGGGCTTGAAGTCAAGCTCGATGTCAGCGCCCTCGACAGTTACTGCTGTCACCGTAAGCTTTCTTTCCGCAGAAAGATTTCTGATAATGAGAGCGTCGTCCGCTGAAGACACATAGCCCTCCTTACTGCTGTTAAATGCCACCCATACGGAATGAGAGGGATTAGTGGTAGCGTGGAACTGGGGATACTCGGGCATAGAGTTTACATCGAAGGCCTCATCGGTGAGAAGAAGCTTTTCCATCAGAGAATAGGTAAACTCATCCGTGGAGGTCATACCGTGGAAATAGTTTTCCACGAGCCAGGTATGCTCGGGAAGATAGGCTGTGGAGGCGTCAACGGTCATCGAGGGTGAAACCTGATAAAAGCCCGTATCCTTCAGCTGTGTGTAGCCGTCGGAGAAGCGCTCACCGTAGGGTGCCACCGTAACGCCCGTGGAGTCAGCTGTGGGAAGGATGGCATCGGAGCTTACGGACATACCGGTGATTATCTCATTATCGTAGCCGGAAATAATGTAAATATTCGTGCCTGTGGCTTTAGCCTCGGCAAAGCCCTTCTCGTAGCTGTTTTCGCCGTCACGGGACATAATCTCGTAATGCATTCTGTCGCTTTTTTCTATCAGACCTGCGTGAGTTTCTTCGTCGAGAAGCTTCGCCTTTACGCTCTCATAATAATCCAGCGGTATAAAATCCCAGAGACTGCCCCAGCAGCCGATGGTTTCGGAAACGAGAGGGAAAAGAGCCTCTACCAGCTCGTCGATAAAGCCGAGCTGCTGTGCCATAAGGAGGATTTCCATATCCTCATCGAGCATAAAGCCGTGCTGAATGAAGGTGAGAAGTCCGACCTCGTCGAAGCTGACCTCACCGTTAAATACATCATAGGCAATACCGGCACCGCCTAAAGCAGGACAGGTAAGAACCGCATTGTTAACCTTGCCCTCGTTACCGTAAAGAGCGAGGTAGGTACCCGACACCTGACCGCCGTGCGACACAGCGAAAAGGTTTACTCTGTCGATGGGGGCTTTACCCTTTTCGGCTCTGATACGGTTATTATGAGCGATAACATCATCGATGAAGCCGCGAAGGTCCTCGGCCAGCTCGATAGCGCCCATACGGAAATCGCCGGTGTAAATGTAAAGGTTTTCGTCACCTATCTTTTCACCGAGGGCATCCATTATCGTTTTTTCATACTGATGCTCACCGTCGGGGTATTTTTCCTTAAGAGCGGCATAGTTTCCATCCTCGGCAGTATCGAGCCAGGTGTAAAGCTCATAAAGGCTCGTGCCGTCGGGATTACATTTGACCTGCTCAAAGATACGGTTAAAGCCCTCGGCCAGCTTTTCAGCCAGAGGCTCTACCTTGCCCTCGAGAAGGTAGGTTTTAAAGTCGGGAACTACAGAAGCGAGGTCGCCTCCCTCGCCTACCTGTGCTACAGGGTCATCCCATACGGTGACTCTCTCCCCTGTTTCAGCGTCGAGGCGGTAAAGCACCGCAGAGATGTAGCCGGGAACGAGAATAACGGGATAATCGGTGTAAGCATCCTTTTCAGCGCCGTAGGCAGGCACAGCCAAAAGACCGCAGACCAAAATAAGCGACAGTAAAAGTGAAACCGTTTTTTTCATATTGACTCCTCTTTTCCTTTTTATTCTGTTTCTTCCTCTTTTTTTCTGATTTTGGGAAGAAATACGCAAATTCCCACCGCCAAAACTGCGAGCAGACCGAGACCGACGGGAATTATATAATCTGCATCATTATCTCCTGTTACAGGTGCAGCGTAAGCCACTATACCCGGCTCGGCGGCAATAACCTGAAAAATTATCGCACCGACGGAAAGCACCATTAATACAGCGAGAAAAATGCAGATTCCTCTGATAACTGGTTTAGGCATCATAAGCTTTTACTCCTTTTCATCATTCTATACTGTGTATTTTACATCTATTGACCATTATTGTCAACCTTTAGACAAAAATCGGGGGATGTAAAAACCCGTTTTACATCCCCGTTCTCTGATTAATAAGTCGCTGAAGCGCTGGACTGAATATTTCTGATCTGTGTTTTAGCGATATTTACCGTGAACTCCTTGACAGCGGCCAGATTTTCTGCTACCTCGTCAGTGATTTTCACATTGTCTCCTGCTACGAGCTCCTCTGCGAAGGTGTTATATTCTGCGGAGGCAAGATCGTTTCTGATGGTGTCAGACCAGGTGGTAACCTCTGCTTCGTTTACAGCATACATAATGTGATAACCGTAGGTGGTTTCTACGATACCTACATCGCCTGCTTTTCTGCCCTCCTCGAGAGACCAGTTTTCAAATTCGGGTACCATATAGCCCTCGGTAACATCCTCATAGATGCCGCCGTCCTCTGCGTTGCTGTCCTCTGAATATTCCTTGGCAAGCTCTGCGAAGGCTTCCTCTGTCTTTTCGCCCTTAAGGTACTCGGAGAGAATATCCTGTGCCTTTTTATAAAGCTCCTTATCACCTGTGTTTTCCGTGTCAACATCGATGTCTACGGTTACATCGTAATCTGCGGAATTGAGAAGCTCGACCTCTACATCCTTCTTTTCTTCCTTGGCTTCTTCGGTAGCTTCCTCGCCCTCTGCTGTTTCCTCAGTCTCCTCTGTCTCTTCCTCATCGGGGAACTTAACAAGAATGTGTCTTACATCATAGGTCTTTGAATCGGGAGCGTGATGAACGGGGTCAACCATCATATAAACGGTGTAGCCTGTATCCTCGGTTTCTACGATGTAGGTTTCACCCTCTGCGGTCTTTTCATCCATAGCCCACTCGAGGAAATCCTCGTCGTAAGCGGAATAGGAAAGGTCAGAGTAGTTTGTGTTTTCGAGAAGAGTGAGAGTGTCATCTGTTTTCATTTCCTTATAGGATTCGCTGCCTGCCAGCTTTTCAAATGCAGAAGCTACAGCTTTGAAATCCTCGCCCTCTTTAACTCTTGCCACGAAGGATTCGGCCTTTTTCTTGGCGTCTGCCATAGTAGCCTCTGTTACCTCCTCGGTAGCCTCTGCGCCTTCCTCCTCGGCCTCTACGGTTACCTTTTCGGCATTGATTACATAATTACGGAGGGAAACTGCACCGTAGGTTTCGAGATTGCTCTTATATTCCTTTTCTACTTCCTTTTCGGTGTAGCTGTCGGCAAACTCTGCGAGCTTGACCTCCTGTACCTTTTCGTTAAGCACCTGCTCCTCGCAGATGGTTTTCAGAAGCGAAGCGGTCATACCCTTGCCGAAGAACTGACGCAGATAAGCGGCAAGAGAATAGTTACCGGATTTGGCAGTTTCGGTGAAGGAAGCTATAGCATCGTCCACTTCCTTATAATCGTCCTCGTCGAGGGTGATGTTATTCTCTGCGGCATAAGCCATAGAGCCCTTAACGAGCTTAATGCTTTCTCTGGCACTGAAATCAAAGTAGTCGGTCCACATAGGCTCCTCAACACCCTCGATTTCACCGGAATAAGCCTGCTGGTCGGGTGCGGTAGCATAATCATAACCGGTATACATAGCACCCATACCCTGTCCGTAGTAGGTGTCGTACTGATAAGAGTACTGGAAATAGCTATTGAAAACAGAATTATAGTAATAGCTGTATTCAGCCATAGTTACCTCTGTTTCGCCTACATTAAAGGCTACCTTTCCTCTTTCGAGCACACCGGAATTACTTACTGCAAAGCCTGCAATACCGGCTATAAGAGCGATAACAACCACTACAGCGATAGCAGTTTTCGCACCCTTTGAGAGAATAATGTTGTGTGATTTTGTCTGATTCTGCTTTGCGGCCTTAGCCAGACGCTCTTTGCGCTCCTGACGATAGGCTTCAGCAGAGGACATTTCTTTTTTTGCCATTCGGGTTCATCCTTTACTAATTATTTGACTTGCACGGAAAAAAATATCCCCGCAGTTTATTAGATAATATTGTATACCATTTATTCAAAAAATGCAAGTCATTTTCTCATTTATATATTAAAAATCAACAACTTTAAATTAAGCTAAATAAGCAGGCAATCCGAGGAGCAGAATACCAAAAAACGTACTTTGCAATATTTTTGTTGTAAATATATTGACAAGATAAATATTTACCTCTAAAATTAAATGTAGAGGCGAACATTTGTTCGACTTTTAAGCTTTCCGTTCTCCCCCGTTAAGAACGGAAGGCAAAGTAAAACGACAGGAGGAATCAAAGGAAATGTACCTTAACAGCTTCGAAAACGAAGAATACTATCTTGCCCGCGAGGCCTTCAGCGCCTGGCAGAAAAAAGCCTACGAGGACATCGACGAATACATAATCAGACAGAGGAAATGCGAGCTTAACGAGCTGGTGAACAAGGCAGTCAGAGAGGAGCTCTCCCCCTCGGACAGGCTCATCGTGGAGCTTCACTGGTTTCAGGGCTTCAATAAAAGCGAGGTAGCGCGCAAGCTCGGCATCGAGCCCTCTACGGTCAGCAGAAGGCTCGAAAAAATCACCGACACGCTCTACGATAAGCTGAAATACGCTATCGAATACCGCTACGGCTCCTCATTTTCGCGCAGGGCGAAGGTTATTTTTAAAAGCAAGGATGCTTTTTTCAGCTACACGGAGCCCGAGGTGCTCTCCGAGCGGGTAAGGAATATGAGAATGAAGCAAGGCTTTACTCTGAAGGATGTCAGCGAAATGACAGGCATAGCAGAAAAAGCCTTAAAGGAAACCGAAGAAAAAGGACGGGAGCTCACCGCCACGGAAATAAAAAAGCTTTCCGTGCTTTACGGCACCACCGCCGATTACATCATTTTCGGCAGTGCTTCCGCCTCAAAGAAAGGATGCTGTAATTAATGAACAGAACTTTAGAAGATTTAGCCAGAGAATATGACCACTCCATAATGATACAGAAGGAGGTAATAGAAATTAACCGTCAGAAGCTTAAAAAAGCACAGCTTAAGGGTAATTATAACGAGGTAAAGAGACTCACCTCCCTGCTTCATATTCTTTACGACGAGAAATGTGAGCTGGAGAAAAAGGCAAACAAGCTGAAAAATTATTATTCGTAAGGCAGTCCCTCCGTCAAGCTGCACTTATGGCATAAAAAAAGACAGGCTCGGGTGAGTCTGTCTTTTTTATGCTTTTATTAATAATGTGCCATACCGCATTCGCATACGGGGTTAATCTTGAAAAGCTTCTGGAAGAAGCAAACAATTTTCCAGATAAAGCCCATAAAACCGGATTTGTGGCAGAGGTGTGAGCAGTCGTCAGCCTTACTGTCACCGCATTTTGTGCACACGGCATTCTGATAATCGTGTCCTGTGGTGGGGATGATTTCCGTGTAAGTGTCATTACAGGAACAGGTGTAGAATGTCTGTCCGTTTGCTGTACAGGTGGCAGGAGTGGTGACAGCAGTGTAGGAGTGAGTGTGTGATGCTACATCATAGTGAACGGTTACACTTGCATAAATGGTAGATGAATAACCAGGTAATTCATTGAGATCCTTTGTAATTTCATTCCACTGTTTCTCTGAACCGACATAATAAAGATCTTTAAGATTAGGACATTGAACAAATTCCAATCCGCTTACCGAAATGTTGATTGAAGTTACATATACTTTCTCCAATCCAGCACAGAATAATATATCTTCCATTTTTTCCATATTCTTTGAAAGAGTTAATTCCTTCAGATTATCCGCATACGCAAAAGAAAACATACTCCAAATCTCTGTAACTGTATCCGGAATATTATAAACCGTTCTTTTATTTCCTATAGGATACTGATATAATGATGTTTTATCCTTATTAAACAGAACGCCATATTCATCACTTGAGAAAGCAGGATTATCATCATCAACTATTATACTTTCAAGATTCATACAGCATACAAATGCCATAGAAGTGGCTTCTGTTATGCTTGCAGGTATTGTAATAGTTTTAACCGCATAGTTTTCAGCAAATGAACCTTTGAATGATGTTACGGGATAACCACCCAAGGTATCGGGAATAACCACATCACCGCTTATTGAACTGCTAACAGCGGTAATAGTTGCCTTACCGTCCGTTACAGTGTAGGAGTAATCCCCCTCTGTGTATGTTTCTTCCGCACTCGCACCGAAGGCGAGACAAAGAATAAGTGTGAGCATTAAAATAATGCCCGTTATGATTTTTTTGCTTGTTTTCATAATACTTTCTTCCTTTCTTTTTCATTAAACAAATTGTTTAGTAGCATAATTATATTAAACAATCCGTTTAATGTCAATAGTCTTATAAACATTTTGTTTATAATTACCATAAAGGAGGAATGCTGATGGACTACACTAAACGACTTTATGACCTGCGGATAGACAATGACCTTAAGCAGGAGGATGTGGCGAGAGTACTGAAAATCACCACACAGGCCTACGGAATGTACGAAAACAAAAAAAGAAGCCTTCCCATAGAAAGCCTCATTTCTTTGTGTAAATTCTATAATGTTACCTCTGATTATATTTTAGGATTAAGCGATAATAAAAACTGATAACCGTTCATTTTATGTTATAAAGTGAACGGTTGTTTTTTCTGAAATGAACCTTTCGTGGTGACTTCTTCACTATTCCCTCTTACCTTTTCACTAAAAAAAGACTCCCACTGATGTGAGAGTCTTGATTTTTGTAAAATTGAATTAGTCGTTGATAGCGATAACAACGCCTGAACCAACTGTACGGCCACCTTCACGGATAGCGAAACGAAGACCTTCTTCGATAGCGATTTCTGTGATAAGCTCAACGTCCATTTCAACGTTATCACCGGGCATACACATTTCTGTGCCTTCGGGAAGAGTGATGATACCGGTAACGTCAGTTGTTCTGAAGTAGAACTGAGGACGGTAGTTGTTGAAGAAAGGAGTATGACGGCCGCCTTCATCCTTATTAAGAACGTAAACCTGACCACGGAACTTTGTGTGGGGGTGGATTGAGCCGGGCTTTGCAAGAACCTGACCACGCTCGATTTCTGTTCTCTGGATACCACGAAGAAGAGCACCGATGTTATCGCCTGCTTCTGCATAGTCGAGGATCTTTCTGAACATTTCGATACCGGTACATACGGTCTTTCTCTTTTCTTCGGTAAGACCAACGATTTCGAGTTCTTCACCGGTCTTGAGCTGACCTCTTTCAACTCTACCTGTAGCAACAGTACCACGACCTGTGATGGTGAATACGTCTTCTACGGGCATAAGGAAGGGAAGGTCTGCCTTACGGTCGGGAGTGGGGATGTAGCTGTCTACTGCAGCCATGAGTTCCCAGATGGGAGCAAGCTCGGGAGCGGATGTGTCGCCACCGGCATATTCGAGAGCCTTAAGAGCTGAACCCTTGATGATGGGTGTGTCATCGCCGGGGAATTCATACTCGGAAAGAGTTTCTCTGATTTCCATTTCAACGAGCTCAAGAAGCTCTTCGTCGTCAACCTGGTCAACCTTGTTCATGAATACGATGATGTAGGGAACGCCAACCTGACGAGCAAGAAGAAGGTGTTCTTTTGTCTGAGCCATGGGGCCGTCTGTAGAAGCGATAACAAGGATAGCACCGTCCATCTGTGCAGCACCTGTGATCATATTTTTGATGTAGTCGGCGTGGCCCGGGCAGTCAACGTGAGCGTAGTGACGGGTTTCTGTCTCGTACTCAACGTGAGCTGTGTTGATTGTGATACCACGTTCTCTTTCTTCGGGAGCCTTATCGATGTTTGCGTAGTCGATGAAGTCTGCGCCGCCCTTCATAGCGAGGGTCTTTGTGATAGCTGCTGTAAGAGTTGTCTTACCGTGGTCAACGTGACCGATAGTACCAATGTTAACATGGGGTTTGTTTCTTTCAAATTTTGCTTTTGCCATTGGAATCTCCTCCTTAATATTAGCAATAAATTTTATTTGGGTGCAGTTTTACACTGCATTATTTATATTCTAACAATATTAGAACAAAATTTCAAGTCTTTTTTGAGAAAAATTAGTCTCTCTTTGCTCTTTCTGATACGATAGCCTCGGAAATTGACTTGGGAATCTCCTTATAACCGTCGGGTTCCATTACATACTGACCGCGTCCCTGTGTTTTGGAACGAAGGTCGGTAGCATAACCGAACATTTCTGCAAGGGGAACTCTGGAGTTAATCTGCTTAACACCTGTACGGTCCTCGAAGCCCTGGATTTCACCACGGCGGGAGTTAAGGTCACCGATAACATCACCCATATACTCCTCGGGAGTGATAACTACAACCTTCATAATGGGCTCAAGAAGAACGGGCTGTGCCTTCTTTGCAGCATCCTTGAATGCCATAGAACCGGCAATCTTGAAGGCCATTTCTGATGAGTCAACCTCGTGGTATGAACCGTCGTAAAGAGTAACCTTGACGTCAACCATGCTGTAGCCGGCGATAACACCTGACTGCATAGCGCCCTGGATACCTGCATCAACGGGTCCGATGTATTCTTTGGGAATAGCACCGCCGACGATGCTGTTAACGAACTCATAGCCCTTGTCGGGGTTGGGCTCGATGTTGATCTTAACGTGACCGTACTGACCCTTACCGCCTGACTGACGAGCATACTTGGTGTCAGAGGAAGCGGCGGCACGGATGGTTTCTCTGTAAGCAACCTGAGGCTTACCTACATTAGCTTCAACCTTGAATTCACGGAGAAGTCTGTCTACAATGATTTCGAGGTGGAGCTCACCCATACCTGCGATGATGGTCTGACCTGTTTCTTCGTCAGTATAGCAACGGAATGTGGGATCTTCTTCAGCAAGCTTCTGAAGGGCAATACCCATCTTTTCCTGACCTGCCTTGGTTTTGGGCTCGATAGCTACACGGATAACGGGCTCGGGGAAGTTCATCGACTCGAGAATGATGGGGTGCTTTGCGTCACAGAGGGTGTCACCGGTGGTGGTGTTTTTAAGACCTACTGTAGCGGCGATGTCACCGGAGTAAACGATGTCGATGTCTTCACGGTGGTTAGCGTGCATCTGAAGGATACGGCCGAGTCTTTCTCTGCTGTCCTTCACGGAGTTATAAACGGTAGTACCTGCTTCTACAGTACCGGAGTAAACACGGAAGAAGCAAAGCTTACCCATGAACGGGTCAGTTGCAATCTTGAAGGCAAGAGCTGCAAAGGGCTCGTCATCGGAGGAATGTCTTACTTCCTCTTCTTCTGTTTCGGGGTTTACACCCTTGATAGCTTCGATGTCTGTGGGAGCGGGCATATAATCTACGATGTTATCGAGAAGAGGCTGAACACCCTTGTTACGGTAGGAAGTACCGCAGCAAACGGGAACCATATCGTTGGCGATGGTTGCCTGACGGATGATTCTCTTAATGTCAGCTACTGAAGGCTCCTCGCCTTCGAAATACTTCTCCATAAGCTCCTCGTCCATTTCGCAAACGGCTTCGATGAGGTTCTGGCGGTATTCTTCAGCCTTATCCTTCATTTCCTCGGGGATTTCTTCTGTTCTTACATCCTTACCGAGGTCATCGTAGTAAACAATAGCATTGTTGTTTACGAGGTCAACAATACCTTTGAAAGTGCTTTCTGAACCGATGGGGAGCTGAATGGGAACTGCATTACAGTTAAAACGCTCCTTAATCATATCGAGAACGCGATAGAAGTCAGCACCCATAATGTCCATCTTATTAACATAGATCATTCTGGGAACCTTATACTCGTCAGCCTGACGCCAAACTGTTTCACTCTGAGGGTCCACGCCGCCCTTTGCGCAAAGAACGGTTACAGAACCGTCAAGTACGCGGAGTGAACGCTGAACTTCTACAGTAAAGTCAACGTGGCCCGGAGTGTCGATGATATTGATACGGTGGTCCTTCCAGAAGCAGGTGGTAGCAGCGGAGGTGATAGTAATACCTCTCTCCTGCTCCTGCTCCATCCAGTCCATGGTAGCAGAACCATCATGTGTTTCACCGATCTTATGGTTAACACCTGTATAGTAGAGAATTCTCTCTGAAGTAGTGGTCTTACCGGCGTCGATGTGAGCCATAATACCAATATTTCTGGTTTTTTCAAGAGATACCTTTCTGGCCATAATTTTATCCTCCTATTAAAGATTAAGTCAATAAGATTATTACCATCTGAAATGTGCGAAAGCCTTGTTAGCTTCTGCCATCTTATGGGTATCTTCACGCTTTTTGAATGCTGAACCTGTTTCGTTGGTAGCATCAATGATTTCGTTGGCAAGTCTTTCCTTCATTGTTCTTTCAGAACGCTGACGGCTGTAAAGAGTAATCCAACGAAGACCGAGAGTCTGTCTTCTTTCGGGACGGACATCCATAGGAACCTGATAAGTAGAACCACCTACACGGCGAGCCTTAACTTCGAGTAAGGGCATTACATTCTCCATAGCAGCCTCGAAAACTTCGAGGGGCTCCTTACCGGTCTTTTCCTTAATGATGTCAAATGCATCATAAACAATTTTCTGTGCAACACCCTTCTTACCGTCGTACATAACGCTGTTGATAAGACGTGTTACGAGTTTTGAATTGTAAAGCGGATCGGGCAAAACATCACGTTTTGCAATCTGGCCTCTTCTTGGCACTGCGCTTCCCTCCTTCATAGTAATGATATCATAGGTACTCGAGTGACAAATTCCCGTCGGCACCAAATGAGAGGCATATACATATATATACACTCTCGCTTAGACTAAAAAGTCTGCCTGCAAGAAGATTTGTCAATTCATAGCTTTTCCGTCTGACTACGGAATTTTAAATAAGGTTTATCCGGAATTTCACCGAATTATTTCTTTGCGGCCTTAGGACGCTTTGCACCGTACTTTGAACGGCTCTGCATTCTTCCGTTAACGCCCTGGGTATCAAGAGTACCGCGAACGATGTGGTAACGAACACCGGGAAGGTCCTTAACTCTGCCGCCACGGATAAGAACAACGCTGTGCTCCTGAAGGTTATGACCTACGCCGGGAATGTAAGCTGAAACTTCGATTCCGTTTGTAAGACGAACTCTGGCGATCTTACGAAGAGCAGAGTTAGGCTTTTTCGGTGTAGCTGTCTTAACTGCTGTGCAAACGCCACGCTTCTGAGGAGAGTTATGGTCTGTCATAACATTTCTCTTTGAGTTGAGGCCTTTGAGAAGAGCAGGTGCCTTCGGCTTTTTAACGAGTGTTTCTCTACCGTTACGAACTAACTGATTAAAGGTAGGCAAATGTAGCATCTCCTTTCTTGAAAATTTGCATAATCGCATGCCTTAATAATATACAATAAAAAGAAATTTTTGTCAAGATTTTTTTCAAAAGTAGGGTCACAGGGGAAAAGATTGTATACTTGTCCATTTTCCGGTCTTTCCGGGCAAGATTTGTAGGTATTTTTGACTAATATCACATAAGTTATTCGGTGGTAATGCACAAAGCAGTATGCAAAAAAAGCATAAGGGGTCGGGTTCACCTGTGACGAAGCACAGTGAGCCTGCACCCTTGTGCAGGTCGATGCTTTCACAAGGGTACATACCCTCTGTGCTGAATGCACAGCAGGCTACGGTCCCTTGTGTTACACGCTGAATATTCCTTCGGCGGGGTAGGGTCACCCCGCCCTACCTAATTTTTATAAGCGTTGGTGTGTCGGCGGTCACGGCACGCATGACCCTACAAGGACACAGAAAAAGCACAGGGCAGTTCACGAGCCGAACCCTGTGCTTAATGCTATTCAGATGTGAGGGGGGAGCTGTCAGCAGAGCTGACTGTGGGAGAGAGAGCAGGGCGACGGAGAGACCACCGCCCGTTAATCATTCTTCAACCGAACACATAGTACCATCCCCTGTGTTAATCCCTGATTTATTTACCGTCCTCTGTGTTATTTCGTCTTGTGATTAATTAATTTAATGATTTCGTTTGCAATCATATAAGCCACACCAACAATTGGAACAATAAATCTATATATATATCCATACCAACCTCGCATACTCCACAACAAATCACCTAACAGTAACGCATCCAATATTGTTATTATTAAAAACAAATGAGACAGCGTTTCTATTAATAATAATCCAAATTCATAAACCTTATTTTCGCTTTTTCTTTTTCTCCTCTCGCAATTATATGGTCGGATCATATAATACAAAATAGGAGTAAACACTTTATTTGCTGGTGCTTTTTTTATATGCAAACCATCAACAATCCATTTATAATTCAAGTATATAAGTATAACATAATTTCCTAAAACACAAATAACCTGTTGAGTCATTAACAACACCCTTCAATCAGGGTTCAATCAGGGGACGGTTCTATGATTGATTTCTGACCTAACAATTAATCTCGCCACCTGTCAATTCAATATTAACACACCGTCAAACTATTGTCAATCAATTCTCTGCACCAAATAATACGACATACCGGTCAATCTGCTCATCTGTCAAGCGGATTTTCTTCAACATCCCCTCCTAACTCCCCTCTTGACTTGCCTCTAATAAATATGTATACTATAGATAATATATCTTGCCCACGGCAGATAACAAGGAGGAAGAAAAAATGGCTTACTTAAGCGACATCGAAATCGCACAGCAGTGCCGGATGAAGCACATCACAGAAATAGCGAAGAAAGCAGAAGTTGCCGAAAAATACATCGAGCAGTACGGCAACTACAAGGCAAAAATAGACCTTTCCCTTTTAAACGACAGCAAGGATAAAAAGGACGGTAAGCTCGTTCTCGTTACCGCCATCACCCCCACCCCCGCAGGCGAGGGTAAAACCACCACCACCATCGGTCTTGCCGACGGTATGAGCAGAATCGGTAAAAAGGTTACCGTGGCTCTGCGCGAGCCCTCACTCGGCCCCGTTTTCGGCGTAAAGGGCGGTGCCGCCGGCGGCGGATACGCACAGGTAGTTCCTATGGAGGACATCAACCTCCATTTCACAGGCGACTTCCACGCCATCACCAGTGCTAACAACCTTTTAGCCGCTATGCTTGATAACCACATTCAGCAGGGTAACGCTCTGGGCATCGATGTGAGAAGAATTACCTGGAAGCGCTGTGTGGACATGAACGACAGACAGCTGCGCTTCATCACCGACGGTCTCGGCGGCAGAATAAACGGTACTCCCCGTGAGGACGGCTTTGACATCACCGTAGCCAGCGAGGTAATGGCTGTTCTTTGTCTTGCCTCATCGGTAACCGACCTTAAGGAAAGACTTTCACGCATCATCGTCGGCTATAACTATAAGGACGAGCCCGTAACCTGCGGCCAGCTCAATGCGGCAGGTGCTATGACCGCTCTGCTCAAGGATGCCCTCAAGCCTAATCTCGTTCAGACACTCGAGGGTACTCCCGCTTTCGTTCACGGCGGTCCCTTCGCTAACATCGCTCACGGCTGTAACTCGGTTATCGCCACCAAGACTGCTCTTAAGATGGGCGATTATGCCATCACGGAGGCAGGCTTCGGCGCTGACCTGGGTGCAGAAAAGTTCCTGGACATCAAATGCCGTATGGCAGGTCTTGCCCCCTCGGCAGTAGTAATGGTAGCCACCATCCGCGCTCTGAAAATGCACGGCGGTCTGCCCAAAGCTGCTCTTGGCGAGGAAAACCTCGAGGCTCTCGAAAAGGGTATCCCGAATCTTCTCCGCCACGTTTCAAACATCAAAAATGTATACAAGCTTCCCTGTGTGGTAGCTGTTAACCGTTTCCCCACAGATACAGACACCGAAATCGATTTCGTCATCGCCAAATGCAAGGAGCTGGGCGTAAATGTATGCCTTTCCACCGTATGGGCCGATGGCGGTAAGGGCGGCGAGGCTCTCGCCGGAGAAGTAGTCCGCCTCTGCGAGGAAGAGGATAATTCCGACTTCACCTTCTCCTACGATGTAAACGACTCCATCGAGGGCAAGATAAAGGACATCGTTACCAAGGTTTACGGCGGTAAGGATGTAGCCATTCTCCCCTCTGCTCAAAAGCAGATTAAAAAGCTCTGCGATATGGGTCTCGATAAGCTTCCCGTCTGTGTGGCAAAGACACAGTCCAGCTTCTCCGACGATCCGACCAAGCTCGGCGCTCCCACCGATTTCACCGTAACGGTAAGAAATGTAAAGGTTTCAGCCGGCGCAGGCTTTATCGTTGTTCTCACCGGTGACATTATGACTATGCCCGGTCTGCCGAAGGTTCCCGCCGCAGAAAAAATCGATGTGGACGAAAACGGAAAGATTACGGGACTGTTCTGATAAGCTGAAAAAAAAGATATGAAATTACCGCAGAGTGTGAAAGCTCTGCGGTTTTTTATTGAGTCCTATCTTGACAGTAGTGCTCCCCCTATGTTATACTATACATAGAACATATAGGTATATTGCCATTCTATGCAAGGAGGTATGATTATGAACATCAAAAAGGAGCTCACCAAGGGAAGCAGTGCACTTTTAGTCCTGTCTGTCCTGGAAAAGGAGGATATGTACGGCTATCGGATAGTCAAGGAAATCGAGATGCGCTCCGAGTCCGTCTTTTCTCTTAAGGAAGGCACCCTTTATCCCATTCTCCACGCCTTTGAGGCTGACGGCTATGTGAAGGCCTATTGGCAGGAAAGTGAGCAGGGCAGAAAAAGAAAATACTATCACATCACCCGTAAGGGTCTCAATGCTCTCAAAGAAAGCAGAGAGGAATGGGAAGCCTATTCTGCGGCAGTAAAAAAGGTAATCACCGCAAAGGCGGTGCTGACTTAAAAAAGGAGGTGTCGCTATGAACAGCCTCGACCGATTCATAGATTCCTTTTTGCCTGATAATATTCCGAAAAAGAAGCGTCAACAGCTATACGATGAAATAGAGTGTCATATCCTCGACAGAGCCGATTTTTACATAGAAATAGGCTACGACGAGGAAGCGGCACTGAAAAAAAGTATGGAATGCTTCGGTGAAGAAAGAGAGGTTAAGGAAGACATAAAAGCTGAATTTAATAAGCTTTACCGCGAGAGACTTTATTATGCGTTAATCGCAGGAGCCGTTCCCATAGCGTTAAATCTCATAGCCCTGCTTACGGGTAACTATGTCGTTTCCTTCCACAGTATGCCTATCCCCGACAGCATAGGTGTTTTTGTAAGCACTCTTTTCCTGTGCATCGTTATTCTGCAGATGATTTTCTGTTATAAAAAAGGCTTTCATAAAAGTCTTTTTGCCACGGGAATTTCAAATCTGCTCATTTGCTTATCTTATGCCTTCACCTGCTATCCGCAATCGTCCCTTTATGCACTGTTTTTAAACACCGCTTATTCTCTGGAAAGGCTTACTCCCCTGATGACGAGAAATCTCGTAAGGTATTGGGATACGGTTTTCGTCTTATACGGCTCTTTTGCTTTTCTTTTTATCGTAGCTCTCATTTCCTTTATTCTCGCTAAAAAAGCGAAAAGCAAAGAAAACAGCTCGGATAAGCCTCTTAAGGGCTTATCTGTCACAGCTCTGATAATATGCGGTGTATGCTTTTTGACGGGTGTTCTGTACGGCTGTGCCGACAGATACTTTGACGGGTATATGCGGTGGTTTGACAATTCGGCAGTCACTCTCGACGAAGACAGCATCTCCGTCTTTAAAGAGATACCTCTCGGCGGAAGCTACGCCGAAGTAAAAGCCCTTCTCGGGCTTCTGGGTTACACGGACACGGATGATTATATGAGCACGCTTTCCCGCACAGAAAAGAAGATGTTTCGTTACAGCCTTAATGAGCTTGATTTCTTTTTCGGCGACGAATATACTGCTTTCTTTGATAAAGAAAATTACAGGCGTAATTCATTTTTCTTCATCCGCACCGATGAAAACGGTCTCATTTCCGGCAAGGGTATCGGTGTAGGCTCGGAATACGAGGACAGGTACGGCAGTAAAAGACACTACTGCGCCGAAAATGAAAGAGCTGACGAATGTATAATAAATTTCGAAGCTCTCCGAAAAGGTGACAGTAAAGAAACCGTCCTGTCGAAGCTTACAGGAGAATACGGACATTTTTATACCGCCTTTTACGAAAACGAAAACGGTGTTCAGAAGGATTATTACCGAATCCACTCACGCAAAAGTGAAACTGATTCCTACCCCTATGACACGGAGGTCTATATTCAGCTATGGTTTACGGAGGGACTTTTAGAAAAAGGAACACTGGAGTACGGCGATTATCATCACGGCTACCAGGAAATAATAAAAACGATACCTTAATATTTTTTAATTCAATCTTTAACCTATTTTAAAGTAGCTTCTGTATACTACAGTTGTGCGATGGGAAAAGATAAGTGTTTTTTTCCGATTTTTCACTTGTCTACCCTCCTTCCCACCGCACTCCCCTCTCCTTTCAAATAATATAAAGAGGCCGGGCCTGATGCCCGGCTTCTTTATATTATTTACGGGAACAAAATTCTACAAACTTTTTCTCCCAAAGGTGTTACACTCTTTTTCACATAAAAAAGAAAAGGAGTGTTTTTATGATTTGTCAGAAATGCAATCACATTTTAAAGGGAAGTGAAAGCTACTGTCCCGACTGCGGAAGTCCCTGCGTCAAAGAAAAAGAGGTGTACAAGGAGCCCGAGGCGCCCTCTGTAATTTTTTCCTCAGAAAGAGATGTTTCCTCAAACATATTCGTCGATGATGCTCCGCCGAAGCACCGCCGTGAGCAGGCAGAAAAGGCCGAAAAGAAGAAATCGAGGGCAGGACTTTATCTTGTCATCGTGCTGTGTGCCGTTTTAGCGGGTGCCGTCGCGATGGCGGGCACGGAGCTTCCCGTAGTCTCTGCCGCCATAGCCTCTCTCTTTTCCGCCTCCGTCCCCGAGGAAACCACCGCACCGACCACTGCCGTAACGGACTATAATCCCGATTCGGGTCTGGTCGCTCCCCAGGTGAACTACAGAACCACCGTGGCTTATGTCACCGGCGACAAGGGACAAGCCCTGCGCAAGGGTCCCGACAGCTCCTACGGCCAGACGGAGGTTCTCCATTCCGGCACCGATGTTCACATCGTCGGAGGAGCCAGCGTGGACGGCAGCTGGGTTTATGTTTATGTCCCCGAAAAGGACACCTACGGCTGGATAGACGACGCCTTTCTCTCCTCGGTAGCTGCCGATGTAAGCGTGCAGGATGAGGAGGACAGCACCGTGCAGAATAAGGAGTGAGCAATCCGAAGAAAAACAATGCTTTCAACCTTGCTCCGGGTTACCATAGGCGAGGCTTGCTTACAGCATAAGCCGCAAAGCACGGTTTTTTGTGATTCTTTTATCTTTTAAATGCTTTAAAGGGTTTCTGCGGATAATTAAATCCGTAGAAACCCTCTGTTTATCTTGGTTTATGCGGTCTGCACTTTTTTACAGACCCTATTTTTATTTTCCGAGCATTTTAAGTAAATCGGGTATTACCGTTTCGAAGTTTACTCCGTAGTCGTTGGACTCGGGATCCTCGGCAGTAATACGGATACATTCTGCGGTATAGTCTGCGGCTACCTTAACTGCCTCTTTCCAGTCCAGACCGTTCATAATGGCGCCGATACAGGTGCTCGAGAAGATGTCGCCCGTGCCGTGGTAGGAGCGACTGTGCTTTTTATGGCAATAGTAGAAATATTCGTCCTTCTCTCTGTCGTAGCCCATAACGCCTGTTTTGCCTTCCTCGAAGCCTACACCCGTAAGGATGGAGATTTTAGCACCGAGAGAGGCAAGAGCTTTAAGCATAGTCTTGGCATACTCCTCGTCATACTCTGCCTTATATGCGATGCCCGTCATAAAGGAGGCCTCGGTCATATTAGGCACGATGATGTCTGCCTTGGCGCAGAGGGTAGCCATATATTTAGCGAATTCCTCATTAAAGGCAGGATAAAGCTTACCGTTATCTGCCATAGCCGGGTCGACGAAAATGATGTTATCCTCTGTCTTATATCTGTCGAAAAAGTCCTTCATCAGATCTATCTGCTCGAAGGAGCCCAGGTAGCCCGTGTAGACAGCGTCGAACTTAAACTGCTCTCTGTTCCAGTGGTCGGAGATAGGCTGAATCTGGTCGGTTAAATCCTTAACCGTAAATTCGCTGAACATCGTGTGTGTAGATAAAACCGCGGTGGGGATAATCGCCGTTTCCACACCCATAGCGGAAATAATGGGAAGGGCGACGGTAAGGGAGCATTTGCCCACGCAGGAGATATCCTGTACTGTAACTATTCTTTTCATAGGTTGACACCTCTCTGATTAATTTAATTTACAGTACAGATTATACACCTTTTTGGTTATATTAAAATAACCAAAATGTTAGTTTTTTATATGACCAGATTTGCTTTTTATATTAATCTCTCTCTTTTTCCCAATGCAGAATTTTTCCCGTGCTTTGATCTACGGTATATTCGTAATCGTATTTTCCGTGCTCAAAGCTGATTTCATAAACCTTGACTCCTCTTTCGTAATCGAGCTCACATTCGAAGTCTCTTACCTGACTCTTTTTAAGTCCCGCGTGATTAAGAGCTACAGATTCTGCCTTTGCCCGGGTGACGGGAGTGCTTTTCTTCGATGAGGACGATGATGAGGCTTTAGTCTTTACGGAAAGAACATCGGAGTAATCGCCGTATTCCTTACCGGCAGTGCCGCTGAAATAGGCTCTTACCTTGAACTTGTAGGTTTTGCCTGCCTTAAGCTCCTTCACGGTAGCCGTGTTCTTTTTAACGGTTACCTGTCTGACATATTTGCCTTCGGCAGAATCGTAAAGATAAACCTGATACCTCGATGCACGGGGCACCTTTGACCATTTGAGGGTTACGCTTGTTTTGGTTTTCGAGGATACCTTTAAGTTCTCTACCTCGTCGGGCTCTGTAGCAGCTGTGATAACCGAGGAATATTTACCGTAAACTCTTTTTCCACCTACAACCTCGTAGGCTCTTACCTTGAACTTATAGTTTGTGGCACTCTTACGGTCATCGACCTCAAAATTGGTTTTCTTCGTAAGACCTACGGCCTTCCATTCACCCTTTGAATAGATTTTAACCTGATAGCCGTCTGCTCCCTTTACCTTTTTCCATTTAAGATTGATTTCATCATCGTCGATGTTATAAGCCTTTACCGATGTTACCTTCGGAAGTGCAGCCGCCGTGGCTGTGAGTGATACTGCCGAAAAAACGCTGACACCGAGAACTGCCGCCAATAAAACATTTAATACCTTTTTCATTTATTTTTCCACCTTTCTTTGTGTTTTTTATGATATTGATGTAAGAGCTTTCTTTCTCTTTACACCCATATAATACTCGAGAAAAATTAAAGTATGATTAGAAATAATTAATTTTTAAAATAAAAATTCAGGGATTTCCGCAAGCATCAGCTCCTGCAGAAATCCCTGTGTTTTATTTGGTTTTATGTGTTCTCGGTTTTTTCCCTTAAAAGCTCAAACCCTCTTATCCTTATCAAAGCTGGCCTGAACGGCATTCATTACCGCCGCCTCAAAGCCGTCCTTCTGCAAGGACGCCACACCCTCTATGGTGGTGCCGCCCGGTGAGCATACTCTGTCCACCAGCGTCCAGGGATGGTCTTCTGATTCGAGGACAGTCTTCGCACTGCCTAAAACAGACTGTGCGGCTACCTCTAACGCCTGTGCCTTCGGCATACCGTTTTTAACGGCGGCTCTGGCTAAAGCATCGATGTACATATAGGTAAAGGCCGGTGAGCAGCCGCCGATAGCACTGAAAATCGGAAAGAGCTTTTCATCGATTTTTACTGCCGTACCGAAACATTCGCATAAATCCACGGCAAAGCTCATATCCTCATCGCTGACATTATCCGTGCCGCAAAGTCCCGATACAGCCGCTCCCACGAGAGCATTGATGTTCGGCATAACGCGGACGAATCTACCGTCGAAGCTAACACACGAGCGAAGATATTCGGTGGTTTTACCTGCAGCGATGGAAATAAAGAGAGGATTTTTTTCTTTGGCGATGCCGTCTGTTTCAGACAGCACAGAAGCGATAACATTGGGCTTTACGGCTAAAAGGATTTTTTCGCAGGTCTCTGCGATTTCAGAAGCTGACGCCTTCACTGTGATGCCGTAATTATCTGAAAGAGCCTCGGCCTTTGAACGGTCTGAATCGAAAACCGCTATCTCCTCACCCTTTACAAATTCAGCACGACACATACCCGCTATAATGGCTGATGCCATATTGCCCGCTCCGATGAAGCCAATCATTCTGCGGCCTCCTCTGCATTAAGGTCAGAGGTACAGTTAGGACATTTTACAGCTTCGATGCTGATTTCGCTCTTACAGAAGGGGCAAACCTTGGTAGTGGGAGCTTCCTCTGCAGGCTCCTCGGGCTTTTTACCTAAATCAGAAAGCTTGTTGATTCCCTTGACTAAAAGGAAAATAACCGTAGCCATAATGAGGAAATTAATCACTGCCGTGATGAATGCGCCGTAGTTAAGAGTGGCATAGCCTGCCTCCTTGGCGGCCTCGGCTGTGGCAAAAACCTCTTCCGTAGAGGAAAGAACGATGAACTTGTCGGCAAAGTTGACACCCTTGGTAGCCAGAGAAATCACCGGTGAAACCACATCGTTAACCAGAGAATTTACGATAGCCTGGAAAGCACCGCCGATGATAACGCCGACTGCGAGATCGATAACATTACCGCGCATAATAAATGTTTTGAATTCATTGATAAAGCCTTTCATAATTTAAACCTCCGCGATTTAATTTCCTTTTGATTTTAACACATATTTTTTCAAAAATAAAGTCTTTTAAAGCTTTTTATATTCCCGTAAAGTCAAAATCGGGAATAAATTCCTCGTCAGCGGATAAGGGACTCTGGGTAAATATGCTTTCGAAGCCGAGAGACAGGGCATAATCAGTAACCTTACGGTACTCTCTTTCGGTAATTTTCCGCTGAAGCTCGGGAAAATTCTCCACCCTGCCGTAGGGTGTGTACTGGGACATAAGGCTGATTACCGTGTCAGTACCGAGATTCGCTTTTATCCAGTCGAGTATTTTCAGGGACTGATTAGTGTTTTTCGGCAGAACGAGATGCCTTACGATGAGACCCTTCTGCATTATGCCTTCTTTGTCGTAGATATTTTCGGGGCACTGCCTTTTCATTTCCTTAAGTGCCCGGGAAGCATAGGCAAAATAGTCGGGTGCCGAGGAATATTTGCCGCTTCTTTCATCGCTGATATATTTAAGGTCGGGCAGATAAATCTGCACCTTTCCCTCTAAAGTCTTCAGCGTTTCTTCCTTTTCGTAGCCTCCGCTGTTCCAGAGCACGGGCACGGAGAAGCGGTTCCTTTCCAGAAATTCATTCAAAGCTCCCGCGTAGTGAGTCGGATTGACGAAATTTATGTTATGTACTCCCTCGGCTATGAGTCCTTCGCATATCTCAAAAAGACGCTCTGCCGTTACTCTTTTCCCCTTACAGCTATGACTGATTTCGTAATTCTGGCAGAAGACACAGCCGAGATTACAGCCCGAAAAAAAGACTGCACCGCTGCCCTCGGTACCGCTGACGGGAGGCTCCTCCCATAAATGCTTGGCCGCACGGGCCAAGGTAAAATCTTGCCCCACGCCGCAGAAGCCCTTTTCCTTTTCTCTGTCTGCCCCGCACTCACGGGGACATAAGGTGCATTTCATATTACCACCTTCTTTTATGATTTTCATTATTGTAGCACATTCATTTGACTTTTACCATCGTTTTGTATATACTTTTAGATATAAAGGAGTGATTTTATGCTTTTAGCTATCGATATGGGTAACACAAACATTACTCTCGGTGCCTACAGAGACGGAGAGCTCCTCTTTGTTTCCCGTCTTTACACCTCCGGACATAAATCTGCCGATGAATATGCCATCGACCTTTTGGACATTTTTAATCTCTACAGCGTTTCTCCCGAAGATTTCACGGGCTGTGTTTTCGCCTCCGTAGTACCCGAGCTTACCCAGGCAGTCAGCTCTGCAGTAAAGCGTACCGTAGGCATCGAGCCCGTTATAGTGGGAGAAAAAAACTTCGGCGACCTCAAGGTAGAAATCCTTCCCGTGTCTTATCTCGGTGCAGACCTTATCGCAGGTGCCGTAGCCGCCCGTGAGAAGTACCCTCTCCCCTGCCTCGTGGCTGATTTGGGCACTGCAACTAAAATACTCGTCATCGACGAAAATGCCACCTTCCGTGGCTGTACCATCTCTCCGGGTGTTAAAATCTCTATGGATGCCTTAACGAAAAACGCGGCTCTCCTCCCCTCGGTCAGCTTCACCACTCCCGAAAGAGCCGTAGGCGAAAACACCACCGAATGCATCCAGAGCGGCATCATTTTCGGCACGGCGGCTATGCTCGACGGTATGTTCCGACGCATCAAAAAGGAGCTGGGCTACGAAAAATGCACCCTCGTCGCCACAGGAGGCTACAGCGCAGGCATCATCCCCTGCTGTGAGGAGGAAATAATCTACGACGAAAATCTGCTTCTCGACGGACTGAAGGCCATTTACGAAAGAGCAGAAAAATAAAGCATATTATTACTGTTAAAAAAGGAAACAGATGTATTTCAGTTGAAATCAACTTTAACACATCTGTTTTTTCTTTTGCTTTAAGGTTTGTGCTTAAGGAGCCGGCAGTCTGATTATCCGACCTGCAGCTTTAATTTTACTCGGTTTCTCCGCGGAATACACCGTAGAACATAAACACGATGAAGTCGATGAACTCTTTGAACATATCGGTGAAAATGTCGATAAAGCCACGGGTGTTTTCTGTATTAGTATTATCCATATTTATTTCCTCCGTCATTAAATAGTTTTCTTGCTTTTATTCTAACCTAATTAGCCGAAATAGTCAAGAATTTGAATAAAATTTATTTTGATTTGATTTTCACTGTCTTCGAGGGCTTACTGACGACAGCCTTTTCTCCGACATTTTTAAAGGCTCTCACGCGATAATAATACACGGAAAAAGCCTTTTTCACACTGTCGGTGAAGCGAAGGGAAACATCGGAGTCGGTTCTCGCGATTTCCTCGAAGCTTTCACCGTCGGTGCTGCGCTCGAAAATGTAGCCGTCGGCACCTGCGACTATTCTCGCCTGAAGCTCTACCTTTTTAAAAAGCCTCGGCTTAACATAAACGAGCTCACCCGAATCGAGACTGACACAGCAGGTCTCACGGCTGAAATTACCCTGACCGTCTCCGCACAGGCTCTGCACGCTGTAATGGTAAATCTGTCCCCGGGCGATATTTTCGTCGGTGAAGCAGTTACCCTCTACGGTGCACACGGGCAGAAGCTGGTCGAAATTATCGTTTCTGCGGTAAACTCTGAAGGAGCTTACGCCCGTAGGGCATTTCCACTCGAGCTGTATTTTAGCGCCCTTTGCCTTCGCCTTCAGAAAATCGGGCGCAGGGATAGCGGAAACTGTCTGTGAAGCTACATTACTTTTCTTTTTAGATGTTTTTTTATTTTCCAGTGCCTTTACGGCGATAATCCTGTACCAATAGGTAACATTTTCTTTAGCGGTTTTATCCGTGTAATCAGTCTTTTTCGCCCAGGCTATACGCTCGAAATCACCGTTTATTTCCGTGGAACGGGTTACGGCATATTTATCGGCTTCGGGAACCTCGGTCCATTCGATACGGATTTCGCCTTTATCGGTAACAGAAGTATCGGTTATCCGCGGACACACCTTTAGCTTTTTGTTATCAATGCTCATATTTCCTATGATTCACAAACGGGAATCGCCTTTCTGAAAAATTATCTGTCCGAGGAAAGAAGAGAAGCGCTCTCTTTGTCAAGAAATACCGTAACATCGGAATGAAGCTTAAGAATGGTGGCAGGACAAGCGGGAGAAACCTCACCCTCTACTAATTCCTTTACTGCCTTTGCCTTGCTTGCGCCTGTAGCTATGAGGATGATCCGTTTACTTCTCATAATGTCGCCGATGCCCATAGTGAGAGCATATTCGGGCATAGTGTCACCTACAGCCTCGAAGTATTTTTTATTTGAGTCGATGGTGCTCTGGGTAAGCTTTACGGCAAAGGGGCCGTCAGCGAACTTGTCACCGGGCTCGTTAAAGCCGATATGACCGTTAGTACCGATGCCAAGAAGCTGGATGTCGATACCGCCGCTCTTTCTGATTTCGGCACTGTAGCGCGTACATTCCGCCTCCATATTTTCTGCGGTACCCGAAAGGAAATTAACACGGTCAAAATCCACATCGGTTTTACCGAAAAGATTATCCTTCATAAAGTAGAAATAGCTGTTTACATTTTCACG
Organism: Acutalibacteraceae bacterium; assembly: GCA_045588555.1. Lineage (GTDB taxonomy): Bacteria > Bacillota > Clostridia > Oscillospirales > Acutalibacteraceae > UBA6857. The sequence continues at coordinate 19,082 of JAZNEL010000043.1, read as the reverse complement.
GTCGAGACCGACATACTCGTCGAGATTAAAGGTGGTTATGTACTTAAGAGACACCTCATCTCTCTCATAGGCCTCGATGATTCTCTTATAGGTTTCCACGGGAGAAGCACCCGTAGCGAAGCCGAGAACACTGCCGTGCTTATTATTTACCTGCTTTATGATTATTTCAGATGCCGCCTTTGAAATTTCCAAAGCATTATCCATAACGATTACTTTCATTTTTATTTTCTCCTTTGCCTTATATTTCACTTTATAATAACACATAAATCACATTTTTTCAATAACACACTGTTGTTTTTTACGCAAAAACTGTGATATAATCTCTTAAAAGTACACCGAAAAGGAGAAATAAGCAGTGAACGAAATAATTCGCAGTCTTTTCGAAAGAAAAAGTGTCCGTCAGTTCACCACGAAGGACATAGATGAAAAAACGAGAGAGCTCTTACTCCGCAGTGCCGCAGAGGCTCCCACGGCAGGCAACCAGCAGCTTTACACCATTATCGATGTCAGAAGCCAAGGTATTAAGGATAAGCTCGCCGTTTCCTGTGATAATCAGCCCTTTATCCGCACTGCACCGATGGTGCTCATTTTCTGTGCCGACTGCAAAAAGTGGGACGATGCCTACCGCAGTATCGGTCTCGAGCCGAAAAATCCGGGAGAGGGAGACCTTTTCATTTCCGTAGAGGATGCGGTAATCGCCGCGCAGAATGTGGTGGTGGCCGCCGAAAGCCTCGGCCTCGGCTCCTGCTACATCGGTGACATCATCGAAAACAGAGAATACCATAAGGAGCTTTTCTCGCTTCCCGACAGAGTGGTGCCCATCTGTATGCTCGTTATCGGCTACCCCACCGAGGGACAGCTGAAACGGAAAAAGCCGACAAGGTGTGAGCAGAAATTCATCGTACACACTGACTCCTACCGCAGTCTTGATGCGGATGAGCTTCGTGAAATGCTTTCATTTCATGCGGGCGAAAAATCCTATGAGGAGTGGCTGACAGCCTTCTGTAAAAGAAAATACGACTCGGATTTCTGTAAGGAAATGACGAGAAGCGCCAAGGGCTATATCGATGAGTTCAAATAAAAAAAGGGGACGTAAAAAACTTTCGTTTTTTACAGCCCCTATGTTTGCAATTATAAAATGCTTACTGCTCAACAGCGTAAACGCTTACCTTTTTACGGTCTTTGCCGAGTCTCTCGAACTTAACCTTACCGTCGATGAGAGCGAAGAGAGTGTCATCCTTACCCTTACCTACATTGTTACCGGGATGGATGTGTGTGCCTCTCTGCTTAACAAGGATGTTACCTGCGAGAACGAACTGACCGTCTGCACGCTTAACACCAAGTCTCTTTGATTCAGAATCACGGCCGTTACGGGTAGAACCCATACCTTTTTTGTGAGCGAATAATTGAATGTTTATCTTAAGCATTTGTTACACCTCCGTAGTATTGTTAAAGAATAATTTCTTCGCACAGAATGTATTCACTGTAATCCTGCGCTAAAGTGCTGATGTGAAGTTCAAGGCCCTGAAGAACAGCCTGAGCCCGGGGCTCTGATGGATCCTCCGGAATAAGTCTGATGTAACCCTCGTCAACCATTGTTCTTACCTTGGCACCAATAATTTCGGTGAGAGTATTTGCAGCCATATATGCCGCCGAGGAAACAGATGCGCACACTATGTCGCTTCCTTCCTCTGCATATCCGCTGTGTCCTTGGATTATGAAGCATCTTACCTGCTCTTTGTTCTTATAAAAGGTAGCCTTAATCATAATTAAGCGTTGATAGCTGCGATTTCAACCTTTGTGTAGGGCTGTCTGTGACCCATCTTACGCTTTGAGTTCTTCTTGCACTTGTAGGTGAAGACTACTATCTTCTTACCCTTACCGTTTTTGATTGCCTTTGCTGTTACTGTAGCACCGTCAACATAGGGAGCACCAACCTTGATGCCGTCGTCGCTGCCTACTGCGATAACCTTGTCAAAGGTAACCTCGGAGTCTGCTTCTACGTCAAGCTTTTCGATGAAGAGGGTGTCGCCTGCTTCTACCTTATACTGCTTGCCGCCTGTTTCGATAATTGCGTACATAGTTTCTTTCCTTCCTTTATTATGGACTCGCTACTTTGGGGCAGATTAAATCTTTATGGCGCACAGAAATACGTCGCCCGTAATATGCGGTATGAACGAGTATAGCACAAGGGTCAATATTTGTCAATGATTTTTTCAAAAAAATTATATTATTTTTTATTCATACGCACCGATGATTTCTTTCGCCCTGTTTACTATATCCTCACGGAGACTCTGCGGCTCGAGCACCTTTATCTTACTGCCGAACTGCATTATCCACGAGGCAAGACCCTCACTTACCACACACCGTGTCGAGAGCACAAAGCGGCTTTCATCCTTGTCTGCTCTTATCCCCTCCTCACCGAAGCGGTCGAGTATTTCCTCGAGAATCGAATTATCGCAGGAAATGACCAGGCGCTGGGTATCACCGCTGTACATATTGAAGCTTTTTGACGAATAATCGGCTACATCGAAGTAGCTCTTATACTCCGAAACCTCGGAAAAATCTCTTGCCTTTTCTCCCGTGATGCTCACCTTTTTCATTCTGTCGATACGGGTGTGCATAAGGTTATCGTATTTTTCGTTATTTGAAACCAGATAGTAGTGGTCATTACTCCAGATAAGTGCATAGGGGCTCACGGTAAATTCCTTTTCATCGCTGAAAATCTCCTTTTCCCCGTCCTTAAGCTTTCTTTTATAATAAATGAAGCTTATTTTCTTTTTCTGCTGAACGGCACGGCTGACCACATCGATGTTATAGTAGATTTCCTCATTGGCGCACTTTACTCTGTGGTCAATATATACCTGCTTCTGCAGAGCCCTGCTCTGAAAGGAGCTGCAGAGAGTCCCCATCTTTTCGATAAGCTCTCTCGTTTTTTTAGGAGAGATAAAGTCTGCCGCCTGTACGGCATCGATGAGAAGTCTGATTTCAGGCACCTCAAAGTCACGGGAAAGCACCGCATAACCGTTAAAAGGCTTTTTCACCGTAGCAATATCCACACCGTATTCCTTGAGCGCCTTCACATCGCTGTAAACGGACTTCCTTTCGCAGGTTATCCCCTTTTCCTCCAGCATATCCGTCAGTATTTCCACGCTGACCGGATGCTCCTCATCGCTGTTTTTTTCGAGATAGTCCTTTATGTATAAAAGCTTTAATTTAGTATAGCCCTTGTCCTTCATTTTTTTCTCCGCCCTTTTACTAAAGCGCCGACCCTAAAAGAGTCAGCGCCTTTTTTATTAATAGGTCATTTTTGCATTGATTTCCTTAACTACATCCTCGTGAAGCTTAACGAGCTCTCTGTCGTAGGAAAGCATACCGTTAACCTCAAACTCCACATCGGAAACCTGGGTGTAAACCGTGGCAGACAGACCCTTTTTAATGTTCGGGATAATCTGCTTTTCGTGGAGCTTTTTATATGCAGCCGTAAGGGCATCCTTGTCCTTATACATCTGATAGCCGAAGCTCTTTTCCCAGTTCCATACATGACCGGGGATTTTATTGCTGTAGCCGCCGTATTCGCTCAATACGATGGGTCTGCCGTCATATTTGGGAAGAATTACGGGGAGAATATACTTATGCATACTTCTGAAGTCACAGCCCTTCTGGTCATACCAGCCGCTGGCGTGGTCTACGAAGCGCGAGGGGTCGTAGGCCTTAATGGCATCACCGATTCTCTTTGCATCGAACTGTCCCCAGCCTTCATTGAAGGGTACCCAGCAGCAGATGGAGGGATAGTTATAAAGAGAGTCGATCATTTCGAAAAGCTCCTCCTCAAACTGCTGTCTCCATTCGATTCTGTCGCGGTTAAAGGTAGCATAAGCGTTATCCTTTTTCGTAAGATTAACGAGAGGATTAAGCACACCCTGTACATTCGGAAGCACACCTGCGTGGAAGGTATTCAGAGCCTTGCCGCCGCTTACCATATCCTGCCATACGAGCATACCGATTCTGTCGCAGTGGTAGTACCATCTGGCAGGCTCTACCTTGATGTGCTTACGAAGCATATTGAAGCCTAAATCCTTCATTATCTGAATGTCATAAATCATAGCCTCGTCGGTGGGAGGTGTGAGACCGCCGTCACTCCAATAGCCCTGATCGAGGAGACCTCTCTGGAAATAAGGCTCATTATTAAGGAAAAGTCTGTTATAGCCCTCGTATTCACCGATGCTGAATTTTCTCATAGCGAAGTAGCCCTTTACGGTATCGGTCACGGCCTCACCGTTTTTAAGCTCCAGAACGAAATCGTAAAGCTTCGGGTTCTCGGGACTCCAGAGCTTCGCGTCGGGAAGCGCTGCGAAATCATCGGCAGAAACCGCCTTTTCAGCCACGAGAGCTTCACCGTCATAAATTTTAAGGTAAAGGTCACCCTTGCCGAATACATCGGTTTTAATGCTGATGATACCCTCATCGATGTCGGGAGTGAGATTATAGCCTCTGATGTAGCTGTCGCTTACATTTTCGAGCCAAACAGTCTGCCAGATACCGGAGGTGGAGGTGTACCAGAAGCCGTGGGATTCACTCGCCTGCTTACCTCTGTTCTGCCAGCCCTCATCGGTGGGGTCATAAACCTTCACCACTAATTCGTTTTCGCCCTCCTTAAGTGCAGAGCTGATGTCGAAGGTAAAGGGGCAATAGCCGCCGGTGTGTGTGCCGACCTGCTTACCGTTTACGAAAACAGTACACTCCCAGTCTACGGCTCCGAAATGGAGAAGTGTTCTGCCCTCAAGAGAAGCGGTGAAGCTTTTGCGGTACCAGAGACGGTCCTTTGCGCTTACCCTTCTGCAAATACCCGAAAGACAGCTTTCCACTGCAAAGGGCACTCTGATCTGCTCGGTATATCCCTCGCACCATTCGGTTTTTTCATCGCAGACAGCGAAGTCAAACATACCGTTAAGGTTTGTCCAGTTATCTCTTACCATCTGGGGTCGGGGATATTCGGGAAGGGGTAAATCGCACATAGCCTCGTCAGCCCAGCGTGTTTTAAGTGTCATCATAATTATTTTCTCCTCTTTGCTAAATGTTACTTGATATATGCCGATGATACCCAACCGGAATAGCCGTAGGTAGTATCCGTTACATAAACCCAGCCCGAAACACCGCTCTTATATCCGATTACCTTTACGGGATAATTTTTCGGGATAAGAGTGATTACATCGTACTCTGTACCGGGTCCCTTACGGAGGTTGAGTCCGTTAGTAGTGATTTTTGTTTCAGTCTTGCTGTATTTTTTATCGGGTGAAAGGGTATTCTTTGTAACCTTGGTGGTGTCTGTCTCGGGTCTGCTCTCGGAGGTATAGGAAGCACTTACCCATCCGTAAACACCGTAGCGGTTGCTTCTGACATAGCAGTAGCCGTTTTCCTTGGCATATACGGTAAGGTCAGCACCCTTTGAAAGGTAAAGAACTCTTTCAGAGGACTTTGAGGGTCCGCTTCGAAGGATTACGCCCTCTGCAGTACAGTAAAGAGTGTATGCTTTGCCGTATTTGGCAGGCTTTTTAACCTCAACATCGTTAATGCCGTAGGGATCTGTGGTTGTTGACGGCTTCGTTGTGGTAGGCTTGGTGGTTGAAGGAGCAGTGGTCGAGGGTCTCGTAGCGGTTACAGGCTTAGTGGTGGTAGTAGCTGGAGCAGTGGTAGTCGCAGGAGCTTCGGCAGACTCTTCCTCTTCTCCGGTCACTGCCTCGGAAGTAGTGACCTCTTCCTCCTCGGTGGTTTCGTCTTCAGCCTCACCGGCGAGAGTGGTATCCTCTTCAGCCTCTGTGGCATCTTCCTCTTCGGTAGTATCTTCTTCAGTAGTATCTCCTTCGGTGGTATCTTCTTCGGTAGATTCTTCCTCGGAGGTTTCATCCTCGGAAGTATTACCTGCCTGTAATACCTCGGTAGTAGTTTCGTCCTCGTTGCCTCCCGCAGCAGGAAGAATATTCTTTACTGCGTAGACACCGCCCACGATAATGCAGATAACCGCGATAACAAGAAATGCGGCAAGGACTCCGTTTTTCTTTTTAGAGGGCTCCACATAAATATCGTCGGAATCTATCTCCTCATATTCCTCCTCTTTAGGATTAATCACATCATTTTCATCCTGTGAATTTTTATAGGATTCATATTCGGGATATGTAATCTCCTCGTCGGGCACTCTGATGTCGAGCTCGTTTTCATCGGGCATATCGGGTGCGGGTACATATTCGGGAGCCACCAGCTCCAGCTCCTCCGCACTCTCGGGCATATCCTCGCTCTGCGGCTCGTCCTCGTTCTCCTCATCTGCAGCTTCGTACTCCCCTGCTTCGGGAGCTACGGAAGACACATCCTCAAACTCTGCGGGAACATAATCGGGCACCTGCGAAACATACTCGGGAATATTTTCCGTTACGGGCACAGTCTCCTCCTGTGCATCAGCCTCGAGCTCCATAGCAGGAGCGGGAAGCTCCTCCTCTTCCTCATCGATAGCCTTAAATACATTCGGTGTATATTCGGGAACTCTGAATTCGGGCTCCTCATTTTCTCCTTTTTTATCATCACGGCTTTCATTAAGTCCTAAAATCATACCGCATTCGGGACAGAAATCCGCACCTCTTTCAAGCTCGTTTCCGCAATAACTGCACTTCATAATATCACTCCTGTTTGTTTTAATTCTTTATAGTTATACTTTTCCTTTTAACTCTTAATTATTATGATAACATAGAATATGAGGGATTTCAAGATGAATTTGTTAAAAGTAGTATCCAAAACATAAAAACATAGTTCAAATCGAAAAGGCCGGCTTTTACAGCTTATTTTCCGCTCATAAAAAATGATTAAAGCGAAACAATAAAATGGGCTTGTTTTGTTCACCGGAAGTTGTAGAAAGATACATCGGTAAGCAAAGTTTGCTCGCAAGGCTACAGACAATATTTTTTACACCTTCTTTTTCGTATAATTTTAGGGGTTCTTGCAAGCATCAACCTGCCGGAACCCCTGTCTTTCTATTCTTTTATATGTTATTCGCTTCGTTACATCCTCTGTTATGAATTAATCATAATTATTTATTTTTGCGCTTAAACATATCAGCCATTATATATTCATAAAGATTTTCTCTGCATTTTTTATCGTCCATAGGAACATAAAACTTTTCCATTCGTTCAGAATAAACTTCCTCCGGAATAAAATCGCGCTCAAAAATCTTCTCTGTTTCCTCAAGTGCTTTATCAACAGTGTAAGCGAAAGGTCCGAAAGCCTTTTCAAAAGGAAGATCCAGCTCTCTGTAATGACCAAGTCCCGCTCTGAAGCAATCCAAATCCGGAACGAAATAGAGAATAGGCCTGTTAAGATAAGCGTAATCAAATACATACGAAGAAAAATCTGTTATAAACATATCATAATCTTCGACATCAACATTATCTTCAGCAAGAATAATCCTGTCCGTTGCAAAACTAAAAATTCTGGATGCCTCTCCCGCGATTATGGGATGAAGCTTAAGTTCAAGATACATATCCTTTTCTTCAAGCAGAGAAATCAGCTTTTCAGACTCGAGGAAAGCCTTTGTATTTATATAATAATCAGACCTTTCTAACTTTGAAATATTTAATTTCCAAGACGAAGTCGATGTGTTAGGGGCAAGATAATTACGCCACGAAGGAGCATATAAAATTCTTTTTTTCGATTTACGGTTTTTATCGATAAAATCATATCTTGCCATACCCGTACTGATAATCTGATCTGGACGGTATTTATACTTGTTTACGAGATTTTCCTTCTCAAAATAGCTTGAAACAACTATTTTGTCCGCTCTCATATTTTCAGCTGAATTCTGAACCAAAAGAGAAGCATGCAAAACACCGTGTTGAAGATAAATAACCTTAAAATGCTCGAGGTCATAATAATAAATCTCTTCATCATCAGAAACGAAGGGAGAAATAGGACCTCTTCCGAAAAATGCAGATAAAATAAGCTCGGAAGAAAGATAAAGCAGCTTATGAAAATCACTTCCGAATTCTACCAGATATTCTCTCTGCTGTTCCGTAAACAAATCCTTAATTTCATCATAATCACGGGTATAAACATAATAACGCTCTATGCCGTCATCTTTGCCGAAATCATTCAGGAACTGAAAATACGCATTATCCTTTTTTACCGTGTAAAGATCACTGTAGAGCCAGATTCTGTGCTCCTTGCGATACTCTACGCTACGCTCCCTGAGCTCTTTCGCCTGTGCATTTTTAAAGAAAGCCGTAGCGTGTTCGGTTTCCAAAGCGTAGATTTTTTCTTCCGGCAGAGTCTCCACAGTAAATGTTCCGTTCATATATTTTATATAGACATTATCTTCAACATAGTCAAAAATCTTATGTGCCTTATGAAATCTCGCGTGCTTGAAAAATTTAATGTTGATATTGACCTTAAAGCTGTCTAATTTAACATAAAAATAGAACGAAGAAACATCTTTCGGGTCGCATTCATATTCAAAGCCGTAATAGTTAGCAATACGCTCCGAGCATTTATAAAAGCCGAACTTTGAAAGATAAACAGGTATTCTGCGATGTTCCGTTCCGTTTTCACAAACATAAACCTGTGCCTCATCCCGGATAAAATTATACAGTGGCTCTGCAACATATAAACGTATATACAGCTTACCCTCATCCGTAGTTCTCGCGTTTATATAATAGACATCCATTGCATCCTTTGCAAAAATGGTTTTACCGTTATACAACAGTGACAAACCGCCTTTGTAAACACAAGGAGTGATGCCCGAGTTTTTCTTCTTTGAAAGCCAATAAACACACTGCTGAACAGGTACGAAGGGATATTCCAGAATCGTCTTAACATCCACTCTCTCCAAAAGTTTGTACACACGTTCTTTAGCTTTTTTCAGATTTTCCTCGTCATAATGATAAGGAAATAAAATTTCCGAAGCAAATTTCCATCTTATATCATGGAAAAATATAGCCTGAAAATAAGTAGGAACCTTATCCGGGAAATAAGAAAAAAGCCTTTCAAAATATGCCATAGAGGTTTCAAAAAGATTTATCGCATTAAATGTTGTAGTAACTATGCTTCCTTCATTACTTTTGTTATAAAGGTAGCACGCACCGGTGCAGTAACCTATTTTCATTTTTTTCATAAGAATACGGTTATTATACTCCTGATCCTCCTGACGGAACCCCGGTGTCGTATCGAAGAGAATATTATCTTCACCCATATTCTTAACGCATACATTTATTCTCATCTGACAAATATACGGATATTTTTTCAAATCATAAACTCCGTCAGATTTAAGATATTTGTCAAATCTGAAATGCCACTGCATCATTTTTTGGTCATTAAAGGGCTGATCAAAATATGTGACAAGATCAACTTTATCGTATACCTTGTCAAAAAACGACGTCACTCTTTCGACTGTCTCCTCGGTAAACATATCATCACTGTCGATATACATCATATATTTACCGCGTGCTTTTTTTATTCCGTAGTTTCTGGTAGCAGAAAGCCCTTCATTTGCCTTTGTATAAACCTTGATATACGGATATTTTTTCTCATATTCACGGCAAATTTCCAAGCTGGAATCCGTGGATCCGTCATTTATACATATTACTTCCATTTCACTTTTATCAATAGTCTGATTAACAAGTGAGTCAAGACACTTTGCCAGATATAATTCTACATTGTAAACGGGTACTATTACCGATACCTTGTATTTATACTCCATAATCCTTTTCTCCTAATCAAAACCATATTAATCTTACCAAAGAAACCATTTTTTTCATTCTGCGCAAGAATGTTCTTCCATAGCTTTCCTGAATTGATGCAAGCAAAAACACCTTAACCACCTGAATTCGTGCCTCATTATCTCCCTTTGCTACAAAACCCTTAATAGCTCTCTTGATATCTGCTTTATTTTTATAATAAAACATATCACTGATTTCCTCTTTAGGAACGATGTTCCACTTATAAAGAAAGACATTCTTACAAAGGGCCGTGCTTTCAGCCAAAGAGAGGCAAAGCAACATAAACAGTGCCTGCTTCTCATAACCCAAGCCCTTAAGTTTAATATTATTCTTGACAATAAAATCCGTTTTGTATGCAGCTACCCACACAGACAGATTTCTCTGTAAAAAAGCCGCTGTACTTCTGTAGCATGACGAAGGATAAAAAGGCTTGAATTTATCCTTTGCAGAAGCTTTTGCGATATTAAAAACAATAAAATCATCATCATACTGAAGTATTCTTTCGACCGCATCAACAGCAACAATACTGTCAGAAGAAACAAACATGGAATACTTTGCTTCAGTGGAAGAAACAATCTGATTAAACACATTTTTGCACTCTTTATTACTTGAAACAATATTGTAATTAATTTCAGGATACTCATCACGAAGTTTATCGGCAAGAGCTTCACCGTAAACTATACCGTAAATTCTGTAATCGGTAACACTCTGTCTCAAAATACTGTTAATGCATCTGCAAGCATTGTTATAGTTTCCTTTTATACGGACTATCAAGGCAACCTTATTTTCCATCTTTACACCTCACCTTGCTGTTCTACATTAAAACAAACATTTTCTTTGTTATTATACAACAACAACTTACTCTTTACAAGTCTATTTTAACAAAATATTTAATCCTTATTTGTAACCCTCGGAAATTAACGCACCTTTCCTTGACTTAACACCGTTTTAATGTTATTATAAAAAAATAAAGTATCCTTAATAAGGAGATGAAAGTAATGACCATAGAAAAATTAAAGGCTCTCGAGCCCATTTTCGGCACATGGTATGTAGATTCGAAGCTTGCCGAGGGCAGAAGCTCAAAGGTTTTCAAGGTCTATAAGACCGTAGACGGTGTTACGGAATTTTTAGCCCTTAAAACGGTCAAATTCCCCGCAAATGACAAAGAGCTCAGCAGAGTTATCGAGTCGGGCAGATACAAAACAGTCGGTGAATATCTCGACGCTCTCGAGGAAGCCGTCACCGACAATATGAATAAAATGCTCGCCCTTCGCACTAACAAAAACATAGTTCGTTTCGATAATTTCAAAATCGTAAAGGAAAGCTCCTGCTTTTATGTGGTGATGCTTATGGAGCTTCTGTCTCCCTTCAGCGAAAAGGTTAAGCCCGACAGCATCACGGCAGAGCAGGCTGTCAGGATAGGTCTTGACCTGTGTGCTGCTGCCGAAGGCTTCAGAAGCATCGGTATCATCCACCATCAGATAAAGCCTGAAAACATCTACGCAGATTCAAAGGGTAACTTCAAGTTAGGAGATTTTGGTATTTCAAACATCGCAGGACGGGTGCGCACGGAGGCCTCTCCCTATATGGCGCCCGAGGTTTACAGAGAGTCAGCTTACGACACCTCCTCGGACATTTACTCTATCGGCATCCTCCTTTACAAGCTTCTGAACAATAACCGTCTCCCCTTCCTTCCCGAATTTCCCAAGCCTGTTTCACTCAATGACAGAGAGCTTGCCTTCGATAAGCAGATGCGCGGTGAACGCCTCCCCTCTCCTGTCAAGGCTGACGGTGAGATAGCAAAAATCATAGCAAAGGCTCTCGCCTACAGACAGTCTGACAGATATTTCAGTCCTCTGCTGATGAAAACCGAATTAGAAAGATATATGGAGCTTCTGACCGCTCCTGCGGAAATTCCCGCTCCTGTCTATCAGCCCGTACAGCCTCCCGTGTACATTCCCGTCACCCCGACCGTAAGCTTTTCCTCCGGCTTTGAAATAGCCGACGGAGAGAACGAAGCTGACGAGGCATCGGTTTATCTTGCTCCGGAAAAGGCAGTCTCCGAGGCCGAAAAGGTAGCCTTCAGAGAGACCTTCAAGGAAGCTGCCGAGGATGATTACGAGGAAGACGACGGCAAGGATAACAAAAAGATGTATCTCCTGGTAGCGGCCATCATAGCTGTGATCGCCCTCATCATCGGTGTCATTTTTATCGGCGGCTCCTCGGGCTCATCGAAAAACACTACAGCTCCCCTTTCCTCTACTGTAGCGCCTCCCACGGTGACCACAACCGCACCGCCTACCGTAGCCACTACCCAGGCGCCGACGGTAACCACCACTACGGAGCCCTCTACCACGGAAACCACCACAGAGACAACCACCGAAGCTACCACTCTGTCCACCACGGAAACAACAGCTGAAACCACTACGGAAACTACCGCGGAATCCACCGTCGACACTTCCACGGAAGCTCCCGAGCTCGTGACTCCCGGATTTTCAGACGGTGACATTTCCTCTGACGGCAGAGTTTACACCGAAATCGGCGATTATACCTTCATTCAGACTCCCGAGGACGAATTTTTCGATGAGGTTATTCTCGAAATATCCACTGCCTTCGGCGAAAATGTAAGAACGGAGGGAAGCGTTTACATTTACGAAATGTCCGGCACCTCTGTCATTCAGAAGATGACAGCCAACCTCGAAATCACTCTTACCGAAGAGGACGGTGAACCGCTTATCTGCTGTTACCTTTCTGTAGACGACGGCGACTTCTACTACTCACCGGAATACTATCAATACTATATTTGCTTCGAAGAAGGTGCACTCGTTTCCGACTCCGCAATCTCACTCCCCCTGCAGCTTCAGATATAAAAGCTTTACCCGTCGGCACCGCCTGCTTACTGCAGAATGTCCGACGGGATTTTTTATGCAAAAAACAAATTTTTTCAAAAAAAGTATTGACATTTCTTTTTTATAGTGATATAGTATACAAGCGCTCGAGAGAGCGGAAAGCTAATATGCGAGAGTGGCGGAATCGGCAGCATTGAACACGACCGCATCTGGCGGATGATTAAGGGAGTGTGAAATGGCGCAGCGGTCAGAAGCTGACGAAGCGTACAGCGAGTAACAGATTCTGGGCACCGCAAGAGTCACGCGCACGCTCGTTCCCCCCCTTTTTTTACAAGTTAATATGCGAGAGTGGCGGAATCGGCAGACGCGCACGTTTGAGGGGCGTGTGGGGCAGCTCGTACGGGTTCAAGTCCCGTCTCTCGCACCATAGTGAGTATTCATAACACAAGTGAATACTCACTATTCTTTTTTCATTTCCTCACAGCTTAATTTAATATAGTTTATTATGTATCGAGCAGGTTTTGAGCCTGCTCTTTTTTGTTATGCCGTGAGATATTCTACGGCTACGCCTTGTCTTGCTTCAAGGACTATATTTTCCTCTTTAACAGGATTCTCAATAACCCCGATAAAGCGGTAGTGAATAACAATCCTCTGTGTTTTATTCTTGCCTTTACCCTCAATAGAATGGACTTCAATTTTTTCAATCAGTTCATTCAAGAGTGCAGGCGTAAATGTTTCCATCTGCATAAACTTACGGACCGCAAAAGTAAATTGCTCTTTGCTTGTACGAAGATTTTCAATTTCAGACAGCTCATCTCTGTACTGTCTGATTTTAACTTTAAACTCATCACGCTCTGTTTCATACTTCTGTGATAACTGCATAAAGCTTTCTTCGTTGACAATACCGTTGATATGCTTCTCAAAGAGCTTCTCGTACATCAATGCAAGGATGTAAGAATTCAATAACACTCTGTAAGGTCAATGTCATTGATACATTCTTTCGATACAAGCGACTACTTAACAATCTTGTCGTGATTTTTCTTTGTCATTGGATTTTCACCTCCTTGTAAGTTGGCGAGTACAATCCGAAACAGTTTTTTGGATGCGGCTTTTCGCCAATCTTTTGTTAAAATACTCGTAAATCCGAAAGGATTTACTACGTTTTGTGCCTCAGCTTGACAAAAATCCGCTATCCAAAAAATCTTCGACCTGAAAGAGAAGATTTTGATTTGGATTTTTGGTGGCTGAGCACGATGAAAGGCTGTCGCCTTTCGAGGGCGAAACGCCGAAAAGCCGTTAAAAAGAACTCTTTCAGGCTATTTCGGATTGTACTTGCCAACTTATTACTTCACTTATACGGACTGGGAAAGGGCAAGTGGAAACCCTGATTCCCGAAAGTTAACAGAATATTTAAAGTCATTTTTTCATTCGTCTGCTGTTAACTTGATTCATTTTTCTTCTTTTCATCTCCATTCATTCTGTTTTGTAAAACGGCTTTTTGCCTGTTTGGGGATTTCCGGGCCCGAAATCCAATGCTCGTTAAGACAAGGACACAAACCCGCTGAAAGAAAATTTGCAAAACAAAAAAGCCGTTACATAGGCAACAGAAATAAGCGTGGAGAGAAAGACTCACCGCGCTCATGTTCTGTTTGGTCACTATGTAACAGCTTTTAAATAAAGCTAAATATAAATCGATGTGTGTGGCTGTTTGAGCAAAGCATAATTAAAGTAGTTGTTGTTCCGCCAAGCTCAACAAAAGCATCGTGACGGTGGTATGATATATTATTTTGAAAATTTTGACAACGGGAAATTTGTCGAATGGTTTAAAAATTTTTTCACGGTCAATAATATTTGATTTAGGCATTTGAAAAAACTTTTTTTGCCTCCCATATATACCACGACATAAGCAAGGGTAAAATGTTCCGGGATTTTCAAAAAAGTTGAATAAATTTTGTATGAAGAAAAATGTGACGCAGTATTCATATAACTAAAATTTGATTTTATTGCTTCGCAACCTGCCGCATAACACTGGCGCGTTTGAATTTTTTCCTGAGTATTATTGAATTATTACATCCTTCCTTGAAGATGACAAAACAAGACACCTACCGAGTGGTAAGTGCCTTGTTTTTTAATTTAGACTTTAACAGTTGTCAGTTTTCTGTAATGTAAAATATTACATAAGCTTAAGATAAAGCTCCTTGATTTCCTCAACGCTTGTATCTCTGGGATTACCGGGACGGCAAGCATCGTCAAAGGCCGACTGTGAAAGGAAATCAATGTCCTCCGCTTTAACAATCTCTTTAAGGTCAGCAGGAATGCCAACATCAATTGAAAGCTGCTTAACAGCTTCAATAGCAGCCTTTCTTGCATCTTCAAGACTCATTGCATCTGTGTCTGCAACACCCATTGCCTTTGCAATATCTCTGTACTTATCGCCAGTTTCGGGAGCGTTATATTCCATAACTGTAGGAAGAATAATTGCATTGGCAACGCCGTGAGGTGTATCATAAAGAGCACCGAGAGGATGTGCCATTGAGTGAACAATACCAAGGCCCACATTTGAGAAGCCCATACCTGCAATGTACTGACCGAGAGCCATACCTTCTCTGCCTTCTGCTGTGTTTTCAACTGCACCGCGAAGACTCTTTGCAATAATTTCGATAGCCTTAATGTGGAACATATCACTCATTTCCCAGGCACCCTTGGTGATGTAGCCCTCAATAGCGTGAGTGAGAGCGTCCATACCTGTTGCGGCTGTAAGACCCTTGGGCATTGATGCCATCATATCGGGGTCAACAACTGCAACAACGGGAATGTCGTGAACATCTACGCAAACCATCTTTCTGTTGTTTTCAGCATCGGTGATAACATAGTTGATTGTTACCTCTGCGGCTGTACCTGCTGTGGTGGGTACTGCGATAATAGGTGTGCACTTGTTCTTTGTGGGAGCAACGCCCTCAAGTGAGCGAACGTCTGCAAATTCGGGGTTTTCGATGATGATACCGATTGCCTTTGCTGTGTCCATTGATGAACCGCCACCGATTGCAACAATACAATCCGCACCGCTTGCCTTGAAAGCGGCAACACCTGTCTGAACATTTTCAATTGTGGGGTTAGGCTTGATTTCGCTGTAGATTTCATAGGGAATTTCAGCAGCATCAAGAATATCTGTTACCTTCTTTGTTACACCGAACTTAATAAGGTCAGGGTCTGAGCACACAAAAGCCTTTTTAAAAGCTCTTGCCTTGATTTCTGTTGCAATTTCTGCAATTGCACCCTTGCCGTGATAAGATGTTTCGTTAAGTACAAATCTGTTTGCCATAATACTTACTCCTTTTTATTAGTTAAGATTTGAAAATCTTAATTATATTTTACACCAATATACTGTATCAGGTCAACAGTTTGATACATATTTATACTCACAAAAACACACAAACCTCTTCCCGTATTAAACAGAAAGAGGTTCGTGTGTTTTAGTGTATGGATTAAGAGGAGAAATAGGTCAGATCATAAAACAGAGATTGCATCGGTTATTGTCTTTTCAAGGGCTTCTCTGCCGTATTTGTCAACCTCTGATTTATTCTTTTCACCGTGAGTAAGACAGCCTGCACCGCCGATGCATCCACCGACACAGGCCATACCTTCGATAAAATTAGCATCAAGCATATTCTTATTCTTTTTAAGAAGTGCTATTCTGCATTCCTCTATGCCGTCGCACGCCACAGGCTTAAGCTCGAAATCAAGCTTCTGCTCGAGGAGTCCCTGCTTCACAGCATCGGTAAGACCGCCTGAACGTGCAAAGATTCTGCCGAAATAGGAGGCATTATCAAGAACATCCTCTTCAAGTGTTGTTATGTCAATGTTACGGCTGTCATAAAGTGCCTGAAGCTCCTCAAAGGTCAGAACAGCATCCACATAAGGCTTAACTGTTTCAAGCTGTGCTTCTGCTTTTTTCGCAGTACAGGGGCCTATGAATACAATCTTTGCAGTTTTATCCGTTTCCTTTATATATTTGGCAAGTGTTGCCATCGGTGAAAGATTGTGTGACACCAAGGGTAATAACTTCGGAAAAGCTGATTTGACATACTGTACAAAGGCAGGACAACATGAGCTGGTGAGGAAGCCCTTTTCCGAAAGCTCCTTTGACTCGGCGTGAGCTACCATATCAGCACCCAAAGCGGCTTCAACAACGGTGAAAAATCCGAGCTCTTTCAGTCCGGTTATTACCTGACCTAATTTAGCATAAGTAAACTGGCTTGAAATAGAAGGAGCAACCATAGCGTAAACCTTGTATTTACTGTTGCTTTCGCTCTTTTTAATAAGGTCAACTACATTCAGTATAAATGACTTGTCCGTAATTGCACCGAAGGGACACTGATAAACACAAGCGCCGCACTGAATACATTTTTCATTATCAATGGAAGCTGCGTTATCCTCATTTATGGAAATTGCTTTCACCTTGCAGGAAATCTGACAAGGTCTTTTGCGGTTTACAATAGCGGCAAAGGGACAAACCTTTGCACAGGCACCGCACTCAACACACTTTGATTTATCTATGTGTGCCACATGGTTATGATCAAAGGAAATCGCACCTCTTTTGCAAACATCCTCACATCTGTGAGCAAGACAGCCACGGCAGGAGTCTGTTACCTCGTAACCGGCAGCAGGACATTCATCACAGGCTATATCTATAACCTGAATAACATTATTATTCTCCGTTTCACCGCCCATCGCCATTTTTACTCTTTCAGCAAGAATGGCTCTCTCCTTGTAAACGCAGCAACGCATTGTGGAGGTTTTTCCCGGAACAATTATTTTCGGAATGTCCAGTAGATTCTCCAAGAGTGTATTATTCCACGCCTGAGAAGCAACCTCACGAAGCACCTTATATTTTAAATATTGAACTTTTGTATCAAACTTTCTCATTTTAAGCTCCTTAGAAATAGCTTACTTTAATTCTTTTACCCATCTTTTTCAGACACTCTGAAAGCTCCTGAACAAGATTCATTTTTATGCTGAAGTTAATAGGAAGGTCAGGATTCTGATGAGCAGGATTTATCGCTCTGCCTACATAGAAGTTTATATCCGTAGCTTCCTCAAAAAGCAGTCTGCTGATAAGAGAGGCTCCGTCACGCTTAAAGCTCCAATGCTCGTAATGCTCATTATCACCCAGATAATCCTTGGCATATTCAAGCACCTTGTTCACGGTAATAACACCTTCCGTAACGAGATCCACACCTTCAATTTCAGCAATCGGAGGAACATCACTCTTTTCAAAGTTGAGTGTTGCTCTCAATTCTTTACCAAGATATTTGGCTGCTATTGATGATGTTGTACCGCCACAGATAATATGCTTACCCTCTTTTGAGAAGAAAAGGGACATCATACGGTTTGCATCATCACGGTTTGACGGTGGTCCGAAAAGCATATTCATAGGCTCTCTTTTTCTTATTCTTACAACGCAAGCCGTAGCATCATCACCGGGCTTTCCTCCGTAAAGCTTATTGCATTCATCAACGAGCATTGTGGAAAGAGTTTTTGCAGTGTAACCTGCCGGAGCAAGAGTTTCAAGAAAGTCAACGATGTCTTCTCTCTTCCAGCCGAAATTGTACATCATACCGATGCCTGCATGAGGACAGCCGTCGCTCATTGCAATGAAAATATCATTTTCCTGAAGATTTATAACTGATTTGAAAATCTTTTTGCCGTCAATATTCATTTCAGTTTTCGGATAATCATAATTTTTTTCATTACGGATAACTATAACATGAGGATTATCGTACTGAATAATTTCGGCTATTTCATTATTTTTAATATGAATAATTGTAAAGGTAGAATATGCCACCCCTCTTACCGAACAAACAGGAAGTGTTGCCGCTATAGTGGAAACACATTCTTCAATAGGAAGCCCCTCTGCCATCATTGTTGATATGATTTTCGAGGTAAGGGTAGAAAGAATACTCGCCTTAACACCGCTTCCGAGACCGTCAGCCAGAACAATAACGGTAGAGTTTTCACTTTCCTCAACAACATCCACATGGTCTCCGCAAAGCTCTTCACCGAAATGATTTATACTTTTATATCCGATATCTGCACACAAATCATTCATCAGTTATCGACTCCTTCAGCTTGGAAAGTGCAATTTTGGTTTCGGCGGCAGTTTCACCCAATAGTGAAGCTATTTCCTGAACGATTCTCATCTGCTTATCTACTACCTTATCAGCGACCTCAATAGTCCTGCGGCTTATATTCTCTTTTCTTTCACGTTCGTATTCCTCATCGGTTACATCACGCATAATGCCTACAAGAAGATGTGACTCTTTATCGTAAACGATGGTCTGTTCAACATAACGCTTATATTCGGCAAGATACACCCTCTGATCCTTTACGTTTTTACCGCTGGTAATAACATTCATAAATACAGTAGGGTCAAGTATGCGTATAACCTGATCTCCTAACACGTCGGAGGCACTTC
>JAZNEL010000042.1:0-118627 GCA_045588555.1 Acutalibacteraceae bacterium | reverse complement strand
CAGGACGCCTGTACCGTAAGTGTGAAGCTCGGCTATGATGACATTTTCGGCTCCTGTGTGCAGAACTTTATTTCTATGTGGAAGGCTATCGGCTCCGTAAAGGATGAAATTTCTCTGCCCACAGTTAGAAACATCCTCGATTATAACGGAACCGTTTACACTGTCTGTAAGTATTCCGACAGCATTACTCTTAAGTCCTACTTCGAGGAGACGAGGAAGCCCTTGCCCTGGCAGAAGGCACAGTCGGCCTTTAAATGCATTTTTTCCGCTCTCGAAAAGCTTCACGGTGTCGGTGTGATTCACGGCGGTATCTCTCCGTCGAGCGTTCATGTGGGCTCTGACGGTAAGCTTCATCTTACTTCATTTTCTATTCCCGAATGTCGCTCGCAGAATGAATATCTTGCCTGTGCGCCTGTAAACGGCTTTTCCGCTCTCGAGCTTTACGGCGATGACAGAGTCGCAGAAACAGCCAGCGATGTTTATTCGCTTATGGCGCTCATTTATTACTGCGTTACGGGAATGGTTCCCCCGAAGGCTACGGACAGAGCAGTTAAGGATGAAATGGTTATTCCTTCCGCAGTGGCCGCAGCTCTGCCTAAAAAGGTGGTTTCAGCCTTTATCCGCGGTCTTGCCGTTAATCGTGAAAACAGAGTAAGGTCCGTAACGGAGCTTTATTCCGTTATTTACACAGCGCGCACACCCTCGCAGAATCAGGTGAATAAGCAGACCGACCCTGTCAGCAAGAGTAACGGCAGAGTCGCCGAGAAGAAAGCGGCGCCCGTTAAAAAGGCCCCTGCAGATAAAAAGAAGAAAAAGAGCAAGGATTCCTCTCTGGCTGTTCTTGCCGTCGGCACCTTTACTGCTGTAGTGGTTATCTGTATGATAATTTTCTGCACCCTTTATACTACTGTGCTTTATAGAAATTACGATATTCCCGTGCTTAACGACATTTTCGCCTCCTTTGATTTCCTTCCTATGAACAAGGATAATAATGCGGGAGAGGAGCTTACACAGCCCGTAGGAGCCACACAGGCACCCGTGGCCGAAAACAAATATGTGACTGTGCCTGACTTTACGGCTCATACCTATGACAGCATTACCGCTAATGCTACCTTTAATCAGAATTTTAAATTCGAGGTTACCTTTGAGTATAACGATAAGGTAGCAAAGAATGCGGTTATCAGTCAGGACCTGGTAAAGGGTGAAAGTGTTCTCGCAGGCACTACCGTGAAGCTTGTTATCAGCCGCGGTGCCGAACAGATCGAGCTTCCCGAGGTAATCGGACTGCAGTTTACCGATGCCCAGGCAGAGCTCAAGGAAAAGGGCTTTAAGGTTAAGAAGGTTATTCTCGAAAACGACGGAAGTCACACGGCAGGTATCGTAGAAATGACCGATCTCGTAGCCGGTCTCGAATTTGACCTCGGTACGGAGATAACTCTTTCCGTGTGGGATGAGTACGAGGAGGAGACTACGGAAAAGAAAGAAAAGAAGGAAAAGAAAAAGACTGATAAAAAGTCCGATGAAAAGAAAAATAACAGTGACAGCGAATAATTCTTTTTCTGAATGCATATAATATTTATAAAGCAAGAGAAATCCGATTAAAAAATCTGAAAAAATTTTTCTAAAACTATTGACTTTCTCAAGTGTATAGGTTATAATAATTGAGCACTTGAGAGAGTGATATATCGCGGAGTGGAGCAACCCGGTAGCTCGTCGGGCTCATAACCCGGAGGTTGCAGGTTCAAATCCTGTCTCCGCAACCAAAAATCCCTTGGACATCTGTTCGAGGGATTTTCTTATAATATGATAAACTGATTATTAAAGGAGAAAAGCTATGGCTTTTGAGAAAATGCATTCCGGTGAAATTTACGACCCTAACGACAGTGATATTATGAGTGAGCAGGCTCTCTGTCTCGAAAAGCTTTATGACTTTAACGCTACCCGTCCTCATGAAGGTGAAAAAAGACAGCAGCTTCTTAAGGAAATGTTTGCCGAGATAGGGGAGGACTGTTACATAGAGCCTCCTTTACGGGCTAACTGGGGCGGTAAGCACATTCATTTCGGAAACAGTGTTTACGCTAACTTTAATCTTACCTGCGTAGATGACACGCATATTTATGTGGGCGACTGTACGATGTTTGCACCTAATGTGATTTTGGCTACAGCTGGACATCCGATTCTACCGGAGCTTCGCGAAAAGGCCTATCAGTTCAATATGCCTATACACATCGGCAGAAACTGCTGGCTCGGTGCGGGAGTAATAGTAATGCCCGGAGTTACCATCGGCGACAATACGGTAATCGGTGCAGGAAGCGTGGTAACCAAGGACATTCCCGCGAATGTAGTGGCTGTAGGCAATCCCTGCCGTGTGCTCCGACCCATCGGTGAAAGGGACAGGGAATATTATTTCAGGGACAGAAAAATCAATCTTTAATTTCGGTGATTATATGACAAAATTTCTTCTTAAAGCTTTCGTAAAGGATAATGACCTTAAATCCTCCTCGGCAAGAGCGGCTGTAGGTATGCTCTCGGGTGCTGTAGGCATCGTGTGTAATCTTTTACTGTTTGCCCTTAAGCTTCTTATCGGTACTGTGGCAGGGTCTGTATCTGTTACAGCCGACGCTATGAATAACCTTTCTGACGCCACGAGCTCCATCGTGACTCTCATCGGCTTCCGTCTGGCTAAAATGCCTGCCGATGAGGACCACCCCTACGGTCATGCGAGATATGAGTATCTTTCGGGTCTTGCCGTAGCGGCGATGATAGTGGTTATCGGCTTTGAGCTCGCTAAAACCTCGGTCGGAAAAATTATCGAGCCTTCGGCGGTAGAGTTATCGGTACCCGCCTGTATCGCTCTCGTCGGCTCCGTGGCTGTAAAGCTCTGGCTGTGCATTTTTAACCGTAAGCTCGGCACCTCGATTAATTCTTCTGCCTTGCTTGCCACCTCTGCCGACAGCCGTAATGATGCTGTAGCGACTACCGCCGTGCTTATCGCCGGTATAATCGAGCTTGTATTCCATATTCAGATAGACGGTATTATGGGTCTTCTCGTGGCGCTGTTTATTCTCTACAGCGGTGTTACCCTCGCTAAAGACACCATCAGTCCGCTTCTGGGCGAGAATGCTGACCCCGAGCTTAAGGAGCTTATCATCGGTGTTATGCGTACCTGCCCCGAGGTTTTAGGCTATCACGACCTTATGGTGCACGATTACGGACCGGGACAGCGCTTTGCGAGCATCCATGTAGAAATGGATCATAAGGCAGACCCTCTTTATTGCCACGAATTGATTGACAATCTCGAAAGAGACTGTCTCGAAAAGCATAATATTCATCTCGTTATACATTACGACCCTGTGGTTACGGGTGATGAGGAGCTCGACAGACTCCGTCATATCGTAACCGAGCTTCTCCGCGCACAGGACGACAGGATTTCCATTCACGATTTCCGTATGGTAAAGGGTGAAAAACAGACAAATCTGATTTTTGACATCGCGCTTCCCTCGGAGCTTATGGCGAAAAAGAAGGAGGTCAAATCGAAGCTTGACAGCTGTCTGGCTGTTATCGATGATATGACATATTATACAGTAGTTGATTTTGATATGATAGCCTTCAATGAAGAGCTGAACTGAAGATAAAAGAAAAATTCCGCAAAGTAATTTGCGGAATTTTTCTTTTGAGTTATATTGGAGTGAGAGAAAGGAAAAATCGTAAATAATTTATGCGGCATTATTCGGGATTCTGCGAACTGCCACGGCTTTGCTTCTGCTGTTCTTTGTCACAGGACGGGAAGCATTCTTCTGAACGGGCTTTTGGCAGGATTCTGCTTTTACGGTTTTATATGCTGACTTTTTTCTTGCCTTGATTTTATCCTCGAGACGGATAAAATGCTTTTCGAAAAGAATGAGCACAAAGAGTACCGCTGCGAGTGCAAAATATACTGCTGAAAAACTACCTAATGTATTAAACATAATTAATATCCTCCTTAAACGAACATTCGTTCTTTATTTACAAGTAAATTATAGCATATTTTATCGAAAAGTCAAGACAAATGTTCGATAAATTTAAATTTAGGGTACATATAAACGGACTTTGCATAAATATTTTTAAGTAAATTTGATTTTGTCAAAAAAAGGACGATTTTTTTGTAGGTTTTGCTATCTTAAATATTTGGTAAAACAAATGAAAAAAATATTATCTTGTGCTATACTTGTTTTAATAATATACCAAAGGAGAAATTATTATGATAAAAAAAGAATTTACTTTTCCGTCGGTTTCAGCTTTAGCTGACATTCATGCCGCTTCCTACAGACCCGAAAACGGAGAAATCAAGGCTGTGGTTCAGGTAGCACACGGTATGGCAGAGCATCTGGAAAGATATGAAAAATTTGCCGCCGAATTATGCGAAAACGGCTATGCTCTCTACATAAACGACCATCTCGGTCACGGCTCGAGCGTTAAAAATAAAGATGAGCTCGGTTATTTCGGTGAGAAGGACGGCTGGAAAAATTTCGTAGAGGACTGCCATCAGCTTACGAAAATCATAAAGGAAGAAAACCCGTCAGCTCCCGTAGTTTTCTTCGGCCATTCCATGGGCTCCTTTGTAGCGAGAGCCTACAGCACAAAATATGCCGATGAAATAGAAGGTGCTGTTTACTGCGGCACTGCCGGTCCGAATCCCGCCGCAGGCGCAGGTATCCTTCTTACGAAGGCTATCGCGAAAATAAAAGGAACGCACTACAGAAGTAAGCTTATCGATAAGATAGGCTTCGGTACCTATAACAGTAAATTCGAGGGCAGAACTGCTTTTGACTGGCTCAGCAGAGATAACGATGAGGTAGACAAGTACATAGCAGACGACCTTTGCGGTTATCTTTTCACCGCACACGGCTACCGTGATTTATTCTCTCTCCTTGCTTATGTTTCGTCTGCGGAGTGGTTCGGCACACTTTCGAAGGAATTACCCGTTCTGATGATCGCGGGTGCGATGGACCCCGTCGGCGAATACGGCAAGGGTATAGATAAGGTTTACAAATCGTTATGCGATGCGGGCAAGACAAATGTACGCAAAATACTCTATCCCGAGGCAAGACACGAAATCCTCAATGAAAAGGCTTGCTTCGACGCTGTGTGTAAGGATGTAATCAGCTGGATGGAAGAAATAATCAAATAAACCACGGACGGTAAAATTATGAATAATATTGTTATCGGGAATACCCTTATAAAAAAAGAATTACATATTAAATCTGACAGAATTTGCGGTTTTGCGGTAAATAATCTTACGAATGGCAGAGTACTGGAGTGCTTTGAATGCGGTGAAGAATTTATACTTTCCTTTAAATGCGGCTTCAGAAAGATAAAAATTAAGTCTTCGGAGCTTAAAATAGCTGACTTCACTTCATCCTCTGACGGCGAAATAACCAAATATACCGTTTCTTTTAAGGACTTCGGTCTTCGTGACAGTAAAATAAAGGTTAATCTTGTTTATCTTGTTAACGGCTTTCGCTGCTACATCAGAAAATACATTGAGCTCCGATATGCTAAAAGAGGAAAGAAGAATATTATACTCGACAGCATCAGCCTCGAAAGCTTTACCTTTGAGGAGAAATATAAGTACTGGACCTTGCCCAAGCAGAAGGATAATGTGATTTCCGGCTTTGCTCTTTCTCTGGGACAGCCTGTGTATGTGGACAGCCTGTATTTCGGCTGTGAGTTTCCCGTAGCTGTAAATAAGATAGAAGACCTTTCTGCAGAATGTACCTTTTACAGCGGAAAGAGCTTAAACGAGCTTATAGGCTCTGATGCTTATATCTCTCATAAAAGCGTCGTCGGCGGTGCGCAGAGTGACATTTATGAGGATGTGCAGAAGTGCTTCTTCGAATACATTAAGGATATTTCAAAGCCCGTATATCTTCGTCGCCAGTATAACTCCTGGTATGACAATATGCTTAATATCACCCGTGAAAACATAACCTCGTCCTTCCTCGAAATCGAAAAGCAGATGACTAAAACGGGTGAGCCGCCCCTCGATTCGTATGTCGCTGATGACGGGTGGAATGATTACGGTGCCGGCTTCTGGTCCTTTAACAGTAATTTTCCCGATGAGCTTTATCCTTTTAAAAATCTGGCAGAGGCTCTCGGCTCGAAATTCGGACTGTGGCTCGGACCCCGCGGAGGCTACACAAAGGATACTGTCAGGTTTGCCCGTAAAATACAGGCGGCAGGTAACGGCTTCGTGAATAAGCAGGCACACGATATTTGCGTGGGAAGTAAAAAGTACACGGAAAAAACCACAGAGCTTCTTCTTGATTTTGAAAAGCGCTTCGGTATTAACTATTTTAAGCTCGACGGCTTCGCACAGAGACCCTGTAAGAATAAAAGGCACGACCATCTTACAGGCGGAATGAAGGACATTTTTTTCTATTCGGATATTTGGGAAAGATGGATTAGCACCTTTGAAAAGCTGGCTCTGGCGGGCGGCAGTGATTTCTGGATTAATCTTACCTGCTACGCCTGGCCCTCACCCTGGTTTTTACAGTGGGTAAACAGTCTGTGGATTCAGATAAGTCTTGACCACGGCTTTATCGGTAAAAAGGGCGCTGTCTCGGATAAGGACAGGATGTTGAGCTACCGCGATGAGGTGTATAAGGACTTTACCCGCGTGCGTCAGTTCCAGTTCCCGCAAAGAGCTCTTTATAATCACGACCCGGTTTACGGAAAAGAGGCGAAGGTCTCTATGAGTGACGATGAGTTCAGAGAGTATCTCTTTACCATGGCCACCAGAGGAACCCAGTTCTGGGAGCTTTACTACAGCCACTCGCTGATGAATGAGGCTAAATGGCGGATTAATTATTCCTGCCTTCGCTTCATCGAAGAAAATATGGACATTCTTTCTGATTCCGTTATCTTCGGCGGAAGCCCCTCAAATTCAGAGGTTTACGGCTTCAGCTGCTTCGGGGACCACGAGGGTATCGTTTCTCTGCGTAATGCCGGCTCCGAGGAAAAGACATATACCTTGAGACTCGACGAGCTTATCGGTGTCACTAAAAGCTTCAGCTTCGGCGAAATGTATACCGTTCTGCCTTATAATATCAAGGGTGCCCGGGGGGCTTATTCCTACGGTGATACGGTCAGCTTTACTCTTGAGCCCTATCAGACCCGTATAGTCCACTTCGGCAAGAAAAATAAAGCACTGAAGCCTGTCTACTGTAAGGCATTATTTCATAATCAGCTTCTCGTTACCTTTAATCAGTTCGTTGACGCTTCCGATGCCTGCAGTGAAGGTAACGAAATCACGGACAAAAAATTATTAGAGGATTATATGTCTGTTATTTTCACCTTTAAGGACAGCTTCGATAAGGAAAACAGCATTAGTCTTTGCGGCATTAAAAATGCAGTCGGTAAGCCCTGCGATGTGTGCGCGGAATTTACTTATTACGAAAACGGCATAATTACTGACGGCTCTGTCAGAGGCAAGGGTGACTTCACCGTAGAAATTAATCTTAAGGGTGCGGGGGACGGAGCTTTGTTCAGACAGGGCGACGAGCTCGAAATATCTGTCGGAGCTGACGGCTTCGTCCGATTCAGAGTAGGTGTGTGTACCCTCAAATCTCTTACGCCCGTCTGTGATGCCGTACAGATAACGGCAGTCAGAGAACGGAATAATGTTATGAAGCTTTACCTCAACAAGGCTTTGGATGCAGGTATGCCGTCCTTTGACTATGAGCTCAAGGGTGACCTTGCCGAGGTGGATCAGGGAGTAAACATCAAGCTTTATAACAGGGCACTGGCTTACGATGAAATATAATTTTTTTAATAAATAGCGGTTCTTTATGCCGCTGTACTTGACTTTTGTAAACAAAATATATTAAAATGTATAAAATTCTTAAATTTAAAGATATGAGGTGTTCGGATGGCAGCGAAATGTCCAAACTGCGGCAGACCGCTTAAATGGTATAACATAAAAGCGGACTGTCCCGACTGTAAAATCAGTATCCCGAATTATAACTGGGAGGAGCGTCTGGAGCAGGATAACCTTTTAGCAGAAGCGAAATTTGCGAAATTTTACCATACTCTTAATAAATTAGGCTATGCGGTTTACGGCACGAAGCTGCGAATTGCGAGAATAATTATGTCCTTTATTCCCATCATCGGTATCATTCTGCCGTGGGCGACGGTTTCGGGTGACAATGCCGAGCTTAATTTCGATTTGCTGGGTATTTTTACCGACGGAACGAACACGATAAAGTTTTTAGGCACCTTAATTAAAAATCTCGGTTCGGTGCTCGATACCGTCAGCGCCGAGGGCTTTTCGGGGCCCGTTTCCTTTTCAGTAATCGGTCTTCTGTGTGTGCTGTTAAGCATAGTAGTTCTGGTAATAGCATTTTTCCTGATTTTTATTACCTTCAGAAGACCTAAAAATAATCTTATCTGGATTTTCGATGTTATCGGTATTGCCCTTATGGGTACAGGTGCAGGTCTTTTCGCTTCCGTAAACGGAAAAATCGGTGCTGACGCCTTTACTGTTGCCGAGCTTACCTTCGAAAACGCTCAAGCATCGGTCGGTTGGGGAATTTTCGTTTTCCTTGCCCTGGCTTTAGTGGCATTTACGGGTAATCTTCTCGTTTCACGAGCCGACATCAAATCCGATGAGCAGCTCGAAGCAGAGAGACTGGAGAGAGTCAGAATCAAAGAAGAAAAGGAAGAGCAGGAGAGAATCCGAAAGGAAGCTGCCCGCTCGGAGGCTCTCGAAAGAGAAAAGCAGGAGCAGGCTGAAAAGGTCAGAAAAGCCCGTGAAGCTCTCGCAAAGAAGAACAAAAAATAATATCCGTAATTATACATTTGAAAGAGTGATAAAATGTCAGACACAGTAAACACTAATTCTCTTCAGCAAAGTGAAAAGTCTGAAGAAGAGGTGCTTGATAAATTAGCTTACACTAAAAAAAGATACCTTACACCGAAGGAGATTGCCGCCTTTGTGCTCGTAAACTTCGGTCAGAAAAACCTTTCCCAGTTTGTCGGCGGTGAAAAGCAATTCTTCCTTATTCAGTATGCAGGCTTAAGTGATAAGCATTATGCTAACATTGAGCTTTTCGCTACCATTTATGATGCTCTCGACGACACACTTTCGGGTCTCATTATCGACCGCACCAGAACCCGCTGGGGCAGAGTCAGACCCTTCTTTATTCTTCCGCTTCCCTTATGGATTCTCGGCGGTATGATGCTTTTCTCCACTCCCGGCATCACCGGTACCGCACAGGCCATTTATGTGGCCGCCGCGACGGTTATTTACGGTCTCGGTATGAGCTATTTCGGCGCCTGGAATCTTATGACCTATAATATAACGCCGAACATAAATGAGCGAAATAATCTGATTACCACGACGAAATTCGTCGAGCTTTTCGGCACCTTTATCCCTTCGCTTCTGCCTGTTCTGGTTAAGTTCATTCCTAACCTTACTCCCTCCGTTACCAATGCGGATGTTTATAAGGGCTTTGCAGTGTTTATGCTTCTTTTCGCCGCGTCTTTTGCTATTTACGGATTTTTCAATATGCGCGAAAGAATACCTCTCCAGAGCCGTGAGGAAATGAATCAGACCTCTGTGTTAGGCTCGCTTAAGAACATAGTTACAAACAGACCTCTTATCGTTATCATTCTCGCCGAGTTTTTTAATAATTTCAAGGCTGTCGGCGGCTCGTCGGAGAGCTTTTTCTGGCTCAATAACTCGGGCAACTATGCTTATCGCAGTATCTGCGGTCTGTTTACGGGTATACCTAACTACTTTATGGTACCTTTTGCCGCCAAGCTTGTAAGGAAATTCGGCGCCAGAACCACAGCCATCGGTGCGGGCCTTTTCGGCCTCGGGGCTTATTTGCTGATGTTTGTTCTCGGTTATCCTAACGGTGCGATTTTGAGCGATAATTTTGAGGATAAGAGTATTCTTAACTTCATTTTAGTGGTTATCCTCCTTACCGTGGCAGGTCTTCCTAACAAGGTAATCAATGTATGCAATCCCATTCTTACAGCAGATACTCTCGATTATATGGAATGGAAGCACGGACTTCGCAATGAGGCTCTCGTTACTACCGTACAGGGCTATTTCATTAAGCTTGCCACTGCTGTTACAGGCTGGCTTTCAGGTATGGTTCTCCACTGGATTAATTATGTACCTCTTAAGGACGAGCTCGGTCACGACATCGCTAATAAGGATCCCGGAGTACTCAGAGGTATATGGATAGTTTTCTGTATTCTTCCCGCTCTGGCGAGAGGTCTCTACGGTATATCCTTTATGTTTTATCCCATTCACGGCGAGCTTCAGCAGAGAATGATAGTCGAGCTTGCCGATAAGAGAGCACAGACTCTTTTAGAGAAATAATCCGAATAATCTGAACAGATATGCTCATAGGTAATCGGGCATATCTGTTTTCTCTTTTTTATCCTGCATTATTCTTAATCGTTTTAATTTGGTTAACACCGTATTAAAAATAATGAGTTTTGTTGACAGGGAAAAACATAACATATATAATTATATACAGTGAATAAAGGGAAAGGAAGAAGAAAATGAAAGCGAAGCAGTTTAAATCACGCGCCTTCAATTTACCGGTTGAGGGTGACGAGACAGAATATTTTAATCTGAAAAAAAGATGTGCCGGTTACATTTTTACTAAAACACAGAATGACCTTGTCGGTGCGTCGGGCTTTTATGAGGTGGATGTGACGAAGCTCTGGAATGAATATAGAGCATATAAGGAAGAAGCAGATTTTCACCTTACCTTTAATGTAGTTATGATGAAGGCTCTCATCGAGGGACTCAAATCTGCACCTAGACTTAATGCCCATCTTTATTTTAATAAAAAATCCACTACGGGTAAGCTTATAATCAAAAAGCATATAGATATTTCTATGCCTGTCAGGCTTCCTGACGGCGAAACCTTTACCGTGAAGGTCAGAGAAACGGAAAATAAAAACCTTAAGGATCTGCAGGCACAGGTGGATTTTCTGCTGAAGGCCGCTGAAAATTCAGACATCGACCGACTTCTTATGGATAATCTTTCCTACAGACTGGCGGGCTTTGCTCTTAAGGGAAAAATACTTACGAGTCTTATGCAGCTATTTACGGGCTTTTTCGGCAAAAGCAAAGTTATGAATGTATCTGATTTGTTTAAAAAGAAAAAACTTCAGAAAAAGGCTACCTTGGTACCGCAGGATGTGAATGAGGGCACCGTGTGCTTTACTAACTGGGGTATTCTTAATCCGAATTTCACTACCGCTAATATCGGATATGCACCCTTGCTTTACCCGCAGGTTTTCCTTTACGGCATCGGTAATGTCAGCGACAGGGAGTATGCCTTCAGAAACGAAAAGGGCGAGGTGGAAATCGGCACTAAAAAGGTAATGCCTGTTCATTTTACCTTTGATCACAGAATCGGTGCTCTGGACGATGTTATGCCTCTGATTAAAAGGATGGAAGAGGTTTTCGAAAATCCGCAGATTATAAGAGAATGGTAATTAGGGTGATGAGATGAAAAGACTTATTGAGCTTACTTTGTCCTTTCTTTTTCTTCTACTAATAACATCCGCTGCGGTGTGCGGTGCAGAGCATAAGCACAGCTTCACCGCGCTTTACACGGCGAAGCCTACCTGTACGGAAAAGGGCTTTACGGTTTTCAGCTGTGAGTGCGGAGAGTCGCACGAGGGCGGATTTACCGATCCTCTCGGTCATAATTACAGTAAAGACAGGGTATGCTTTAAGAAGGCTACCTGTCTCGAAGAGGGTGAAGAGGGGAGATACTGTCTGCGATGCTATGCCAAAACCGATGTGGTTTATCATAGCAAGACAGGCCACACAGCTGAAACAGTAACTAAAAAAGCTACCTTAAAAAGAAACGGTGAAAAAAGGAAGGAGTGCAGTGTCTGTAAAAAGCTTTACAGCAGCATAACTATCCGTAAAATAGCATCTGTTAAGCTCGAAAAGACTGTCTTTACCTATGACGGCAAGATAAAGACTCCTGCAGTTACCGTTAAGGATTCAGCAGGGAAAAAGCTGAAAAAGGATACGGACTACACCGTTAAATATCAGAAGGGAAGAAAAAAGACGGGCAAATACAGTGTAACCGTTACCTTTAAGGGAAGCTATGAGGGCACAAAAACTCTCCGCTTTAAAATCAGACCTACAGCAGTGAAAAGCATTTCCGCTTCTCCGTCTCTTACCTCGGTGTATCTGTCATGGGACAAATCAAAGGGTGCTGACGGCTATGAAATTTATCTTAAGACAGAAAAGGACAATAAGCTCATAAGGACTACTGAAAATCTTTACTGCACAGTAAATAAAATCAGCGGCAAAAAGCTTGCAAGCGGAACGGAGTATACCTTCATTATAAAAGGCTTTAAAAAATCAGACGGTGAAAAGCTTTATTCAGCTTCGAAGAAGATTAGGGCTACTACCAAGCCGAAGAAGGCGAAAATAAATAAAATCTCCGCTTCATCGGGAAGGGCGACGGTAAAAGCAGGGAAGCTTAAGTGCGACGGCTTCGAAATGCTCATTAGCACAAATAAGAGCTTCAGTAATGCGAAGCGCGTTACGGTAAAAGGTAAAAATTCCTACACCTTTAAAAATCTTATTAAGGGTAAAAAGTATTATGTTAAAATTCGCGCTTATGTAATTTCCGGCGGAGAAAAATACTGGGGTTATTACAGCGAGGTAAAGTCATTTAAGGCATAAAGGCAGGGGATACCTTGCCTTTATATTTATGTTTAGGGTGAAAAATGAAAAACAATAATAAAAATAAAAGAAAAAATAATTAATTTTATAAATTAATGTTGATTTAATTAATCGGATTTATTATAATGTTACCTATATATTGGTATTTTTATCGGCTTTATATAAATTCCCTGAACGGAGGATTGTCTGTAATGGAAAACAGAAAAGAAAAAAGAACTGCTTCGGGAAGGCAGGGTACACCGAAGGCCTCTCCCGCTAAAGCAAAGAAAGCAAAAAAGAAAAAGAGAAAGCACCCTGTTCTTTACACTGCTTTTTTATTCTGCTTCTGTATTTTTGTGGCAGGTATGCTCACCTTTATGATTGTGGGCGGCTCGGTTGCTTCATATATGAACGGCTATGTCAACGGAGATATTGCCGTTAATCTCGAAAATTATAAGGACTCGCAGAATCAGACCTCTATAATGTATGCCTATGACGAGGATGAAAAGCTCGTAGAGCTTACCCGTCTTCACGGTGAAGAAAACCGTATTTGGGTTGACTACGAGGATATGCCCGAAAATCTTCTCTGGGCCTTCATCTGTCTCGAGGACTTCCGTTTTTATAATCACGACGGTGTAGACTGGATAAGAACCATCGCTGTTATCATTAATCCTGCCTACGAGGGTCAGGGCGCTTCCACTATTACACAGCAGCTTATCAAAAATCTCACCGACGAAAACTCTGCCACCTATTTCAGAAAATTCCACGAAATTACCCGTGCTCTCAATATGGAGAAAAACTATTCAAAGCCGGAGATTCTCGAGGCTTATCTTAATACCGTAGCTCTCGGTGCGGGCTGCTACGGCGTAAAGACTGCCGCCGAGACCTATTTCGGTAAAGAGGTGGACGAGCTCAATCTGGCCGAATGTGCTATGCTCGCAGGTATTACCAAAGCCCCCTACACTACTAATCCTTATGTAAATATGGAAAAGTGTAAGAAAAGACAGAAGCGCTGTCTCGAGGCTATGGTAGAAAACGAAAAAATCACACAGGAGCAGGCTGACAAGGCTTACAATAAGAAAATTAAAATTAAAAGCAAGAGTACCGTTTCGGAGAATAACGAGACCGTGGATGAATCCGAGGTTATGTCCTGGTATGAGGAATATGTAGTAGAGCAGGTAATAGCAGATCTTCAGAAGGAATACGATTACGATAAAAACGAAGCACAGAGAATGATTTATTACGGTGGTTTGAGAATTTATTCAGCCGTTGACCTTCGGATACAGGGGATTCTCGAGGATGCTTATGAAACCCGTTCAGGCTTCCCACGCTCCCATTATGATTCACGCGGAGAGCTTCCCGAGTCCTCTATGGCGGTAATGGATTATGAGGGCAGAATAGTAGGCATCGTCGGCGGAACAGGCAAAAAGACAGCTAACCGCGCCTATAACAGAGCGACGGACAGCCGCGCAAAGAGACAGCCGGGCTCATCCATTAAGCCTCTTTCCGTTTATGCTCCTGCCGTGGACAGAGGTATAATAACATCGAAATCTGTTATTATAGAGGAAGCTATCACTCTTAAGGGTGAAAAGTGGCCCCGTAACTTTAACGGTGACCACGGTTCAGGTGAATATGTAACTGTTGAGGAGGCTCTTGCCCGTTCTCTTAACACGGTTCCCGTCAGAATCCTTCACGAAATGATGGGTGTGGAGCTCGGCTTCAAATACTGTAATGAGGCCTTCCATCTTAATCTGAGCGAAGGCGATAAGGATCTCAGTCCCCTCGGTGTTGGTGGCACACAGACAGGTGTCACCACTCTCGAAATGGCGGCTGCATTCGCTACCTTCGGTAACGGCGGCAGATACTACGAGCCCTACAGCTATTACAAGGTAACTGACAGAAACGGTAATGTTCTTCTCGATAATACGAATAACAAGCCCGAACAGGCCATCAGTAAAAATACAGCCTCCGAGCTTCTCTCAATGCTCACAAAGGCAGTAACAGAGAGCTACGGTACAGGCTACGGCTCTAAAATCAGCGGCTTCCAGACCTTCGCTAAAACCGGTACCACCTCCGATAACTGCGATAAATGGTACTGCGGCGGAACTCCTCATTATGTAACTGCTGTCTGGTACGGCTTTGACTATCGCTCTGACCTTCGCACCGGCTCGACTAATCCCTCGAAGACTATTTTCAGATATGTGTTCAGTAAAATCCATTCGGGCCTTTCCTCTAAAACCTTTACGCAGGTCAGAGAGACTATCGATAATAAGCTCGTGGATGTGGAACAGTAAGGAGAAATAATGGTAATTCTTTCGGTTGACTACGGTGATGTCAGAACAGGTATCGCCGTATGTGATAAAATGGAAATTCTGGCTTCTCCGGTCACTGTTATTAATCAGACCTATGAGCCGAAGCTGATAGCGGAGATAGAAAAAATAGTCGGTCAGTATAAGCCGGAGCTCATCGTGGTCGGACTTCCTAAAAATATGGACGGAACGAGCGGCGAAAGAGCAGAAAAGTGTAGAAGCTTTGCCGGGGCTTTGTCCGAAAAAACAGGCATAAAAACACAGCTGGTGGACGAAAGACTTACCACTGTTTCGGCTCACAGAGCCTTAAATGTCACAAATGTAAGAGGTAAAAAGAGAAAAGAAATCGTCGACGCCGTTTCGGCTGTTATGATTCTTGAAAGCTACCTTGCCTCTAAATAATAGTATAAGGAGCTGTAAAAAACGAAAGTTTTTACAGCTCCTTTTTAAGGGCGTGAAAAAATGCGCAGAATGAACAAACCGAGCCAAAATAAGGCTGAAAGGCTTATTTTGGGTTACCCGACGGCGTACAAAGGTACTCCGAGGGTGAGGTTTGCTTATAGCATAAACCGCAAAAACACATCA
Source organism: Acutalibacteraceae bacterium (assembly GCA_045588555.1). Lineage (GTDB taxonomy): Bacteria > Bacillota > Clostridia > Oscillospirales > Acutalibacteraceae > UBA6857. Next base: position 103,036 of record JAZNEL010000042.1, on the reverse strand, counting down.
TTTTGAAATTATTTTATGTCTTTTAATATTTAAAGGGCTTCTACGGATTTTTTATCCATAGAAGCCCTATTATTTTGGTTTATGCGGTCTGTACTTTTTTTACAGCCCCTTTTTCAGCCTTTTGAAAGCAAATCCTTTATTCCCATAATAATCAGAAATGCTCCGAAAAGCTTCCTTAAAAAATTCCCGGGAATGAAATTTATAACCATATAGCCTATGACTACTCCGATAATACCGAAAAGTATGAAGGGCGTCAGTATTTTTTTATCGATAAGGTTTTCTTTCCTGTACTTTATAACCGAATAAAGTGCGCAGGGTATAAAAAATAAAAGGTTGATTCCCTGGGCCTCCTTCTGCTCGATGTTCATAAAGGTGGTCAGAAAGATAATCAGCACAGAGCCGCCGCCGAAACCCATAGAGCACAGAAGTCCCGAAGTAAACGAAGCAAGGACGGTAAAAATGTTCATTTTAATCACCCTAAAAGCATACGAATACCTGCCCACAGCATAAAAATAGCAAATATTCTTTTCAAAAGCTTATTTCTTATTATCTTCGTAAGCCTTACTCCGACTATGGCACCGATGATGCCGAAGGGGATGTATTTCAAAGCGTCGAAAGGGTCATAGTCTCCGTTTACTGCATAAACGAAGGCGCTGATTACGGTTAAGGGTAAAATTACTGCCAGGGTGGTAGCCTGCGCTTTCTTTTGGTCAAGACCTGTCTTTTTCATCGCGGGTACACTTATCATTCCGCCACCCGACCCGACAGCGGAATTGATAATTCCCGTAAGTAAGGCATAAAAATAAATTAACAGCTTCATCTGATCACTCTGAAAATTGAACTTTGTAGTATTTTTCCGATAAATGACTAAAAATATGTACAAACAAATGAAAAAAGGTTGATTTTGTTTCGTTAAACTATTGTAAATATTATTTTTTAGTGATATAATCACTTTATAAATCTTAGGAGGATTAGTTATGATTTGTAAATTTTGTGGCAATGTAATTGACGATAATTCAGATTTTTGCTTTATCTGCGGTCAGAAGAACCCTGCAGAGGAGGCTCCCGCTGCTGCACCCGCAGAGGAAAACAATAATGTATTTTCACAGGCACCCGTTGCCGAAGCTCCTGCCTTTGCTGTAACCCAGACAGCTCCCGCTGCTCCCGAAACAGCAGTTTATGACGATGCAGCTGCTCCCATTTATGCACAGTCTGCTCCTATTTATGCACAGTCCGCTCCCGTTTATGCACAGCAGGCTATCATTCAGCAGGTAGCTCCCGCACAGATAGTAAAGACCAAAACAGCTGACGCAAGCGTAGCTTCAAAGGCTATGAAGTTCTTCGCAACTCTTCTCTCTGCTTTATTTATTTTACAGTTCATCCCCTGGATGTGGTACAGCAAGGCTAAAAAGGCCGGCTATGAGCAGAAATCGATCGACCTCCTTAACTGCATTATGATCGGTCTTTGCATCTTTATGGCTGCTTTAGGTCTGTTCTTCGTAAAGAGCTTTATGCTTTGATTTTTAAGAGACCGTCCCTCCTCGTAGCAGGAGGGATCTTTTTCTTTTTCTGCTTATTATCTATCAGACATATAGCGGTTGTTTTCTGCATAGAATTTCAATGAAGAATTATTGAAAAGAGGATTTGCAGATGACGAATACAAGCATATATGAGTCCATAGCCAAACGGACAAAGGGTGATATTTACATAGGTGTGGTAGGACCCGTGAGAACGGGAAAATCTACATTTATAAAAGGCTTTATGGATAAATTCGTTTTACCGAACATCGGAGATGAGTCGAAAAAGGAAAGAGCTATGGATGAGCTTCCGCAGTCCTCCTCGGGCAGAACGATTATGACCACAGAGCCGAAGTTTATTCCGGAGGAGGCCGCAGAGGTTAAAATCGGAGATAATATGAAGCTTAAGGTCAGAATGATAGACTGCGTAGGCTATGTGGTGCCGTCCTCTCTGGGCTACATAGAAAATGAAATGCCGAGAATGGTTAAAACTCCTTGGTTTGAGGAGGAGGTACCCTTTAATATGGCGGCGGAGGTAGGTACAAATAAGGTAATAACCGAGCATTCCACCGTGGGCCTCGTAATAACTACTGACGGCTCTATAAGTGACATCCCGAGAGAGGAATATGCACAGGCGGAGGAAAGAGTTGTCAGTGAGCTTAAGAGTATAGATAAGCCCTTCGTGGTGGTGCTGAACAGCCGCAGTCCTATGTCACAGGAATGTCGGAGCTTAGCCGAGGAGCTGAAGGAAAAGTATTCTGCGAGTGTCGTCCCTGTAAACTGTCTCGAAATGAGCGCACAGGAAATCAATGCTGTTTTTACCGAGCTTCTTTATGAATTTCCCATAAAAGAAATGCTGGTGGATTTCCCGAGATGGATTACAGGTCTTGAAAGAGAGCACGAAATAAGAAAGAGTCTTTATTCTGCTATTTTCTCCTCTGCCACTGCACTCAAAAAGGTTAAGGATTCGTCTGCTTTTGAAAAAGAGTTAAGAAAATCGGAGACCGTAACAGGCTGTCATATAAAGGGCATAGAGCTTTCTACAGGCTCGGTCGAGGTGAAAATCGATGTTGCTCCCGATTTGTTTTATAATGTTATCAGCGAGAAAACAGGCCTTGAAATAAAAAATGAAGGACAGCTTATGAACACACTTCTCGAGCTTTCTTCGGTAAAAAGCAACTGGGAAAGATTCCGTGTCGCTCTCGATGAGGTGGAGGCTACGGGCTACGGAATAGTTATGCCCACGATGAATGAGCTTTCGTTAGAGGACCCCGAAATTATGAAGCAGGGCGGAAGATACGGTGTAAGACTGAAGGCTTCAGCGCCATCCATTCATATGCTTAAGGCAAACATAAACACGGAGGTGGCTCCCATAGTAGGAACGGAAAGCCAGTCAGAGGAGCTGATTATGTATCTGCTTAAGGAGTTTGAGGAGGACCCGTCTAAAATCTGGCAGTCAAACATTTTCGGTAAAACTCTCGACAGTCTCGTTAACGAAGGCCTTCATAACAAGCTTTACAGAATGCCTGCCGATGCGAGAATGAAGCTGCAGGAAACTCTGGAAAGAGTGATAAATGAAGGCTGCAGCGGTCTTATCTGTATTATACTTTAACTTAAAAATCCCGCCTTAATCGGCGGGTTTTTCTATTGACAAAAGTGTCACGGTGTTATATAATTATATCGAACAAATGTTCTTTTTGTGAGGCTTTGTAAAATGGAAAGAGTAATAATACATTCGGATATGAACTCGTGCTATGCTTCCATAGAGTGCAGTCTGAATCCCGAGCTTAAGGGTAAGCCTGTAGCCGTGGGTGGCAGCGTGGAGGACAGACACGGGATAATTTTAGCCAAAACCGAGCAGGCTAAAGGGTGCGGTGTTAAGACGGGAGAGCCTATATGGCAGGCGAAGAACAAATGCCCTGGCCTTATAGTGGTAAGACCTCATTTCGAAAGGTATCTTAAATATTTCTCTTTGGCTCATGACATTTATGCCCGTTATACCGATAAAATCGAGCCTATGGGTCTCGATGAAGCCTGGTGTGACCTTACGGGCAGTATTACGCTTTTCGGCTCTGCGGAAAGAATAGCAGATGAAATTAGGGAAAGCTTTAAAAAAGAGCTGGGAATTACCGTCTCGGTAGGCATTTCTTATAATAAAATCTTCGCAAAGCTCGGAAGTGATCTTGCCGCCAACGACTCCGTTTACAGAATTACGAGAGAGGATTACAAAGAAAAGGTCTGGTGCTTGCCGGCAGGAGCAATGATGGGCGTCGGAAGAAGAACGGAAAAAAAGCTTGCCTCCTACGGGATAAGGACTATAGGCGATATAGCGGCCACCTCTCCCGAATGGCTGACGAATGTTTTCGGTGTGATGGGCGGAGAAATATGGACCTTTGCTAACGGTCTGGATTCTTCTAGAGTTATGACTGACGGCTACTGTCCGCCCGTAAAAAGCATCGGTCACGGTATAACCTGTACTGCTGACCTTGTGTGCACCGATGAGGTATGGAAGGTTTTCCTTGCATTAAGTCAGGATGTGTCGAAAAGGCTTCGTAATGCCTCTTTATCCGCTTCGGCAATACAAATCGCAGTAAAGGATAATAAGCTTCTTACCAGGCAATTTCAGTGCGATTTGCCTTATCTTACCCAGTCGGCTACAGAGATAGCGGAGGCGGCGATAAAGCTTTTTTCGAAAAATTACAGCTGGAGCTACGATGTGCGGGCGGTCAGCGTGAGGGCGATTAATTTAAAGGATGAAAATGCCCCCGAGCAGTTAAGTCTTTATACTGATTATAAAAAGCACGAGAGACAGAAGAAAATCGACGATACGGTAATGGAGTTAAGACGGCGCTTCGGTGAAAAATCCGTTTTTAACTGCTGCCTTTTAACTGAAAATAAAATTCCGGGTCATAATAAGGATAAAATACCTTTGCCGAAAAAGATGTTCAGATAAGAAGGGGAAAGAATGCATAGTAAGGTTTATGTGGATATAGTCGCGCGGATAGACAGCGACGGAAGGGTTACGCCTCTTACCGTTATATGGGAAAACGGTAAAAGGTTCGAAATTGACAAGGTTTACGGTGTGCGCAGAGCCTATGCCACCAAGGTAGGAGGAACGGGTATCAGATACGAGATTTCGGTTTCGGGAAAAAGAACCTATCTTTTTGAGGATGACGGAAAGTGGTTTGTTGAGGCTAAAAGCGAATAAGACTTGATTTTTTTCGAAAAATAGTGTAAATTATAACTGTTGTGTTAAATTTCTTAAAGTTATACAATATTTGGTGTATAATTCCGAGTTTCAGATGAAAGGATTAAGATAAATAATGGCTAAAAAATCCGATTATTCAAATGACGACATTTTAATGCTGGAGGGTGCCGACAGGGTAAGAAAAAGACCTGCGGTTATTTTCGGCTCTAACGGTATTGCCGGCTGTGAGCACTCCATTTTCGAAATACTCTCTAACTCCATTGACGAGGCGAGAGAGGGACACGGTGATAAAATTATCGTTACCAGATTCTCTGACGGCTCTGTGGAGGTACAGGACTTCGGACGCGGTATTCCTGTGGGCTATAATGAAAAATACGATCGCTATAACTGGGAGCTCGTTTTCTGTGAGCTTTATGCGGGCGGTAAATATAAGACTAATTCCGGCGGCAGCTACGAATATTCTCTCGGTCTTAACGGTCTCGGTCTTTGCGCCACACAGTTCGCCAGTGAATATATGGAGGCGGAAATCAAAAGCGGAGGCGAAAGACACACTCTTCGCTTCGAAAAGGGTAATAATATCGGCGGACTTGTCAGTGAGCCTTACTCGAAAAAGGACACAGGTACCCGCATAAAATGGAAGCCTGACACAGAGGTTTTCACCGACATTGATGTTTCTCTGGAATATTTTCAGCAGGTTATGCAGAGACAGGCCATCGTAAATCCGAAGGTGCGCTTCGAGCTTAAAAATCAGATCAAGGGCGGCTTCGAAACCTTCTCCTATTATTATGAAAACGGCATCAGTGACTATGTAAAGGAAATAGCAGGGGAGGACACGATTTCCTCTGTTCAGTTCTGGCAGGCTGACAGACAGGGTAAGGACAGAGAGGATTTACCCGAGTATAAGGTTAAGCTCAATGTGGCTCTTACCTTTTCAAACAAAAAGCAGCTTATCGAATATTATCATAATTCGAGCTTCCTCGAGTTCGGCGGCTCGCCCGATAAGGCGGTAACCAACGCTCTCGTGGCACAGATAGACGCTTATCTGAAGCAGACGGGAAAATATTCAAAGAGCGACAGCAAAATTAAATTCCAGGATATTTCCGACTGTCTGATTCTCGTTTCATCTTCATTTTCCACGGAAACCTCCTACCTTAATCAGACGAAGAAGGCTATTACGAATAAGTTTATTCAGGAGGCTATGACCGAGTTTCTCCGTCATCAGATGGAGGTTTACTTCATCGAAAATAAGATGGAGGCTGACAAGATAGCTGACCAGGTGCTCATTAATATGAGAAGCCGTGTTAAGGCTGAAGCGGCCAGAATAAACATAAAGAAAACCCTTGCCTCATCTAACGATATGGCTAACCGCGTGCAGAAATTCGTTGATTGCCGAAGCAAGGATATAGACAAAAGAGAGCTGTTTATAGTGGAGGGTGACTCTGCTCTCGGTGCCTGTAAGCAGGCCAGGGATTCGGAATTTCAGGCTATTATTCCCGTAAGAGGTAAAATTCTAAACTGCCTTAAATCCGAATATGATAAGATTTTTAAAAGTGAAATCATTACCGATCTTCTTAAGGTTTTGGGCTGTGGCGTAGAGGTGCATTCGAAGGCTATGAAAAATATGTCTACCTTCAGCCTGGATAATCTGCGCTGGAGTAAAATCATCATCTGTACCGACGCTGATGTTGACGGATACCAGATAAGAACTCTTATTCTTACAATGATTTACCGTCTTGTTCCTACTCTTATAAAAGAGGGCAAGGTATTTATTGCCGAATCACCCCTTTATGAAATTACCTGCGGAAACGAAACCTGGTTTGCTTACACGGAAAAGGAAAAATCTGATGCCATCGAGGAAATCGGAAGCCGCAAGTACACCATTCAGCGCTCAAAGGGTCTGGGTGAAAACGATGCGGATATGATGAATCTGACTACTATGAATCCCGCTACGAGACGACTTATTAAAATCGATCCCACAGATGCGGCTCTCACTGCTGAAAAATTTGACCTTCTTTTAGGCGATAACCTTTCCGGCAGAAAGGACTATATTGCAAATTACGGACATCTTTACATCGATATGACCGATGTCAGCTGATAATAGCGAGGTAAAAAAATGGCACGAAAAAAGATAACTAAAAAGCAGGATGACGGTGATCTTCTCAAGAATACCCACATAGCTAATGCGGGCGAAATGATAGAGCAGCATATCACCGACACTCTTGAAATCAACTATATGCCCTATGCGATGAGTGTAATTCTCTCGAGAGCGATTCCCGAAATCGACGGCTTCAAGCCTTCTCACAGAAAGCTTTTATACACTATGTATAAAATGGGTCTTCTCACAGGCGGCAGAACCAAATCCGCTAACATCGTCGGACAGACCATGAGACTTAATCCCCACGGTGATGCGGCTATTTATGAAACTATGGTCCGTCTTTCGAGAGGTAATGAGGCGCTTCTGAATCCCTTCGTCGATTCGAAGGGTAACTTCGGTAAGGCATATTCCCGTGATATGCATTATGCTGCTGCCCGTTACACCGAGGCGAAGCTCGACGGAATCTGTAATGAGCTTTTCCGCGAAATTGACAAGGACACCATTGACTTCGTCGATAACTACGACAGCACGATGAAGGAGCCGACCCTTCTTCCCGTAACCTTTCCGTCGATTTTAGCCAATACCAATCTCGGTATTGCCGTAGGTATGGCTTCGTCCATCTGCTCTTTTAATCTTAAGGAGCTCTGCGAAACCACTATCGAGCTGATTAAAAATCTCGACCATAACTGCATCGATACTATGCCTGCTCCCGATTTTGTCGGCGGCGGTACCGTCGTTTATAACCGCGATGAGATGGAAGAAATCTACCGTACAGGCCGCGGAGGCATCAAGGTACGCGCAAAGTATGTCTATGACAAGGAGTTCAACTGCATCGACATCAAGGAAATTCCTCCCACGACCACTGCCGAAGCCATCATCGATAAAATCATCGAAAGAGTAAAGGCAGGCTCCGTAAAGGAAATCACCGATGTCCGCGATGAGACTGATAAAAACGGCCTTAAGATTACCATCGACCTTAAGCGCGGAACCGATGCCGATAAGCTTATGCAGAAGCTTTACAAGCTTACTCCTTTAGAGGATTCCTTCTCCTGTAACTTCAATGTTCTCGTTGACGGCTATCCGAGAGTTATGGGTGTCAAGGATATTCTCATCGAATGGATTCGCTTCAGAGGAAGATGCGTCAGAAGGAGAGTACTGTTCGATCTTAATAAGGCCGAGTCAAAGCTTCATCTTTTAAGAGGTCTGGAAAAAATTCTCCTCGACATCGACAAGGCTATCGCCATCATCAGAAAAACCGAGGAGGAGGCCGAGGTCGTTCCTAATCTTATGATAGGCTTCGGTATCGATGAAATTCAGGCTGAATATGTGGCTGAAATCAAGCTTCGTCACCTTAACAGAGAGTACATTCTCAAACGGCTTAAGGATATAGAAAACCTCGAAGCCACCATAAAGGAAATGAAGGAGATTCTTGACTCCAAGGCAAAAATCAAAAAAATCATTATCGGTGAGCTTACCGATGTAATCAAAAAATATAGCCAGGAAAGAAAGACCGATCTTTACTATGTGACCGATGAGGATAGCGCAGAATATGTGGAGGAAATCCCCGATTATGCCGTAAATCTCTTCCTGACAAAGGGCGGATATTTCAAAAAAATTACACCGCTTTCCCTTCGTATGGGCGGTGAGCATAAGCTGAAGGAAAATGACGAAATCTTCCAGAGCTTCGAAACCACTAATAATAATGACCTTCTTTTCTTTACCGATAAATGCCAGGTTTATAAGGCGAAGGTTTCCGATTTCGCAGATTCGAAGGCCAGCGTTTTAGGCGAATATATTCCCTCGAAGCTCGAAATGGACGAAGGGGAGAATGTGGTCTATATGGTCGTTACAAATGACTATAAGGGCTATATGATGTTCTTCTTTGATAACGGAAAGACAGCCAAGGTTACTCTTTCCTCCTATGCTACCAAAACCAACAGAAAGAAGCTAATCAAAGCTTACAGTGATAAATCGCCTCTCGTCACGCTTATGTATCTTTCTGAGGATAAGGAAATCGTTCTAGAGACCACGGGCGGCAGATGTCTTCTTATCGATACCTCCGTCATTTCTCCCAAGGCTATGAAGGATACACAGGGCGTGGGCTGTATCACTCTTAAGAAAAATCAGAAGCTTTCTCTCGTGCGCGACTATGTACAGGGCGAATTTGTGAAGCCGTCAAGATATAAGGCAAAAAATCTTCCCTCGGCAGGCGCGGTTATCAGTAATGAGGATGTTATGAAAAAGAATAATATGACCTTTGAAGGCTTTGAATAATTAAAAAACGGCAGTCGGGATTTTGATTTACCCCACTGCCGTTTTTTCAGTTCAATTTAATTTTTATTTTATCATAATAGCTGGAATATATGTGATAACTGCTGCCCTGATAACCGTCGTTTCCCGTGGAAAGACTCGTGCGGTAAAGACCGCAGAACTGCAGGCCGTCTTTATCGTAGACGCTTAAGGAAAAGCGTGCGGCATCGGTGGGGTAGTTGGAACCGCCGCAGCTGTTAGTTACATAAAGCCGTTCTCCGTCCCACACCACATCCGTTTGCTTATGAGTGCTTACTGACGCTCCCGGGTAATAAACATAGTCGCCGCCATCTGTTTGGTATTCCTCGCTGTAAATAAATTCCGTTGCAGTAAATTCTTTCCTGAATCCGTCCTTACCGTCGGGAAGATAAACAGAGAGGGCTTCATCGGAGTATTCGCTGTATTGCTTTATAACCAGAAATTCTTTATCAATATACCCTATATAGAAGTACATATCCTTACTTTCCGATAAAATGATTTTTGACTTTTCCAAATAGGTTTCGGCATCTATAACCGTAAAGTAGCTCGTGCCTTCGTTTTTCGAAATCATATAAAGCTCTTTTTTGTCCGTACTGAATTGAAGTGAAGTTATTTCCTCTTTTTCGTCTACGGGAAAGACATTTCTTAAACCGTCCGTATTTATTGAAATACTTTTTTCAGCTTCACTGTATGAATAGGGGAGAGCGTAAATTCCGTATCCGCCCGGTATTTCACTTGTATCGACTGTATCGCCCAGGTTAGTTTTATTGCTGAACCAAATGAAGCAATTACGGTCGTTAATTATGCTTTCGGCATAAAAGCCGAACATTTTCAATTCGTTTTCCCTGTAATAAGAGGACATTCCCGACTGATGGAGTGTTTTATTCTCATCCACCGTCACATAAATGGTAGCCTTATGATCTTCGGCCACCGGAATTTTAAAGAAATCCCGTAATGCATTGATTACTTTAATTTCTTTTTCCTTGCCCAAGGTGCTGTAATCGTTTAAGGACGATAAGTAAACAGAAAAAGCTCCTTCCGGGAAATAAGCATCCACTGATACCGGATAATAGTCGATATAGTCGGAAAGCTGTATGACTTTTTCTGCTGATTCGTAAGGGACGGCTTCTTCTATGAGCTCTTCGTAGGCTCTGTTAAAGCCTCTGTCCTCTATCGTATTGCCGTAGGTTGTGTAGTTTAATTCAGTGTAAAGGCTTAACTGATTTTCACTCTCATATTCATGCTTTATGCGGTTTTTATAAAGAGAGAAGGCTGTTTCGGTTTTGCCGTCGGAGAAGCTGTGGTTGATGTCCCAAACAAGGTTTTCGCGGTAGAGCATTTTTAAATTCACGTTCGTATTTTCTGCGAAGGCTTTGTCTCCGTAGGTAAACTCCTCTGTAATAACCACATTATCCTTGCTTTTATTTATGGAGGCGAACACCACGGAATAAAGTGAAGACAGCAGTATTATCAGTGCGAGAAAAAGAGATACGGTTTTACGCATAATCATTCCTCCTTGCCGCTTAAAATGTCGATGGCCTTACTTACTCTGTCGGCGTGATAATTATAAGTGTTTTTGATAAAGTCTACGAGATTGCTTCCTTCCTCCTGTAATTCGAGAGTATTTTTATCTCCGATTATCTGTCCTTCGTGAATCAGCACGGCTCTGCCGATGAAATCGGACACCTCATCTATCAGATGGGTGGAAAGGATAACCGTTTCGTTTTCGCTTAAAATTCCCGAAAGCACCTTATAAAAATCCTCGCGGTTAAAAATGTCGTTGCCTGCGAAGGGCTCATCCATTATGATGTAGTCCGCGCCCTGCGACAGAGCAAGAATTACCTCAAACTGGTTTTTCTGACCCGTGGAAAAGTTTTTAAGCTTTTTGCTTTTATCGAGAGCGAAAAACTCCATAAGAGCATCAAATCTTTTTTCAGAAAAGAAGGGGAAATGACTTTTGTAAAATTCCTTATGCCCCTTTGCGTTAAGGTCGGGAAAGAAGGAATGCTCACTCGTAGCAAAGGAGATTTTGGCTATGTTTTTATTAGTAATTTTTTCTCCGTCAAGTGTGATTTCGCCGTCGTATTTTATGAAGCCTAAAACGGATTTCATCAGTGTGGTTTTTCCTGCACCGTTTTCACCGAAAAGACCTACTATTTCTCCTCTCGGAAATGAAAGGCTTATATTATTGAGAGCGGTTTTTCCCGAGTATTTTTTAGTAAGATTTTTAATTTCGATCATAATGCTTTTCCTCCGTAAAGTATTTCTGTCCACAGTCTTTCCCATTGGTCGGGAAAAAGACATTCGGCAGGCGTATTAGACATATAGTAATGATAAAACAGAACAAGAAGTGCGGCCGAAAGTACTGCACACAGCACGATGCCTATTAAGGGGACTGTGAGACATCTTATGTGAAGCTCGTACTTGTTCGGAAGTCTTTTCATCGTGTAAATGCTTTTACTGTCTCTGCCGTGGTAGATGTAGTGATAACAGGCGAGAAAAATAAAGATGAAAGCGGCGATAATAAATCCGTCGAATACACCGTCGATAATTAAATAAAAGTCTGTCATTTTTGCGTTTGGTATCAGAGTTTTTTTATCAAATTCTATTTCGAAAAGTCGGTTATATTCGATGTAATACACCTGAAAGAAAAGAAGTGCACGGCAGATTCCTACTGCCAAAGCGGATGAAAAAATCCATATTTCGCTTTCCTTTTTAAAGCCGACGGGTATGATTTTTCTTGATTTATCTGTCATAAGCCTGTTCCTCCGTCGAAATTCTCGTAATCTGTGCGCCGATGACGAACAGACTCACACCGATGATAATAAGGTCATAGGTCATTTCTGTCCAGTCAGAAGCGAAATTTATCAGTATTACAGGGATGAGAAGCACTGCGCTTAAGGGGAATTTCTTTCTTCTCATCAGGTATGAAAAGGATGCTGTCGAAAGTCCCAATGCCGATATCATAACGAGATTGCTGACTATTTTCAGAGCATCCTCCAGTGGCATAAAGGCGTGCATAATATTACTCCTGTAAAAGGCAAGAAACACCGTTTGCTCGGTTACGATGCCCGTAAAAGCGTTCTCGTGACCGGCGGCGAAGCTGACATAGATAAGTGAAAATGCGTAGAAAATTATCGCATGGAGTATTATGAAAATACCGTAGACAGCCATGCCGTAAGCACTTTGACACAGCATTACCTTTTTTTCACTTATTGCGAGTCTCCGAAGGGTGTAGCCCTGCTTTTCCGAAAACTCACAGCCGTTAAGACAGAGAACAGCCGTTACACCGATAAAGCCTGCAATAAGCAGAAGGCAAAGAGGGATGTTATCCTCGATGAGCTTTTCTATTCCGAGCAGATAATCTGCTCCTCCTTCTGATATATATTCATTCTGTATTGCATTATCAGAATAAAGATAATACAGAAACAGACCGATTTCACCCGCTGTCAGAGCCGTAAGCAGGGCTGTAATTTTGCCGAAGCTTCTGCTGACAAACAGTGAAAACACAGATAAATAATTTCTCATTTTAATCTTCCTCCTTCCAGAATCTCCCGATAAGCTCAAATGCCTCGTTTTTACTAATGCCCATTTGCTTAAGTGTGGTGACGACGCCTCTGGCATCGGCTTCGAGAAGCTCCGTTTTGATTTTTTCTCTCATTTTTCCGTCAGCCGCGATGAGACTTTTAGCGCCTGAATGAGATACTATTATTCCTTCCTCTTCTAAAGTTTTATAGGCTTTTTGAACGGTGTTCGGATTTACACCTAAAAGAGCGGAAAGAACTCGTCTCGAGGGCATCTCATCGTCGGTTGACACAGCACCGGACGAAATTTCGCGCTTTATGTAAAGGACTATCTGCTGATAAATGGGGCCGTCGCCGGGAATGAATTTTTCGAATGAAACCAAAAGCTAACACCGCCTTTCTTAAAAGTGTATTAATCGATTAATACGGTTTACAACTGTATTATACACATAGTACAGTTACTTTGTCAATAGCTTTTTATAAAAAAACAAACCCCTTCGTCTCTTTTGAAACAAAGGGGAAATCTATGATTGCGCAGGACTTTCTCCGCACAACCGACGGAGAAGCCACAAACGCAACCGACTTATCCGCTGATTATATTATGTGAGATGTCCTTCGGAATATATATGGTAAAAAATGTTATTTGAGTTTTTCAACCATCATCTGTGCGGCCTTATAAATATCTCCGCAGCCGAGAGTGATGATAATATCGCCGCTTTTAGCGTGGGTCAAAACGTGGTCGCAGACCTCCTCGAAGGTGTTAAACCAGACACTGCCGGGGATTTTTTCTGCGAGATCCTTTGTGTAAATGCCGATGGTGTTTACTTCTCTTGAGCCCATAATTTCCGTCATAACGCATTTGTCGGGAATCTGAAGAACTCTGACGAAATCGTCGAAAAGAATGGAGGTTCTCGAATAGGTGAAGGGCTGGAAAACTGCCCATACGGTGTTATAGCCCATTTTCATCACAGCCTCTAAAGTAACCTTAAGCTCGTTCGGATGGTGGGCGTAATCGTCTGCTATGGTTATGCCGTTTATCTCGCCTAAAATCTCGAAGCGTCTGCCTGCACCCGAAAAGGCCGCTATTCCTTTTTCGCATTCCTCGGGAGTACAGCCGGCATTGATGGCCGCGGCAAAGGCTGCCAAAGAATTAAGAATGTTATGCTCGCCCGGTATGTTAAGCACGAGGTGAGCGAGCTTTTCGTTTTTATGCATTACATCGAACTCGGCAAAGGAGCCGCGGTTATAGGTAATATTAGCGGGATAGTAGTCACTTTCGTCAGTATTTCCGAAGGTGATTTTTTTTCTGTCCACATTGGCTACGGCCTTTACTGTTTCAGGGTCGCAGTTATTATAAATGAGAGCTGTAGAGGTGAGAGTAGCGAACTTTTCGAAGGATTTGATGATGTTATCGAGATTTTTGAAATATTCGAGATGGTCCTCGTCCACATTCAGTATTACCGAGACATCAGGGGAAAGGTCGTGATAGTGGTCACAGTATTCGCAGGCCTCACAGACGAAGGTTTCGCTTTTGCCTACTCTTGCGTGAGAATCGATGAGAGGAAGTCTGCCGCCGATAAGAGCAGAAGGATCCTTGTCGGCCATAGTCAGCACCTGGGTGAGCATAGCGGTGACGGTGGTTTTACCGTGAGTTCCGCAGACACTGATGCAGTTACTGTATTTTCGGGTGAGAGCACCGAAAATTTTACTTCTTTCGAAGCAGGGGATGCCGCTTTCCTTGGCGGCAATAAGCTCGGGGTTATCCTTTAAAATGGCGGCTGTGTAAATTATCATTTCCGCGCCGACGATGTTTTCGGCCTTCTGACCTAAAACCACATCGATACCCATAGAGCGAAGCTTAATTATGTTATCACCCGTATTATTATCCGAGCCTGTAACCGTGTAGCCGCGGCTGTGAAGGATTTCGGCTATGGGGCACATACCCGAGCCGCCTATACCGATAAAATGTATTCTTTTTATCTTCTCTAATAATTTATCTATTTCGTACATTTTCAGCACCTCTTAATATTATATATTCTATATTATATTGCATCAGCGAAAAATAGTAAACACTTTTAGGAAAATTAACACTAAAAATTTTCTTACATATTATAGGGTATATCCTGTTTTTCGGAGGTTGCTATGGATAATATGGTGATAATCGGCGGAGATAAGCGTCAGAAGGAGCTAACGAGGATTTTATCCGATGCGGGCTGCAGATGCAGATATATAAATTCAGAAAAGGCTTTCACACAGCCTAAAATAATCGGTTCGGGTGATGCTGTCATTCTGCCCGTTCCCGTAAGCAAGGACGGAGAATATATTTATTCGTCTGATCGGGAGCTTAAAATCAAGGTCAGTGATGTTCTTTTTAAGACAGACAGCACAAATACTGTTTTCGGAGGAAATATTCCGAAAGCCGCAAAGGCTTATCTTATGGAAAAAGGAGTCAGCTGTTTTGATTATCTCGGATGTGAGGAGTTTACGATTTATAACGCTTATCTGACGGGTGTAGCTGCCGTAAGACTGCTGTACGAAAGCTCCGAGGAGGATTTAAGAGGTAAAAAGGTGCTTATTACCGGCTACGGCAGAGTTGCTCGCTTTACTGCGCAGGAGATGCTGCGGGCCGGATGCGAAGTGTATGTAAGTGCAAGGAGCAATCTACAGCTGGTTTCGGCCGAATGCTCGGGCTGTAAGGTAATCGGATTCGATAAAATGAGCTCCTTTCTTTTCCTTTTCGATTATGTTTTAAATACAGTTCCCGAAAATATTTTTACCTATGAAAATATATGTCACATAAAGGGAAAATATATTGAGCTTGCTTCGGCACCCTTCGGTGCGATTAGAGAATATTTCGCCTCAAAGGAGGATAAATACATTTTCGGCGGGTCGCTTCCGGGAAGGTACTTACCGACCTCGGCGGCTGAAAAATTAGCAGAGCTTACGCTTAAGGCTCGTCCTGAACATATAAATTTAAGAAATGGGGGAGATTGATGAAAAAGCTTACCTTCGGTTATGCCCTGACAGGCTCATTCTGTACCTTTGAAAGGTCTCTTACACAGATGGAATATATCCTGTCGGAGGGTATAGACATTTTACCGATAATGTCCTTTAACGCATCACAGATCGACACTCGCTTCGGCAAGGCAAAGGATTTTATCGACACTATAGAAGCTATGACAGGTAAAAGAATTATCCGTACTCTGGAGGAGGCGGAGCCTATCGGACCGAAGAAAATGACGGACCTTATGATAGTTCTTCCCTGTACGGGAAATACTCTTGCAAAGCTCGCCTCGGGGATTTACGACACACCTGTCACCCTGGCGGTAAAATCACATCTTCGTAATCAGAAGCCGGTTTTAATCGGTGTTTCTACTAATGATGCACTTTCTGCATCGGCTAAAAACATAGGAGCATTAATGAATTATAAAAATTATTATTTCATACCTATGAGGCAGGATGATTTCACTAATAAGCCTTTCTCGATAGTGTGCGATTTCGAGAGGGTTCTCGAGGCCGCTCTGTATGCTCTTGACGGCAAACAGCTCGAGCCGATGATTTTTTAGTTTTTTACTTGACACGGTAAAAATATCGGTGTTAAAATAAAAGCAATCAAAGGAGGTTTTTCCAATGAAGCTTTATATCAGGCAAAAGGTATTCTCGTGGAAGGATAAATTCAAGGTTTACGACGGCGGCGGTGAAGAAAAATATAACATCGAGGGCGAAATTTTTTCGCTGGGTAAAAAACTCCGTGTCTACGACCGACAGGGAAAAGAAGCGGCCTTTATTGCACAGAAGGTTTTCAGCTTTCTTCCCCGCTATTTCGTATATATCGACGGAAATGAAGTGGCTGAAATCGTGAAGCAGTTCACCTTCTTCCGACCGAAGTATTCCATAGAGGGACTCGGATGGGAGATAGAAGGCGACTTTTTCGCTCACGATTATGTCATAACCAAAAACAGCAGAAGCATAGTAACCATTAAAAAGCAGTGGATGACCTGGGGCGACTGCTACGAGCTCGACATCGAAAGCGACAGCGATGAAATCATCGCACTTGCTGTTGTTCTTGCCATCGACTGTGTGATGGCGGCACAGTCCTCGGTTTCCGTTTCGGTAGGCTCGGCTGACTGATATATAACAAAACAGTACTGAAATGACGAAAGCTTTTCAGTACTGTTTTGCTTTATAAGGCTTTGAATTTTTCCTTTATTTCCGCGGCTCTTCCGCAGGTCATACGACCTTCGGGACAGGCTCCTGCGGCATAACAGCTCGGACCGTAGTGTGAGAATAAATCCGGTGCGATTTTGCGCAGTTTTTTAAGGAAATCCACTGCAAATTCCTGTATCTCCCACTGTGCTCTCGTACAGCTGCGAAGCTTAAAGAACAGCATCATTTCTCTGCCGTTCATCGTGGTAACGAAGTCCACGGTATTACCGCTAAGAACGAGATAAACGAGAGTGGAAGCATCGTAGCCTTTATCCTTGAAGGTGAGATAAAGGTCTTTCATTTTTTCGAAGCATCCGCAGTATATGCCGAGGGCCTCTTTATCAGCCTTAACGGTTTCGGGAACAACATAAGAGGCTCTGTCAGCACGGATAAGCTCGGGGATGGCGATGCTCTGGATTCTGTGTCTGGCGAAATGAGTGAGACAGGCGAGAGAAACTCTGTTAAATCTCACGGTGCAGTTAAAGCTTTCCAGCGCACGGGGTCTCGAGGATTTGACTGCGGCAGAGAGGATTTTATTTACATTTTCTCTGCTTTCGATGATTTTTTCTATCTGTGCGGATGAGTAGTTGTATTTTTCGATAAGGGCGGCTCTGGCTATGTTTTTTTCGCCGTCTGCCGTACAGGAGAGAATTTCACAGAGCTCTGCATTCGCGTCAGCTTCCTTTTCGTCGCTGAAGTCGAGACAGATTTCATCTCTGTATTTTTCTCCTCTTAATTCAAAGTCGGAAAAAATACCCGGAGTTTTTTCTTTACACTGGGCGTAGAGAGAAAGGCCTAACTCGTAAATTTCTTTAATTCTTCTGCCTCTGCCGTAAAGCATGGCATTGAGGAGATTAATCAGCTCTCTGCCGCCGAGGGAGCAGAGGAAATTACTGTAGAAGCAATAGGGGAGAACGAAGCGTGCATCCTCCTTCGGAATACTCTTTTCCGTAAGTGACGCGTAAGAGGCGAACAGCTCGTCCATAGTTTTCGTGTAAAGCTTTTTATCCTCCTCGCATTTAAATTCGGGCATATAATAGCCTGCGGTGGCAAAATCGACATAACGGCGTGATTTGACCGTAAAGGAGGCCAGTCTGAATTCAATGAGAAACTGCTCGACTACTACGGAAACATTTTCGAAGGCAAGATTAAAAAACACATGCTCGATAGTGGAGGTGTGTCCCGATTTGGTTACCTTGCTGATGAGCTTCTGATTTTTTTCTCTGTCCTGGGATTTGCCGAAAATTTCTAAAGCTGTGCCCTCCTGTGTGGAGATTCTGCCTGCGGCGGCACATACCTTTTCGTCACAATCGGATAATCCGATAAGATATACACCTGATTCAGCCATAATATCACTTCCTGTTTCTTTTCATATTTTCTCTTATATTTTATGTTATTAATTTTAATTTGTCAATTCTTTTCAGACTTAAATAAAATTAATGGTAAATGAAAGAAAAAATTAATAAAAAATCATTGATTAAAATGTAAATACTTGCTATAATCATATGGAATATCAAAATTTATAATAGGGGTAGTGCGAATTATGATTAAAAGAAACGCTGATATGACTACAGACATTAAAGTGCAGATGCGCGGCGGTAACGGACAAGCTGTAATAAAAAGTGTTCTCGACAAAGGAGAATACAAGGGTGCTTCGAGACTTGTCGCTACCATCACACTCGAGCCCGGCTGCTCGATCGGTGCCCATATCCACGAAAACGAAGAAGAAATCTTTTACATAATAAAGGGTACTGCCACATATAACGATAACGGTAAAACGGAAATCCTCAATGTCGGCGACAGCTGTATCTGCCTTTCGGGACAGGAGCATTCTATCGCAAACGAAAGCGAGGATGAGGTTGTCGAAATCTTTGCCGTTATAATGACTTATTAAGAGGTGCCTTATGGGTAGAATGATAGTAATAGAAGGCCTCGACGGAAGCGGCAAGGCCACACAGGCGGAGCTGTTATCCTCTTATCTGAAAAATAAGGGCTACGGTATTTATAATCTTGACCTGCCTTTTTATTCCGATGACTCGAGTGCACTGGTTAAAATGTATCTCGGCGGTGAGCTCGGTGACAAGCCCTCGGATGTTAATGCTTATGCGGCATCGACCTTTTATGCCGTTGACCGCTATGCCAGCTTTAAAAAGCACTGGGAAAGGGAGTATGACTCCGAAAAGATTACCGTGGCAAACAGATACACCACCTCAAATGCGGCACATCAGATGACCAAGCTTCCCGAGGAAGAATGGGACGCTTATCTGCAGTGGCTCTTTGATTTTGAATATAACAAAATCGGTGTACCTGTTCCCGATTGCGTTATTTATCTCGATATGCCCGTGGATATTTCGCAAAAGCTTCTGATGAAGCGTTATTCTGGTGATGAAAAGAAAAAGGATGTACACGAAAGAGATGTACAGTACCTTCTTTCCTGTCATAAGGCGGCTGTTTATGCGTCGGAAAAGTTAGGCTGGGAAGTTATAAAATGCGGCGAAAACGGCGAACCTTTTACTGTGGAAAACATTTCGAAGGCCGTATGTGCCGTGGTTGAAAGGAAGCTTTTAGGTAATGATTGAATTTCATAAGCCTGAAATTACTGATAAATTATGGGTAAGAGAGAGGCTTTCGAGCCGCGATGACCTCACCTGTGAATACTCATTTTCCAATATATTCTCTTACACTGCTAAAATGAGACTTGAAATCTCCGATGTAGAGGGATTTCTCGTTACCCGATGCTTTACGGACGGTACAATCGGTTATTGCTATCCGGTGGGCAGAGGAGACATAAGGAAGGTTATCGGTCTCATAATCGAAGATATGAAGCTGCAGAGTGAGCCCTGCTATCTGTTTGGTTTGGGCAAAAACGAGGCCGAAGAGCTTCGTTCCCTGTTTGCTGACAGCTTTGATATAGTGCTCGACAGAGACGGTAGTGATTATATCTACAAAAGCGAGGATCTGATTAACCTTGCCGGCAAAAAGTATCAGCCGAAAAGAAATCATATCTCCTTTTTTAAGAAAAACTATAACTGGTCATATGAAAGTATGTCCTGTGATAATATACCCGATTGCTACAATATGAATGTAGAATGGCTTCAGTCAAGCGGAAGCCTTTACAGCGAGGATCTGGAAAAGGAGCTGCAGATAATCAGATGTGTTTTTGAAAATTTTGATGAGCTTGACTGTAAGGGTGCGGTCCTAAGAATAGACGGCAGAGTAGTCGCCTTCGCCATGGGCGCACAGATCAGAAGCGACACCTTCTGCGTGCATTTCGAAAAGGCCTTTTCTCACATCCGCGGAGCTTATCCGATGATAAATCAGCAGTTTGTGGAAAACGAGCTTTCTGATTATAAATATATTGACCGGGAGGATGACCTGGGACTCGAAAATCTGAGAAAGGCCAAGCTTTCTTACTATCCCGAGCTTCTTCCCGAAAAATACGAGGCGTGGTTAATAAATGCTGATTGATGTTAAGGATTACCGTCGGTCGCTGAAAGCACTCTGGTCAGACACCTTCGGCGACAGCGATGAATATATAAATCTGTTTTTTGATTATGATTACACTCCAGCTGAATGCTTTGCCGAAATTAAAAACGGCGAGGTAATTTCTGTTCTCTATTTGCTCAAGGGCTTCATAAGAGCATACGGCGAGGAGTATGAGGGAAGATATTTATATGCCGCCGCTACCGCTGAAAGCTACAGAGGGCAGGGTATAATGTCGAAGCTCATAAAGGAAGCGCAGGATTACGCAAAGGAAAATAAGCTTGCCTTTATCTCTCTGCTTCCTGCCGACGAAGGACTTTACGGCTATTATGCGCGGTTTGGCTTCGAGGCGGTTATGAGAAATTTCACGGCTTTTGTATCTTTTGCGGATGCGGGAGACGATGATGAGGCTTCTCTTTCCGATTATCTTTCAGCAAGAGAATCAATAAGCTGTCCCTATTTTCATTTCGCCGCTAATGAGTGGAGCTATGCTTTTTCCTGTCTTGCCTTCGCGGGCTATTCGCTTAAAAAAAGCAGTGACGGCAGCTTTTATATAGTGAGCGGCGACAAAAGGGAGATACTCGAATATATTCCTTCGAAAGAAAATCTGAAGAAGATTATTTCGGGACTTTCGGTCGGTGCTGTCGGCGCTGTCAGTGCGGTATTGCCCTACGATTTAAAGAATTACTGTGAGTGCAGAGAAAATAAATACGGTATGGTTTATTTCGCTGACAGCAGAATGAAAGAAATATTAACTGATGATATTTATATGAATATCGCTCTGGATTAAGGAGGATAAAAATGATTTACTGTTTTTTGGCAGACGGATTCGAGGAGGTTGAGGCACTCGCCGCTGTGGATATGATACGCAGAGCAGGTCTTACTCTCGAAACGGTCGGTGTCGGTAAAAATCTTATAAACGGTGCTCATTCCATTAAGGTCGAATGTGACCGCGCAGAGAAGGAAATAGTGCTCGACGACTCTCTCGAGGCCGTTATTCTCCCGGGAGGTATGCCCGGAACCCTTAATCTGGAAAAGAATGCTACAGTTCAGTCGGCGATAGATTTCGCCGCATCGGAGGCTAAGCTGTTATGTGCTATCTGTGCCGCTCCTTCGATTTTAGGTCACAAGGGTCTGCTTAAGGGCAAAAACGCCATAGCTTATCCCGGCTTTGAAAAGGAGCTTGAGGGTGCGCTTATCAGCGAGGAATATGTAGTCCGTGACGGAAACATAATCACCGCAAAGGGCGCAGGAGTTGCTGTGGATTTCGGACTTGAAATCGTGGCGGCTCTCGCAGGCGATGAAAAAGCAGAGGAAATCCGAAGGTCAATCCAATGCAGATAAGTGAAGAAAAAAATCTTTTAAGAAAAGAATACAGACTCATCCGCGGACAGGTTAAGAGCGAAGCAAAGGACATTTGCATTTACGAGAGGTTCATAAGCAGTGATTATTATAAAACAGCCGATACCCTCTTTTTATACTACTCCGTAAAAGATGAGGCCGATACCTTAAAAATCATCCTTGCCGCTCTTTCCGACGGGAAAAGGGTGGCACTGCCTAAATGTGCTGATGAAAACGGAATGATGGATTTTTATTTTATAGATGACCTCGAGGTTTCTCTTTCGGACGGTGCATTTTCTCTTAAGGAGCCAGATGTCCGCGTGTGCGGTACAGCTGTCGCGGGGGAGAATAATCTCTGTGTAGTGCCGGCTCTCGCGTTCGATAAAAGCGGCAACAGACTCGGCTACGGCGGAGGCTATTATGACCGTTTTTTAAGTAAATTCAAGGGCAGTACAGTTGGCTTATGCTATAAAGAATGTCTTTGTGACATTTTACCGTGCGAAGCTCACGATTTAAAGGTAGATGTGATTATAACTGACGATAAAATATATGAATTAAAGTAAAGGAGGATTTAATATGGACGACCGTTTCCGTAATGAAGACACAGTCTCCGCGGGAAAACCCGAGAGCTCTGTGCCGCCTCATATTACAAAACCGAACACTTTGGGAGATTTCAGCGAAAATATCCGCTCTACACAGGGAAGACCGTCTCCTGTTACAGGGAGCACAAGACCTGTAAAATTTCAGGTGCACTTGCCTGAGGAGGCATCTCTCATTCCTGATATTGTACCCTCGGCAAACAAAGCTCCCGAGCCGAAGGTTAAGGAGGTAACGGGTGAGGAATATCTCAGGTCACTGCAGAATAAAAGCGCTGACCTTCAGCACACGAGAGTCACTCCTCCCGTGAGAAGCACCGCTTCTCCCGCTTCGCAGAAAGCTCCGTCTGAAAATACTGCTAAAAAGACAGCTCCTTCTGCGGCAAGACCTGTCAGAAAGCAGGCTCCTCCTGTTAAAAGGACAGTGGCGGCAGCTCCGAAAAAGCCTGCGGCAGGTAAGCAGAGAAAATCGGCGAAAAAGAGAAAATACGATTTCATTAATTCCGTTCTCGTGGCCTGTGTGTGCGTGATTTTCATTTCTATTCTTACTGTCACGGCCTCTACGGTAGCGATGACCACTATTAACGATATTCTCGTTATCGATCGAAGCGGAGACGATAATTACATTTCCGTATACATTCCTCCCGAGGCGACGGAATATGAGCAGGTTTATGAAATTATCAAGGATTCGGGTCTCATCAAACAGCCTCTCATAACTAATATTTTCTGTAAATTCCGTCATTATGACGAGGTTGATGTTTATAATGATGAAACAGGAAAGTATGAGACGGTCAGAATCAAATATTCGCCCGGAACCTATTTCCTTAATGCCGAAATGGGCATAGAAAGCATTTTAGAGGAGATAATGGTTTCCGGCAGCGGCTATAAGGATACTGTGCGTCTGACCTTCCCCGAGGGCTGGACTATCGCCCAGATTTTCCAGAAAATCGAAAAGTACGGTGTCTGTGAGGCTGAAAAGCTTTACGCTAACCTGGAGATAATCGGAGAGCAGTACGGATTTATCAGCGACATTGATTCCTCTAACAGCAGATACCTTAAGGCAGAGGGCTATCTTTTCCCTGATACCTACGACTTTTTCATCGGAGAAAATGCAGGCTCTGTTATCAAAAAGCTTTTCAATAACTTTGAAAGCAAGTGGAAGGACGAATATAACGATAGACTTAAAGAGCTCGATATGTCGATGGATGAGATAATCACTATCGCTTCTATCATTCAGAGAGAAGCGAAGGATACCACGCAGATGGATGCCATTTCATCCGTTATCCATAATCGTCTTAATGACAGTGCAACCTATCCGTCAATCGATATGAACTCCACTAAGGATTATGTGCTTTCACTTAAGGAGTTTAATATCCTTACCGATTTTTACTATAATCTTTACCTTAATTCCTATAACACCTACAGCAATCAAGGCTTGCCTCCGGGACCCATCTGTAATCCCGGTGCCGCCGCCATCCGTGCCGCTCTTTATCCCGAAGACAGTGATTATCACTTCTTCTGTCATAATGACAAGGGTGAAATTTTCCTTGCTGTGACAGCGAGCGAGCATCAGGCAAATGCTGAAAAGGTGCTTTACGGCGGATAATGGAGACTGAAATGAACAAAGAGTTAAAAAAGCCCGAGCTTCTCGCACCGGCAGGTGATATGGAGAGGCTCAGGGCGGCAATAAGATACGGTGCTGATGCCGTATATCTCGGCGGAACGGTTTTCGGTATGAGAGCCGCACCGTCAAACTTTGACAAGGATGAGCTCTGCGAGGCCGTTTCCTACGCTCACGAAAGAGACGTCAAGGTATACCTTACCTGTAATGTTCTTCCGAGAAGCGGTGAGCTCGAGCTTTTACCGGAGTTTTTGGAAAATGCGGTTAAAGCAAAGGTAGATGCTCTGATTATTTCCGATATGGGCGTGCTTGATTATGCTAAAAAGTACGCTCCCGGTATCGAAATTCACATTTCGACCCAGACCGGAATAGTAAATTATGCAGCCGCAAATGCATTCTATAATCTCGGTGCGAGGCGTGTAGTCACCGCCAGAGAGCTCAGTATGAAGGAAATAGCTCTGTTAAGAGATAATATTCCCGAGGATATGGACATTGAGTGCTTTGTACACGGTGCGATGTGTGTTTCCTTTTCGGGCAGATGCCTTATTTCGAATTATCTCGTAAACAGAGACGCGAATAAAGGCGAATGTGCACAGCCCTGCCGATGGAAATATTCTCTTATGGAGGAAACCCGTCCCGGTCAGTATTTTCCTGTTTATGAGGGTGACGGAGGAACATATATTTTAAATTCGAAGGATATGTGTATGATTGAGCATATCCCGCAGATGATTAAGGCTGGTATAACGAGCTTTAAAATCGAGGGCAGAGCCAAATCGGAATACTATGTGGCAGTGGTTACCAACGCATACCGCAAGGCTATCGACGGTTATTTCGAAAACCCGTCAGATGACTACATTCCCGAGCAGTGGATTCTCGATGAAATGCGCCGCGTAAGCTACAGAGATTACTGCACAGGCTTCTTTTTCGGTGACCCGTCAGAGGATGCCAATATCAGCTATAAGGGCGGATATAACAGAGAATGGGATGTAGTTGCCGTGGTGGACAGCTACGAAAACGGTATCGCTTACTGTACACAGAGAAACCGCTTTTTTGCCGACGAGGAGCTGGAGGCTATGCCTGTAGGAGAAAAGCCCTTTAAGGTTAAAGCCGAAAACCTCAGAAATGAGGACGGAGAGCTTATCGAATCTGCGAATCACGCGATGATGAAGTTCAGCTTCGAGTGCGGAGTTCCTCTCGAAAAGGACACTATTCTTCGAAAAGAGCGTGAAGAAAAAGCTCGTGTAATTATTTGATATTTCAAACATAAAATTAACGGAGGTGGATTATGCCGTCTAAATACAGTGTTTCTTTAGCGAAATTCCTTAAGGATTTGCAGATGGAGACCTTATATTTACCGAAGTCTCCCGATGAAATTTTTCTTTCATCTCCTGATGTTAACAGACCCGGTCTGTTTATTTCAGGCTATGAGAACTTTTTTGACAGCACCCGTGTAAACTTTCTCGGTAAAACCGAGGTTGAATACATAAACAGCTATTCCGAAGAGGAGAGGAGAGCGAGAGTAGAGCGTTTTATGGCTAAAAAGCCCGCCTGTGTAATTATTACCAGAACGCTTCCCTGTCCTCCCGAGATTCTCAAATTTGCACCCGAATATAATGTACCTGTCCTTCTGAGTAATGACTCCACATCGCGTGCAATGGCGGCGGTAATCGGCTATCTTAATGTAGAGCTGGCAGAACGAATTACCCGTCACGGTGTTTTCGTCGAGGTTTACGGTGAGGGTGTGCTTATTTTAGGTGACAGCGGAGTAGGTAAGAGCGAAACGGCTGTCGAGCTTATTAAAAGAGGACACCGTCTCGTAGCGGATGATGCTGTAGAGATTAAAAAAACAGGAGCGAGAACCATCGTAGGCTCTGCACCCGATAATATCCGACATTTCATCGAGCTTCGCGGCATCGGCATTATCAATGCCAGAAGAATTTTCGGTATGGGTGCTGTTAAGCTTAACGAAAAAATCGATATGGTTATCGAGCTTGAGCCCTGGGACAGCGAAAAGGTATATGACCGTATGGGTATCGAAAACGAATTTACGGAAATACTCGGCGTGAAGGTTCCTCACACAGTGGTCCCCGTAAAGCCCGGCCGTAATCTCGCTGTCATAATCGAGGTAGCCGCTATGAATAACAGACAGAAAAAAATGGGCTATAATGCCGCCCGCGAGCTTATGCATAATCTCGGTATGGTGGACGACATTATCCCGCAGGAAGAAGAAATTAAAATTTGGGGCAACTGCTGAGCCTCGGTAAAGGAGATTAATTATGTATAGAATTGGTGTAGATTTAGGCGGTACAAATATCGCTGTAGGTGTAATCGATAAGAACTATAAAATTATCGGTCTCGGCAAGGCAAAGACAAACATTCCCCGTCCTGCCGAGGAGATTTTCGACGATATAGTAAAATGCATTTATGCCGCCTGTGAGGATGCAAATGCAGACATTTCCGAAATCGAGTCCATCGGTATCGGTACCCCCGGCTCCTGCGATAAAGAAAATGGCGTGATTCTTTATGCGAATAATCTTTATTTCGATCACGTTCCGGCTGTTAAACTTATTAACGATAAAATCCCCGGTGTTAAGGTTTACATCGAAAACGACGCTAACTGTGCCGCTCTCGGAGAGGCTCTGGCAGGCTCGGGCAAGGGTAAAAAGAGCTTCATCGCCATCACTCTCGGCACAGGTGTCGGCGGCGGTGTAATTCTCGACGGCAAAATTCTCGCAGGCTGTAACGATGCAGGCGGTGAGCTCGGCCATATTTCTATCAAATTTGACGGTGAGCAGTGTAACTGCGGCCGCGTAGGCTGCTTTGAAAGATACGCCTCTGCCACAGCACTTGTTAATCAGACAAAGGCTGCTATGGAAGCAAACAAGGACAGTAAAATGTGGGAGCTTTGCGGCGGAGACATCGAAAATGCAGGAGGCAGAACTGCTTTTGATGCTATGAGAGCAGGCGACGAATGTGGTAAACGGGTCGTAGATAACTATATAAGATACATCGCTATCGGCACTACCGATATTGTAAATATTTTCCAGCCCGAAATGATCTGCTTCGGCGGCGGTATCTGTAATGAGGGTGAAACCTTACTTGCTCCCTTAAGAGAATATGTGGCAAAATGGCGCTACAGTAAAATGCAGGAGAAGCAGACCGAAATCTGCAGAGCTACTCTCGGTAACGATGCAGGTATTATCGGTGCCGCCTTGGTTACATACTGATTTTTTGGAGGTAATTCTTTGAACAGATTGATAAGCAGTCTCGACGAAAGAAAGATAACTTACCGTTTAAATGAGCCGATGAAGCTTTACACCACCTTTAAAACGGGCGGTCCCGCGAGCTTATTTATTATTCCCCGCGGTGAAGATGAGCTTAAAGCCGTGCTCCGCCTTTGTGATGAGTCGGAAATGGATTTTTTCGTTCTCGGTAAAGGAAGTAATCTTCTAGTAAGTGACAGCGGAATAACCGATAAGCCTGTAATTTATATGGGTGAAGGCTTCGATTATATCAGACAGACAGACGAATGTACCTTTGAGGCAGGTGCAGGTGCAAGCGTAGCATCAATATGTAAATTCGCCCTTTCCGAATCCCTGTCGGGACTCGAGTTTGCTTACGGAATACCAGGCTCTGTAGGCGGTGCGGCCTTTATGAATGCAGGTGCCTACGGCGGTGAGGTAAAGGATGTCATCACCCTTTGCCGACATCTGACAGCGAAGGGTGAGGAAGGCGAGTTTACTGACAGCGAGCTCGATTTTTCTTACCGACACAGTATTTACTCAAAGGGCGGATATGTCATTACGAGTGTAGCTTTCAGACTGAAAAAAGGCGTGAAATCTGAAATTGAAGCCGCTATGAATGACTTCATTTCGCGAAGAAAGGATAAGCAGCCTCTCGAATATCCCAGTGCGGGCAGTGTTTTTAAGCGTCCCGAGGGATATTTTGCAGGAGCTCTTATCGAGCAGAGCGGTCTGAAGGGTAAAAGAATAGGCGGTGCGATGGTATCTGAAAAGCACGCAGGCTTCATTATAAACTATGATAATGCGACTACTGCGGATGTGGTAAATCTCATAAAGCACTGCCAAAAAACGGTCAAGGAAAAGTTTTCCGTTGACCTTGAAACGGAAATTAAGTTTGTATAACGGAGAAGGTATGGAGCTTTTAATTGTAACGGGGCTTTCGGGAGCCGGAAAATCCTGTGTTATGAATGCTTTGGAGGATGCGGGTTATTTCTGTATGGATAATCTACCCTCGAAGCTTATTCCTGTTTTTGCCAAGCTTCTGAAGGAAGCAGGGGAGCACGAAAGGGTGGCTGTCGTCACTGATATACGGGCCGGACTGACCGATACGGAGCTGAAAACAGCCTTACTTTTACTTGACGAGCTTTCCGTACCGTTCAGTGTTCTGTTCCTGGACTGCAGTGAGGAGGTCCTTTTATCGAGATATAAGCAGAGCAGACGCATTCATCCGCTTATGAACGGAAAATGCGATACTCTTACGGCGGCTATCAGTGCCGAAAAAGCCTTGCTTTCATCGGTTAAGGAAATGTCCGATTTGGTTCTGGACACATCGGAGCTGTCATTTTTCGACTGCAAGGCTAAAATTATATCTATGTTTTGCGAAAATGCGCAGAAGCAGATGCTCGTTCACTGTATGTCTTTCGGCTTTAAGCACGGAGTACCAAAGGACGCCGACTATGTTTTTGATGTGCGTTTTTTGCCTAATCCCTTCTATGTTCCCGAGCTGAAGGAGCTTACGGGCCTCGATGAAGCAGTTCAGAGTTTCGTTATGGACAGCCCATTTTCAGGAGAGTTTGAGGAAAAGCTCCATTCTCTGGTGTCCTTCACCGTTTCCCGCTGCATTAACGAGGGCAGAGGCCAGCTGGTGATCGCTATAGGCTGTACAGGCGGGCATCACAGGAGTGTTACCTTCGCCGAAAGACTTTCCGCGATGCTTAAGGATAATAATTATAAAGTAACAGTCACTCACCGTGACATAAAAAAATAAAGCAGTAAGGAGGGCGTATATGTCGTTTTCTTCTGATATAAAGGATGAATTAATTAAAACTGAAAATATGCCCGAGTGCTGTGTTCATGCGATGGCATACGGTATGTTTCTTTTCGGGCGTTCATTTACCTTATCGGATATTTCTCTGATGACGGACAATGAAAGAGTAGCCGACAAATATGTCAGTCTGGCTGAAGAAGCCTGCGGAATCAAGGCACAGCTGAATGTTTCTCCTGCAGGGAAATACACGGCCGCCTTTGAGGGAGACGAAAACAGGAAAAAAGTTCTCTCCGTATTTTCGTGTACCGGCGCCGAAAGAACTCACCGCATCGACAGAGGTAATCTTACTAACGATTCTGCTGATAATTCCGATAATATAAACTGCTGTGATTCGGCATTTCTGCGAGGTGCTTTTTTATCTTGCGGAACGGCAAGCGACCCTAATAAAAGCTATCATCTGGAGTTTGTGGTGCCCTACAAAACCTTAAGTCTCGATCTGATGAAGATTCTTAACGAATACGGCATCAAGGCTAAGCATATGGTCAGAAGATATGTCAATGTAATTTACATAAAGGACAGTGAGTCCATTGAGGATCTTTTGGCTATGATGGGGGCTCATATTTCTGCTATGGAAATAATGAACATTAAAATTTATAAGGATGTCCGAAATCTGACAAACAGAAGAAATAATTTCGAAAACGCTAATTTGTCCCGTACGGTTTTCGCATCCTTCGACCAGGTCAGTGCCATAGAAAGACTGAAAGCAAGCGGCGCCTTCGTTACCTTGCCCGAGGATTTAAGGCAGATAGCGGAATTAAGAATAGAAAATCCCGATGCCAGTCTGAGGGAAATCGGCGATCTCTGTGAGCCTAAAATGAGTCGCTCGGCCGTTAATCACAGACTGAAAAAGCTGATGAGTATTGCAGAAAAACCCGAAAAGGAAGAAGATAAAATTGATTAATGAAAGATTCTCTGTCCCGCAGGCAGAGCTTGACAAGCAAAAAGAATATACAGAGCTCGTTAAAACCGTTCTGTCATCCCGTTTTCCGGAATATCCGCTCAAGGCCTTCGTTCACTCCTACGGATGTCAGGGTAATGTTTCCGACGGAGAAAGATTACAGGGTATTCTTGCATCGATGGGCTATGAATTTACGGATGCCCCCGAAAAGGCAGATTTAGTTTTATATAATACCTGCGCTATCCGTGAGCATGCCGAGGACAGAGTTTTCGGTAATGCAGGTGCGCTTAAGCCGATTAAAAAGCTGAAGCCCGATATGATAATCGGTCTGTGCGGATGTATGACACAGCAGGCGAGCGTAGCCGAGAGATTCAAAAAAAGCTTTCCTTTTATAGACATAGTTTTCGGCACCCATGTTTCCTATAAGCTTCCCGAATTTATTTACCGTGTTCTCTGTACGGGTAAAAGAGTTATAGATATTACCGACAGCGAAGGAAATATAGTCGAAGGCTTACCCGTTAAAAGAGACGGCAGCTTTAAGGCCTGGGTACCCATTATGTACGGCTGTAATAATTTTTGCTCCTACTGTATCGTGCCTTATGTAAGAGGCAGAGAAAGAAGCAGAGATTTCGATACGGTTCTCGATGAAGTCAGAGAGTTGGTAAAAAGCGGCTACAAGGAAATTACCTTTCTCGGACAGAATGTAAATTCCTATAATAAAGACCTGGATGAAAGTAAACGCTTTCCCGCTTTGCTTAAAGCGGCAAGTGAGATAGAGGGAGATTTTATCATAAGGTTTATGACCTCGCATCCGAGGGACTGTACAAAGGAGCTTCTCGATGTAATGGCCTCCTCGGATAAAATTGCGAAGCATCTTCATCTGCCCTTCCAGTCGGGAAATGACAGGGTTTTAAGGGAAATGAACCGTCATTATGACAGAGAAAAGTATTTGAGTCTCATTGATTATGCTTACTCCCTTATGCCCGACCTTTCCGTAACGAGTGATGTAATCGTAGGCTTTCCCGGTGAAACCTATGATGAATTCAAGGATACTCTCTCTCTGATAGAACAGGTGAAATTCACTTCGCTTTTCACCTTTATCTTTTCGCCGAGACCCGGTACGAAGGCTTACAGTATGCCTGACGGAGTTTCCAGAGAAGAAAAGGGTAGATGGTTTAAGGAGCTCACGGATTTACAGGAATCCGTCGCCGGTAAAAGAACCGCTTCAATGAAGGGCAAAACCTACCGTGTTCTCGTAGAGGGCGAGACAAAGAATAAGGGTATTCTTTCGGGAAGAACCGAAGGAAATGTAATAATAGAATTTGCAGGTGACGAAAGCCTTATCGGAAACTTCGTCACTGTAGAGGTTACAGAGCCGAAAACCTGGGTGGTTTACGGTGAATACAGAGGATAATTTACACTTACTGATGTAAGCTGTATTTATTATAAAAAAATATTTTTAAGGAGTACGACAAATGGACGTAATCAAACTTACCCGTGAGCTTGGTGCAGCTATCCAGCAGGACGAGCGTTACCTCGCTTTCGCAAAGGCTAAGGAAGCCAATGAAAACGACAAAGAACTCAATGATCTTATGGCAAAGCTTCAGCTCGTGCAGATGAATTATCAGATCGAGGCTTCAAAGGAAGAACCCGATGCCGAGAAAATGCACGCCTTCGAAGAAGAGTTCAATGAATCCTACACTGCACTTATGGATAATTCAAAGATGCAGGTATATGATGAGGCAAGAACTGCTGTAGATGAAATGATGAACTACATTATGCAGATTTTAGGTCTCTGTGTAAACGGTGCTGACCCTGCTACCTGTGAGCCTCCCAAGGCTGAAGAGCACAGCTGCGGCGGTTCCTGCTCATCCTGTAGCGGTTGCCACTGATTCTGATTAAACTAACGTAAAAAAACTCAGGAGGAAAAACAATATGTCTGAAATGACACCGATGATGGTGCAGTACTTTGAAATTAAAAAGGAATATCCGGATACGATTTTGTTTTTCCGACTGGGCGATTTTTACGAAATGTTTTTCGATGATGCCAAATTAGCCTCCTCTATTCTCGAGCTGACACTGACCTCCCGTGCCTGCGGCGGCGGTGAAAAGGCGCCAATGTGCGGAGTTCCCTTCCATTCGGCTGATAACTACATCGCAAAGCTCGTAAGCAGAGGCTACAAGGTAGCAATCTGTGAGCAGGTCGAGGATCCTGCTACAGCAAAGGGCATCGTCAAAAGAGATGTTATTCGTGTTATTACTAAAGGCAGCATCATCGAAAACTCTATGCTCGACGAGTCGAGAAATAATTATCTTACATCTGTTTATCTTAATGATGACGGTGCGGGTATTTGCTTCTGTGATGTATCGACGGGCGCTGTTAATCTGACATATATCGAAAAAAGTAAAAATATCGAAAATAAAATTATTAACGAGCTTGGTGTTTTTTCACCGAGTGAAATCGTCTTAAGCAGAAGCATTTCGGAGAATAAGAATATCGCTTCCTTTATAAAAAAGAAGGTAGATGCTATTTGTGAAATTCCCGATGACAGCTTTTTTGATTTTGACGAAAACTTTAATGAATGCTGTGCACATTTCGGTGCCGAAGCTTTGTCGGATACCAATGCTGATAAGTGTCCGCACGCGATAATAGCTTTAGGCACGGCAATCAGATATTTAAAGAAGGTACAGAAAAACGAACTCGAAAATATCCGTGAATTTAATTTCTATTCTGACAGTCAGTATATGAAGATAGATTATTCCACTAAAAGGGATCTCGAAATCACGGAAACTATGAGAAGCAGAGAGAAAAAAGGCTCACTTCTCTGGGTTTTAGATAAAACCAAAACAGCTATGGGTAAAAGACTTTTACGCTCATGGCTCGAAAAACCGCTGATTAATTATAATCAGATTACCCGCAGACATAACGCTGTAGGTGAGCTGGTTGATAACAGTATGAAGCTTTCCGACCTTTGTGAGGCTCTCTCCGGAGTCTTTGACATAGAGAGACTTCTGACGAGAATCGTCTTCGAAAGTGCAAACGGAAGGGATCTCGTTTCTCTTAAGCAGGCTATTTCCGCTCTGCCGCTGATAAAGTCGTTACTTTCCGACTCTGCCTGCGCTTATCTTAAGCAGCAGTATGAAAGCATTGACCTTCTCGAGGATGTTTATAAGCTTATCGATGCGGCTATTGTTTCCGATGCACCCTTCAGCATCAGAGAGGGCGGCATCATTAAAGAAGGCTTTAATGCAGAGCTTGATTCACTTAAGAGCATTAAATCAAACGGTGAAGGCTACATAAGAGAAATCGAAGCCCGTGAAAAGGAAAGAACGGGCATCACAAAATTAAGAGTAGGCTATAACAGGGTATTTGGCTATTATATTGAGGTTACCAATTCATTTAAAGAGCTTGTGCCCGATGATTATATAAGAAAACAGACTCTCGCCAATGCTGAGAGATACATCACACAGGAGCTTAAGGATTACGAAAGCAAGGTTCTCGGAGCAGAGGAACGGATAGTCAAGATAGAATATGAAATCTTCTGCCAGATAAGAAGGTGTGTGGCTGATGAGTTTAACCGTATCAAGGCTACTGCTTCAGCTGTCGCTGTGACCGATGCTCTCTGCTCTTTTGCCAAAGCCGCCATTAATAATAATTATGTCTGTCCCGTGATGACAAACTCGAGCGTAATCGATATAACCGAGGGCAGACATCCCGTAGTCGAGCTTCTTCTCGACGGTGCTCCCTTCGTACCGAATGATACCTATATGGACTGCGCTGACGAGAGATGCTCCATTATCACAGGACCAAATATGGCGGGTAAATCCACTTATATGAGGCAGGTGGCACTTATCTGTCTTATGGCGCAGATAGGCTCCTTCGTTCCCGCTAAAAGAGCGGAGCTTTCCATAATCGACAGCATTTTCACCCGTGTGGGTGCCTCAGATGACCTGGCTACGGGTCAGTCTACCTTTATGGTGGAAATGAACGAGGTGTCGAATATTATTAAAAACGCCAATAAAAACAGCCTTATTATCCTCGACGAGGTGGGCAGAGGTACCTCTACCTTTGACGGAATGAGCATCGCGAGAGCAGTGCTCGAGTACATCGTCGATAAGAAAAAGCTTGGTGCAAAAACTCTGTTCTCCACTCACTATCACGAGCTTACAGAGCTGGAAAGACAGATAGACGGCATAAAAAATTATAACATTTCGGTAAAGAAAAAGGGCGACACTATCACATTCCTTCGCCGTATAGTAAGAGGAGCTGCAGACGGAAGCTACGGTATAGAGGTAGCGAAGCTGGCAGGCATTCCTAATTCGGTAGTTTCGAGAGCGCGACAGATTTTAGCCGAGCTCGAAGCGATGAATCCGGAGCACAGGACGCTGATGAGAGAGATTAATTTCGAGGAAGAGGAAGAAGAAAATCTTCAGCTTTCTCTTAAATCCACTCTGGATGATGAGATAATAGACGCTATAAAAAATATAGACATAAATACACTTACCCCTCTGGAGGCGCTTACGACCCTGCACGAGCTCGTTACCAAAGCAAGACAGACGGGGATTTAACAGAAAGGAAGCGATAACTTTATGGCGAGAATTAACGTTTTATCAAAGCATATAGCAGAATTAATTGCTGCCGGTGAAGTTGTCGAAAGACCCGCTTCCGTGGTAAAGGAGCTGATGGAGAACTCCATCGATGCAGGTGCCACCACCATAACTCTCGAAATAAAAAACGGCGGTGTCACCTATATCCGTATCACCGATAACGGATGCGGTATATGTCGCGAGGATGTACCCAAGGCTTTTCTCAGCCACGCAACCAGCAAGGTAAGGGATGTGAATGACCTTAACTCTATTTTTACTCTCGGCTTCCGCGGCGAGGCTTTAGCTTCTATAGCGGCAGTTTCCCGTACGGAGCTTCTCACAAAAACCGTCGAGGAGGAAACAGGTACCGTTTATACCATAGAGGGCGGTGTTCAGACGGCTTACGATGCGGCGGGATGTCCGAACGGTACTACGATAGTAGTCAGAGATTTATTTTATAATACTCCCGCCAGAATGAAGTTCCTTAAAAGAGATGTTTCCGAGGCTAACGCCGTGGCTGATGTAGTGGATAAAATCGCTCTTTCGCATCCGGAAATCAGCATCAGATTTATCCGTGAAGGAAAACAGGCGCTTATCACTCCGGGCGACGGCAGACTGCTTTCTACCATCTATTCTGTTTTCGGCCGAACCTTCGCCGAAAGTCTTCTCGAGGTTAATTACGAGCTCGACGGAATAAAGGTAAGCGGTTATGTATGTAAGCCCGTGTGCTCGAGACCCTCGAGAGCGATGCAGTACTTTTTTCTGAATAACAGAAACATAAAATCGCGCTCGATAATGGCTTCGATGGAAAACGCCTATAAAAACACTATTATGGTCGGAAAATTCCCAAGCTGTGTGCTGAATGTGTATGTCAGACCCGAGACGGTAGATGTTAATGTTCATCCTGCGAAAACCGAGGTGCGCTTCAGCGACGAAAGAAAGGTTTCTGCCGCAGTTTATTATGCCGTTAAGGGCGCTTTAACCGACTTTGACAGTGCTCCGCAGGTGGATTCAAATAAAATGGCGAAGCTCACCGAAAAGGCAAAGCCCGATTATGCACAGCTGCAGATGGTCGAGGAGGACACACCGTTACCCGTAAAGCAGGCTTCTGAAAAAGCATTTAAAGCTGATAACGGAAAAACGGCAGTCCCCGTAAAAAGAGAAAAGCCTTTCTGGGAGAAAATGCCTGCCTCCGAATTTAAAAAAACAGCTTCGGTAGCTTCACCTAATCACATAAATAAAGGCTTTACCAATGCGGATGAGCCGGATTTAGTTTCGGACTTCAAGGCTCGTGAGAGGTCTGTCGCTAATGTCTCTGCACCTGTTCAGCAGAGCAAGGCACCGATAAAAGCAGGACAGGCCGAATCGGTAAAAGCAGAGAGCTTTAAGACTTCTGCCGTAGCCGAGACAGTAAAAACCGAGGCTAAAGCCGAAGGTGCCGAGCAGAAAAAGGTAGTTATTACAGAGGTGAAGCCAACACCGAAGCCTTTAAGACTTTTAGGCGAAGCCTTTAAAACCTACATTATCTGCGAATACGATAATAAGATTTGTCTTATAGACAAGCACGCCGCTCACGAGAGAATTATTTACAATAAAATTAAAAAGAACGCACAGGATAATGTTTCATCCCAGGTGCTTCTGACTCCGGTTACGGTGACTCTGAATAAAAACGAATATAATGTCATTATGGAAAATCTCGATGTTTTTGCAAAGGCAGGCTATCTCGTGGAGGACTTCGGTACAGGCACTGTCATCATCCGTGAGTGTCCGATGCTTATTTCGGGTGATGACATCGAAGATACCATAGTGGAAATGGCTCTTTATTTAAGCGAAAACAGAACCAACATCGAAACCGAGAAAATCGACCGTATACATCACACCTCCGCCTGTAAGGCCGCCATTAAGGCAGGCTACAAAAACTCCACGGCAGAGATGAAGGTGCTCGCAGAGGCTGTGCTTTACGATGACAGCGTAAGATACTGTCCTCACGGAAGACCCGTTCTCCTGGAGCTTACCAAATACGAGCTCGAGAAAATGTTCGGCAGAATACAGTAATCAAATCGGAGAATTAAATGAAAAAACCATTAGTAGTTGCAGTGGTCGGTCCCACCGCCTCGGGCAAGACAGCTCTTGCTGTCGAAATAGCACGGAGAATGAGCGGAGAAATAGTTTCGGCTGACTCAATGCAGATTTATAAAAATATGGACATCGCCACGGCGAAGCCGACAGAGGAGGAGCTTTCACTCGTAAAGCATCATCTTATCGGCTTCATCGACAGCGGTGAGGAATACAGTGTGGCTATGTATAAAAAGGATGCTACCGAGACTATCATAGACATTATTTCGAGAGGAAAGCTTCCCGTAGTCTGCGGGGGTACCGGCCTTTACATTGACACGCTGATAAAAAACACCACCTTTTTTGACCACGGTAAAACAGACATCCGTGCCGACCTCGAAAGAGAGGCAGAGGAAAAGGGGATAGAACAGCTTTTTGAAAGGCTTAAGGAATCAGACCCGGAGGCCGCCTCCCGTCTGCACATAAACGACAGAAAGAGAATAATCCGTGCTCTGGAGGTTTATCTTGCTACAGGGAAAACCATCACCGAGCAGGACAGGCTTTCTCATCTGGAGGAAAGTGATTTTGACTGGTGTGTTATCGGTCTTACGGCTGAAAACAGACAGTATCTTTATGACAGAATTAATCTGCGGGTGGAGATGATGCTCGAAGCCGGTCTTCTCGCCGAGGCGGAGGAGTTTTTTAAAAGTGATTATTCTGCCACAGCGAAGCAGGCTATCGGTTATAAGGAGCTTAAACCCTATCTCGACGGTACCGTTTCTCTCGGAGAGGCAGTGGAAAAGCTTAAAAGAGAGACGAGAAGATACGCTAAAAGACAGCTTACCTGGTTCCGAAGAAATGATAATGTAAACTGGATAAGCATTGATAAGTACAGCGGTGAGGCTGCGGCAGAGATCGCTGTCGATATAATAAACAAATTCAGGTGATTTAGCTATGAATTCATCAAAAGACAGAAAAATAGTAATAGGTATGCTCATTACCTTTGCCGTACTGGCTCTTTTATATTCAGCGCAGTATGTTTATTCCAAAAGCACAGGTAAAATAGAATACGAGTATGCTCTTAAGTATACCCAGGAGGAAAAGCTGAATGTTAAGGGCTTTGCCGTGCGGGATGAAAACAGAGTGAAGGACGGTAAAAACATCTCCATTCTGATGAAGGACGACGGTAAAGTTTATGTTCCTGTGCTGAACGACAGCGCCAATGTGGGTAAAAATGATGTTATTGCCCTTACCTTCGGTACAGAGGAGGAGGCAGAAAATTATCTTAAGGCCGTTCAGCTTCAGTCAGAGCTTGATAATCTGCAGAATCTTAAAAATCAGGGTGAGCTGAATTATGTAAATGTAGTTTATCTTAATTCGAGCATTTACAGCTCCGTGGATGAATATGTCAGCTCGATAAAGGACAGTAATCTCGAGGGTCTGGAGGACTCCGTTAGCTCATTTGTATCGAAGATGTCCACCAAGCAGATTGCGACAGGCTCCGGCTTTGACATTGACTCGAGAATTAAAAGTGTCAAAAAAGAGCTCAAGGCAGTAAAAAAGACCTACGACATAGGCGGTGAAATAAAATCCTCTTATTCGGGCTATTTCGTAAGTAATGTCGACGGATACGAGGCTGTAAAGTCTTATGATGATGTCAAAAACAAAAAGGTGGGCGTAAATGAAGGTGCCAAGCTCACTGCAAGCGAAAAAGATACCGATGCAAATGCTTTCGGAAAAATCATCGCACAGCATACCTGGTATTTTATTTTCGATACATCCATAACCGATGCTTCTGTTATTAAGACGGGCTATTATGTTACTGTTGATTTCCCCGATAAGGACATAGAGGACATAACTATGAAGGTTTACAATGTGTCAGAGCTTAACGGTGACACAATAACGGTAACTCTCCAGTGTACCTCGATGAACGAAGACCTCGCTAATCTTCGTATAGAAAATGCCGCCATTACGGTTAAAAATTATAACGGCTTCAGAATCAGCAGTGATGCCATAGCGGAAAACGACGAGGGAATTAAGGGTGTCTATGTAGCACTCGGTAATTTTGTTAAATTCACTCCCGTGTCCGTATCCTACTACGGTGAGGATTATGTTATCGCCGATAAGTATGTGGTTTATAAGGAGGATGAAGACGGAAACAAGATTATCGATGAGGAGGCGACGGGAAAATACCGTGCTCTTAATCTCTATGATAAAATAATAGTAAAGGGGATGCATATCGAAGATGGAATGCTTATCAGCTGAAGAACGCTTCAGAAACATAGATTATAATGTCGAATTTATAAAGGAACGCATCGCAGAGGCTGCGGTCAGAAGCTCGAGAAAGCCCGAGGACATCAGCTTTATGGCAGTTACCAAAACCGTAGAGCCTATATTCATAAACCGTGCTCTCGAAAAAGGAATCACCCTCATCGGTGAAAATAAGGTGCAGGAGCTTCTTTCTAAAAAGCCTTACCTTAAGCTCGACGGCTGTAAGGCGCATCTCATCGGTCATCTGCAGACGAATAAGGTCAAGCAGATAGTCGGCGAGGTAGCAATGATTGAATCCGTAGATTCCTTTAAGCTTGCTTCGGAAATATCGAAAAGGAGCCTTGCCAAGGGGATAACCACCGAATGTCTCGTAGAGGTCAATATCGGCGGAGAGGAGAGTAAAACAGGCGTTTCCTGCGAAATGCTCGATGAATTACTTCATCAGATTATTCTGCTTCCTAATATAAGGGTGCGCGGATTGATGACTATTCCGCCTGTTTGCGGCAGTGAAAGTCAGCTCAATAAATATTTTTCAAAAATGCATAAGATTTTTATTGACATAAAGGACAAAAAGTTAGATAATACAGATATAAGTATATTATCGATGGGTATGTCCGGCGATTATGAGCAGGCTATACTTTGCGGCTCAAATCACGTAAGAATCGGCTCGGCTGTATTCGGCCCGAGATTATATTAATAAAAAAGGAGTTTTTAAAAATGGGCTTTGTTAAAAATATCAAATCAAAATTCGAGGAGCATTTTATTCCCGACGAAAGAGATTACGAGGATAACGATGTGGAATATGAGGATGAAGACGGCGAATACGATGAAGGCGGCTACTATGACGAGAGTGAGGAGGAGCCTGCTTTCGGCTACTCTGCCGACAGCACGATAACCCCTCCCGAATACATCAAGTACGGCGAAAGTGCACCGAAGCAGAAAAAGACCGAAAAGGTATCCTACGAGCATAAAGCGGCAAAGCAGACCAAGGGCAATATTTACAATATGGGCACAGCCAAGCCTCAAACGAAATTCAAGCTTAATTTCATCGCTCTGCACGACATTTACGATGCAAAAAATGTTGCTAACATTATGATAGACCAGAACGCTATGGTTGTGGTTAATCTCGGACACCTTTCCGACGAGCAGAAGAGAAGAGCTATGGACTTCCTCGACGGTGCGAAGTATGTCACTAATTCGATTTTTACCCGCTTTACCGAAAACATCTGCGCCTTCCTTCCCGAAAGCGTAGAGCTTCACGGCGATTTCTACGGTCAGGTTGACCTTGATGATTACGGCAATTTCTGATTTATTAAATAGTTGAAGGAGAGATTCATAATGATGTTACCTAACCAGATAAATAATCAGCGTTTTTCCGCTGTAGGTAAGGGCGGCTACCGCGCAAGTGAGGTTGACGCTTTTATCCAGAGAGTTTTTCAGAATTATAGTAAGCTTTTCAATGAGAATAACATTCTCAAGGAAAGACTTTCTGCTATCACTCCTTTAATTGACGAGTATAACGAAAATAAAAGAGCCATAGCCGATGCTCTCATCTGGGCGAAAACCACCTCCGATAAAACCGTTGAGCAGGCACAGCAGGAGGCAGAGAGCATTATAAACAAGGCTAACACAGAGGGTGAAAAAATCATCGCCGATAAGACTGCAGAGGCGCAGGCTGTTTATGCCCAGGAGCTTAACAGCACTAAAGCGGCTCTCGAAAATGCCAAAACAGAGCTCGAAATGACCCGTAGCCAGGCTAAATCCTTCTCTGAAAGATATATTGCCGAGATTAATGCAAAGGCTGCCTCCGTTATCGAGGATGCAAATACAAACGCTTCTAAAATCGTAGCTGACGCTTATAAGGATGCCAGAACTGCCAGAGATAGGGCAGATGAGGTTATCAGCAAGGCTAACGAGGAGCTCGCCGCTATTAAGGCAGAGGCTGCTAAATTAAAAGCTGAAATAGAAAAAGCGGTTAAGATTGCCGCTGATTCTGTAGCAGGCTTTGCCGCAGATGAGACGGTGCTCGAGGCTTCTTCCGATGCAGAGCCTATCGAAGCAAAGCAGATAAATGCGGACGAAATCGAAGAATTTACTCTCGATTTCGATGAGATGTTTATCGAAGAAAATACAGAGGATATTACTGAAGAAGAAGCAGAAGAAACGGACAGTGCCGATGAAATTCTTATTTCCTCCGAGCCTTCCTTTACGGTTGAAACTGTCGTCGAGGAGGAGCTTAGGCTTCCCGAGACTGAAAATCAGCCTGAAAGCGAGGATTTTATTTCGGGCGGCGCTACTTCTGCCATGCCCGATGTCAGCGCATACATATCAAAGATTTTTGATTCTGCCGGAAGTGATGACAGCGATTTTTCTTCTTTTGCCGACGGACTTAACGATGCTTTTGCCCAGTCTCTCGAGGACAGTGACATA
Source organism: Acutalibacteraceae bacterium (assembly GCA_045588555.1). Taxonomy (GTDB): domain Bacteria; phylum Bacillota; class Clostridia; order Oscillospirales; family Acutalibacteraceae; genus UBA6857. The sequence continues at coordinate 61,845 of JAZNEL010000042.1, read as the reverse complement.
AGCTTCGATGACCTTAAAAGGGTAATGGAAACAAATACCGGTAAAGAAGACAGCGATGAATAACAGAAACAAAGCAAGATTATTTTCTGTCGGCATAATTATTTCGATGGTTGCGGCAGATCAGCTCATTAAATATTTTGTTGACCTATATCTGAAGCCTGTTTCGGTTAAAATGCTCGTGCCCGGCTTTTTACAGCTTCATTATTTCGAAAATGACGGTGCTATGATGGGCTTTATGAGCGGTAAAACCGAAATTATGACTGTCGCGTCCGTGATTTGTATGGTCGGAATTTTAGCGGCTCTCCTTTCCGGAAAATTCCGCTTCGGCGTCGATTATGTCTGTCTCGTTTTTATGGCGGCAGGCGGCTTCGGAAATATTATCGACCGTATTTTCAGAGGATATGTAATCGATTATATCGAAGTGCTTTTCGTTGATTTTTACATTTTTAATTTCGCAGACTGTCTGGTTACCTGCAGTGCCTTCGTGATTATATTTTACGAAATTTATTCTGTCTGTAAGGAATATAAAACCAAGAAAGAGAAAAACATTTAATGGTAGATGCACAGATTTTTGCAGTAAGTGAAGAAAACAGCGGTGAAAGAATTGATAAGGTTATTTCGCTGTGCTGTGACGGAATCAGCCGTTCAGCGGCACAGAAGCTTATCGACGACGGAAATGTTACCGTTAATTCACTTATAATTACAAAAAACTACAAGGTTAAAGCCAATGATAAAATAGCTGTCATAATACCGAAGCCGAGAGAGCTGGAGGTAAAAGCCGAAAACATTCCTCTGGACATCAGATACGAGGATGATGATCTGCTCGTGGTAAATAAAGGTAAGGGTATGGTGGTTCATCCTGCAGCGGGTAATTATGACGGTACACTTGTAAACGCTTTGATGTATCACTGTAAGGATTCTCTTTCGGGTATTAACGGTGTAATACGCCCCGGTATAGTTCACCGCATAGATAAAGATACCAGCGGACTTCTTATCGTGGCTAAAAATGATTTTGCTCATATCTCTCTTGCCGAGCAGATAAAGGCACACACCTTTACCCGTGAGTATCAGAGCGTGGTCTACGGACGGTTCAAAAACGAGGAGGGGACGGTAGATGCTCCCATCGGCAGACATCCAGTAGACAGAAAGAAAATGACTGTTACGGTAAAAAACTCTAAAAATGCCACCACACACTACAGAGTGGTCAGACAATATAAGGATTTTACCCATCTTGCCCTTCGTCTGGAAACCGGAAGAACACATCAGATCCGTGTTCATATGTCCTACATCGGACATCCTGTGGCTGGCGACCCTGTTTACGGTCCTAAAAAAGTTATTGAATATCTCGGTGGACAGTGCCTTCATGCAGGTTTAATCGGCTTTCGTCACCCGAGAACGAAGGAGTATATAGAAATTCAGAGTGAGCTGCCTGAATATTTCACCTCATTTTTAAGGAGGTTAAAGGATGACTAAAGAAAAAACTAATTTTTCCGATTGGCTTATAGCCTCGGATATTGACGGCACCATTAACGATAAATCGAGACATCTTGTTAAAAGAAACTATGATGCAGTGCAGAAATTCGTCAAAGAATATAAGGGTAATTTTACTCTTGCCTCGGGAAGATCTCCTAATTCAATGCGTAAGCACTATAAAAGACTCGACATCCCCGACGGTATGGCTGTGGTTATAAACGGCGCCGGTATTTATGACTTTTCGAAGGAGAAAATGGTGTGGTCCAGTCCGCTTAACGATTTCTGCATCGAGCTTGTAAAAAAGAGCGTTAAAACCTTTCCTTTTCTCGCTTTTCAGGTCATTTCAGATGAGTATGTCTATCTTTTCAGACCGACACCCTCGGCGCGTATTCTGGCTGTAAATGCACAATTACCTATAAAATACTATTATAAATTTGACGATATTCCGAAAGATAACTGGTATAAGGTAATTTACACCGCTTTACCCTTTCAGATTAAACAGGTGGAAAAATTTCTTAAAAGTAATTCGAGAACCCACGAAAATCTGATGGCTTCCTCGCTTTTCAGCTATGAAATAGTAAACGAAGGAACAAATAAGGGAACCGCTGTGCTTAAATTAGCCGAGATGCTCGGAGTGGAGAAGGAAAAAACGGCGGCTATCGGAGATTACTATAATGACTGGGAGATGCTGAAGGCTGTAGGCTTTCCCGCCTGCTGCGGACAGGCTCCCGATGATATGAAAGCACTCTCAAAGCTCGTTACCTGTCACTGTAATTACGGTGCTGTGGCGGATTTGATTGAGCATATATTAGAAAACGGATAATATATAAGGAGGAATATATATATGGAAGAAAACAAAAAGCTCGAACTGAAAAAGTTAGCAGTTCAGGTAAGAAAAGGTGTAATTGAAGGCACCTATAACGCTAAATCGGGTCATCCCGGCGGCTCACTTTCCATCGCAGATATTATTACCTATCTGTACTTTTCGGAAATGAATGTTAATCCCGAAAAGCCCGACGGTGAAAACAGAGACCGCTTCGTGCTCTCAAAGGGTCACACTGCGCCTGCACTTTATGCCGCGTTGGCTCTTAAAGGTTTTTTCCCTGCAGAGCTTATTAAAACCTTAAGAAAGCCTGATTCGATTCTCCAGGGACATCCCAGTATGAGATATACTCCCGGTGTTGATATGAGCACAGGCTCACTCGGACAGGGAATTTCCGCCGCTGTAGGTATGGCTCTCGGTGCAAAGCTCAAGGGTAAGGATTTCCGCGTATATACAGCTCTCGGCGACGGAGAAATAGAAGAAGGACAGGTCTGGGAGGCCGCTATGTTCGCAGGCAATAAAAAGCTTGATAATCTCGTGGCTATCGTAGACTATAATAAGCTTCAGATAGACGGCACTATCGATGAGGTTAATTCACCTTATCCCATCAAAGAAAAATTCGAGGCATTCGGCTGGAATGTTATCGAAATCTGCGGCCATTGCTTCTGCGAAATCGAGGAAGCCTTCGAAAAAGCAAAGGAATGCAAGGGTAAGCCCACCTGTATTGTGGCTGAAACAGTAAAGGGCAAGGGCGTTTCTTTTATGGAAAATCAGTGCGATTGGCACGGTACAGCTCCCAAGGCTGACCAGTATGAACAGGCAATGGCTGAGCTTGATGCAGCACTTGCAGAATTGGAGGCGTAATTATGGCAGATGTAATTAAATGTGCAACCAGAGATGCTTACGGTAACGCTTTAAAGGAGCTCGGAGCAAGAGATGACATTCTCGTTCTCGATGCCGACCTTGCAAAGGCGACCAAAACTATAGCCTTTAAAAAGGAATATCCCGATAAGTTCATCGACTGCGGTATCGCAGAGGGAAATATGATGGGTATCGCCGCGGGTCTCGCCACTACGGGCTACACGGTATTCGCTTCCTCCTTCGCTATGTTTGCTGCAGGCAGAGCCTTCGAGCAGGTCAGAAACTCCATCGCTTACCCGAAGCTTAATGTTAAAATCGGTGCTACCCACGCGGGTATCTCCGTAGGTGAGGACGGCGCCAGCCATCAGTGCTGTGAGGACATTGCTCTTATGCGCTCCATCCCTAATATGGTTATTATTAACCCTGCCGACGATGTGGAGGCAAGACAGGCTGTTCTTGCCGCCGCTGAACTGGAAGGTCCCGTTTATATGCGCTTTGGCAGACTCGCAGTGCCCCGTGTAAACTCCGAGGATTATAAGTTTGAAATCGGTAAGGGTGTTACTCTTAAGGACGGTAAGGATGTAACTATCGTAGCGTCCGGTCTTATGGTAGCCGAGGCTCTCGAAGCCGCTGAAAAGCTCGCCGAGGAGGGCATCGATGCCAGAGTTATCAATATTCACACCATTAAGCCCATAGATAAGGAACTTCTCGTAAAGGCCGCAAAGGAAACAGGTGCTATCGTTACTGCAGAGGAGCACAGCGTTATCGGCGGACTCGGCGGTGCGGTATGTGAAGCACTTTGTGAGGAATATCCTGTTCCCGTTATCCGTCTCGGTGTAAACGACACCTTCGGAAAATCCGGCCCCGCTCTCGAGCTTCTTAAAATCTACGGCCTCGATGCAGAAAATATTGTAGCGAAGGCAAAAATTGCTCTTGCCGCAAAAAAATAAGTCAATAAATTCCTGAAAGGATCAAAGATAATGAAAGAAATTACAAAAGATATGCTTATCGGCAATATCCTCGATGAAGACAGAGGAACAGCAGTGTTCTTCCTCGAAATGGGAATGCACTGTCTCGGCTGTCCTGCATCAAGAGGCGAAACTGTTGAAGAAGCTTGCGCTGTTCACGGCGTAAATGTAGACGAGCTTGTTGGCAAAATCAACGAGTATCTTGCTTCAAAATAAGCAAAATTCAGCAACGAGCCACCTATTTTAAGGTGGCTCTGTTTCTTATGTGAGGTATTTATGGGTAAAATTAAACTTGATGCAAGACTTTCCGCTGTCGCTTCTCTAGTAAGACGGAACAGCAGAGTTGCCGATATAGGCACAGACCACGGCTATCTTACGGCTTATCTCATCGAAAACGGAATATGTCCCTCCGGTATAGCGGCAGATATAAATAAAGGCCCTCTCGAAAACGCGATAAAAACAGTTGTAGATGCAAACATAGCCGACAAGGTAGAGCTAATTCTGTCCGACGGACTTAAGAATATCAGTGAAAACTCCTGTGATGATATAGTTCTGGCGGGAATGGGCGGTAATCTTATCGCCGATATACTCTCTGCCTGTCCGTGGATTTGCGATGAAGGTCTCCGTATCATAGCACAGCCTATGTCGCACGGGGAGGTTTTGCGTGAATTTTATGTAAAAAACGGCTTTGAAATACTCGAAGAAAAGACCGCGGCTGACGGAAAAAGACTTTACTGCGTTATTGCCGCTTCTTATACGGGTGTCAGGACCGAATACGACCCTTCATACATATATCTCGGTAAGCTTACTGAAAATAAGGATGAAATCACACGGAAATATATAATGAAAATTCTCACTGCTCTCGAGAAAAAGTACACCGCGCTCCTGAAAGCCGGAAAGGAAGATGAAGAGGGTCTGGGAGAAATAATAGCTTCGATTAAAAAGAAAATAACGGAGGCTTACGATGGCAACGGTTAAAGAAATATCTGAATATATTAACAGCTTCGCACCTTATTCCACCCAGTGTGAATGGGACAACTGCGGTATTCTCATCGGTGACGGAGAAAAAGACGTTAAAAAAATAGGCTTTGTTCTCGACCTTACCGAGGAAGCATTAAAGTATGCGGCGGAAAAAGATGTTGATCTGATTATCACACATCACCCCGTTATTTTTAAAGCACAGAAAAGCTTTCTTAAGGGAAATATCGCCTTCGAAGCGGCATCTAAAGGCATCAGTGTCCTTTCGGCTCATACCTGCTTTGACTGTGCAGATAATGGTGTGAATGATACTTTATGTAAACTGCTCGGCATCGAAAACGCTGTGGGAGTGCCCTCGGAGTCCTGTGTCGTGCCTATGGCGAAAATAGGGGAGATAAGTGAAAAATCTTCTTTAGCCTTCGCTGAAACGGTAAAGGATAAATTAGGCACACCCTGCCGTATGGTTGACTGCGGAAATGTAATCAGGAAGGTAGCGGTATGCGGCGGTGCCGGTGCTGAATTTCTCGCCGATGCGGCAGAAATGGGTGCCGATGCTTATGTAACGGGTGAGATGGACCATCACGAGCTGCTTTTAGCGGCTGAATTAGGTATTACCGCAGTTCTGGCCGGTCATTTTGAAACGGAAAATCCGTCTATGACCGTGCTTAAAAAAATCATATGTGAAAAATTTACAGAAACAGAGGGCTTTCTTCTTAAGCAGAGAAACCCCGTAAAATATATTTATTAAGGTGAGTTATGGCTTTAGACGGAATTTTTCTTTCAAAAATCAAAGATGAGCTGACGGAAAAGGCTGTCGGCTTAAGAGTCGACAGGGTAAATCAGCCTACCAGAGACGAAATTATACTGAATTTGCGCGGAAAAGGCTGTAGTTACAGGCTTTTATTCTGTGTGCGTGCTGACAGTCCCCGAGTTCATTTCACCTCACATCCTATCGATAATCCTCCTGTACCGCCTATGTTCTGTATGCTGATGAGAAAGCATCTCACGGGCGCTCTTATAAAAGCTGTCCGACAGCAGGAAATGGACAGGATTCTTTTCGTAGATTTCGACGCCACCAATGAAATAGGTGACAGGGTAGAGCTGACGCTTTGTATCGAGATAATGGGTAAATACTCTAACCTTATTCTCATAAGCGGAGATAAGGTGGTGGATGCCATTAAAAGAGTAGACATTACCACCTCGTCCGTCAGACAGATTCTGCCCGGAATCGAGTATAAGCTCCCTCCGTCACAGGGTAAAATAAACATAGAAGCAGAAAGCACGGAGAGTATAGCTGAAAGGATTTTATCTCAAAGGGATAAGCTCCTTTCATCCGCTGTTATCAGCTCTCTGCAGGGCGTTTCACCCGTAGTTTCCCGTGAAATCGCATACAGGGTTTCCTTTGATGATGCTCACGTTTCCGAGCTTACGAAGGAGCAGGCGGAGCTTCTGAAGTCCGAGCTTCAGTTTATGAAAGCTAATCTGCATTCTTCGGACAGATTTTATATGCTGACCGAAGAAAACGGAAAGCCGAAGGATTTATCCCATTACGAAATAAGACAGTATGAAGGCAGTCTTAAGGTAAAAATATATGACAGTCCGTCAGAGCTTCTGGACGATTTCTATTATGAAAGAGACAGAATAAACAGAATCAATCACAGAGGGCACGAGCTGATAAAGCTTATCAATAACCTTATCGAGAGAACAGCGAGAAAGCTTGCAGTTCAGAGCGAGGAGCTTAAAAAGTGTAAGGAAAAGGAAAAATTGCGTCTTTACGGTGAGCTCATACTCGCTAATCTTTACAGACTCAAAAAGGGCACAGATTTTTATGAGGTCGAAAACTATTACGAGGATGGTAAGCTTATACGGATACCCTGTAATCCCGCTTTATCACCTACTGAAAATCAAAAGAAATATTATAAGGATTACCGTAAAGCACAGACGGCGGAAAAAATGCTCGAAAAGCTTATTGAAGACGGTAAAAATGAGATTATCTATCTGGAATCAGTGCTTGATGAGCTTTCTAGAGCCGATACGGACAGTGAAATTTCTCTCGTCAGACAGGAGCTGGCCCAGGGAGGATACATTAAAAATATCAAGGGTAAAAAGCAGAAGCTGCCCAAGGAGCTGCCTCCCCTCGAATTTCGCTCGAGAGACGGCTTCCGTATTCTCGTAGGAAGAAACAATGTACAGAATGAAAAGCTTTCGCTTAAAACAGCGATGAAAAGCGATATGTGGCTTCATACGCAGAAAATACCGGGCTCACACGTAATAATCCTCGGCGAAGGACGTGATATTTCCGATGAAGCCATAGTGGACGCGGCAGTTATAGCCGCTTATTACAGCAAGGCCAGAGAATCCTCTCTGGTACCCGTCGATTACACGAGAGTAAAGGCTCTCAAAAAGCCTAACGGCGGAAAGACGGGTATGGTGATTTACCACGAATACTATACTATTATCGTAAATCCCGATAAGGATACAGCGGAAAAATTAAAAGTAAAATAAAAAGGAGGTAGGGTATGTCTTTCACTCATTTACATCTTCACACGGAGTACAGTCTTTTAGACGGTGCCTGCAGAATAAATCAGCTTATCGACAGAGTAAAGGAGCTCGGTCAGACGAGTGTCGCCATAACCGATCACGGCTCGATGTACGGTGTGGTTGATTTTTATAAGGCGGCCAAAGAAAAGGGTGTAAAGCCGATTATCGGCTGTGAATGCTATGTAGCTAAAAGAAGCAGATTTGACAAGGTTCACGGTATAGATAACGAAAGACATCACCTGGTCCTTCTGTGTGAAAATAACATCGGTTATCAGAATCTGATTCAGATGGTCAGTAAGGGCTGGACAGAAGGCTTTTACACAAAGCCGAGAATAGATAAAGCACTCCTCGAGAAGCATCACGAGGGACTGATAGCTCTTTCTGCCTGTCTGGCAGGTGAGATTCCTACCTTGCTCGTAAGAGGGGATTATGAGGGGGCAAAAAATACTGCGCTGTGGTATAAAAGCGTTTTCGGAGAAGGTAAATATTTCATCGAAATACAGAATCACGGCTTAAGAGAGCAGCTGGAAATTATTCCCGATCTCATTCGTCTGTCCGAAGAAACGGGCATACCTCTCGTCGCTACCAATGACGCTCATTATCTCACCAAAGAGGACTCATCCGTTCAGCAGGTTCTCATCTGTATACAGACAAACCATATTTTAGGCGAGGAAACAGGCCTCGAGTTCAGCACCGATGAGTTTTATATTAAAAGCGAGGAAGAAATGAGAGAAGCCTTCGCTGAACTTCCCGAGGCGGTCGACATAACCGAAAAAATAGCGGATATGTGTAATGTGGAGTTCGAGTTCGGTAACACGAAGCTACCGCATTTCGAGGTGCCGAATAATATGGATCATTTCGAGTACTTTAAAAATCAGTGCTTTTACGGACTTTACAGGCATAAGGGAGAAAATCCGCCGCAGGAATATGTGGACAGGCTGAATTACGAGCTCGGAATAATCAATAAAATGGGATATGTGGACTATTTCCTCATAGTTCACGATTTTATCCGTCACGCTAAAAGTAAAAATATCCCCGTCGGACCCGGCAGAGGCTCGGGTGCCGGCTCTCTTGCCGCGTACTGCATCGGAATCACAGGCATAGACCCGCTTAAGTATAATCTGCTTTTTGAGCGCTTTCTTAATCCCGAAAGAGTCAGTATGCCCGATTTTGACATAGATTTCTGCTATGTGCGCAGACAGGAGGTAATCGACTATGTTATCTCGAAGTACGGTGCTGACCATGTGGCGCAGATAGTAACCTTCGGTACTATGGCGGCAAGAGCGGCCATCAGAGATGTCGGCCGTGTTCTGGGTCTACCCTATGCGGTGGTTGACGAGGTGGCAAAGCTCATACCGCAGGAGCTGAAAATAACTATCGATAAGGCGCTTAAAATGTCGGGCGAGCTTCGTGGTCTTTATGAGAGCAACGAAGATGTCAAACGGCTTATCGATATTTCGAAAAAGGTAGAGGGTATGCCCCGCCACGCTTCTACACACGCGGCAGGCGTAGTTATTACCAGAGACCCCGTTTCGTCCTATGTTCCGCTGGCTGTCAATGACGAAAGTGTGGTTACACAGTTTACTATGGTGACCCTCGAGCAGTTAGGACTGCTGAAAATGGATTTCCTCGGTCTTCGCACGCTTACCGTTATTAACGATGCAGTGCAGATGGTCAGAAAAAATGTGCCTGATTTCTCTGTCGATGCCATACCGCTGGATGACGAAGGTACCTTCAGTATGCTTTCCGAGGGTAAAACAGACGGTGTGTTTCAGTATGAGTCTGCCGGTATGCGCAGTGTTCTTTCGAGGCTGAAGCCTACCTCTCTCGAGGACCTTATTGCTGTTATTTCTCTCTACAGACCCGGTCCTGCCGATTCTATAGATACCTACATTCATAACAGACATCATCCCGAGGACACCGAATATAAAACAGAGCTCGTCCGTGACATTCTCGATGTTACCTACGGCTGTATGGTTTACCAGGAGCAGGTTATGCAGATATGCCGTAAAATAGCCGGCTACTCTTACGGCAGAGCAGACCTTGTCCGCAGAGCGATGAGCAAAAAAAAGCTCGATGTTATGGAAAAGGAGAGACATAATTTCATTTACGGCCTGAAAAACGAAAAGGGTGAAACGGAATGTGTCGGCGCTCTTGCCAACGGAGTAAGCGAGGAGACTGCAAACGAAATTTTCGACGAAATGTCTAATTTCGCCAAATACGCCTTCAACAAGTCTCACGCGGCGGCTTACGCTTATGTTTCTTATCAGACTGCTTGGCTCAAGGCTCACTATCCCTGTGAGCTTATGGCGGCCACGCTTACGAGTGTTCTTGATTCATCGGTTAAGGTTTCGGGCTATATCGCCGAATGCACTCGAATCGGAATCAAGGTTATCGCACCGAATATCAACAGCAGCTTCGAAGGCTTTACGGTAAAAAACGGACAGATAAGATTCGGACTGCTTGCCATTAAAAACCTCGGCCGCAATTTTATTAAAACTATCATTGATAACCGTGAGCAGGGCGGTAAATATACATCCTTCTACACCTTCTGCAAGAGAGTTTATTCCCGTGAATTTAACCGCCGTGCCGTGGAGAGCCTCATTAAATGCGGTGCCTGTGACGGCCTCGACCTTAATCGCAGGCAGATGCTTTATATGCTTCCGCTCATAACAAGTGAGCTCGATGCTGATAAAAACCGTAATGTAGTGGGGCAAATCGGCTTTTTCGATGCAGATTCAGGCTTTTCCTTCGAAAGTGAAATGAAAGCACCCGAACTCGAGGAGCTGCCGAAAAATGAGCTTTTGGCTCTCGAAAAGGAAATTACGGGACTTTACATTTCGGGCCATCCAATGGATGAATATATTGAAGTCTCGAAGAAAATCCGATGTGACAGTATAGCCGATATTTTAGAGAACAACGATGGCTTCGCCGCTAAATATAAGGACAATTCCTCTGTTAAAATTTTTGGAATAGTCACGCGTGTGGAAAAGAAAATAACGAAGAATAATTCTACTATGTGCTTTCTGGAAATCGAGGATATAGGCGCTTCGATGGAGTGTATAGTATTTTCGAAGCTTTATGCAGACAGGATAAATCACCTTAAGGCGGGAAATATTCTTCTTATAAGAGGCCGCTTGAGCATAAGAGAGGACAGAGAGCCCTCGGTAATTTGTGAGAGCATAGAGCCGAATCCGAAAAATCTTTATAAAACTCTGCAGACAGCAGAAAAAAAGGCAGTAACTGTCTGTATCGCCAAAGAGGATAAAAAAGCCGCAGAGCGTATCAGACTTCTTTCAGAGCTGTTTGTCGGAACCTCACCCCTTTATCTGCAGTATAATGGTAGTGAGTATAAAGAAAAACTCGGAGATATAATCCTGAATAAAGAGACAGAAAAAGAGCTTGAAAGCATTAGTACAGATGTGCGCATTTCCTTTACGGAAGAATAAGTGTGCTAAATACAGGTAAAATAAGGAAAGAGTGTCGATTTTTTGAATATAACTTGACTTTTATACAATATTGTGTATAATATTTCTAAATGTTTAAACAGTTAAATTTTCATCTAATATGATGTCAGGAGGACGTAATAATGCTTAAAACTATTGGTGTTTTAACCAGCGGCGGTGACGCCCCCGGTATGAATGCCGCCATCAGAGCGGTAGTGCGTGCAGGCTGTGAGCTCGGTATGAAGGTTTACGGCATCAGAAGAGGCTATAACGGTCTTATGGATGATGATATGTATGAAATGAACCTTCGTTCGGTATCAGACATTATCAACAGAGGCGGTACTATTCTTTACTCCGCCAGATCCTCTCGCTTTAAGACAGAAGAGGGTATGCAGGCTGCTATCGATACCTGTAAAAAAAGAGGTATCGAAGGTCTCGTAGTTATCGGCGGTGACGGCTCCTTCAGAGGCGCCAGAGACCTTTCCTTAAGAGGTATTCCCTGTGTAGCCATCCCCGGCACTATCGATAATGACATCGGTTGCTGTGACTATACTATCGGTTACGACACTGCTATGAACACCATTATGCAGATGGTGGACAGAATCAGAGATACTGCTGAATCTCACGACCGCTGTGCCGTCGTAGAGGTAATGGGCAGAGGCGCAGGCTATCTTGCTCTTACTTCGGGTATCGCTTGCGGTGCTACCTCCATTCTCATTCCCGAGGTTCCCTACGATTTCGAGCGTGATGTTATCGAAAGAATGAAGAGAACACAGAAGAGCAATAAGGTTCATTTCGTTATTCTCGTTTCCGAAGCTATCGGCGGTGTAGAGGAAATGGCTAAGCGTATTCAGAGCGAGACCGGTGTAGAAGCCCGTGCCACTATCCTCGGTCATGTACAGAGAGGCGGTTCACCCACTGCAAAGGACAGAATCGTTGCCAGCCAGATGGGTTATCACGCTGTACAGCTTCTTAAAAACGGCGTAGGTAACCGTGTTGTTGCTATCCGTAAGGAAACTGTTATGGATTTCGACATTTTCGAAGCATTGGGTATGAAAAATTCAGTTGACCTCGGTATGTATAAAATGGCTCTTGAAATATCTATCTGATTCTATTTTAAAAAGATAAAATTGCGAGAGATTCTATTTACGAATCTCTCGTTTTTACTTAAAAGCATAAGGAGAACGATTATGGCTGACAAGGAAAATATTAAAAGTAAATCGGCTGTGCCGGACCATTCTCATAAATTTCACCGTCAGCGTATGCGTAATCAGTTTTACGAAACAGGCTTCAAGGGTATGGCAGATCACAATGTACTCGAAATGCTTCTCTATTTCGGCATCCCGCAGAAAAATACTAACGGTATAGCACACGATTTAATTGAAAAATTCGGAAGCTATGCTGATGTATTGGACGCGAACCGTCTCGATCTTATGAAGGTCAAGGGTATGACGGAAACTGCGGCCTGTTTGATAAAAATGATTATTCCCGCTTACAGCCGTTATGTCCGCCGGCTTAATGAAAGAGGTCCTTCTCCCGTCGACCCGAAGGCTGTAGCCGATTATCTTCGCCCTATGTACTACGAGGGAAGCTGTCGTGAGCGTGTGTTTGCTCTGTGCTATGACAGCTCTGACCATCTTATTACCTGCCGTATGATTAATGAGGGAGACATCTGCTCCTCGGCATTTGATATAAGAGAGCTCGGCAGAATTGTTCTCGAAACGAATTGCTCGAGCGTAATTATCTCACATAATCATCCTCATTCTATTTCTCATCCGTCAAAGGATGATATGCTTCTCACCAGAACTGTAATACAGTTTCTCGAAATGCTGAAGGTTACGCTTAAGGATCATATAATAGTTTCAGACACAGATTTTACTTCTATGGCAAACTTCAGAAGAAGCTTACCCTTGTTTTACGGTATCGACTGTCTGGAGGAAGTAGCCAGAGAGAAAAATCTTGATTAAAATTTACAATATAAACTAAAAAATTTTTTATTTCTGTTTTATAATACTTTAAAACAGAAGCGGAGAATACTTATGGCTGAAAAAGTAATAGTTATCGGTGCCGGTGCCGCAGGTCTAATGGCTTCGGGTGTCGCCGCCGAAAACGGAAAAGAAGTAATTCTTATCGAAAAAAATGACAAGCCTGCCCGAAAGGTTATGATAACCGGTAAGGGAAGGTGTAATGTAACCAATAACTGTAATCTTATAAACGACCTTATTTCGAATGTGCCTACTAACGGCCGTTTCCTTTACAGTGCCTTTTCTCGGTTTATGCCCTCCGATACCATCGACTTTTTCGAGGATATGGGCATTTCTCTTAAGGTCGAAAGAGGGGACAGAGTTTTTCCCGAAAGCGACAAGGCCGCCGACATCGTAGATGCACTGAATAAATTCAGTCAGGACGCTGATGCTAAAAGGATTAAGGGCACGGTAACAGAGCTCATTATCGAGGATAACACTGTAAAGGGTGTCGTTCTCGCTGACGGAGAAAGGCTCCTCTGTGATAAGGTTATAGTAGCTACGGGCGGCGCTTCCTATCCGCTTACGGGCTCTACAGGAGACGGGTACCGCTTTGCTGAACAGGCAGGACACACCGTTACGGAAATAAAGCCTTCACTCGTGCCTCTCGTCTGCCATGAGGGATTCTGCACGGATTTACAGGGACTTTCGCTGAGAAATGTGGAAATCAGCGTTTTCGATACCGAAAGCTATAAAGAGATTTACAGAGATTTCGGTGAGATGCTTTTCACTCATTTCGGCGTTTCCGGGCCTCTCATTTTAAGCGCAAGCTCTCATATGAAGGATATGAAGGAAAGAAAGTACGAGATACACATCGACCTTAAGCCTGCCCTTACCTATGAACAGCTTGACAAGAGAATACAGAGGGATTTTCTCGAAAATTCCAATAAAAACTTCATCAATGCCCTTGATGCGCTTCTGCCTAAAAAGCTCGTGCCCGTTATCGTCAGACTCTCGGGTATCAAGCCCTCTACAAAGGTAAATCAGGTTACGAAGGAAATGCGTGCAAAGCTGGTAAATATTCTTAAGGATATGAGGGTGACGGTTCTTAAGTTCAGACCCATCGAGGAGGCCATTATAACCTCGGGCGGTGTCAGCACGAAGGAAATCGATCCGAAAACTATGGAGTCAAAGCTCTGCAGGGGCTTATATTTTGCCGGTGAGGTTATCGATGTGGATGCTTACACGGGCGGATTTAATTTGCAGATCGCATTTTCTACAGGCAGATTAGCCGGTGAAAGTGTTTAAAGAATAGGAGAAGGATTATGAATAAGGTAATTAATGTAGCTATTGACGGGCCTGCAGGTGCAGGCAAAAGCACTATTTCCAGAGCAGCAGCTGCGAAGCTCGGTTACATTTACATCGACACAGGCGCTCTTTACAGAACTGTCGGCGTAAACGCTTTAAGACAGGGTGTGGATGTAAAGGATGCTGAGGCTGTAGAATCTACTCTTACCGACAGTCTTAAAATCGAGCTGAAATTCATCGACGGAGAGCAAAGAATGTTTCTTAACGGTGAAGATGTATCGTCGGAAATCAGAACCCCCGACGCTTCTATGGCGGCTTCTGCTGTTTCTGCGGTTCCTGCTGTCAGAAGCTATCTTTTCGATTTACAGAAAAATCTCGCCAAATGTAATAACTGCATTATGGACGGCAGAGACATCGGAACAGTCGTTTTACCCGATGCTGATGTTAAAATCTTCCTCACTGCTTCACCCGAGGCAAGAGCAAAAAGAAGGCATCTCGAGCTTACCGAAAAGGGAATCGATGCCGTGTATGAGGATGTTCTGGCCGATATGATAGAGCGTGACTATAACGATTCTCACAGAGCTATAGCACCCTTAAAGCAGGCGGAAGATGCAGTATTAGCCGACACGAGCGAGCTTGATTTACAGCAGTCAATAGAATTAATAATCAGCATTATTGAGGGAAAAATATAAGCAAAAAAACGAAGTGAGTTGATATGCTTGTATTTTGATTATTCAGAAGGCCCGAAGGCGCATAAGCTTTTCTATGTAGGTAAACACCTCGCAAAGGTATTATCCTGTATTGTTTATAAAAGTCTTACGGTAAAAGGACGGGAAAACATACCGAAAAACGGTGCACTTATCATAGCACCTAATCATATCGCTTTTTCCGACCCTGCCATAATCGTCGCTAACTGTCCGAGAACAGTGCATTTTATGGCTAAAAGCGAGCTTTTTGAACAGCCCTTAAAGGCGGCTTTTATGCGAAATATGAACGCTTTCCCCGTAAAGAGAAACCATTTCGACAGAGCTTCCCTGCGGTATGCCGTGAGGATACTTGAAAACGGGGGAGTGCTCGGTATTTTTCCCGAGGGCAGACGAGTCAGAGCTTCAGCACCCACGGAATCTAAAAACGGTGTGGCTTATCTTGCCCGATTAACCGGTAGTGATGTTATCCCGGTCTGTATCTACAGAAGTCCCGATGATAACGGTGTGTGGCACGGACTCACTCTTTCCTACGGTAAGGTTATCAGAAATTCGGAGCTCGGCTTCGAGGGTGCTGACAAAGCAAAGGAGCTGAATGCTGCATCAGAGCTTATTATGAACAGAATCAAAGAACTTTGGGAGGCAGAAAATGAAAATAACGGTAGCTGAAACAGCAGGCTTCTGCTTCGGCGTGGACAGGGCGGTTAATCTCGTTTACAAAATGGTTAGCGAGGGTAAAAAGGTTTGCACTCTCGGCCCCATAATTCATAATCCGCAGGTTATCGAGGATTTGGAGGAAAAGGGTGTAAGAATAATCGGGTCGCCCGAGAATATACCGCAGGATTATGAGGTCGTCATAAGAGCCCACGGTGTTACCAAAGAAACGGTAGAAGCCCTCGAAGGCTCGAAGGTGAAATATACGGATGCGACCTGTCCGTATGTTCTTAAAATCCATAAGCTCGTAAAACAGTATTCCGATGAAAATAATGTAATTCTTATCGCGGGTGACGAAGCACATCCCGAGGTGTGCGGCTTCAGAAGCTACTGTAAGGGAGAATCCTTCGTATTCCGTAACGAGGGTGAATTAAGAGAAATACTCGAAAAAAATTCATATTTAGAAAATAAAGAAATATTTTTTCTTTCCCAGACCACTTTTTCGGTAAAAGAATGGAAAAAATGTGCAGAAATTATTCAAAAAGTATGTACAAATGCGATTTCTTTTGATACAATATGTAGAGCAACTCAAAACAGACAGGAGGAAGCCGGCAGACTGTCGAAGGATGTTGACTGTATGCTGGTTATCGGCGGAAGGTTCAGCTCTAACACGGTAAAGCTTCATAATGTCTGCAGTGAAAACTGTAAAACTCATCTCATCGAAAGGATAGAGGAGTTAAAGGATATAGATTTTACAGGTTGTGAAAAAATAGGTATAACAGCGGGTGCTTCCACACCTGCACGTATAATAAAGGAGGTTGAAGTCATTATGACCGAAAACTTTAATGAACAAAAAATCACAAAGGAGACACAGGATCAGGAGCTGTTCTTAGCAGCCGTTGATAGCATTGACGATACAAGTGATAACCCCAATGTTGTTGGTATTGTTGTTGGCATTGCACCCAACGAGATTCAAGTTGACATTGGCAGAAAATACGCCGGTTTCATCCCTGTTGAAGAATACAGTAACGATCCCACAGCCGATCCCTCAAAGGAGCTTAAAATCGGCGACGAGCTCAATCTCATTATCATGAAAACAAATGATAATGAAGGCACAATGAAGCTCTCAAAGCGTCTTTACGACAGAAGAGCATCATGGAAAAACATCGTAGAAGCAAAGGAAAACGACGAGGTTCTCGAAGCCGTTGTTTCCGAAGTTGTAAGAGGCGGTGTTATCGTTTATCCCTTAGGCGCCAGAGTATTTATCCCTGCTTCCCTCACTGGTCTCGGCAAGGATGAAGACCTCAACCAGCTTCTCAAGCAGACCGTTAAGTTCAGACTTATCGATCTCGACGAGCAGAAAAAGCGCGTAGTAGGTTCTGTCCGTGCTGTTCTCAGAGAAGAGCGCAAGGCAGCTACAGAGGCTTTCTGGGCTGACATCGCAGAGGGTCAGGAGTTTACCGGTACAGTTAAATCTCTCACAAACTACGGTGCATTCGTAGACCTTGGCGGAGTAGACGGTATGGTACATATTTCCGAGCTTTCCTGGAAGAGAATCAAGCATCCTTCCGAAATCGTAAATGTGGGCGATACAGTTAAGGTTTACATCAAGGCTCTTGATACCGAGAAGAGAAAGATTTCTCTCGGCTATAAGAGAGTCGAGGATAATCCCTGGGAAATCTTCAAAAGAGATTACGAGGTTGGTTCTGTAGTAGAGGCTACCGTAGTCGGTCTTACCACATTCGGTGCATTTGCCAGAATTATCGACGGCGTAGAGGGTCTTATCCACATTTCACAGATCGCTAACCGTCACATCGCATCTCCCAAAGAGGTTCTTTCAATCGGTGATGTAGTAACAGTTAAGATCACTGATGTTGATTATGATAAGCATCGTATCAGCCTTTCAATCCGTGTTCTTCTCGAGCCCGAAGTAGCTGAAGAAGCTGCAGAGGAAGCTGTCGAGGAAGAAGCAGAAGTAGTAGCTGAAGAGGTTGCTGCAGAAGCACCCGCTGAAGAAGCTGCTGAATAATCTTAATAAAAAGTTTGCGGTACATTTTTAGGGTGTACCGCTTCTTTTTTGCCGCTTATTAAGCTTCAAAGGCTCTGAATAAATATGAAATAAGCCACCGTTTGCTTGTTTGCATATCGGTGGCTTTAAGTTAAAGATTATTTTAAGTCGTATTTATTGATGTATTCCTGAATCTTCTGAATGGGATTAAGGAAGGGGCTTACTGATCTGTCGTGGTTGAGTGTGTCGATAATGAGTGCCACATACTTTGACATATCTACTGAATAATACCATTCCTTTTTAAGAAGCTCGGGTGTCTGATAGATAAGGTTTGTGGTGAAGATTTTATCGAAGATGCCTTCCTCATAAGCCTTGTCAAATCTCTCGAGACCCGATGAGAAAAGACCGAAGGAGGAGAAAACGAAAATTCTCTTTGCTTTGAGGCTTTTAAGCTGTTTGCAGACATCGATCATAGAGTCACCGCTGGAAATCATATCGTCGACAACGATAACATCCTTGCCTTCTACATTATCACCGAGGAACTCGTGGGAAATGATGGGGTTACGGCCGTCTACGACTCTGGTGAAGTCTCTGCGCTTGTAGAACATACCGAGTTCTACGCCGAGAACCTGTGAATAGTAAACGCAACGACCCATACCGCCTTCGTCGGGGGAAATCATCATCGTGTTTTCGGGTCTGAATTTTATGTCATTGTTAAGGCTCTTTGCTATAGCCTTAATCATCTGGTAAGTGGGGGATACACTTTCGAAGCCGATTCTGATGGAGTTCTGAACTCTGGGGTCGTGAGCATCAAAGGTGATAATGTTGCTTACGCCCATATTCTCGAGCTCCTGGAGAGCAAGAGCGCAGTCAAGGGATTCTCTGGCCGAGCGTCTGTGCTGTCTGCCCTCGTAAAGCATAGGCATAATAACGGTAATTCTCTTTGCTTTACCTGCACAGGCGGAAATAACTCTCTTAAGATCTGCGAAGTGGTCGTCGGGGCTCATCGGAATCATAAGAGGATCACCGTTAGCATCCTTAAGGTCGTACATTTTATACTTTACGCTGTAATTAAAGCAGTCGGTGATGATGAAAAGGTCATAGCCGCGGATAGATTCGTTAATAACGCCCTTACCTTCGCCTGTGGAGAAGCGGGGAAATACAGCGTCGATAATGTAGGAATCTCTATGGTAGCCCTTAAGATGAAGATTATCGTCATCCTGCTGGAATTTGGCGCGGCACTCTAAAATCTGATCACTTACTTTTTTAGCGAGCTCCTCACAGCCTCTCATCGCGATGATGCCGAGACGGCCCTGCGGAATAGTGTCAAGATACTCAATTAAAGAATTGGACATTTGGATTTACCCCCATATTTTACATCTTTATACGACATTTTACTCGTCATAGTATATTTTACTGTTTTTCTCTGACTTTTCAATAGATTTAGCAAAAATCGACATAGAATTATATTCACGATTTATGCTGTCTTTTGTGCAAAAATTACAAGTGGTACACTCTATATAGTAAATTACTTATTTACGATGTGAACATCCATCTGATTATAGGGAATGGAAATACCGTTTTTATCGAAGGCGATTTTCACATTTTCCTGCATAGCGAAGTAAATATCCCAGTAGTCTGCACCTGCACACCAAATTCTCGCTACCAGACAAATTGCGCTTGCTTCATGTGAGTTGACATAAACCTCCGGTGCAGGGTCGGTAAGAATGAGGCTGTTCTCTCTGATTACATCGAGAATTACATTTTTAGCCAGCTGAATGTCGTCGGTGTAGCTGATGGAGAATTTAAGGTCAACTCTTCTCGAGGTTTCAGCCGAATAGTTAATAATGTGATTAGTAGTAATATGCGAATTGGGAATGATGATTTTTTTATTGTCGGGTGTATTGATTACCGTGTTCATAAAACGGATGTCGGTAACGGAGCCCGATACACCGTTCACCTCTACGAAGTCACCGGTTTTAAAGGGATGATTAATGAGAATCTGAATACCGCTGGCGAACTGTGCTACGCTGTCCTGTAAGCCGATACCTGCGGCAAGACCTGCACCGCCAAGAGCTACGAAGATAGAGTTTACATCATAGAACATAGAAACCGCAAAGAGAATGAAAATAAGCTTTATGCCCGCAGAAACAAATCTTCTGATAAAATTGTAAACCGAAGGGTCTACGTGGTTTGCGGAAAAGGTTTTTATGATGATTTTAGATGCGAGCTTTGCAAGCACAAAGCCTAAAACCACGAGCAGAACGGCGATAAAAATTGACGGAAGTGCAGAGATAATCTTGTTTACCAGATCCCATTCCTCCCAGAGTGTGCCGATGTTATCGACCGCCTGGGATGCGTCAACGAACTGACCGTTTTCATCCAGAAGAGGATTATAAAGTGTGGTAAATTCATCGGCTGCAGCTGTAGTGTCCGCGGTCAGCAGAATAGATGATAAAAAGTTTTTCATATTAAAACCTCCTTTAATGCTTATATAATAACACATAAAACTTAATTTTTCAATTTGTTACAGTATTTTCTTGACAAGAAATGATGAAAATAATATAATGTGAAATTGAAAATCATTTTCATATTAGAGGTGGATTATGAACGGTACATATAATACGAGGCAGAAGAAAATAATCGAAGCCTTTCTTAAAGAGAATGTCGGCGGCCAGTTTACCTGTGAGGAGATTTCGGATGCCCTTAAGCAGAGAGGTACGCCCGTAGGAAAAACTACTGTTTACAGATATGTCGAGAAATTAGTTTCGGAGGGTAAAATCCGTAAAATAATCGGCGGCTTAAGCAAAAGTGCGCAGTTTCAGTATATCGATGAGGAAATGAACTGTCACAGTCATATGCATCTTAAATGTCTTAAATGCGGAGCCTTCATTCACCTCGGCTGTGATTTTTTAATCGGTGTAAATGAGCATATTTATGAGCATCACCGTTTTCGTGTAGATAATTCAAAGACAGTTTTATACGGTCTGTGCGATAAATGCGCAGAGTGACAGGAGAAATAATATGGCATTGATAAGTTGTAAAAATGTTAGCTTAAGCTACGAGAATAACAGTGTTATCGAAAATCTGAACTTCTGCGTGAATGAAGGTGATTATCTCTGTATAGTCGGTGAGAACGGAAGCGGTAAAAGCACACTGATAAAATCCATACTCGGACTTAAGGATACCGCCTCGGGTCATCTTCATATGGAGGATGGTCTTACAGCGAAGGAAATCGGGTATCTGCCCCAGCAGACGACGGTACAGAAGGACTTTCCCGCCAGTGTATATGAGGTAGTAATGTCGGGCTGTGTTTCGAGAAAAAGAAATAAGCTTTTTTTTACCTCGGCTGAAAAGAAAACAGCTCTCGACAATATGAAAAAAATGGATATTCTCGATCTGAAAAAGAGATGCTACCGTGAGCTTTCGGGCGGTCAGCAGCAGAGAGTTTTATTAGCGCGAGCTCTCTGTGCGGGGAAGCGTATGCTCCTTCTCGATGAGCCGGTAACAGGTCTTGATCCGATAGTAACGATGGGACTTTATAATCTGATAAGAAAGATAAACAAAGAGCTCGGCGTGACGATTATTATGGTTTCTCACGATCTGCACGCAGCTGTAGCCAACGCTGACCATATACTCCACCTCAAAAAATCTGACAGCTTTTTCGGTACCACAGAGGAATATCTTTCTTCGGAGATATATGAAAAATTCGGAGGTGACGATAAGGATGAATGATGTTTTGAATCTTATTTTTACCCAGGAATTTCTCGTCAGAGCACTTGTCGTCGGTGTTTTGATTTCACTTTGCTCCGCACTTCTGGGAGTCAGTCTTGTTCTCAAGCGCTTTTCTATGATAGGTGACGGTCTTTCCCATGTAGGCTTCGGTGCTATGGCTATAGCCTGTGCGGCTAATATAGCGCCTCTCTATTTTGCTTTGCCCATAGTAATAGTAGCTGCCGTACTGCTTCTGCGCATGAGCGAGGCGGGAAAAATCAAGGGCGATGCGGCTATAGCGCTCATCTCCACGGGTGCTCTCGCCATAGGTGTGATGGCCACCTCCGTTACCACGGGAATGAATGTGGATATTTATAACTATATGTTCGGAAGCATTCTTACGATGACAGGCGAGGATGTAGTTATTTCAGCTGTCCTTTCTGCTGTTGTAATCGTTCTTTTTGTTATTTTTTATAACGAGATTTTTGCCGTTACCTTCGACGAAAGCTTCGCCAAGGCTACGGGCACCAAAGCATCTCTTTATAATATGCTTATTGCCGTTCTCACAGCCGTAACCATAGTTATCGGTATGCGTATGATGGGTGCTCTGCTCATTTCCTCTCTTATTATTTTTCCTACCGTTACCTCGGTGAAGGTCTGCAAAAGCTTCAGAGGTGTGATTTTATCCGGTGCCGCTATTTCCGTATTCTGCTTTATCACAGGACTTCTCCTTTCCGTTAAACACGAAACTCCCACGGGAGCATCGGTCGTATGCGTAAACATTTTCGTTTTCGTAGCATTTTTTATCATCAAGACAATAAATGCTAAAAGCTTTCACGGCAAAAGAGTCTTTAAAAAAGCACTGACAGCGTTTTCCTGCCTGTTTTTTACGGTTGTTTATATTTCGTTAATGCTGACGGGAACAGGCGGCTATGAAGCTGAAAAGGAAAAGCTTTCAGTAGTTACCACAGCCTTTGCACAGTACGATTTTGCCCGTAATGTAGTCGGTGACAGGGGAGAGGTGTTTATGCTTCTTTCTCCCGGAGAGGAGAGTCACACCTATGAGCCTACACCCGGTGATATACTGAAAATCAAAGAGTGTGATGTGTTTGTTTACGGCGGAGGCGAATCGGAAGAATGGGTCGAAACTATTCTTGATACCTTTGACGGCAGTATTAAAACTGTTAAAATGATGGATGTGGTTGAACTTTACGAGGCCGAACACGATGAATCACAGGAAGGGCACGGACATTCCCACGAGGAACACGAATACGACGAGCACGTGTGGACCTCACCGCTTAACGCCATAAAGATAACCGAAGAAATCAGCAGAGCTGTTTCGGAGGCCGACGGCTCTAATGCAGATTATTACCGCGAAAACACAGAGAGATTTACGGTCGAATTGAGAAGGCTCGATGAGGATTTTTCAGAAGCTGTCTCTGAAAGTGAAAAGAGCTTTATAGTAGTAGGCGACAGATTTCCTCTGCGTTATATGACGGAAAGGTATAATATCGAATGTTATTCGGCCTTTCCGGGGTGTTCTGCGCAGGCGGAGCCTAACCCTGTAACCGTAGCCAATCTTATAGAAAGAGTCAACAAGTATAATGTTTCCGTAGTTTTTAAGGTCGATCTCAGTACGGGTAATGTAGCACATTCTATTTGTGAGAGTACGGGAGCTGATGTTATGACTCTTTACTCGTGCCACACGGTTTCGGCAGAGGATTTCGAAAACGGAGAAGGCTATATCAGTCTTATGAGAAAAAATCTTGCCGCTGTCAGCGAAGCGCTTAAATGAGTCAATGTTAAAAAAATTCAAAATATATAGGTTGATTTAACAGCACGATTGTTGTATAATCAACTGAAATTATTCAGAAAAAACCAAAGGAATTGATTAAATGGCAGTAAATGTAGTTTATAAAAATATACCGACAGTCGCTTTAAGAGGAATAGTAGTATTTCCCGGCATGCGTCTGCATTTCGATGTAGGCAGAAAAAAATCCATAGCCGCCATCAAGGAGGCTATGAGCGACGACCAGAAGATTTTTCTTGTTACGCAGAATGACATTTCGGTAAACGACCCTGTACAGCAGGATTTATATAATATCGGTGTAATCGCCTCCGTAAAGCAGGTAATCAAAGCACCCGAAGCAGACTATATGCGAGTGGTGGTGGAAGGCATCTGCAGAGCAAGTGTGGATGAATTTACTGGCTTTTCCCCTTTTATTTGTGCTAATGTGCGGGAAAAGAAAAGCAAATCGGTAAAAAAATATGAGGCCACGGAGATAGAGGCTCTTATCCGAAAGGTGAAGGATGCCTTCGACGAGTATCTTCAGATTATGTCCAGAGACATCGAGGATATTGCGGCAAGAGTGTTTTTCTCCGAAAACCCTTCGGAAATTGCCGATATTATAGCAGGAAATACCATTCACAGCTTTAAGGAAAGACAGGAGCTTTTAGAGGAGCTTAATCCTGTAGCGAGACTGCATAAGCTCTACGCAATGCTTGTCAATGAAGTAAATGTCCTTAAAATAGAAAATGACATCGAGGATAAGGTCGAATCGCAGATGGAAAAAAATCAGCGAGAGTATTATCTTCGTGAAAAAATCAAAACTATTTCAGAGGAACTCGGCGAGCACGAGGACGCTCTGACGGAAATTCAGAAATACAGAGAAAAAATCCGTAATCTTGACTGTAGTGACGAGGTAAGAGAAAAGCTTTCCACCGAATGTGATAAGCTTTCGAAGCTTCAGAGCGGAGGTGCCGATGCCTCTATTATCAGAAGCTATCTCGACTCTGCGCTTTCTCTTCCCTTCGGCACCTACACTACGGACTGTCTCGATCTCGGCAGAGCAAGACAGATTCTAGACGAGGATCATTACGGACTTTCGAAAATTAAAGAGCGCTTTATCGAAATGTTAGCCGTTAAAATGCGCTCCGATAACCTTAAGGGCAGTATTATCTGTCTCGTGGGTCCTCCGGGTGTCGGTAAAACCTCCATTGTCCGCTCCGTTGCCAGAGCTATGGACAGAAAATATGTCAGACTTTCTCTCGGCGGTGTCAGCGATGAAGCAGAAATCCGCGGTCACAGAAAAACCTATGTTGGCGCTATGCCGGGCAGAATTGCCAACGCCCTCGTTCAGGCAAAAACCTTTAATCCCATAGTTCTGCTCGATGAAATAGATAAGCTTGGAAGGGATTACAAAGGCGATCCCGCTTCGGCTTTGCTCGAGGTGCTCGATCCCGAGCAGAATTTCAGCTTCCGTGATAATTATATGGAGTTTCCCATCGATTTAAGCAAGGTGCTCTTTATCACTACGGCAAATGATGTATCGACCATTCCGCAGCCCTTATTTGACCGAATGGAAATTATCGAGCTTACGAGCTATACACCGGAGGAAAAGTTCTTTATCGCTAAAAATCATCTCGTTAAAAAGCAGACAGCTATGCACGGAATGAACGGAAAGGATATTCGCTTTGCCGACAGCGCCCTAAGGCATATTATCGATTCCTATACCCGTGAAGCTGGCGTCAGAAGATTAGAGCAGGTTTTAGCTAAAATATGCCGTAAGGCTGTAGTCAAATTAAATGATGAGGAAACGAAAAGAGTTACCGTTAACTGTGATACCGTAAAGGAATTTCTCGGACCTGAAAAGTACCGTAAGGATAAGCTGCCTCTTAAGGACAGCGTCGGTGTGGTGAACGGTCTCGCCTGGACGAGCGTAGGCGGTGAAATGCTGCAGGTGGAGGCTGTAATTATGGAGGGCAACGGTCAGCTCGAGCTTACCGGCTCTCTCGGCGATGTTATGAAGGAATCAGCCAAAGCCGCATTCAGCTATATCAAAAGCACCGCTGACAGATACGGGATTGATGTTTCTTCACTGGGTAAGAAAAACGTACACATTCACGTTCCGCAGGGCGCAGTACCGAAGGACGGCCCGTCTGCGGGTGTAACCATCGCCACAGCGCTTCTCTCCGTTCTGACGGGTAAGCCTGCCGACAGAAGGACGGCGATGACGGGTGAGATTACGCTTACAGGCAGAGTTCTTCCCATTGGCGGACTTAAGGAAAAATCCATGGCCGCATACAAATCCGGCGTAAAAATAATAATAATTCCCGAGGACAATATCAGCGACCTTTGGGAAATAGACGATGTGATTAAGGAAAATGTGGAGTTCCTCGGCGTGAACAGACTCGACGATGTGTTTACCGCCGCCATAAGAGGTGTTAATTTTACCGATGCGAAAAGCAATGTTAAATTCGCACCCCACGATGTGATTATTAACAGCAGGAGAGGTGATACCGATGAGATTCGATAATGCAGTTTTTGAGACATCTTTCGGTGTCGCTTCGCAGCTTAAGCCTTCCGATTTACCCGAAATAGCCTTTTCGGGTAAATCCAATGTAGGGAAAAGCTCACTGCTGAATAAAATCCTTGGAAGAAAAGGCATCGCCCGTGTAAGTTCGATGCCCGGTAAAACAGTAACTATTAACTTTTTTAAGCTTGACAGCTGTCGGTTTGTCGATCTTCCCGGCTACGGCTACGCGAAGGTATCGCACAGCGAAAAGCTTCGTTGGGCAGAGCTTATGGAAACCTATTTTTCCTCGGGCAGAGACATCCGTCTCGTAGTTCAGCTTATCGATATGAGACACAAGCCCTCGGAGCAGGATCTCGATATGATAGAATATATGAACGCTAACGGTATTCCCTTTATTGTCGCTCTGACAAAATGTGACAAGCTTAATAAAACGGAGCGTATGAAGCAGTTAGAGGCTATCTGCGGTGTTTTAACACAGTACGGCAGCATAAGTGTAGTTCCTTTCTCCGCTCTTAAGGGCGACGGCACGGAGGAATTGAGAAATCTTATTGAAAATGCACTTAAATAAAGAGGTGTTAATTTTTGAAAAACGAATTTGTAAAAAGTCTGAAAAGCAGTCCGATTATCGCTGGTGTAAAGGATATAAAAGAGCTTGACAGAGCTCTGGACAGCAGCTGTGAGGTTATCTTTCTTCTTTGCGGCAGTATTTTCAATTTAAAGGAATGTGTGCGTAAAACCAAAGAAAAAAGTAAGATGATATTCATTCACGTTGATTTGGTAGAGGGCTTTTCGAGAGACAGCGTGGCTCTGAAATATATCAGCGAGGAAATTAAGCCCGACGGCATTATTTCCACTAAAAATAATCTGCTCAAGGTAGCAAAGTCTCTCGGTATGCTTACCGTACAGAGGATTTTTATCATCGACTCTCTTTCGATAGACACAGCTATCAAGGCTTCACAGACAATCAACCCGGACGCTATTGAAATAATGCCGGGAATTATGCCGAGAATAACGAAGCAGATAAGCTCCTCTCTCGAGGTGCCTGTCATCGTCGGCGGTCTCATCAGTTTTAGCGAAGAAATCGAAAAGGCTCTCGAAAGCGGAGCACAGGCTGTATCAACATCATCAAGTAAGCTATGGAGATAAAATTATGAATAACATAAGAAAATACGAAGAAAAGGACAGAGAAAATCTTCGGAAAATCTGTCTGGAAACCTCCGGTCTGCCCACGGAAACCGACAAGGATTTAGAGTTTCTCTATCTGATGTATAATGATTACTATGCCGAGGCCGAGCCCGAAAATATTTTCGTCGCGGTAAATGAAAACGATGAAGCTGTAGGCTACATTCTGTGTGCCGAGAACTTCGACAGCTACATATCTTTATTCAGAAAAACATATTTGCAAAGAATAAAAGCTCTCGGTTTTAAGTATTATATAATGGCTGTGGGTGAAATCACTGTTCACCGTATTTTTTCCAAAAGGTACAAGGCTCATCTTCACATCGACATTTTAAGCGAATGCCAAGGAAAGGGCACGGGAACAGCTCTTATGAACGCTCTGAAGGCTCATCTAAAAAGCAAGGGAATCACCTCACTGATGCTTTCGTGCGGTATGGGTAATAAAAAAGCCATCAAATTTTATAAAAAGAATAATTTCGTTCTTCACAGAAATATTTTGGGTAGCTGTATTATGATTTGCGACTTTTAATGAATAAGCATCTTTTTTCAGGTAAAAATACTCTTAAAAGGAGTTGATAAAAGATGCTTGACAAAATTGCGTTAATACTTACAATAGTCGGCGGTATTAACTGGGGTCTTATCGGTATTTTTCAGTTCGACCTCGTTGCTTGGATTTTCGGTAGTCAGAGCTCCATTATTGCCAGAATAATTTATACGGTAATTGCTTTGGCTGCTATCTGGTGTGTGTCGCTTTTATTCCACGACTGCGGAAGAACTGTAAAGGAGTCCGAATAAGAGCACCTATTGCGGAGAATAGCTTTTAAAACAGGCATTAGAAAGTTTTGGACTTTCAATGCCTGTTTTTATCTGCTTTTGTATTGATTTTTCAGCAGTATTAGGCTATAATTATAAAGATTATAAATTAATATGGAGGCAGTGTTTGTATGGATATAAAAAAGCTGTGCTTTGACCTTGCGGGAAAAGTCGGAACCTCCGGCGACGAAAGAGAAGCGGCGCTTTTCGCGAAGTCAGAGCTTGAAAAATATATGGATGCGGAAATCGATGTTCTCGGTAATGTAGCAGGGCACTTCGGTAAGGGTAAAACACACATTCTCCTCGATGCTCACATCGACCAGATAGGTCTCGTGGTCAGAGGAATAGACGATAAGGGCTTCGTGCTCGTAGACAGAGTAGGCGGTCCCGATGAGCGTATTCTTATCGGCAGTGAGGTCTATGTTCACGGCAAGGAAACTCTTTTTGGTGTAATATGCTCCACACCGCCGCATCTTCTCACTGCTGATGATAAAAAAGCGGGCGTCGACATTAAAAAGATGGCTGTCGATGTAGGTCTTTCCAAAGAGGAAGCAGAAAAGCTTACAGAGCCGGGGGACAGAATAACTCTGAAAAGCTGTCAGTGTGAGCTTCTCGGAGATAACATAGCTTCGGGCGCCTTTGACGACCGCTGCAGCGTAGCTGTTATCTTAAGAGCACTCGAGATGGTGAAGGGAAAAATCGATAATCTGACCCTTACCGTTCTTTTCAGTGTCCAGGAGGAAACGGGCGGAAGCGGTGCAAAAACCGGTTCGTTTACGGCTATGCCGGATTATGCCATAGCTGTAGATGTCGGCTTCGGGGATGACCCCTACACCGACAAATCCACCACAATTTCCCTGGGCGAAGGCCCGTCAATCGGCATAAGCCCCACTCTGGACAGAGCATTTTCAAATGAACTCAAAGGAATATGCAAAGAGAAGAATATACCCTATCAGCACGATGTTATGGGCGGAAGAACAGGAACAAATGCAGATTCCATAAATAACACGGGAAAAGGCGTAAGAACTGCCCTTCTTTCCGTTCCGCTTCGCTATATGCATACCGGCATCGAAGTAATAAACACAAATGACATCGAAAACACAGCGAAGCTTATCGCTGAATATCTTCTCAAAAAGGAGGCGGAGTGCCGTGCTTGATTTACTTGAAAGGCTTTGCCTCGCTGACGGCATTTCGGGCAGAGAGGATAAGGTAAGAGAGCTTATTATTTCCGAAATAAACGGAAAATGTGAATATGGAATCGACCCTATGGGAAACATTCTCGCCTTTAAAAAGGGCAAGAAAAGATCCGAAAAAAAGGTTATGATTTCCGCGCATATGGATGAGGTAGGCTTTATCGTAACCTACATCTGCGAAAACGGCTTCCTTAAGTTTACCAATGTAGGCGGCGTGGACAGTAAGGTAACCCTCGGCAAAACCGTAACAGTCGGCGAAAAGGGAGTTAAGGGTGTTATCGGCAGTAAGGCCATTCATCTCTGTCACGGCGATGAAGAAAAAACTGCTCCCGCTCTCGATAAGCTTTACATCGACATCGGCGCCAAAAACAGACAGGAAGCCGAAAAATATGTGGAAATCGGTGACAGCGTTCACTTCTGCTCCGATTTCGTACGCTTCGGAAAGAACAAGATAAAAGCGAAGGCTATCGATGACCGCTTCGGCTGTGCTGTTATGCTTAAAATGCTCGACAGTGAGCTCGAATATGACACTTATTTTGCCTTTCTTGTTCAGGAGGAGGTAGGGTGCAGAGGAGCCTCTGCCGCCGCTTTCTCGCTGAAGCCGGATTATGCCATAGTGCTCGAGGCTACGACAGCAGCGGATGTTGCCTTCGTAGATGTGGCTGACAGCGTCTGCATTCAGGGTAAGGGTGCCGTAGTTTCCTTTATGGACAGGTCAACTCTTTATAACAGAGATTTATTCAGAGGCGCCTTTAAGCTTGCCAAGGAAAACAACATAAGCATTCAGACCAAAACCACTGTAGCGGGCGGTAATGATGCCGGTGCAATTCATAAAACCAACGGCGGTATTTATACTGTGGCTGTTTCTTTACCCTGCCGTTACATTCATTCTGCCACCTCTGTGGCTGATACGGCTGATATGGCATCCTGCTACGAACTCGCGGTTTTACTTGCAGAAAATTATGCACAGAATAAAATTGGCTGAAAATAAAGATATAGCACCTCTTTCCTCTTTCTGTAAAGGCTCACTCCTCGGCACTAAAATTATGTGTCAGATTAATGCCTACGGTTCAAACAGAGATTTCCTGTCGGTTTGGTGCTGTGTCTCTGATGAAGATGAGATAATGGCAGTCATCAGTAAATTTGAGGACAGTCTTACTCTGTTATGTAAAACCTCGGATGTTACTGAAGACATTAAGACCTTCATCGCTATGATCGGATTTTCCTCTCTTTGCTGTTCATATGAAACGGCGGTAAATCTGAATTTTACTGATTTCGTAACCAAAAACGCTTATATTTACCGAGGCTCTTATGATGGCGAGACGGCAGGCGAGCCCGGTGAAGAATATTACAGCGGCTGTTACCGTCTTATCTGCGAAAGTATTCCCGATTCCTTCAGTGCTTCGCAGGAGGCTTATTTCGCCTTTTTGTCAGATTTTACATTCAGAAAAAGAAGGGGACTTGCCAGAATTAGGGGCTTTATCGAAAATGACAGAGTGCTTTCCTGTGCCCTTACGAGCGCAGAAACCGAGGACTCCGCACTCATTAGCGGTGTAGCTTGTGACAGCAGACAGAGAAAAAGGGGACTCGGCAAGGTAACTGTGCTGACATTAGCCGAAGAATTAAAAAGAGAGGGCAAGTGTGCCTATGTAATCGCCCTCAACGAAAGCGCAGAAGGCTTTTATGCGCATATAGGCTTTCAGTTTACGGAAAAAATTTCTTTTATCGAAAGGAAGTAAAAATGTTTACTTTTAGTAATAAAGTCAGAGAGCTGTCCGAAAAGGCTCTCGAAGCAGCGAAAACAGAATTTGAAGCAATAGATACCATAACCGAATATAACCAGCAGAAAATGCTTAAGGCCTTTATTGATAACGGTGTCAGCGAAAATATTTTCGCTGAAAGCACAGGCTACGGCTACGGTGACAGAGGCAGAGAAATCATTGACCGTGTGTTTGCCCAAGCAGTAGGTGCCGAGGATGCTTTGGTAAGACATAACTTTACCTGCGGTACCCATACTCTTACGGTGGCTCTTTTCGGTATTCTCCGTCCCGGTGACACTATGCTTTGCGTTTCGGGCAGACCTTACGACACCATACAGCCTGTTATCGGTATTTCGAAAAATGATAAGGATATGGGTTCTTTAGCTGATTACGGTGTCAAATATGAAGAAATCGACCTTAAGGATGACAGGCTCGACTACGAGGCTATCGAAGACAGAGTCAGCAAAGGAAACATTAAAATGGTTTACATTCAGCGCTCGAGAGGCTACAAGCTTCGTCCCTCGCTTTCTGTAGATGAAATCAAAAAGGTAATTGACATAACTAAAAAGCACACCGACGCGGTGGTTATGGTAGATAACTGCTACGGTGAATGGACCGAAAAAATCGAGCCGACAGATGTCGGTGCAGACATTATCGCAGGCTCTCTCATTAAAAACCCGGGTGGCGGAATCGCCAAAACGGGCGGTTATATAGCCGGTAAAAAGGAATGCATTGACCTTTGCGCTTACAGGCTTACCACTCCCGGCCTCGGTAAGGAGGTAGGAGCCACATTAGGACAGAGCAGAGATTTATTTATGGGTATTTTTAACGGCCCTCATGTAGTCGGTGAAGCGCTGAAAACCGCCGCTTTTACTTCGGCTCTCTTTTCTCTTATGGGCTTTGACCCCACACCCTCTGTCGGTGAAGTGCGACACGACATTATCCAGGCTGTCAGACTCCGTGAGGAGAAAAACCTCATCGCCTTCTGTCAGGGGCTTCAGAAGGGAGCACCCGTAGACTCCTTCGTAACTCCCGAGCCCTGGGAAATGCCCGGCTACGACAGCAAAGTAATTATGTCGGCGGGCGCCTTCACATTGGGCTCATCCATCGAGCTTTCTGCCGACGCACCTCTGCGTGAGCCTTATGCCGTCTGGCTTCAGGGCGGACTTAATTTCCACAGTGCCAAGGTAGCCGTAATGTTTGCGGCACAGGAGGTTCTTAAGGTAAACGGTATAGAGGAATGATTATATGAATAAAAATTTTAAAGGCTTTGACCCCGATGGCTTTATGCTGCTGGAGCTGAATAAATTCAATGACAGCAAGGATTTTTACGAGACTGTCAAAGAGGATATAAAAGAGAAAGTCATCACTCCGATGCGGCAGCTTGCTTTAGATTTAAGCGATGAGCTTCTGTCCGTTGATGAAAAAATGGTGCTTATACCTACTAAAATGGTGTCAAGAATAAGAAGAGACACCCGTTATTCAAAGAATAAAGAAATGTACCGCTCAAATGTATGGTGTATGTTTATGCGTAATAAGCACGAATGGCGCTTTATGCCCTGTATGTGGTTTGAGGTTTTTCCCGAAAGCTATTCATACGGTGTAGGTCTTTTCCGTGCACAGCCGTCAGATCTCGAGATTTTTCGCAGAACTCTTTCTGAAAAACAGAGTGAGTTCAGATATGCTCTGCGACAGATGGATGTAGTCGGAGCCGTGCCTTATCTTGACACATTCAAAAAGGATAAGCCGGGGGCAGAAACAATCGATGCTGACCTTCGACCTTATTATAACTCCCGCTACTTCCTTTTTTCATATACCGGAAATGATATGAGAAAGCTTTTTGACGGCTCGGTAGAGGAAGAGCTCGTTTATGCTGTCAGAGCCTTCACACCTATGTACAGATTCTTGCTCGGTATAACGGAAGAAATTTACGAAAAAGGAGAATAAGTATGAATTCCTATCTTTATCTTAAAAGCGGCTCTGACATCAGAGGCACGGCCGTCGAAACTGAAAAAGGTAAAATCGAGCTCACCGATGAGACGGTTTTCAGAATAACCGTAGCCTTTTGCAGATGGCTCGAAGAAAAAGGCTACAAGGGAAAGAGAATAGCGGTAGGACACGATTCGAGAGTATCTGCCGAAAGAATCAAAAAGCAGGTAATAAAAGGTCTTGCGCAGTTCGGAAAGGAAATATACGACTGCTCCTATGCGTCTACTCCTGCTATGTTTATGACGACGGTGGATGCTGACTGTATCGCTTCCGTGCAGATAACAGCCAGTCACCATCCTTACGACAAAAACGGTCTGAAGTTTTTTACTGTTGACGGAGGACTTAATCCCGAGGACATAGAGCGTATTCTCATTCTGGCTGAAGATGAAACAGAAATTAAGGATGTAACTCCCGATGTGATTTCAGCTGATTTTATGTCGGTTTATGCCGAGAGACTTAAAAATATGATAAAATCAGAGGTTAATTCCGACGATTACGAACAGCCTCTCAAAGGTTACAGAATAGTAGTAGATGCAGGAAACGGTGTAGGCGGATTTTACGCTACGGATGTACTCGCACCTTTAGGCGCAGATATTACGGGCAGTCAGTTTCTCGACAGAGACGGCATGTTCCCTAATCACATACCTAATCCCGAGAATAAGGATGCTATGAAGTCTGTTTGTGATGCCACAGTAAAAAATAAAGCTGATCTGGGCATTATTTTCGATACCGATGTAGACAGAGCTGGATGCGTGGATGAAAACGGAAAGGAAATCAACCGTAACCGTCTGGTTGCTCTTGCCTCGCTCATCGCACTGGAAAACTGCAAGGGCGGCACCGTGGTAACTGACAGCGTGACCTCTACAGGTCTGACGGAGTTTATAAACGGCGACCTCGGCGGTGTGCATCTCCGCTTCAAGCGAGGCTACAGAAATGTAATCAACAAGCAGATAGAGCTCGAGAAGAAAGGCATTTCCTGTCCGCTCGCCATCGAGACCTCGGGACACGCCGCCTTTAAGGAGAATTATTATCTCGATGACGGTGCTTACCTTATGACTAAAATCGTTATTAAGGCGGCACAGCTCGGAAAGAGCGGTAAAAAGCTCGATTCTCTTATCGCCGGGCTTAAGGACCCTGCCGAGGCTCTGGAAATCCGCTTTAAAATTAAAGAAAAGGACTTTAAAGCATACGGACTCAAGGTTATCAGCGAGCTTAAGGAATATGCTGACGGTCAAAGCGGATGGCGCGTGGCTGACGATAACTATGAGGGAATCAGAGTTTATTTCGACGGTGAAGATATTAAGGGCTGGCTCCTTCTCCGTCTTAGTGTTCACGACCCGATTATGCCGCTGAATATCGAAAGTGATGTTACGGGCGGTAACAGTAAAATCGCACAGGAATTTTACTCATTTATTAAGAAATACGACGGACTCGATCTTTCGGTTATTGAAAATATTATAAATTAAAGGAGGCTTAATATGAAAGCTGAAAAAGAACAGGTGGTCCATAAAACCTCTGTAGGCGGACAGGCGCTGATTGAGGGTATTATGATGATGGGACCCAAGGGAGCCGCTGTTTCCGTTCGTACTCCCGATGGCTCTGTTGATACGGAAATGCTCGAGGCAAAGCATATCAAGGATAAAATCAAATTTTTAGGCTGGCCATTAATCAGAGGTGTGGTAAATTACATCGAATCGATGCTTTTCGGCTATAAATGCCTTATGATTTCTGCGGAAAAATCCGGTCTCGAGGATATAGAGAACGAGGAGGGCTCCTCGAAGCTCGATAAGTGGCTTGATGACCATCTGAATAAAAAGGTTATGGGCGTTATCACAGGCATAGCGTCCGTTCTCGGTGTCGGTCTTGCCTTTCTGCTGTTCTTCTACCTTCCTACCATAGCGGTTGATTTTATCAATAAGGCGGCAGGGGAAGCACTTACAAATTTCCGCGCCCTTTTTGAGGGTATTATACGAATGGCTATTTTTGTGGTATACATCGCTCTGGTATCGTTAATGAAGGATATAAAGCGTACCTTTATGTATCACGGTGCCGAGCATAAAACTATTTTCTGCTACGAAAAAGGTCTCGACCTCACGGTAGAAAATGTCAGAAAGATGTCAAGGTTTCACCCGAGATGCGGAACAAGCTTTATATTTGTAATTATCATTATCAGCGTTATTATTTCTTCTGCTGTTTCGGTGGCTTTTCCTTATCTTCGTAATCACACGCTGATATGGATGGCCATTAAGCTTCTGATTCTGCCCCTTATAACAGGCATCAGCTATGAATTTATCAAATATGCGGGCAGACACGATAATCTTTTGGTGCGGATTTTAGCCGCTCCCGGTCTGTGGATGCAGAGACTAACGACGAAAGAACCCGATGACGGTATGATTGAGGTTGCTTTGGCTTCATTCAAGGCTGTTATAACCGATAATAAAGAGGATGATGCCGTATGACATTGGACGAGCTTTACAGAAGCTCTGCCGAAAGACTCCGTGAAACAGAAAACGGTGCTGTCGATGCCAGAATAATCATCAAAAAGGTGCTGTCCTTCAGCGATACGAGTTTTCTTCTGAATAAAAACCGAGAGGTCTCCGATGAGGCTGCAGAGACTGTTATGGCTATGACGGAAAAAAGGCTTTCCGGCATTCCCGTACAGTACATAATAGGGGAGTGGGATTTCTACGGAAACACCTACAAGGTAAATAAAAGCGTCCTCATACCACGCCCTGAAACAGAAATACTCTGTGAATACGTTATCGGTTATCTTGAGGATAAGAAAAATCCTGCAGTGGCAGATTTGTGTGCGGGAAGCGGATGTATAGGCATTACCGTAAAAAGCAACATCGAAAACGCTAATGTTGTTCTGGTCGAGAAATCTGAAAAGGCGGCAGAGGTGTGCCGCGAAAACATCGTTAATATCCTCGGTGACGGAAAGGCTACTCTGATTAACGGAGACATATATAATATCGATGCTTTAGGTCAGCTACCCTTATTTGATGTTATAATCTCAAATCCACCCTACATTAAATCCTCTGAAATACCTTTTTTACAGTCAGAGGTTTTACTTGAGCCTGTAATGGCGCTCGACGGCGGTGACGACGGTCTCGATTTTTACCGCCTTCTTGCAGATAAGTGGTCCGATAAGCTCACGGCAGACGGAATGTTTGCCTTCGAATGCGGAGAAGACCAGGCCGAGAAGATAAAAGAAATTTTAGAAATGAAAAACTTTGATGTCTCATTCGTAAAGGATTACAGCGATGTGGACAGGTTTGTTATAGGAAAGAGGCGAAAAATATGATTTTTGATTTGATGCGTAACGGCTTATCCTTTGATTTGATTATAAATCTGATGGTAAGAGTATTTGTAATTTTCTGTGTGCTTCCGGTGCACGAATTTGCTCACGCTTTTGTAGCTTATAAGCTGGGCGACGATACGGCGAAGCTTAAGGGACGAATGACGATGAATCCTCTGGCACATATCGACCCTATCGGCGCACTTATGACACTGCTTGCCGGCTTCGGTTATGCGAAGGCTGTGCCTGTAAATATTCGCAGATTCAAAAAAAGAAAGCCCTATATGGCTCTCACGGCATTAGCAGGTCCTGCATCAAACATAATTATGGCTTTTCTGTTTATGCTTGCAGGCTTATTCATTAACTTTAAAATCGGAGCAGTCGAGGATAGCTTAACCTACTACATCGTGGTGTTTATGCTCACTGCCGCACAGATAAATATTTCTCTGGCTGTATTTAATCTGCTACCCATTCCGCCTCTGGACGGCTCGCGGATTTTCAGCCTCATAATCCCCGATAAGTATTATTACACCATTATGCAGTATGAAAGATATATCGTCTACGGTGTTCTTGCTCTGGTATTCTTTGGTGTTCTCGACGGCCCCATAAGCTTTCTTTCGGAGCTTTTATTTGATGTGATTTATATGCTGGCGGCTATTCCTTTCGGCGGCGCTTTCGCATAAGAAGTCACAAACACAGCAAATCCTGTCGGATTTGCGAGTATTTTAACGAAGAGTCGGCGAAAATCCGCACGAAAAAATGCGGTTCGGATTATACTCGCCACCCTATGGTGAAAAATGGAAAAGATTCAGTATAAAATAGATGTATTTGAAGGACCTATGGATCTGCTTTTACATCTCATAAACAAGCATAAACTTAATATTAATGACATCCCTATTTTCGAGCTCGTGGAGCAGTATACGGAGTATGTCCGTAAGATGAAGGAGTCCGATATGGAAATAGCCAGCGAGTTCCTCGAAATGGCGGCAAGACTCGTATACATAAAGTCGGTTTCCCTACTTCCCGTTTACGACGAAGCAGAGGAGCTCAAAAGAGAGCTGACGGGCGAGCTTATAGAGTACAGGGACTGTAAGATTATGGCGGGTAAAATCGCTGAAACCGCAAACGGCTTCGACCATTTCTGCCGTGAGCAGATGAAAATAGAGTCGAATAAAAAATACGAAAGACTTCACGAGAGTGACGAGCTTTTCAGATTTTATCTTTCTGCGGTAGGCAAGGGTAAAAGAAAGCTGCCTCCTCCGATGGAAGCTTTTACTGCCATCGTCTCGAAAAAAATAGTTTCAGTTGCCTCCCGTATCGGCGGAATTTACTATAAGTTCAGAAACAGAGCCAAAAGGAGATTTACTGACTTTTTTGCGGATGCCTCCTCGCGCTCTGAAATGGTAGCTACATTTCTGGCTATGCTCGAGCTTATCAAGGCAAACAAAATTAAAATAGAGGATGATGACGGACAGATCAATGTAACCGTATCGGAGGATACGGATATAAATGATACCGACTTTATCAGCGACTTTGAAGAGGAAAGTGAAAGAAACACGGAAGCGGACGGTGAAACAAATGGATAAAAAACTTATTGCTACTCTCGAGGCGGTGCTTTTCGCTATGGGAGAGCCAACCGAAATTTCTAAAATATCACAGGCTCTTGAAATTGACGAAATCGTTCTCGAGGAGGCCTTTGCCGTTCTTAAGGCAAGATATGACAGGGAGGATTCTGGTATCTGTCTTCTCCGACTCGATGACAAATATCAGCTTTGCTCTAAAACGGAATTTGCCGACAGCATAAGAAAAATCATCGAGGTAAAAAAGAATACACCTCTCTCTCAGGCGGCTTTTGAGGTACTCGCCATCGTAGCCTATAATCAGCCTGTTACCAAGGCATTTATCGAGCAGATACGAGGAGTAGATTGCTCTGCGGTTATTTCTAATCTCTGTCAGAAGGCTCTTATAGAGGAAAAGGGCAGATTGGACCTTCCCGGCAGACCTCTCATTTACGGCACTACACCCGAATTTTTGCGTTGCTTCTGCATTTCTTCTCTCGATGAGCTTCCTCCCTTGCCTAAAAATACAGAAGAAAATGAAGAAACCGTAAAAAATGATGAAAAGGATGAACAGATTTTAAATTAACGGTTGACGAAATCTCTTTTTTGAGGTAACATATATTAGATGAATTATGAAAGGGTGAGGTTGTGACAGGATTTCAGATATTTTTATTGATTCTTCTCGGAATTGCTCTGTTTTTCGTTCTTGTTTTATCGGTACCTGTCAGAGTTACTCTCGCTTACGATGATAAAATCCGACTTTCGGTAAAATATCTTTTTCTGAAAATCAATATTTTACCTGCAGGCCCTAAAAAAGAAAAAAAGCCTAAACCGGCCAAAGAAGAAAAACCGAAGGAGCCGAAAAAGGAGCAGTCACCGAAAGAAAAAAAGCCTAACCCCATTTTAGAAATGGTGAAGGCAAACGGTCACGACGGAATGATGACTGTTATTTCTAATTTAGGTAAGGTACTCGGCACCTACGGCGGAAGGCTTTTTAAGAGCATTGTTTTCGACAGGCTTGAGCTTGATATTTCCGTCGGAACGGGCGATTCGGCCGCTACAGCCATCAAATACGGTCAAACCTGTAATAAGGTCTTCCCCGTAATGGGCTTTATTTGCTCGAATAATCTCGTCCGAAAATATGACATAAATGTGGAACCCGATTTTCTGGCTAACAGAACCGAAGGTAAATTTTACTGCGATATGGACATCTGCTGCAGAAAGATTATCAATGCCACATTTGCTATGGTAGTCAGATTAGTTTTCAAGGTAGCTGTGAAATTCATCACAGGTGCCAGAAAGAATAATAAAGAAAATGAAGAAATTAATACTCAAACAATGAAAGGATGATATACAATGGCAGAAAAATCAGCAGGTGCAATCCTCGCTTCAACGATCGAAAAAATCCGTGATCTCGTAGACACAAGCACTATCATCGGTGAGGCAATTTACGCAGAAGGCGGCACGACTATTATTCCCGTTTCGAAGGTTACATACGGCTTCGCTTCGGGTGGTGCAGACTTCCCCTCAAAGGGCTCCAAAGAGCTTTTCGGCGGCGGAGGCGGTGCCGGTGTAACCATTACCCCCGTAGCGTTTCTCGTAATCAACGGCGGTGAAGTTACCCTTAAGCACATCACTGCTTACGATAATGCTGCTGAAAGAGTTGTTAACCTTGTACCCGAAATGTTCGACAAGGTAACAGGTCTTATGAACAAAGCAAAGAAGGACGTTCCCGAAGTAACCGAATAAGGTAATCGGAACCGATTTATATTAATTTTAATACAACCGCCTGCATATAATTTTTATTGGCAGGTGGTTGCTTTGTTAATTAAAAAGATAATTCTTTTACAGATTATTGCTGTTTTCACGCTCGTTTTTTCCGTAATTTCTCACGCGGCAGATATAAGTGCATACAGCGCCGTGGTCATAAACGCTGATACGAAAGAGATTATTTACGAGAAAAATGCCTTCGAAAAACGCTCTATGGCAAGTACTACTAAAATTATGACGAGTATTTTGACTATAGAATCGGGAAAAATGGGCGACAGAGTTACCGTGACCTCCTCTGCACTGACGGAGGGGTCATCAGTCGGTCTTAAGTCGGGATATGTTCTCACCCTCCGTGATTTAGTGTACGGAATGATGCTCGAATCGGGAAACGATGCGGCAAATGTCTGCGCTCTGCATCTCGGTGATACCTTTGAGGGCTTTGCCTCGATGATGAATCTGAAGGCGAAAGAGATAGGTATGAATGATACTAATTTCGTTACTCCCTCGGGACTCGACGACGATAAGCATTATTCCACGGCATATGATATGGCGCTTTTAGGTGCTTACAGCATAAAAAATCCAGTTTTCCGTGAAATCTGTTCTGATAAAAGTCAGAAAATCAGCTTCATTGAGCCTGATATTTCGGTTACATTTTCTAATCATAACAAGCTTCTCGGCTACTGCGAGGGTGTTTTCGGTATCAAAACAGGCTTTACGAAAAAGAGCGGAAGATGTCTGGTGTCCGCCTGTGAGAGGGACGGTGCTGCTCTCGTGTGTGTTACTCTTAATGCGGCTGATGACTGGAATGACCATCAAAAGCTTTACGATTCATCCTTCACCGAGCTTAACCGCAGTACGAAAAAGCTTACAGGCCTGTCAGAAATCAGCGTTTACGGCGGTGTCGGCGATAAAGCAGAAATCTACTGTGATGAATACATTTATCACTTTAAAGAAAACGAAGAGCTGAAGGAGCAGATAATTCTGCCTTCTATTCTCTATGCGCCGATTAAAAAGGATCAGATTATCGGCAAGGTAATTTATTATGTCGGTGAAAATCCTGTACATACGGAGTACATCCGTTCGAAGGATGATGTGGCTCCTTTGCAGGAAACCTACAGACCGAAGGGCGGCTTTATTGATTGGATAAAGCGCATATTTTCATAAGGAAAGGATTAAAAATTATGACAGACGGTAAAGTCAGGCTACAGAAATTTTTATCAGAATGCGGTGTCGCTTCGCGAAGAAAAAGCGAGGAGCTCATCGAACAGGGAGCGGTCCGTGTAAACGGTCAGGTCGCCTCCATCGGTGACAAAATCAATCCGAAAAGTGACACGGTTACCGTAAAAGGCAAAAAGATAATTAAGCAGAAATCCCACACATATATTATGCTTCACAAGCCCCGCGGCTTTATAACCACTATGAGTGACGAGCGCGACAGAAAGTGCGTAGCAGAACTCATTAAGGATGTACCCGGAAGAGTTTATCCTGTCGGTCGACTCGATAAAGACAGCGAGGGTATGCTTCTGTGCACTAACGACGGTGAGTTCGCTAATGCTATGACCCATCCGAGAAAGCATGTGCCTAAAACCTATCGTGTCACCGTAAGACCCGGCATAACCCAGGAGCAGATTACAGAGCTTACCACAGGTATCGTCATCAATGACAGAATGACAGCGCCCGCAGAAATCCGCGTCGTTACCAGAGAAGAGGGCAGGGTAGTCCTCGAAATCATACTTTACGAGGGCAGAAACAGACAGATAAGAAAGATGTGCGAGGCTGTCGGTCTCGAGGTAGCGCGACTTAAAAGAACAGCTGTCGGCTCCGTTAAATTAGGTATGCTCAAGCAGGGTGACTGGAGAGACCTTACCGAGGATGAGGTCAGAAAGCTTATGCTTGCCGCAGGAATGGAAAGAAAGAAGAAATAATTATGATTTATTTTAAACCGGAAGCGCTGACAGAGCAGGTCAGCAAATTTACAGCCATCGAGGACGATATTGAATGCGGCTTCTGCCTGCTTAAAACCGCCGGAGAGTTTGCGGAGGTTTACGAGCTTGATTACCGTGAGGACAGGTCTTATCTCGTGGAAGGACTTCTGCGCACTGCCTTTAATGCCGCGGCTTTAAAGGGAATTTATATGGGTAAATGCACCTGTAAAAATATCGATGTCTTTCTCGATAATATGAATTTCGAAAAAAAAGAGGACGGGTACTCTAATGATATTCCGTCGATACTTACGGGCTCCTGCTGTAAGTAAAGAAAATACTTCATTTTATTTGACAAAACGCTTAAAACAAGGTATAATTATAAGGATATATCAAAGAATTTTTCGTTAATAACGGAGGAAATAGAAATGATAAAAAGCATGACCGGCTTTGGCAGAGCACAGGAAACTATCGACGGTATGTGTATCACCGTGGAAATGAAAAGCGTTAACCACAGATATTTCGATTTTTCTTCGAGAGTACCCCGCATTTACGGCTTTTTAGAGGAAAAGCTTAAATCATACATTCAGTCAAATGTTTCCAGAGGTAAGCTCGAATGCTATGTACAGATCGAAGCGCTCGAAACAGAGGACTG
Source organism: Acutalibacteraceae bacterium (assembly GCA_045588555.1). Taxonomy (GTDB): domain Bacteria; phylum Bacillota; class Clostridia; order Oscillospirales; family Acutalibacteraceae; genus UBA6857. The sequence continues at coordinate 19,949 of JAZNEL010000042.1, read as the reverse complement.
CGTGGTATCGGTAAATCATTCTCTTGCCTCGGGATACATCGACGCTTTAAAGGAGCTCGCGGAAAGATACGCTCTCACGGACGATATTACAGTAACCTCCGTAGCGAAATACCACGACATTTTCTCCGTTCATAAAACTGAGGCTGACGAGGAAAGAGTGTGGAATGCCGTTAAAGCTGTTACCGATAAAGCTCTTGCCTCCTTCATTTCTATGAGAGAAAAGGAAGGCGAAAAGCTTAAGGCTGACATACTTTCCCGCTGTGAGACAATTCTCGAAAATGTTAAGTTTATCGAGGAGCGTTCACCGCAGACCGTAGCGGAATATAATAATAAGCTTCTCGAGAGAATGAAAAATGTGCTCGGTGATGTTCAGGTTGACGAACAGAGACTCCTCACTGAAGCGGCTATTTATGCTGATAAAATCGCTGTGGCAGAGGAAACCGTACGACTCAGAAGCCATATTGAGCAGATGCACGAGTTTATGGACAGCGAAATCGCTATCGGCAGAAAAACAGATTTTCTTATCCAGGAATTTAACCGCGAAGCAAACACTATCGGTTCAAAAGCCCAGGATGTCGAAATCGCCCGAAAGGTAATCGACATTAAGGCTGAAATAGAAAAAATACGCGAACAGGTTCAAAATATAGAATAATCGGTGAAAATTATGAAGCTAATCAATATAGGTTTCGGAAATATGATAAACGCACAGCGTCTTGTTGCTATTGTCAGTCCCGATTCCGCACCCATAAAAAGAATCATACAGGAATGTAAAGAAAGAGGCACTCTTATTGATGCTACACAGGGCAGAAGAACAAGAGCTGTCATTATTATGGACAGCGACCACGTTATACTTACCTATCTTCAGTGTGAGACAGTAGCAAACCGCCTCAACTCTGACACGGAAGAAATTTGCGAGGAGGATGTCAGCTATGAATAAGGGCTTGCTTGTGGTAGTATCTGCTCCCTCCGGCTGCGGTAAGGACACCGTAATAGCAAAGGTTCTCGAAAAAATGCAGGATGATGCCTTCCTTTCTGTTTCGATGACTACCCGTCAGATGCGCGTTGGTGAAAGAGACGGCGTCAACTATCATTTCATCACTGCAGATGAGTTCAATGAAAATATTAAAAAGGGCGAAATGCTGGAATATGCACAGTACGGTGAGAATTTTTACGGAACGCCTGTCAGCCCCGTGAGAAATAATCTTGAAATGGGAAAGACTGTATTTCTCATCATTGAGGTCGAAGGCGGCGAAAATGTAAAGAAAATTTTCCCCGATGCCATAAAGATTTTCATCGCACCGCCTTCACTTCAGATTCTCGAAAAGCGGTTAAGAAACCGTGCTACGGACAGTGACGAGGCCATTAAGGCCAGAATGCTTATTGCGGAAACGGAGCTTCGCAGAGCTTATGAATATGACTACATCGTAGAAAATGACATTCTCGAGGATGCAGTCAGCGATATTATGGCAATAATAAGAGCTGAACAGCTCAAAACTGAAAATATGCAAAATAAAATAAGAGAGGTAATAAACAATGCTTAATCCTGATTTAAGAAACTTACTTAAGGACAATACAAGCCGTTACTCCGTAGTAACAGCAGTAGCTAAAAGAGCAAGAGAGATTTCCGAAACTCCCGAGCTTAACGAAAAATGCGGAACAGAGAAGCCTGTTTCCTTTGCACTTGACGAATTTCTCAGCGGTAAGCTTGAAATCTGCGAGCCCGATGAAATAAAAAATATCTGAATAAAGGAAGTGAAATGATATGAAACAGTTTCTTGCCTGTGTAGCAGTGGAAAATGTTGCATATCATTTTGACATTCTTTACGGTTACACGGTGCCTGATGAGCTGAAAAACAGCATCTGTGAGGGGACGAGAGTCCTCGTTCCTTTCGGTACCGGTAAAAATGTAAAAAGACAGGGTGTGGTTTTCGGCTTCTCGGAGGCAGAAGAGAACAAAAAATATAAAAGCATAATCTCTGTTCTCGATAACACGGAAATTGTCACCCGCGAAATGCTTGATATAGCCTTGTTTTTAAAAGAGAGAACCTTCTGCACTTATTTCGAGGGCATTAAGGTACAGATACCCTCGGGGCTGAATTTTAAAACCGAGGTTAAATATTTCGCACTCATCCGAGAAGGTGCCGTAAATCTCTCGGAGGATGAGAAGCAGGTTTATGAATATATGCTTTCCTTTGACGGATTTCTGTCTAAAAAGGAGGTTTATTCTTCTCTCGGCTTTTCATCGGACAGCGATATAATCGACAGACTACTGGCGAAAAAGCTTTTAACCAAAGATTATAATGCCGTGAGAAACGCGAAGGATGCTACTGTTAAAAGCGCAAGATTGCTTTACAGCGAGGATGAAATCGCCGAAAGGTATCCCAAGCTTACAGCGAAGCAGAAAAGTGTAATAAAGGTTCTTTCAGATGTTGGCTCTGCCGGTGTAAAGGAGCTGTGCTATTTCACGGGTCTTACAGCCTCTGTGATTACCAATCTGGAAAAGAAAGGCATTTTAGAGATCAGCGACCTTACTGTTTACCGTATCCCCGAATCAAATCTGATTTATTCGGGTGCGAAGGATGAAATAGCTTTAACTCCAAAGCAGAAAAAGGCCTTTGACAGTATTTATGAGCAATACAGAAACAAAGGCGGAGTAAGCCTTCTTTACGGCATAACGGGAAGCGGAAAAACCTCTGTTTTTCTTTCTCTTATAGATAAAGTAATTTCGGAGGGGAGACAGGTTATAGTTATGGTTCCCGAAATCTCTCTCACACCGCAGATGATGGCGCAGTTTAAAGGAAGGTACGGCTCACAGGTAGCTATTTTTCACAGTGCGCTTTCAGTGGGTGAAAGAAGAGACGAATATAAAAGAGTCAGAGACGGACTGGTTAAAATAGCTATCGGAACCCGTTCAGCCGTTTTTGCACCCTTTGATAATCTCGGACTTATCGTTATTGACGAAGAACAGGAGCATACCTATAAATCCGAATCCTCGCCGCGTTACCATACGGTAGATGTAGCCAAATTCCGCGCAAACAGGCATAAAGCTTTACTTTTGCTTTCGTCTGCAACACCATCTGTGGAATCTTACTCTAATGCATTGAGAAATAATTATTCACTTAATGTTCTCGATGAAAGATACGGAGAAGCCATCCTTCCCGAGGTAGAAATAATAGATATGAAGCTCGAAAGACAGAAGGGGAACAGATACAGCATCAGCTCCCGTCTTTTAGAGTTGATGGAAAAAAATCTCGAGGATAAAAAGCAGACTATTCTGCTGATAAACCGCAGAGGCTATAACACCTTTGCCGCCTGTGATGAATGCTCGAGCGTCATAACCTGTCCCTACTGCAGTATATCTATGACATACCACAGTGCCAACGGCCGTCTGATGTGCCATTATTGCGGTTATTCGGCTCCTTTTACTCGGGTTTGTCCCGAGTGCGGCAAAGAGGGTGTCAGATATGCGGGCTACGGCACACAGCGGATAGAGGAAGAAATAGGCGAGCTTCTCCCCGAAGCTAAAGTTCTTCGTATGGACACCGATTCTGCAGGAACAAGAAACAGCTTTGAGCAGGGTCTTATCGATTTCGGAGAAGGTAAATACGACATAATGCTCGGCACCCAGATGGTAGCCAAAGGTCTAAATTTCGAAAATGTCACTCTGGTAGGTGTCATTAACGCCGATCAGCAGCTGAATAACGACGACTTCCGCAGTCAGGAGAGAACCTTCGACCTTCTGACACAGGTTGTCGGCAGATCGGGCAGAGGAAAAAATAAAGGTCTTGCCCTCATACAGACCTCTGCACCGCAGAATCACGTAATAAAAATGTCGCAGAAGCAGGATTATCCGGAATTTTTCAGCACAGAAATCGGAATAAGACGAGCTATGATTTATCCGCCGTACTGTGACATCTGCTCTGTGCTTTTCGTCAGCACCGATGAAATAAAGGCTCTGAACTGCTCGCGTGCCTTTCTGGATGAGCTGAAGGGACTTACAGCGGAAAAATACAGCGAAATCAAAATAATAGTTTTAGGTCCTATGCCGCCGCGAGTTTCTAAAATCAGCAGCAAATACAGATACAGACTGATAATCAAATGTAAAAACAGCCACAGATTCAGAGAAATGATTAAGGAGCTTCTCGTCAGCTTCGGCAAGGATTCCGCATTCAGCTCTGTTACGGTGGCAATAGATATAAATCCCGTAAATCTCTGTTAAGTGAGGTAATGATAATGGCAATCAGAAAAATAGTAACAGCAGGTGACCCTGTTTTAAGAAAGACAAGCCGTCCTGTAGAAAGATTCAACGAGCGTCTGTGGGAGCTTCTCGACGATATGAAGGACACTATGTATAAGGCGGAGGGTGTAGGCCTCGCCGCAGTACAGGTGGGTGTCTTGAGGAGAGTTGTAGTTGTCGATGTCGGTGACGGCTTCCTTGAGCTCATAAATCCCGAAATAGTGGAAACCTCGGGAGAATATGAGGACATAGAGGGCTGTCTCTCCGTACCCGGTCAGAACGGTATGGTTAAAAGACCGGAATACTGTAAAATCAGAGCGCAGAACAGAAAAGGTGTATGGCGCTTTTACGAGGGAGAAGGTCTTAAGGCGAGATGCTTCTGCCACGAAATAGATCATCTCGACGGTATTCTTTACACCGATAAGCAGTCGAGAGAGCTCACTGCAGATGAAATCAGAAGAATGAGAGAAGAGGACTGATAATATGCGTATCGCTTTTATGGGAACACCCGATTTTTCGGTTGAATGTCTTAAGGCTCTCGTAAAATCAAAGCACGAGATAGTGGGTGTATTCTGCCAGCCCGATAAGCCTGTAGGAAGAAAGCAGGAGCTCACGCCTCCCGATGTGAAGGTAGAGGCTCTCAAGCACGGACTTGATGTTTATCAGCCCGCTTCCGTCAGAAACGGTAAGGGCGTGGAAATTCTTGAAAAAATCAAGCCTGACCTCGTGGTAGTAGTAGCCTACGGTAAAATTTTACCCGATGAATTTCTTTCTTATCCCAAATACGGCTGTATTAATGTTCACGCTTCGATTTTACCCAAATACAGAGGCGCTTCGCCCATACATTATGCTGTTCTCAACGGCGACAGAAAAACAGGTGTTACCGTACAGCAGATGGATTCCGGTGTAGATACCGGTGATATTCTGAACATCAAAGAATGTGAAATCGGCATTAATGATACTACGGAGTATATGTATGAGGTTCTCGCACCTTTAGGAGCCGAGGCTCTGATAGAAACCGTGGAGCTTATCGAAAAGGGTGAGCTTAAGCCTGTCAAGCAGGATGAAAGCAAGGCTACGCATGTAGGACTGCTGACAAAGGATATGAGCGGGATAGACTGGACTGACACTGCCTTTAACATTCATAATAAAATACGCGGTCTCTATTCCTGGCCCGGAGCCTCGACAAAATTCAATGGAAAAACTTTAAAAATACATTCTTCGGTTTTATCAGATAAAAAAGGAAATAATATTCCCGGTGAAGTAATCGAAAGCAGCGGAATGCTGACCGTGGCCTGCGGTGACAATAACTGCATAGAGCTTAAGGTGATTCAGCTCGAGGGAAAAAAGAGAATGGATGCATCAGCCTTTCTTAACGGTTACTCTGTCGGTAAAGGAACAGTTTTAGGTTGATTTTAAGGATGTGATTTAATGTTCTGGTACGATTATTACTATATAATCCTCGTAGTGCCTGCGATTATTCTTTCGCTTTTCGCACAGGCGAAGGTTAAAAGCACCTACGGTAAATACGCCCGTGTTTCAAATACAAGACATATAACCGGCGCACAGGCGGCGCAGGATGTTCTTAACCATTACGGCATCAGAGATGTCAGAATAGAATGCGGACACGGTAAGCTCAGCGACCATTATGATCCCCGTGTAAATGTTATCCGCCTTTCGCCCGAGGTTTATTCGGGTGCTTCCATCGCCAGTATAGGTATAGCCTGTCACGAGGCAGGACATGCCGCACAGCACGCTGAAAATTATCTGCCGATCAAGGTCAGGAATCTTATTTTACCTGTAGCAAATTTCGGCTCCTCGGCAGGTGTAATTATCGCAATTATGGGTTATTTCCTCGGCTTCGGACTGCTGATAGACATCGGTATTATTCTTTTTGCCGCGGTAGTGGTATTCCAGCTCGTAACTCTGCCCATCGAGTTCAATGCAAGCTCGAGAGCGCTTAAGGTTATCGAGGAAACGGAAATGCTTCATAATGAGGAAAGAGCAGGAGCTAAAAAGGTGCTGTCAGCGGCAGCTATGACCTATGTAGCTTCACTTTTGGTATCTCTTATGTCACTTATCAGACTTATACTCCGTACGAATAACAGAAGACGGTAATAACGAGGAATTTAAAATGGTAAATGCACGGAAAATCGCCTTTGAAGCCATTATGAAAATCGAAAGAGATTCGGCTTTTTCTAATCTTACATTAGACGCTTTTCTTAATAAATACGAAATGGACTCAAGAGATAAAACCTTTGTGTCGGCACTGTTTTACGGTGTTATAGAAACGAAGCTGACTCTCGATTATAACCTTTCTCTTTATCTGCAAAAGCCCATTAATAAGCTTAAGCCCGAAGCGGCGGTTATTCTGCGCCTCGGAGCTTATCAGCTTCTTTTTATGGACAAAATTCCTTCCTCGGCGGCCGTAAATGAGAGCGTGAAGCTTGCTAAAAAGTTTTGCCCCTACGCTTCAGGTCTCATAAATGCAGTGCTCAGAAAGGTAGATAAAAACAAATTAAGGCTTCCCGATGAAAAAAATTCGGCTTATTATTTGTCTGTAAAGTATTCCTGCGAAAAATGGCTCTGTGAAAAATGGATCAGAGAATACGGATTTGAAAATGCGGAAGGTGTGCTTTCGGCTTCTACGGGCTCACCCGATGTATTTATCCGTGTTAATACTACGAAGATTTCTGCCGATGAGCTGATAAATGAGCTCGGTGCCGAAGGTGTGGACAGCGAAAAGGTCTACCTTGATAATGCTCTGAAAATTTCACTGAACGGCAAGGATGTAGAAAAGCTTTCCTGCTACCGTAAGGGATATTTTCATGTACAGGATCTGGCCTCACAGCTTTGTGTGAAGGCTCTCGGCCCAGAAGAAGGGGACAGAGTATTCGATTTATGCTCCGCTCCAGGCGGCAAGGCATACACAGTGGCCGAATATATGAAAAACAAAGGCACGGTTCTTTGCTTCGATAAATATGAAAGCAGGGTAGAGCTTATTAACAGGGGCGCTGAAAGGCTCGGTTTGGATGCTATCAGCGTTGCTGTGTCTGATGCCCTCATTTTCAGAACTGACCTCGGAGAGGCTGACAGAGTTTTGTGTGATGTACCTTGCTCGGGAACGGGAATCATCAGAAGAAAGCCGGAAATCAAATACAAATCAGAGGAGGAGCTGGTCGGCTTACCCGAAATCCAGTATTCTATTCTGAAAAACGGGGCACGATATGTTAAAAAAGGCGGCAGATTGGTCTATTCCACCTGTGCCCTTTCCAAAAATGAAAATGAGGAGGTCTGCGAAAGATTTCTCGGGGAAAACAGCTGTTTTAAAAAGGTTATGCCGCTTCCCGGAATCAGCGACAGCTTCTTTGTAACTCTTATGCCTCATATTAATTCGAGTGACGGATTTTTTATTGCCTGCTTTGAAAGAAAGAGTGATTAAGTGAAAAAAGATATAAAGTCTATGTCCGTCGAGGAGCTGAAAAGCGAGCTTACGGAAATGGGGGAAAAGCCCTTCAAGGCCGGGCAGATTTATTCCTGGTTACATAAGCACTGCGTTACATCCTTCGACGAAATGACAAACATTTCTAAAGATTTAAGAGCAAATCTCGAAAAAAATTATGACATTTATACCTGCACTATTGAAAAAAAGTTAGTTTCAGTGTATGATGGTACAGTTAAGTATTTATTCAGACTTAATGACGGAGAGCTGATAGAATCAGTAGTTATGAAATATAAATACGGATATACCATCTGTGTATCAAGTCAGGTAGGCTGCCGTATGGGCTGTAATTTCTGTGCTTCGGGTATCGCGGGCTTTATCAGAAATCTCGCTCCGTCGGAAATTCTTTCCCAGATTTATGCGGCACAGCAGGATTTATCCGTCAGAATTTCACATATAGTAATGATGGGAGTAGGAGAGCCTCTCGATAATTTCGACAATGTAGTCAGATTTCTTAAAATGATTTCAGACGAAAACGGTCAGAATATCGGTATGAGAAACATCTCTCTTTCCACCTGTGGCGTAGTAAGCGGAATTTATAAGCTGATGGAGAAAAAACTACAGCTGACTCTTTCCGTTTCACTTCACGCACCAAACGACACCATAAGAAGCAGAACTATGCCCGTAAATAACAAATGGAACATCGATGAGCTTCTCACAGCCTGCAGGGATTACACCCGTGCCACAAACAGGCGAATTTCATTCGAATACGCGATGATTAGCGGTGTCAATGACAGTGACGAATGTGCAAAGGAGCTGTCAGGAAGACTCAAGGGTATGCTCTGCCATGTTAATCTCATTCCCGTAAATTCGGTTAAAGAGAGAGATTACAGAAAAAGCAATAAGGACAGAATGTCCTCATTCATAAAAATACTCGAAAAAAGCGGTATTAACGCCACTGTAAGGAGAACACTCGGCAGTGACATTAACGCCTCCTGCGGTCAGCTTCGCAGAGGCGAAAAATAAATCTGAAAGGAGACGGTTTTATGATATTAACCGGTAAAACCGACATAGGTGCCGTCAGAAGCAAAAACGAAGATGCTTTCGATTACGGTGTGCTGCCCGACGGAACGGTGTGGGCTATAGTTTGTGACGGTATGGGCGGAGTGCACGGCGGAAAGATAGCCAGTGCCGCCGCTATAGAAATGGTCAGTGAAAAAATCAAAAAATGCTATAATCCCTCTATGTCTGTTTCTTCGCTGGAAAATCTTCTTCTTTCTTCCATAACTACAGCTAATGTAAATGTATTTGACAGGGGAGTATACGACAGCAGTCTGAAGGGTATGGGCACCACTATCGTAGCCGCACTCATAAAAAATAATGAGGCTTGCATAGCTCATGTGGGAGACAGCAGAGCTTACATAATACGGGATGATACCATCCGTCAGATAACGAAGGATCATTCTCTCGTTCAGGAAATGCTCGACAAGGGTCAGATAACCAAAGAAGAATATGAAAACAACCCTATCAAAAATATCATAACCCGTGCCATGGGTGTCGATGAGGATATAGACATAGAATTTGATTATGTCTCACTGGACGGAAGCGAAGCTCTTCTTTTATGCACTGACGGCTTAAGCGGTATGGTCAGCGATAAAAGAATCCTCGAAATTTATCAGAACACTGATTTTAATTCTCTTGCACAGAAATATATCGATGAAGCCAATAATAACGGCGGCAGTGATAATATAACGGTTGTCATTATGAAAGGGTAAGGTAAAGATTTATGGAAAATTATGTAGGAAAGCGCATTGACGGCAGATACGAAATTATCGAAATTATCGGTGTGGGCGGTATGGCTGTGGTTTACAAGGCCTTCGACAATATCGACCACAGAATCGTAGCGGTTAAAATTTTAAAGGACGAATTTCTCGCAAACGAGGATTTCAGACGCCGTTTTAAAAATGAATCAAAGGCTATTGCCGTCCTCTCGCACCCGAACATAGTAAAGGTTTTCGATGTAAGCTACGGCAATATGATTCAATACATCGTAATGGAATATGTCGAGGGTATTTCTCTTAAGGAATACATCGAGCAACAGGGAAAAATCAATCCTCGCGAAGCCATTTATTATGTAACACAGATTCTCCGCGCCTTGCAGCACGCTCACGATAAGGGCATAGTTCACAGAGACATCAAGCCGCAGAACATTATGCTTATTTCCGACGGTACCATCAAGGTAACGGATTTCGGTATCGCACGCTTCAGCAGAAGCGAAACCCGTACTATGACTGACGGTGCCATCGGCTCAGTTCATTACATCAGCCCCGAGCAGGCGAAGGGAAGTCATACCGACGCTAAAACCGATCTTTATTCCGTGGGTGTTATGCTTTACGAAATGCTCACAGGAACCTTACCTTTCCAGTCGGATAATGCCGTTTCCGTGGCACTTATGCAGCTTCAGAACGACCCTGTGAAGCCCCGTGAAATTAATCCCGACATTCCCATAGGTCTCGAGCAGATTATCATCAGAGCTATGCAGAAAAATCAGAGCGACAGATACCAGTCAGCATCTGAAATTTTAAGAGACATCGAAGAATATAAGAAAAACCCGAACATTAAATTTGACTATTCGTATTTTACCGGAACACAGCCGGGTCAGATTGCCGAAACAGATGAAGATATAAAAATCGCCGTTCCCGTAGTTACCAAGGCTGAAACAGTTATTGAAAGCCTTGGTAAGGACGAGCATTATGAGGACGAGGAAGAGGATGACAGCGCGAAGAAGAAAACTATTGCCGTGCTTTGCGGTGTTCTCGGTGCTCTCGTTATTTTCGCCGTGGTGCTTATTTCTCTTTTCCTGCCCGGCTCAAATAAAGTGAATGTTCCTAATGTGGTCGGTCTTAATTTCTATGACCAGGTTATGAATCAGCCTGCTTATGCAGATTTCAGCTTCGAGCCCGTTATCGACGAGGAAAGCGATGCCGAAGCAGGAACTATTTTACGACAGGAGCCTTCTACGGGCAAGGTAAACAAAAACTCAACTATTATTATCTATATTTCCGACTCCGCTTCACAGGTCGAGGTTCCCGATGTGTACGGCTATGAGCATTCGTCCGCTGATTCTGTTTTACGCGGTGCCGGACTCGAAACGGCAGTAGTCAAGGAAAGAAGCGACGACGCCGAAATCGGTACGGTTATCAGAACTCATCCTGCCAAGGGTGAAAAGGTCGCAGTCGGCTCGCTTATTACCATTTATGTAGCTACCAACGAAGAGGTTGAGCCTGTATCTGTGCCTAATCTCATCGGTATGACCATCGCACAGGCAAGAGCTACTTTAGCAGAGGTTGGTCTTACTCTTGACACTACGAGAACCGAATACAGAGGCAGTGCCGAGCCTGCGGGCAAAATCATCGGACACGAGTACATCGGTGAATCCGTTCTTCCCGGAACGAGAGTGGCAGTATATGTAAGTACAGGTAAAATTCCTGAAACGACCGAGGAAACTACAGAGGAAGAAACCGAAGAGGAGACCGAGGAAAAGACCACCAGAGAGAAAAAGACTACCCGTCCTACCACTACTAAACCGACTACTACGAAGAAGCCTACTACCACTAAGCCGACTACAACCAAGCCTACCACTACAGAGCCTTCGACTACGGCTCCCACCACAACACAGCCGACTACCACGGCTCCTTCGACTACACAGCCTACCACTACGGCTCCCACTACCACGAAGCCGACTACAACCAAGCCTACCACCACTGAGGCACCTACCACGGAAGCACCCGACACACAAGCGGAGGCTGAACCTGCGGGCGGTGATTCCTGATGCAGCTTGAAGGAATAATAATAAAGGGCATCGGCGGGTTTTATTATGTCGAAACCGCTGACGGTGTTTTTGAGTGTAAGGCGAAGGGTAAATTCCGTAAGGAAAGGATTTCGCCTCTCACCGGTGACAGAGTAACCATTACCGTCAGAGAGGATAAGGAAAACACTATCGATGAAATACACGAAAGAAAAAACAAGCTTATCCGTCCGCCTGTAGCGAATATAGATAAGCTTATGATAGTCGTTTCTGCCGCGAAGCCCTTGCCTAATCATCTCGTAATCGACAAAATGACGGTTTTGGCCGAAAAAAACAACATAGAGCCTGTAATAGTAATTACCAAAACCGATCTTGCCGACTGCAGTGAGCTTTATGAAACCTATCTTTCCACAGGCTACAGAGTATATATGTATTCCGATGTGAATGACACATCTATGCTTGAGGCTATAAAAGGCGAATTAAAGGGTCATCTGACGGCTTTTACCGGAAATTCAGGTGTAGGTAAGTCTACACTGATAAACGCCTTAAGCGGCCATTTAAGCCTCGAAACGGGCGAAATCAGCGATAAATTAGGCAGAGGTCGGCATACTACCAGGCAAACAGAAATTTTTCATATAGCCGAAGGCTCCGTAATCGATACAGCGGGCTTTTCGAGTATAGATTTTTCTAATGATAATGTTATTTTTTCCGATGAGCTCGAATATCTCTTTAAGGAGTTTAACGGGCATATCGGCGAATGTAAATTTACGGGCTGTGCCCACCTCGGTGAAAAGGGCTGTAAAATCTGCGAGCTCGTAAATGAAAATGTAATCAGCCGAAGCAGATACGAAAGCTATGTTACCTTTTATAACGAGCAGAAAAGTCTTAAAAAGTGGCAGCTTTGATTTTTCACCTTTTTTTCTCTCATCCGTATAATGTTAGTAGATTAGACTTTTTTTACGGAAGGGGATGATAGCATGGCGAAGCTTCGTTTATGTACGAAAGGACTTATCTTCACCGCTTTCGGAGCCGGCATACTTCTCGCACTGTGTATTCCGGTAAAGGTTATGCTCTTCATCCTTGCTTTTATGCTTATCGTTTTAGGAATAACCTGTTCCTTTAAATGACGGACATTTTGCTTGGAGGTATAGCATATGAAGATAGTTGTGGTAAAGAGTCCGAAGATGTTAAAGAACATACTGCGAATAATTTTTAATATCAAGGAAAGTTAAACGCGATAAAAGAAGGCGTAACCGCCTTCTTTTTTGGTTTAAGGGTCAGATTTTATGGAAAAGCATATTCAGGTAGAAAGAAGCATAATCAAAAAGTACCGCAAGGAAATATGGAAGCGCTTTATAGCGGGAATCAATGAATATGAGATGATTAAGCCCGGTGACAGAATTGCCGTTTGCATTTCGGGCGGTAAGGATTCTATGCTTTTAGCCAAATGTATACAGCATCTGCAAAAGCACAGCGATTTTCCTTTTGAAGCGAAATATCTTGTTCTTGACCCCGGGTATTCCGAGGAAAACAGACAGCAGATTATTAATAATGCAGAGCTTCTCGACATTCCCATCGAAATATTTGATGCGAATATTTTCGGCTATGTGGTCGATGTGGAAAATTCACCCTGCTATCTCTGTGCGAGAATGAGAAGGGGACACCTTTACAAAAATGCAAAGAGCCTCGGCTGTAATAAGATAGCGTTAGGACATCATTTCGACGATGTAATCGAAACCATTCTGCTCAGTATGATTTACGGTGCAGAGATAAAAACGATGATGCCGAAGCTTCACAGCACAAATTTCGAAGGTATGGAGCTTATCCGCCCTCTTTATATGGTACGGGAGGCAGATATAAAGGCCTGGGTAAGATATAATGACCTTAAGTTTTTACAGTGTGCCTGTAAATTTACTGAAAGAAGTGAAAGCTCCCAGTCGGATATGGAGCTTCTTTCGAAGAGAAAAGAAATGAAGGAGCTGATTTCCTCATTCAGGAAAATCAACTCCAACATAGAAATGAATATTTTCAGAAGTGTGCATAATGTCAATTTGGAAACCGTTATCGGTTATCATAAAGGCGACATTAAATATAACTTTCTCGACGACTACGACAGCTGAATTCAGACAGGCTGATAAAGATTTTTCTCATAAAAGCTGCAAAGCTCATCAACCCTGTGCTCGAGAAAATCCATCATGTCATCATACATATTCGGATTATTTGACTGTATGTACCATTTGACCACTCCTACAAAGGCCCCCGAATAAAATACTGAGGAAATCTCTATTCTGTGCATCGGGGCCGTAAGGACTGAATTTAGCTTATTGGTGCAGAAATTATTGATGGAATTATCAAAGGATGAAAGAAATGTGACAGAGGGCTTTTCGATACAGGCAGAGGTGAACAGCGGCCTGTTGTCGTCAATGAATTGAAGAATGCAGGAAACGAAATGCATTATGTTATTTTTTATTACCGACGGTGAAGAGCCGAGCTCGAGTGAGTCAAAGGTTATGGTTTTAAGCATCGAATCAAAGCAGAAATTCAGGAACTCGAATTTATCGTTAAAATGCTTATAAAATGTAGCTCTGTGTACTCCCGATGCCTCGCAGATTTCGGATACAGAAATGTCGTCGAAGCATTTTTCGTTAAGAAGCACTATCAGACCGTTGATAAGCTGGGAATAGGTTCTTAATACTCGTGCATCATTTTTTTCGGTGTTTTTCATATTCTTGCCTCACTTATTGCTTTTCTTCGCCTTCGTAAATATTTGCTTTTATGTCATCGATGATGTCTTTTAATTTATAAAGCTTGTTTTTAGTAAGTTTTTCAAAGGTCGGATTATTGTAAAATAATCTGTTTGAAAGACTTTTTTCTTTATCCTTTGTCTTTTTTTCGAAAATAAGAAACCTTTCTACATCAGCGGCAATATCGTCAATCTGATATTTTAGCTGTGTAAGCTTGTCCGTTTGCTTAACCACTACCTTCTGAATGACCGTGTATTTGTCTTCGAAGGTAGTTCTGATTATGGAAAGCTCCTCGGAAAGGGTTTTGGTAAGATTATTAATTTTAATCTGCAGCTTCCTGATGTCGAGAGCTTTTCTCACAGCATTGACTAAATCGAGAACGAAAACAGCGAGAACGGCAAATAAAATTAGTTTAAGATAGGGGCCGTCGATTTTACTGTACAGATTATCGACAGCAGGATGAATGGTTTTGACGAAAATAATCGAAATTACGCCCCAATAAAGAGTGTGCTTAAGGCAGATTCTTCCGCCGATATTCATAAATTCATAGGTGTAATCCCACCAACGGGCGCTGAAAAGCTTTTCCATCAGATAGCTCGTAATATATTCTACTATGTCACAGAGGATAATGCCGAGGACAAAAACAGCCAGCGGATTATCTCTGAAGGGATTATAAATAAGTATAATTAAAACGAGAGCCGCTGTTCCGTAGATGGGACACAAGGGACCCGTAAGAAAGCCGCGGTTAACGAAGCGCTTTTCACCGATAGAGCAATAGAGAGACTCCAGACACCAGCCGGCGGCGCTGTAAAAGAAAAATAGTAAAATGTATTTAATCAGCAGTTCCATATTCAGATTCCTTCTACATAATCTAAAAAGTGTTTTTTGTACCTTTTGTTAAGAGAATACATAAGCTCCCGTGTGGCACAGTATTTGTCAGCGAAAATAACCACATAGCCTTCTCTGTGCTTCGGAAGTCTTAAGGTGAGCGGCCACATATGACTGATAATGGCGTCATATTCTCTGTCGTTTAATTCTCCGCAAAGCTCCGTCGCATTCATCACGGCAAGCTTCGGATGCTTATAGCCGTGTAAATGGTGCCAGGCACCTGTAGTTCCGTCGCGCCAATCGTAATAAACGAGGTCGTGCATTATACCTGCACGGGCGGCCGATTCAAAGTCCCAACCGAGCTTTTTGCAGATTTTATAGCTTAAATATGAGACACCGAGTATATGCTGTAATCTGTCTATTTCCAAATGCTGCTCATATTCCTGCATAGAGAGTATTTCTTCTGTTTCCAGAAGCTTTCCCACCACGGAATAAAAGCCGTCGGAATTTTCCGGTGTCAGCTTATAGGTTTTGGCATATTCTTTAAAAATCTTACTCATTAAAATATCTCCGAACTATTATAAATATATTCCGCTACTGCGTCATCGTCATTTCTGCCGATAACTCCCGTAGCGATTTTTTTCAGCTCATCACAGGCATTTTCTACTGCGTAGGCCTCATCGGCTGATTTAAACATTTCTATGTCATTAAGATTATCCCCGAAAGCCACTGTCCGATCCGCACCGACGATGCTTTTCAGCTCGAGCATAGCTGAAGCCTTTGAAACACCGGAAGCGAATATTTCGAGAAAATAGCAGTCGGTATAATTATCTCTGTAGAAAACACAGGAAATATCCTTGATTTTAGAAATATCCTCATATAAGGGAAGGATTTTCTCGTATTTATCCAGAGTTACGATGTAAATAACCTCATCATTTTCTTTAATGCTAAAGGAGGGGGAATAAACGAACCTTTTGCCTGTGGCATCTGTTCTTTTGTTTACATATTTCATCTGATGAGGATTATCCGTACTGAAATACTCGATTTCCAGATATTTATCCTTACATCGGTAAACGAGAGGATAAATATGATGTCTTTTATAAGTCTTAAAGACTTCTTTAATGCTTCTAATGTCGATGCTGTGGCAGGAAAGTATGCTTTTTTCCGCAGGGTCGTAAAGCATCGCACCGTTCATAAGAACCAGCGGCAACTTAAGACTGACATTTTCAAAAAGCTTTGTAACCGTAGCGAATGTCCGTGCGGTTGCCACGGAAAACAGAGTGCCGTTATCAATCGCACCCGAAATAAGCTTTTTTGATTTTTCGGTGAGTTCTGCATTACTGTTAAGAAATGTTCCGTCAAGATCTGTGATATAAAGTGTTTTCATATTACTGCTCTC
This sequence comes from Acutalibacteraceae bacterium, assembly GCA_045588555.1. GTDB lineage: Bacteria > Bacillota > Clostridia > Oscillospirales > Acutalibacteraceae > UBA6857. Next base: position 3,491 of record JAZNEL010000042.1, on the reverse strand, counting down.
TTCATTTTAATGATTATATTATATCACTTTGATATTATCTTGACAATATCATTAATAATTTTTTTATGCTGTGAGGCACTTTTTGAAGTGAAATGTATTGAAATGTTATAAAAAAATGTGTATAATAACTGCATATATTCTTTGTAGCGTAGCGGGAGCTTCCCCATCATATTACGCTATGTGTATTGTGAAGAGGAGACAAATTATGTTAGGCAAATTCGTCAAAGTACGTGTAACGTCTCCGATGTATTCCTTTAATAAGCGTTTCGGATTTAAGTATAAGCTTAATTACGGAATTATGGAAGGCAGTAAAACCAAAAAGAACACGGTACAGTTCGCTTATATTATGGGTATTAATCACCCTGTAAGAAATTTTGACGGCCGTGTTATAGCTGTCATCAGACGGTATGGCGGAAAGGGTGTAGTGTGGGTAGTAGCACCCAAAAGCACCCGCTTTATAGTCAATGACATCAGAGAGGCCATAAGCTTTGCCGAAGGAAGCGTCGGATATAATATCGAATGCTTATATGAAAGCTCGTGCGGTGCTGTTATTTTCCGCGAAGAAAACACTGAAAAGAAGTTTCTTCTTATCAGAAACCGCAGAAGTGCTCACTGGGGCTTTCCGAAGGGACATATCGAGCCCGGCGAGACTAAAGAAGAAACCGCCGTCAGAGAGGTGTTCGAGGAAACAGGCCTTAATATAGAAATAATTCCCGGCTTTGTTAAATGTTCAGAATACAGCATCCAGGGTAAAATAGAGAAATCTGTTTCTATTTTTCTTGCCAGAACAGTTCAGGCTGATTATAAGCTTCAGGAGGAGGAAATCGAGGAGTGCGGATGGTATAATTTCGCCGACTCTCTCAAGGTTCTCAATTACGAAAATGATAAATATATTCTTACCGAAGCTATGAATTTTATCAATCAAAACAATTTGTAAGAGGTAGACAATGTCTGAAGTAATAACTGAATATATTGTAAATTCTCTCGGCGGGAAGCTTTCACCCGAGTTTATCGCTTTTGTCGTGTCGATGCTTCCTATTCTCGAATTGAGAGGCGGACTTATAGCGGCCAAGCTTATGAATATCGAATTTTTCAAAGCCTTTGCTATATGCTATATCGGTAATTTACTGCCGATACCGTTCATTCTTTTGTTTATCCGAAAAATTTTCAACCTCCTTAAAAGAATACCGAAGGTTGAGGAGATTATTTCGAAGCTTGAGGCAAGATCCTTGCGTAAGGCTGAAAATGTAAAAAAGTACCGTCTTCTCGGTTTGCTTTTATTCGTCGGAATACCTCTTCCCGGTACAGGTGCGTGGACGGGTGCTCTGATAGCTGACCTGCTCGACATAAGAATCAAGCATTCCCTTCCCGTAATTGCCGTCGGTGTATTCATCGCTGGTATAATTATTTCCGTTTTATCATACGGGCTTTTGGGCCTTATAGGCTTCTGAAAATAACTACAGCAGTAACTCATCGTGAGCTACTGCTGTTTTTTTATTAAGAAAGCAAAGCTTCCCATTCCTCCATTTTTTCCATCAGAGCATTCTCGGTTTCATCGATGGATTTCTGAAGCTCTGTAAGTAAAACATAATCCGACTGGTTATCCGGCTTGTCGATTTCTGCTTTCAGCGCCGCGAGCTTCAGCTCTAATTCGGAAATAGCATCCTCGGCCTTTTTAATGGCTCTTTCTTTTTTCGCTTTTTCCTTTCCCGGAGTAGTGTAGGTCTTTTTCTGTTTGACGGGTTGTGCCGCAGTCTGCTCGGAAGGGGAGGGGAGAGCAGAGCTTTTTGCGTTAATATATTCCTCATAACCGTACTGATACCATTTTACCGCACCGTTTTCGAAGGAAAGAATATTATCTGCGACCTTTTTAACAAAATATCTGTCATGGGACACGAAAAGCAAGGTGCCTTCGTAGTCTGACAGCATATTTTCGAGAGTTTCCTTGCCGAGAATGTCCATATGATTCGTGGGCTCGTCCAGAATAAGAAAATTGGGCTTTCTTTTGAAAATCTTGCAAAGGGCGAGTCTTACTCTTTCACCGCCCGACAGCATATCTATCGTCTTAAACACATCATCGCCTGTAAAGAGGAACGCGCCAAGGGCACTTCTTGCTTCGAAGTTATTAAGATGGGGGAAGGCGGTCAAAAAATCGTCAAGTACGGTTGATTTGCTGACATATTGCGCCATATTCTGGTCGAAATAGCCTACTTTGACTTCTCCTCCGATAATGTAGCTGCCGCCGAGGGAGGGGATAGCACCTACCAGGGTTTTCAGCAAAGTTGATTTGCCCAAGCCGTTTCCGCCTACTATACCCACGTGCTGACCTCTTTTAACATCGAAGCTGACAGTTGAGAGAACCTTATCGTATCCGATTTTTAAATCTCTTACCGTAAGCACATCCTTGACGCTTCTTTTGTCAGGCTCAAATTCAGCCATAAAGGTTTTACTGTCGTAGGCTTCAGGTGCTTCGAGTATATCCATTCGCTCGAGATATTTGATTTTCGACTGTGCCATAGCGGCTTTGTTTGCCTTATAGCGGAATTTTTCGATAACATCATTAAGCTTCGCTATTTCCTTTTTCTGTTCCTCGTACATTTTAGCCTGCTGTGCGCGAAGCAGTTTTTTCTGTTCTGCGAAGGCGGTATAGTTACCCGGGTATCTGTTGGTTTTTCCGTGCTCGATCTCATAAATAACATTAACCGTTCTGTCAAGAAACATTCGGTCGTGGGAAACAATAACAACAGCCTTTTTATAATTTGAAATGTACTCCTCGAGCCACGCTACAGCCTCGACATCGAGGTGGTTAGTCGGCTCATCTAAAAGTAAAAGATCCGGCTTCGAAAGCAGAAGCTTGAGAAAAGCAATTTTTGTTCTCTGTCCGCCCGAAAAATCAGAAAGAGGCTTAAGCTTTTCTTCCTCTGAAAAGCCAAACTTTTTAATAGCCGATTCATATTCCTTTTCGAAATAAAAGCCGCCGAGATTTGTGAAGTAATCAAGCTTTGCGGTGTATTCGGAAATTATATCATCTGTAGGATTATTTTCCATCAGAGCATTAAGCTCGCTGATTCGTTCCTTAAGCTCTAATATTTCCTTGTAAGCGCTTCGTATTTCGTCAAGCATCGTTATGCTGTTATCACTGAATGCCATCTGTGACATAGAGCCGATAACAGGCTTTCCGGAAACGATATGAAAGCTTTCAGCTTCGGGATTATCCTTTGAAATAGAAAGCTCACCGCCAATTAGTCGAAGAAGGGTTGTTTTACCCGAGCCGTTTCGTCCTACGATACCGATTTTGCTTTCTGTATTGATTTCTATATTAACTTTTTTTAAGATAGGCTGACCGGACAGGTCTACAATACCGTCCTGTATTCTTATCTGCATTTGTATCTTCCTTGCTTTATATTTTAACTGATTATATCACAGTTACCGAAAAAATACAATCAAAAAATTTTTTAATGTTCAGGGCAGGTTTGTGCAAGATTTACTAT